>JBBEAV010000012.1:0-32726 GCA_040882655.1 Acidimicrobiales bacterium
CCGACGGCGGTGCAGTCACTGGCCGAAACACACGACACCGAATCCAGGACGTTGGATGAGGTGCCGGTGTTGGGGCTAGAGACTGTGGACCATGACTGGCCCGACGCTCCGGCAGAGACCGGAACAAGAACCAGCAATAGTGCCAGTGTGAAGGCGGAGAGGACAGTGATGAGACGACGACGAGTGAGGACCTGATTTGACACCGGAGGCTCTTTTCACACGAGAGATTATCGAAGCACTTTAGCAGGGCGGTTGGGGAGTGCCTTGGGTCCTCGCGTTTCGCTTTTGGCCGAAACGCGTTCCACCCGGCATTTCTGTAAACCCGCCGACCTGCGAGTTTGGAATTACGAGCCCGTCCCACGAGGGCGCAAACGGGCACGGAACGTGGCGCGAAACTCGGCGCAACGGCCCGGAAGCTTTTGGTGAAGGGTCGTTCGGGGTTTCTGGGGAAGTCGAAAGTTCAGACTCGCCCAAACTCTCACGGTCGTGCTGCAACTGCTGGGACTGCTGCGACTGCCTTAAATCGGGGACGATGCTCGAAACTGACCCCTAGGATTTGGATTCGTACCAAGTTCGCACCGTGTTCAGGAGAACTCCATGGCAGAGAAGAAGCCCAACATCCTCGTGATCTGGGGCGACGACATCGGCATCTCGAATCTGAGTTGCTATAGCGATGGACTGATGGGCTATCGAACCCCCAACATCGATCGCATCGCACAAGAGGGAGCGCGGTTCACCGACTACTACGGTGAGCAGAGCTGTACCGCTGGTCGGGCTGCGTTCATCTGTGGTCAAAATCCGTACCGGACCGGTCTCACGAAAGTCGGAATGCCCGGCGCGGACCTCGGCCTCCAGGACAAGGACCCGACGATCGCCACTGCGCTTAAAGACGTTGGCTATGTCACTGGCCAGTTCGGGAAGAACCATCTGGGCGACCGGGACAAGCATCTCCCGACGAATCACGGTTTCGATGAGTTCTTCGGCAACCTTTATCACCTGAATGCCGAGGAGGAACCAGAGCATCCCGATTATCCGAGCGAGTCCGAATTCCCGAACTTCCGATCGCGCTTCGGTCCGCGCGGAGTCATTCACAGCTGGGCCGATGGGCGTATCGAGGACACCGGTCCGCTCACGAAGAAGCGTATGGAGACCATCGACGACGAGGTTGTCGCTCACACGAAGCGCTTTATCGGGGATGCCGCCACTTCCGATTCGCCGTTCTTCGTGTGGGTCAATACGACACATATGCATTTCCGTACACACACCAAACCCGAAAGTCGCGG
Organism: Acidimicrobiales bacterium; assembly: GCA_040882655.1. Taxonomy (GTDB): domain Bacteria; phylum Actinomycetota; class Acidimicrobiia; order Acidimicrobiales; family Acidimicrobilacustridaceae; genus Acidimicrobilacustris. Next base: position 1,284 of record JBBEAV010000012.1, read on the forward strand.
ACAAGCGGGTCGGTGGCAGAGCGAGTACCACGACACGATGATTGATCACGATCAGGTGGTCGGCCAGTTGCTTGACCATCTTGATGAACTGGGCCTGTCTGAAGACACCATTGTGATGTACAGCACCGACAACGGCCCGCATATGAACACATGGCCCGATGCAGGCATGACGCCGTTTCGCAATGAGAAGAACTCGTGTTGGGAAGGTGCCTACCGGGTTCCTGCGGTCGTGCGTTGGCCCGGCCGGATCGAAGCCGGAAGCGTCCTCAACGGAATCGTGAGTCACAACGACTGGTTCGTGACCTTTCTTGCTGCCGCTGGTCGCCCGAATATCGCCGAGGAACTTCGAGCGGGCGTCGAACTCAACGGGAAGGACTACAAGGTTCACCTCGATGGGTTCAATCAACTCGACCACATCACAGGGGCTGTGGTTCAAAGTCCGCGTAGCCATTTCTTCTATGTGTCCGACGATGGTGATCTCACCGCGCTGCGTTACGACAACTGGAAGTTCGTGTTCCTCGAGCAGCGTGCGGTTGGCACCTTGCAGGTCTGGCTGGAGCCCTACACCGAGCTTCGTGTGCCGAAGATCTTCAACCTGCGGACCGATCCTTACGAGCGCGCCGACCAAACCTCGAACACGTATTTCGATTGGGTCATTGACCGGGCATGGCTCCTGATCCCTGCGCAGGCGATGGTTGCTCAGATGATCGAAACGCTCAGGGAGTTCCCGCCGTCTCAGGAGTCTGCGAGCTTCACGATCACCCAGTTGATGAACAAGCTCCAGTCCGGTTTCCCGTCGACCTGACGATATCGGGGGAGAACCTATGCCCGACATGATCGGAATTCCGGCAGGTACCAGTCTGCTCGGATCTGACGAGCACTACGACGAGGAAGGTCCGGCGCATTCGGTGTACGTCGACGAATTCCTGATCGATGTCCACCCTGTGACCAACGCAGAGTACGCCGAATTCGTTGACGCAACCGGCTATTCCACGATTGCCGAACGACCGCTTGATCCAGCGGACTTTCCCGGAGCACCGGTCGAGAATCTGGCCCCGGGGTCGATGGTGTTCGTCCCCACCGACGGGCCTGTTGACCTTCGCCACCTCTCGCAGTGGTGGGCATGGATTCTGGGCGCGTCGTGGCTCTGTCCCGAAGGCCCGGGCTCGTCGGTTGCCCACCGATCGGACCACCCGGTGGTACACATCGCGCACGCCGATGCGCAGGCCTACGCATCGTGGGCAAACAAGCAACTACCTACCGAAGCACAGTGGGAGGTTGCCGCCCGCGGCGGTCTCGACGGCAAGACGTACACCTGGGGCGATGTCCAAGACTCGATCAGCGAACCAATGGCGAACTACTACCGCGGCGATTTCCCGTGGAATCCACTTCCGGGCTGGGGTGCGACCTCGGCGGTCGGGACGTTCCCATCAAATGGCTTCGGGTGCTTTGACATGGCAGGAAACGTCTGGGAGTGGACTGAGGATTGGTACTCATCTCGACGACATAAGGAAGTCGCAACTGGGTGTTGTGCCCCCAGAAATCCGCGCGGCGCACCGACGAGCGAGAGTTATGACTCCGGGCAGCCCCAGATCGCGATCCCGCGGAAAGTCATTAAGGGCGGTTCGTTTCTCTGCGCGGATTCTTACTGCCGTCGGTATCGACCGGCAGCCCGTCGACCCCAGGCCATCGACACGGGGATGAGTCACATCGGATTTCGATGTGTCGCAGGTTGCGCCTAGTTGACGCTTTACAAGTGGACCAGTCGCACCTGATGTAGCCGGTTGAGATCGCGACAGCATCCGGAATGCGAAACAAGTCCACTGGGCCGCGTTTCACTTTTCGCCAAAACGCGTTTCACCCGGCATTTCTGTAAACCCGTTGACCTGCGGGTTTGGACTTACGAGCCCGTCCCACGAGGGCGGGGACGTGCGCAGAACGTGGCGCGAAACTCGGCGCAACGGCCCGGAAGCCACAGGGGGAAGGCTCGTTCGGGGAAACGGCAGGGCCGGGGTCCAATTAACGCTCAGTTAGATCAAACCCGGAGCAGAGAAATATGGCGTCTACTAGAGCCATAGCCAGATCGCTTTGTAGGCTGATCACATGAGCCTTCAAATCAAAAGCGGTACTTCTTGGTCAGAAGTTTATGCGAAAGCAAAATCTGCGGCGCCCGAGGCGTTTGAAACTGATCATCTGCTCAATCTCATTAACGGTGAATGGGTGGGACTGGGATCAACGGCTCCTCATCATTCGCCCGTTGACGACACCATCATTCCCGGACCCCCTCTTTTGAGTGGGCCGGAAGCCACTGAAGCGATGTCGGCAGCGATTCGGCAAGACAAACAGTGGTCAGCTACTCCGTTAGAGGAGCGCAAAGCGAAAGTCGCATCAGCCGTCAGCTTATTACGTGTAAATCGCGACACCATTGCCTTGCTGCTCATGTGGGAAATTGGCAAGCCATGGAAAATCGCGTGTGCCGATGTCGACCGCTGCCTCGACGGTGTGGATTGGTACGTGGGGGAGATCGACCGGCAGATGGAAAAAAGAACTCCATTGCAGGGACCGGTTTCAAACATTGCCTCGTGGAATTATCCGCTCAGCGTTTTAGTTCATGCCGAACTTGTTCAGTTGCTCGCGGGTAATGCGGTTGTAGCAAAGACTCCATCGCAGGGTGGCTTTCACGCTCTCACTTTGGCCCATGTCTGCATGGCCCGGGCTGGTCTGCCCGTCACGCTGTTGTCAGGTTCGGGGGCAGCCCTAAGCGAAGCGCTTGTCTCCTCTCCTGATCTCGGAGCATTGGCCTTTGTGGGTGGTCGCGCTAACGGTCGCAAGGTCGCTACGACTCTGGCTGATCTCCGCAGACGTCACATTCTTGAGCAAGAAGGTCTCAACACGTGGGGGATCTGGAACTTTTCACAGTGGGAGGATCTTGCCCCTCACCTCAAAAAAGGTTTTGAGTATGCCAAGCAGCGATGCACCGCGTACCCGCGCTATGTCATTCAGCGTGATCTGCTGCCGGCTTTTCTAGAAATGTATTTTCCTGTTGTTGCTTCACTTCGTTTTGGTCATCCCTGCGCCGTCGAAAATGATGACGACCCACTTCCCGATCTCGACTTTGGCCCAGTAATTCAGCGCTCCAAAGCAGACTCTCTTAAGAACTTGTTCGATGAAGCCATCAAGACAGGCGGCATCCCATTGCTTCGCGATCACGTAGAGCGAGGACGATTTATTGATGGTCAGGACACCTCGGCCTACGTTGCCCCCGCTTGCGTGCTATCTCCCCCTACGGCTTGGGCTCTGCATCACTCAGAACCATTTGGTCCACTCGATTCGATCGTGATTGTTGATACCGAAGCAGAACTACTTGCTGCAATGAACGCATCAAATGGCTCACTCGTCGCATCGCTAGCGACTGACGATTTAGCGTTTGCGGAAAACTTCAAAGACGATATTCAGTCCTTCAAGGTGGGAATTAATAAGCCTCGTTCTCGGGGTGATCGCGAAGAAGTTTTCGGAGGACGCGGCGGCTCTTGGAAGGGTGCGTTTGTGGGCGGCGACCTCTTAGTAGATGCGGTCACTGACGGCGACACTCCCCTGTATGGCAATTTTCCTGATGGTTCGCGCTATCCCCGAACCTAAAAGTTGACGACTCGTGACGGTGCGGAAATAAGAGGAGTCGAGGTTGCGGTCGCTAAATATTTTCGAAAACACTGAACAGATTCTCAATAACCACTTCACTGGTTTGCATGCCGGCGGAGGTCGCAGTTCGATCCCCGGTGGGCAAAGTGCTGCTGATCAAGCGTTGGCTCAACTCGATATCACCGGGTACGCCAAACGTCGTTCGCAGGTCTTCCCGCAAAGTACTCGCGGAGCAACCGGCCTCTCTCCCTACATCAGACACAATCTGCTGACGTTGCCGCAGTTATGGAAGGCAGTTCGCTCTGCCCCGTACGAAGATAAAAAAAAGTTTCAGGACGAACTTCTCTGGCAGGAATACACACGGCATCTCTACGCCAGAATGGGCACTCGATTATTCCAAGATCTGCGCTTCACCCATGGGCAAGAGTCTCTTGGAGATGGTTGGGCGCCGGGTATGGCATGCGTCGACACCGTTGTTGAAGAACTTGAGACCGAAGGTTGGTTAGTGAACCAAAGTCGGATGTGGCTGGCATCGCACTGGTCTGTTCGCAATCAAATACATTGGCGGCAAGGTCAGGAGCGGATGTTTAAGCATCTGCTTGATGGTTCACGCGCTGCGAACCTGGCAGGTTGGCAGTGGACCGTAGGCACAGCGACGGGCAAGCCCTATGGGTTCGCGAGGTGGCAGGTAGAAAGTAGAGCCCCCGGCGTTTGTAAAAGTTGTCCTCTGAAAAAAAACTGTCCGATAGAAGAATTTGCCGATATCGAGTCCCCTCACGAGGCCTCAGTTGATCCGCTTCTTTTTTCTGATCCCGATTTGGCGGCGACAACCGGGCCGGTAGCGGCGTACACAAATCGGCCTCCAGAGGTCGTGCTTCTAACGATTGATTCGCTCGGAGACAGTGACCCGGCGTTTTCTGAACATCCTGAATTGCCAGTGGCGTTCGTCTTTAATGAAGCTGCCCTCTCGAAGCTGCAACTCTCAAGTAAACGAATCATTTTTTATATCGAAACGCTCAGGGATTTAGCTGAAAGGCGCGAGACGCAGGTTTACTTGGGCAATCCGTACGAGTTTGCGAGGCAAAATAACGTTGCCGTTACCTATGCGCCAGTGCCGAGTTTTGCCAAGTTCACTGACCTCGCCGAATTGCACCCCTACCCCTGGCTTCGTCGCCCGCACGCAGGGTCTCTTCAGTCTTTTTCGGCCTGGCGAAAAAAACTAAAAGACAGGGATTGACCTTTTTGGGGGAAGAGCCCGAATACCGCAGTTTCGACTGCATACTTGGCTAACGTGAGGATGTTGAGATCCTCTCAACGCTGAAGAAGGAGAATGTGGTGCTTCGTAAACTTAAGTCTCTTGGCTACAGCGCTAACCTTTCCTACGCACTCGGGTTCCTGTCAGTCATCGGAAGTATTGCCATCTGGTTCACCATGGGTGGAACGGGCAATGAAGTTGATGCTGCAGCCGGTGAGCGATTCGGAATTTTTGTCGGACTGTGGGCGCCAACGTTCATGGCAATCGGTAACGGTATCGACAACTTGTCTGACGACAAGTAAAAAATAGTTAACTTTGGGTCATTTTCAGCGTTGCGCGCAGAAGTGGTTAGAGGCGTGCAGCGCTGAGAATGAACACAATGAGTGAGACACCCAGAACCACAACCGGGGCAATAAACGTCTTGAGACGATCCATATTTTTCTCCGTTCAAATTTTTGTGTGTCACATTATTGAGTCGTGAAAGTTACGTGACGGTGTAACCATTATGCCTCGTTGGTGGGACTATGTAAGGCATGGATCGCTAGAACACACTTTGCCTAAGGAAAGCCGAAGGTCCGACTAGTAACGATGTTTAGTGTACGGCGACGGTTTCAGTGTCACGACCCGAGCGCAGGATCGACCCGGGCCGAGCGCCAGTCGCTGCACCGTTGGCAACGGTAACGACGCCACCGACGAATACACGCAGAATTCCGACTGAATCGGCGTGCATGCGCGGGGATTGCCCAGGCAGGTCATGGGTAATCGTGGGCAAAGCAGTATCGATGGTGGCGGGATCAAACACGACAAGATCGGCAACCCATCCCTTTTGCACCTGCCCACGGTCGCGAAGCCCGAGGTAACGGGCCGGAACATCGCTGAGGGCCTGCACTGCACGCTCGAGGCTCAGAAGTTTTCTTCCGCGCAGTGAATCGGCAATCAGGCGTGTGGGATAAAAACCCCCACACATGCGGTCGAGATGCGCTCCCGCATCGCTACCACCCAAAATGACATCGGGGTCTTCCCAGAGTTCACGGCGCAGTTCCCAGTGTGCATCGTCATCATCGGAGGCGCTGGGCCACAACACGGTGCGAAGGCCATCGGCAATGACGATATCGATGAGGGTGTCGAACGGTTCAACGTCACCACGCTCGGCGGCAATATCGCGCACTTTACGACCGACGAGCCCGTTATTTTCCTCGCTAAACGTATCGCCAATCACATAGTCGGCGAATCCTGCGAGGCGACGGAACATGCCTGCTTCCTCGCTGTCGGCACGAGCGACCATCATCCGACGGGTGGGCTCGTCTCGCAACATCTCAATACGTTCGGCAATTGGCGCGTTAAGAATCGGACCCCAACCTGGCATCAGGTTGAGTGCGCAGTAAGTACCAAAGCTCATGTTCATCGGAACGATTACCGGCATCGTGAGTGCTGCAACTCGACCGCCGAGTTCACGCGCCCGTTTCGACACGGCAAGATGACGGTCGATACGACCGGGATCGCGGGTGTCGACCACGAGCAAATTCCAATTCAGTGGTCGATTGGCTCGCACCGACATCTCGGGCAACAGTTCAAGCTCCGATTCGTCGAATCCATCGCTTGCACCCTCGAAGATTCCTTCGAGGGTGGTGCCGGGCCATTGACCAACCTCTTCGCAAAGCGCAAGAATTTCATCTCGGTTGGCGCCTTTCGCAGGGACCGGGTCGCCATTGGCGTCACTGTGTGATGTTGAGCAGTCGACAGAGAGTCCGAGCGCGCCGGCTTCGATCGAAGCGGCGAGCGCCTGGCGCATCTCATCAAGTTCAGCCGCGCTTGCCTCACGGAAATTGGCTTCTGCACCGAGCACATAACGGCGAAGTGCGCTGTGTCCGACCAGAAAACCGGCATTTACTGCGATTGTGCCCTCGAGGGCATCGAGGTACTCGCCAAAGGTTGACCAAGTCCAAGGAACTCCCTGTTCAAGAGCCCCCAGCGGCATGCCTTCTACCTTTGCCAGCATCCGGCGGATGTAGTCGGCGTCATGCGGGTGAACCGGTGCAATGCTGAAACTGCAGTTGCCGCCGATTACCGAAGTGACCCCGTGCACGTTCGATGGAGCGGCGAAGGGATCCCAAAATAATTGCGCGTCGTAATGGGTATGCATGTCGACAAAGCCGGGACATACGACGAGCCCAGTGGCATCGAATGTCTCGCGTGCCTCTTCGTTTAACAACCCGGGCTTGGCAATCGCCACAATGCGCCCATCACGAATTCCGATGTCGCCCAGAAATGCGGCAGCCCCCGTGCCATCTACCACGGTGGCCCCAATAATCTCGAAATCAAGCATGAACGCCCCTAACGTCTGTCTTTGCTGAAGCCGAGGATTGCACAGTTAGCTATGTTCACGCTCGAGCAAAGCAAACGTACCGAAACGAAGGCTTCAGCCCCCTGTTTGCGAAATACGGTTGGCATCGAGTTTGGCACGATCAACAATTGGCCCCGTGAGACGAACGAGGTACTTCGGGTTGCACGCTTGAGTCCCTATCGCTGTCGGAAGCACCTGTTCAAACTTGGTTCCTGAAAGTTTCACCACCATTGAGCAATCTCCGGGTTTGTTGCCCCCCGGATCTGTGGGTGACTGCAGACCACCAGCGTCGTAATTGTTGACCTTCTTGAGATTGTCGATCACACATTGGCTCGTAAGCGTTGAGCCGCATGTCTTTGCGCCCTGAGCCCAAAGAAGAAAAGCGGCAGTGGCTTGGGCGCCGGAGAGGCTGGTCGATCCACCGTTGGCTTTCACGATCTCTAGATACTTTGCCGTTGCCGGCACTCTCTCCGCTTGATCAAACGGGTAATAGGTCAACTGCACATAAACATTGTCGGCGTTGCCGTTTTTATTCCAGTTTGCGAATGCAGTGTCATAGAAATTGGACTCCTGCATCCAGATCGGGCTGAATCCGATTGCCTTTGCTGCGTCGAGGACGTTTTCAAAATGTGGCGCCGGTGATCCTGAGAAATAGACGACCTCGGCACCACAATCCTTGAGTCGTTGGAGCATTGGGGCCCAGACCGCTTCGCCACCGATGTTGTATTTTTGGCTGCAGTCAAGAAATTCCCAGCCAACTTGGGAGTAAGCCGCCACGGCTTTTTCAGCCAAATCTATGGTTGCGGAATAATCGCCGTACATCGTGACTGCTTTTTTTACTTTGGTCGGAAACTTTTCGGCTATTTGCGCGGCAGCGGAAACGTTGGCGAAATCGGCAGGATTCGGCGAGGGCTGCACCATCATCGGACCATTGGAAAACTGTGGCGATACGCTGTATGTCGGAACTGACGCCAACTGGCAGCCGACACGAGTGGCTTCCTGGGCAGAATCAAAAGCCCACCCCTGACCTACGAGCATGAACACCTGCGAACAAGCCTCAAGCGTCACGTTATTTACATTCGTGATAGCAGCGTCGTAGTACTTGCCTACGATTTGACGACCGTTTATCCCACCCTGATCGTTACACCACTTCATCATGGCCTTGATTGCATCGGACATTTCTTTGTTCAACCCGGGAGATGCCGTGTAACCGGCGTCGTCGCCGTAACCAATAGTGATACTGGTATCGGTGACTCCTTGCTGGGTAGCGCCCTCGGCATCGCCCGTGCCACAGGGCGTAGCCATTGTGCCGAAATCGGTCGAAGAGGTTGCCTTTGAGGTTTCCGTGCCGTTGTCCGATGTGCTTGAGCGGCCGCCCCCACAGGCAGTCACGAGCAGACTGAAAGCAGTAAGAACTACTGCTATCAAGAAGATGGAACGTTTGCGGTGTTCGTCACTTGTTATCAACATCACTACCTTTTCTTGAAGCCCCGAATCTAGCCTTTCGGCAGTGCACGCGACCCTCTCGAGATCAACGGATTTTCGGTCTTTTCTGGGGACCTCACAAGCAAAAGTGGCCTAGCGTTAAAGCATGGAATGGATAACAAACCCCGAGATCTGGAGTGCCCTCGCAGCGCTGTTACTGCTTGAAATTGTGTTGGGGGTTGACAACGTCATCTTCATCTCAATCCTCGCCTCGAAACTTCCTGAGGAGCAGCAGGACAAAGCCCGGCGAACTGGTCTTTTGGCCGCTGGCGGAATGAGAGTGGCACTGCTTCTAGCCGTTGGCTGGGTGATTGGATTGAAGGCCGAGTTATTCGAACTCTTCGGCCTGTCCTTCTCTGGAAAAGACTTGATCCTGCTCGCTGGCGGATTGTTCCTTATCTACAAGGCCACCAAAGAGATTCATAACAAACTGGAAGGAACCGAGCATCACGTTAGCGAGAAGGTAGCCCCGACATTTCTTTCGGTGATTGGTCAGGTGCTTCTTCTTGATGCCGTGTTCTCGGTTGATTCGGTTATCACGGCAGTTGGTATGACGACCTATGTGCCAGTGATGGTTGTCGCAGTACTCAGTTCAGTGGCCGTGATGCTTTTTGCATCTCGGTCCATCTACGTATTTGTAAATAATCACCCCACGGTAAAGATGTTGGCGTTGTCGTTTCTGCTACTCATCGGGGTCACGCTCATTGCCGAGGGCTTGGGTCAGAAAATACCCAAGGGTTACATCTATTCGGCCATAGCCTTTGCAGTGCTTGTCGAAATGCTCAACATAAGAGTTTCAAAGCGACGGAAAGCGCCTCAACCAGTGCAACTTCGACAAGCAATTGTGCCGGACTGAACAGGCAGAAGTGCCGTCATTTTGATTTTTTCGTCAGTCTTCCGGCAGGTAGGACACGTCTATATGGTCGTGTCCGGCGATCCGGGCCGAGATCAAATCGATGGCGATCACCACGAAAAATCCGATGACGGCAAGAAGAATCGGTAGCGCTACCGGGTCGCTTACCCATTCCAATTCGGTGCTGTCGAGTCCTGCGGGCCAGGGCCACAACACGCGAATTGAGCCAATCATTAAACCAATGAGCCCAGCCATAACCGTTGGCTCGTGGCGCACTAACGCCCAGTGCAGTACCTGAGAGAACAGTGCCAAACCGATCACGCAGCCAAGGCTGAAGACAATCACTGTTACGAAATCACGGTCATTGACTGCACCCAAGATGGGGCCGTACATCCCCATTGCCACAAGTAAAAATGAGCCACTGATGCCGGGCAAAATCATGGCGCAGATGGCGATCGCACCCGCAAAGAAAAATGCCCATAGTGCCGGTTCCATGATCTGATTCACCGAATCATCGCTGGTGCCGCCCCGAAGCCCGAGCACGATGAAGGTGATAATCGCCACAATGACGAGGACGGTCCACCGGCGAGCGTCTCGCTTTTCGAGTAAACCCCATGCCACAACCACTGAACCTGCCACCAGCCCGAAGAACAACCCCGCCATTTCCACGGGGGACTCGGCGAGAAGGTGTTCGATCACTCCCGAAAGCGCCCCGATCGCAAGAAGTATGCCGACAAGTAACGGAACTAGGAGCTTCCATTCGACGAGGCCAAATGCCTGTCGAACACCATCGAAATCAAATTTGAGTGCTCGGCCAAGGACGTTTGCGCCCTCTCGAATTGAGGCGATTAGTCGGCGATAGATGCCGAGAACTAGAGCGACAGTTCCTCCGGAAACCCCTGGTATCACATCTGCCGCTCCCATCAAGAATCCACGAACAATGTTTCCAAGGAGTGATTTCACGAAAGTGACTCTAGTGAGGTTGGAGCCTTCAAACGGGTAATGACCGCACCAAAAAAGTTCGTTACCGAATTTGCAGTGACGTGTGCGTTCGGTAACTTGAAAGTATTCTGAGCATGCAATCACTGTTGATTCGTCTCGGCAACAAAGTGCAAAAGAGCGGTAGCGGCGATTTTTCCGAAGCAGAAAAGGCTGAATTATGTTCTCCGTCGGCGGTACTCAAGGTTCGGGTCGCAATGTTTCGCGGCGACAGGTGCTCAAAGGCGCCGGTGCGGTAGGAGTTGCTGCCGCCGCGATGGCGGCCGGGGTATCGCCTGCCGGTGCCGTGGCGGAGACTGTGTCGGTTGCTCCCCAAGCCTTTGTTCCTCGTGGTCCGTTAATGGTTCAGCCGAACTTTCTCGTTGTCATCGTTGATGAACAACGATTTCCAACCTCGTATGAATCAGCGGCGCTCACCGCTTGGCGAGCAACGAACCTGCCCGCTCAAAGTCAGCTCCGGGCCAACGGCATGGAGTTTCGAAATCACCACACCATGGCGACCGCATGTGCCCCAAGTCGAACATCGTTTCTGACTGGTCAGTACCCATCGCTGCACGGAGTGACACAAACTTCGGGAATTGCAAAGTCTGCGCTCGAAGAAGACCTTTACTGGCTCGACCCAACAACGGTTCCGACAATGGGCGCGTGGTTCCGAGCCGCCGGCTACGACACGTACTGGAAGGGTAAGTGGCACGTTTCTGACGCTGACTTGTACACACCCGGCACACACCAGCCGTTTGCTTCGACCAATGCCGATGGATCGCGAAATGCTGCGGCCGAAAGTATCTATCTCGAAGCGGACATGTTGGAAGCATTCGGTTTCACCGGCTGGGTCGGACCAGAGCCGCACGGCTCGGCACCGGCGAATTCGGCATCCTCAGGCCCCGGCGGATCGGGTCGTGACGAAGTGTTCGCGGCCCAAAGTGTCGAACTTATGACAAGCCTTCGAACTGCCACGAGGCCGTGGCTGGCTGTTGCATCATTTGTGAACCCTCATGACATCGTGCTTTGGGGGCAACTCGCCCTGCTCGCCGGGCAGGTATCGCCCGCAACTGCGCTTTATTTGCAGGGTCAACTAAACGGTTCGAATGTACCGACCGATCTTTTTGAATCGGCGGCTTGGGCTCGCACACTGACAGACGACCTTGATCAAAAACCCGATGCGCAACAGAGCTATCGAGACACCTATCCTCATGCACTCCAACCGACTTTCACTACTTCGGACTACCAACGTTTTTATTATCAATTGCAGAAAACAGTTGATGCGCAAATCAAAACAGTGATTGATGCGCTCGTGGCCGACAACTCAACGTACCGAGAGACCGTCGTGGTCTACCTCTCTGATCATGGCGAATTACTTGGTTCACATGGCAGCATGCATCAGAAGTGGCATGTCGCCTATGACGAGGTCATCAAGGTGCCGTTTGTCATTCACAATCCGACGTTGTTCCCAAGCGCGAGATCCACAGATGCGCTCACGAGTCATGCCGATCTTTTACCAACAATGCTGGGCCTTGCCGGTTTTGATCAGCAAACCCTCATCAGTCAGTTGTCAAATACACATACGCAGGCTCGCTTGCTTCCCGGTCGCGATCTTTCCGGATTTCTTCTCGGTTTATCTGCTTCCATCGCTGATGATCCTCAGTATTTTATGACTGATGATGAGCCGATGCGCGGGGTGCAGCAAATCGGATGGAACGGCACGATGTACGCAGCGGTCACGCAGCCATGTCATCTTGAATCGGTTATTGCGAATCTGCCGACAGGCCCTTCAGGACAAAGCGAAAGATGGAAGTACACACGATATTTCGACAATCCAAATTTTTGGAGTTCGCCGAATAGCCGAGATGCAGTAACGATTGTTGACGGCGTGATGCAGTTGCCGGGCAATAAAAATGCGAACACCACGTTGAAACTGCAGGCCCTGCCCGACCAACTTGAGATCTACAACACGAGCACAGATCCCCTTGAACTTCGAAATATTGCTGCCGATCCAGTACTCATGGCTACCCCGCAGATTTCGGAAATCGTGGCTGAGCTTCAGTCACTACTCACACAGCAGGCAGCAGCGAAACGACTTATACCGTCGGGAGCGACAGCAACAGCAACATCTTCAGCTCCCAAAATGTTCCGCTTCGGGACCAACGCAAATTTCGCGCAGGGGCCGCAGGGCGAGCCAGACGCCGACGAAGCGGTCGCCCCCAAGTTCACCGGCTGAGCCTTGCGGTGCCGCTGATTGGGGTGCCGAGATTTCAGTTTCGGACAATCGACGGCGCTCTACTCTCTTCTCATGACAATCGGAGATGCATGGGAAGAATTTTCTGAGGCTCTTGAATTTGCGGTTTCGCTTATTGAGGGAGATCCCGAACCGCTGAATGAGAGAGAGCGGGCCGATGGCAACCTTTACATCACCCGAATACTTGCTGCCGTATCGCAAAGTTCGGTATTGCGCCTTGACGCAGATCATCCTTCGTTTCTTCCGATGCTTGACTCAGTTCGCTATCTCGGAGCCGCAGGACCAGACATCGACTACGACGTTGCGGCGGTCAGACCTAACAAGATGTACCGAATTAGCGGTTTGCGTGGTGATGCCACCTACGTCGGAATAGCCGTCTATGCCGGTGCCAGTGAATCGGGTGCGACATCGATTGTGCGCTCAGTTGATGTCGACGAAATCGTTCGTGCCGATGGAACGTTTACCTACGAATTCAGTCATCCTGCAGCGTCACGAGTGATCATCCGTCAGTACTTCCACAGCCGCGAAACCCAAGCTCCCGGCGCTTGGGAAATTAACCTCGTCGATGCCGCATCTGAGATGCAGCCGATATCGGCGATATTGCTACCTGGTCCAAGAGAGATGAATAGCCGCATTGCAAACGCCGCGAAGTCGTTGCGGTGGAACGCTCAGCTCAATCAGCTCTGGACCCCGGAACGTCGCCCGTTCTCGAATGAGTTCATTCGCCAAACCTCTGAGGACATCGTTGCCGCCATTCCGAACCCTGATGTGATCTACGCCTACACCTGGTGGCGCAAAGCGGAGGACGAAGTGCTTGTGATTGATTTCACGCCGCCGGAAACGCCCTACTGGGCTTTGCAGATTTGTGATCGCTGGTACCAGTGTTTCCCTGATCGCCGGTCAAACATCAACAATGGTGAGGTCGAAGCGAATGCAGATGGTTCGGTGCAGATTGTGATCTCTGATGGCGATCCCGGTGCTGCGAACTGGCTCGATACCAGTGGCCACAGTGTGGGCATCATGTTTTTCCGATGGCTTCACGCCGATCCTGAAACCCAGCCCACTTGTCGTGCGGTGAAGCGTTCGGTTTAGGCCTGTTGCCTACCAAATACGACGCAACTGAGCTCCTTGGCGACGAAGCCGAAGCGATTCCTGTCGTTGTTCGTTGGTCACGACGGGTGTGTCTGCGGGCAGATACTCGCGAATGCGGGCCACGGGCACCTTGATGAGAGTGGGATCGGGAAACGACGATGCGTGGTTGAGTCGCATTTGGATGACGCCCCAGGGAAGATCAGCTTTATCGAGCCAATTCGGTACCCCTGGGTCCTGACGGGAGATTACGAATCGAACCCGCCCATCGGAATCAATCGTTGCTTGAGAATCGTTCAGGCTTGATTGACGATTGACCCAATCGACCGTGCAAAAACGGTCATCGGCAACGAGCGCTTGCCAATATCGAGATGTGTTGGGAAGTTCAGTTTCTAGAATCAATGCTTCGTCATCGTTGATCTCATGGATTCCGTCGTAATAGGCCTGAGTTGGAAGACCACCAATCGAATCAATCTTGGTCGAGCGAAGAAATGTGTTGATGCCGTGGTGCTCTCGATAGTGGCGAACCAGTCCCATATCGAATTCGATCGTGCCCCGAATCCATTCCGCCATTTCTGAGAACCTTCGTGAGATTTCGGCTGCGCTCATATCGCCGCCATTGAGATCAATTCTTTCGATTGCAACTCGTGCATCAATCTCATTGATCCAATCGCACGAACACCGGCGCATTAAAAGCCGTCGGGTCGTGGTCTCAAGTTTCCACCAATCTCCGGTGTACCCGTTGGGGCGCACCGAACTGAGGACTACCGAAAATGCCCCAGAATCATCAAGGCGTAGATCGTCAAGATCATGAGTAATCGGAACGGGGTTTTGGCCTCTGAGGTAGGAGACATTCAAAATGTCATAGGACTGTTGCGTGATCTCGACAAACCGAGAAGTACCCCGGAACCCAGAAATTTGATAAACCCCAGAGTGGTCCACTTCGGTGGTGGAATAAACGTAATCAGGGTCAGGCCCGCCTTGATTGCAGGCGTAATTCCAAACTGGCATAAAGACGGGTCGTGATTCGTCGGTGTAAACGCGACAGAAATATCCCGAGGCCAGCATTGAAAGTACAAGTTTGTTCATATCCTGAATCTCAGATGCCGTTGCCCCTTCAGGGCGCCAGACCGACATGAGTTCCTCGCCGAGGGGCGATAGCAATTGCATTTGTTCTGACCATGAAAGCAGGGTGTTCGCAGGCTCTTCACTTTGCATTTCTGGTGTGCTCCTACTTTAGTTTTCAATCTCTACATCGAAATGGTCGATGTAGAAGCGGTAGTCATCTCTAAGTTGTTCGGCGTCAAGACCAAAACGATTGGGAGTATAAGAGTGAACCCCGTGTGCTCCGGGGGCATTAAGAGCCTGCCATCGGGCGAGTTCATCGTGAAACTCCTTGGTGAACTCGAGATCGAGTTGCGAATAGATTCGCTCGAGTGTTGCCATCGGATTCAAAACAAGTTCGCGATGATGAACGTCGATAAAGCGTTCCTCGCCTATTCGTTCTCGTGCGGCGATGCAGTTCTGCATTCCGATTCGCAAGTGATCTGAAACCTCTTGTCCGATCTTTGCGTAATCGCGTTCTTGGCAAGATTCGGGGAAAATGGTTGAGACCATACTTGTGTAGGAGGGAACAACTTTTGCTGGATCACGGTGAGTCATGACGAAGCGAATATCGGGATAAGCAGCAATGATCGCTTCGAGATGAAATTTGTGGTGTGGTGCTTTAAAGAGCCAGCGGTTGGGCGGCCGATTGGATCCGAGAAGGGCGACAACTCGTCGGTGATAGGCGAAGGTTTCCGTGCAATCAGAATCTCGCCACCATTGGTGATACCGATAAACAGGAAGAGTGAATTGCTGGCCATGAAAGGCCATTCCTAAAAGTTCTGAGTCTTCGGTGGTCGCATCAACCTCGTAAAGATGCATAGCTTTCAGGTTTGCAGCAACGTTTTTTTCTGCCGCCATTGCAGCAAGGCGACGGGGATCAGACTTCTCCGTGTCAATCTCAGGAGGAGGGCATGGCTGCGATTGTTCCCAGCCTCGCAGGGCACGAAATTGAGTATCAAGTGACATCATGTTGGCCAAAGCAGTGGTGCCGGTTCGTGGAAGCCCCATGATGTCGACGGGGCCTTCGATGGGAGAAAGTGTGGCGGCTGGGTTCGAGAGATACCACTCTTCTACACGGAGGCGATTCTCTAATCGACGACGAAAGACCGACAGAACTCCGTCAAGGGCCGCGGGGGTGAGATCGGCATCGGCGTAGAGACTTTCCATGAGGACGGCGAGTCCATCTTGAAAATCTCCCGGACCGAAGTCTTCAAGGCCTGTGGCAGCGACAGCTTCATGCAGCAGTTCATCCGCTTGAAGAGCCGAAGTCATGAACTCACACGTCGCTCGTGAGTTCGAGAAACTGAACGCCGGCCTTACCGGCGCGAATTGCCGGGATCATTGAACCGGCAGGTAGCTCAACGTGGGTTCCTTCCGGGCACCAGCGTCCGTCAAACCATGCACCTCCGCCAATGATCCAAAAAAGATGGTGCTTACCCTCAGTCACTCGACTCGTTTCGGTATTCGGTGAGTACTCCATCAATACGCTGGCAAAATCAGCCAGAGCAACTAGTGATTTTTCGCGAACTATTGCGGTGTAGCCATCAGAAGACTCTTCTCGTACGGCCTCAATCCACGCGATGTCATCAACATGGAGTTGGACCGAGTTCATGCCCTCGACCTTGGGCGAGGATCGCTCGGCGCCCCAGTCACCACGTGGGTCGACAAACCAATCGCCGATTTCGAGCGGGGGATCAGGAAGTGGAGTGATGTTGCGAGTGGCTATTTCTTCTTGATAAAGCTCAGGTTGATCACCCCAGCCGCCGAACTCTCCGAAGCTCAATTCCCAGCAAGTCAAACCCGCAGGGCCAGCGATGATCGGGCCGAAGGCTGCGCCAAGAGGAACATGGATATGTGTTCCTGGTGTGCACGTATCGGTACCGAACCAACCGCTGCCGCCAAGCACGAAAACAACGTGGTTGCTGCGATGGCCGTGGCGGCGCACGACCATTCCTGGCTCATAGTGCACGTATGCAGAGAGAAAGCCGGGACGAATGATGGGCCATTTTTCGCGGACGACCGAAATCCTGCCGTCGGAATTTTGCTGCCGCTGAACTTCTGTCCAGTCGATGTCGTCAAGGTGCCAAAACGTGGGCACTAATTGATTTTCAGGCGGGGATTGAGTCATAAAAGACACTCCGACGTTAGTGAGCAGCCATCAGTTTTTACGCAACCCACCATAAAGAACACGTTGTACAAACACGCCAAAGAGCAGGGGCTTAGCCAGTTTGCGGGGAATTCGGAATCGCTTGCCGTTGGGTTGTACAACCGTAAGACCGTCCTCCTGTAGGCCCAGAATTGAACCCCACCGATACTCAGAGGCTTTATAAGTAGCGAGTTTCGACGTACGCCCGCGCGCAAGTTCTTTCACGTTGGCGACAACAACCCGGAACCCCCAGTTACGTGCGGAACTGCGCAAAGGGTCGCTGGCGGCGACATCTCCAACGGCGAAAACGTTCGAATGATTCACAACGCGCAGATTCTTATCGACATTCACAAATCCCTCGTCGTCAAGAATCGATGAAGGCAGGAACTTGGTGTGTGGGGTCACGCTACCGAGGGCCCACAGGGTGACATCAGCCGTGAACGGCTCTTGGCCGGTCGACCACGTAATCGGCCCGTGGGTAAGTTGATCACCGGCAAAATCTGCGGAAATGGCGGCCCGATGATTGGAGTGCACGGTGACGCCATCGGTTACAAGTTGCCGCGCCATCCAGCGACGAACGCTGGGGTGATAACCCGGCAGGGGTTCTTCGCCGCTATGGAATAGGTGCACCGCTGAGTTGCCGGCCCGAGCGAGATTGTCAGCAACACTGACTCCAGTTGCCCCACCGCCGATAACTGCGATTGATGACGCATCGCTGAGTTCCTTGTTGATGGCAGAGAGTTCTGTTTCGATTCTGGCTAAATCTTCAACACGGTCATGGCGCCAAAATCCATTGGAGACGCCAGTAGCAATTACGAGGTAGTCGTAGTTCATCTCTCGCGTCGAACCCGATGCGAGATCAACCGTAACCATCGATGAATCAAAATTGATGGCGGTGATTCGGCCGTGTACGACATCGACAGAATCGAGTTTGTGAAAACGACGGTAGGGAATCAAATAGGTGCGACGCCACCGGGGAAGATCAATCAGACGCGTGCCAAGTTCCTGTCCGCTGACCAACGCCGGTCGGGTTGAAATACCAATCACGTTGAATTTCCGAGCCAAACGGGTTGCGATCAGTGCGCCAGTATCGCCGAGACCAGCGACGACAACGGTCGGTTTCTTCGGAGCTGTCATGGTTATCAGCCGATCATTCGCCGGTGAAGACGGGATCGCGTTTTTCGAGAAACGCTCGTGGTCCTTCGGCGGCATCTTTCGACTGCATCACCGTGCCACCATGACGCATCTCGATTCCAAAAGCATCTGCTTCGGGCATCGCTTCGGTATCGCGCAATGTGGCCAAGATGGCTTTTACGGCCAGTGGGCCGTTGCGGGCAATGCGCGCTGCGATCTCGCGTGCCTTGTTGAGTGCCTGACCATCGGGTACAACGTGATTGATCAGGCCAAGTTCGAGGGCACGATGTGCGGGAAGGTCTTCGCCAGTGAGCAACATCTCGGCAGCAACGGCGTAACCGATCTGGCGCCGAAGCCGAACTGCCGAACCGGCCATAGGAAAGAGGCCTCGCTGTACTTCAGTGACACCAAAGACAGCACTTTCGCCGGCGACGCGAATATCGGTGCCTTGCAAGATTTCGGTGCCGCCGGCCCGGGCGAACCCTTCAGCGGCGAGGATGATCGGCTTGGTGGGGCGGTAAGTCTTAAGCCAACCGCCAAGAATGACCTCGGGCTGGTCCTTGAATCGTTGCAACCACTCATTGTCGACTACGCCTTGGCGCAGGCGGCCAATTTCGGCAAGGTCCATACCCGCGCAGAACGTGTCGCCCTTTCCCGTGAGGATGGCGACCCGAAGCGAATCATCTGTATCGAGCCGAACCCACGCGTCATAGAGCCGGCAAAGCACTTCAGCGTTGGCGGCGTTTTTCTTTTCGGGCCGGTTGATAGTGACGACAAGAACCGGGCCTTCGGCCTCGACAAGAACAAGCGGTTCAGACATTCGGGAACTCCCCCTCAGTGAAATAGACCCTTGTGGTCTACTACGTCGGGTCTTTAAGCGTTGAAGCGATGACCCTAAGATTGGCTCATGTGCACAAACTTCAAACACCCGGCAGCAAAAGACGGCACCGTGTGTGTTGGTCGAACGATGGAGTTTCCCGATGTGCTGCCTTGGGAACTAGCGGTTCTTGCCCGCGATCATCAGGGCACATCGGGTTCAGGCCCAAAGGGCAAGACCTGGACGGGAAAGTATGGCGTCGTGGGCATGGCCGGGTTTGGGCAGCCTTGGTTTTCCGATGCCATGAACTCCGCCGGGTTATCGGGTCATCTGCTCTATATGCCCGATCATGCGACGTACTACGACGCAAAGAATGACGGCTCTGATATCGGCATTCTCGAAACTCTCGCCTTCCTACTGGGAACCTGCTCTTCCACTGCTGAAGCAAAAGCTGCACTTGCTGGATGCAACGTTGTTGATTGGAAACCGAAAGAGGTTCCGATTGCGCTGCCTCTTCACATCATCTTGCATGACAAAGATTCTTGCGTTGTAGCCGAGTTTCATCCTGAGGGCATGGTGGTATCCGATAATCCCGTTCAGGTTGCGACAAATGCTCCGTATCTTGAATGGCATCTCACAAACGTCGCCAATTATTTGAGCCTCACCCCCGATAATCCCAAACCCGTAACTATTGGCGGCACGACATTTGCCCCCTCTGGTCAAGGTCAAGGTTTTCGCGGTCTACCTGCTGACGAAAACTCACCATCTCGATTTATTCGAGTTCTTGCGAACTCACGTTTTGCACAGCAGTCGATTGATTCAAAAGCTGCCGAGATGGACACTGTTCGCATCCTTCATGGTTTTGATCTTGTTCCTGGCACGGTGATGGAAGAGACCGCAGGTGGCCTGATGCCGCTACTCACGATGTGGTCAACGGTATGCAATCTCACCGATAACCGCTATATCTACAGCACGATCAATGATCCGCAGTGGTATGTCATTGATTTGAACAAAACCGATTTTGCTACCACCCGGTCGGTTGCATTTACGACTACGGGAAGTTTCACCACCATCACGGTGTAAATTCCCAATTAACTAGTTCCAGCAGCCACGTTGACCCACTGAGTGATCTTGATTCAGTGCGTGCACTCGAGCAGTGCACGAATTGTCGAGATGAGGAGAAGCCGACATTCGTCGGCGGAAACTCCGAGGTCAAGGCGAAGCCGGTCAAGTGATTCGACTTGAGTAAGAACATCAATGGCATTGAGCGTCGAAATGCGTTTCTGTCTGTTCATTTCATTAAGTTCGATCGCGAACTGAACCTCAATCTGCTGCCGGAATATCGATTTTCTAAATTCAACCTGCTCGCGAATGACCGGGTCGCTTGATGCCTTGATCGCCATGGCCCGGGCGCTGGCCCCGATTGCCTCGTAGACCTGCAAACGAGAATCAACAAATCGGGTGAGGCGAAGCTGCTGTGTTCCCCGGCCGACTTCCTCAATTTGGAAGAAAGGCAGAATCTTCATTTGTTTATGGGCAACTACCGCGCGCACGAGTTCTTCGCGATCAGTGAAGTATCGGTACACCGAACGTGTTGAGAGTCCAGCGCGATGTGCGATCTGTTCGGGAGTTGGTTCGAGGTTGTCTTCCTCAAAAAGTTCTAACGCTGCTTCAAGAACGGCGGCGCGACCCCTATCGCGACGTGCCGTGCGCCCATCAACTGTTGGCAGGCTCTGTCTGGATGTTGTTGGATGCATTGTCACTTCGAGTCCTCTTTGCGGCGTGCTTTTAAGTTGGCAGAGGGTCCTTAAATCGAAAACCTCCTGAACTTTTTCTAGTTTATGGCGATCGGGTTGACAGAATATTGGAGAACTACGCTCCCGGTATGCAGGCCGTGCCATTCGACCGGGAAGATTCCACGAACCCAAGAATTGTCGACGGTGATGTGACCTGGATTTTCGACGCCAATTTCCTGCAGTCGAACTGGACCTGCATCTGGGGTCGAGGCTGTCTCGGTATCCACGATCAGCCTTCGGAGGAACTTCAGCAAGGCTGTTGTTCAGTGGGGGCCGAACTCGATGGTGAAGACGAGTCTCGGATGATCAGTGCTTTGGCGGCAATGATCGAACCCTCGATGTTTCAGTTTCATGCTGAGGCTCAAACCGGTGGAGTCTTCGCTAACGAGACGGCGACAAACACACGCGTTGTTGACGATGCCTGCATTTTTTTGAACCGGCCCGGTTTCGCTGGCGGCGCTGGATGTGCGCTGCACCTCGCGGCCGTTGCATCGCGTGAGTCGCCAACCGAATGGAAACCCTCGGTCTGCTGGCAACTGCCTATCAAAATCGACTGGGTCGAAACCTCACCGACCACAGAATCAGCGACGCTTCGGCGCTGGACGCGCGCTGACTGGGGCGAAGAGGGCGAGACCATGGCCTGGTGTTGCACCGAGGGCGACCGGGCCTACGTCGGAAAACAAACCGTTGTTGAGTCGCTGGCAAATGAACTGAGAGAGTTGCTGGGCGAGGAGGTCTTTGTTGAGCTGAAACGCCGGCTTTAACCCTCTCCAAGCCCTCGAACAACTATTGTTCGAACATCAGTCGCAACCTGTGGGGGGGAAAATCAAATGATGCGCAAGTCCGTCGGCGTTGTCGTGGGAGTGGTTGTAGCCGGAGCCTTGCTGTTTTCTGGTTGTAGTTCCTCTTCGAGTTCCTCAACATCAACGACCGTGAAATCGAAATCGCCGGCATCGACTGTCGACGGCATCCTCGCCCTTGGAAGACCAGTGGTGCTGAGCCATGCTGCAGGCGAAGACGTTGCTCCGCATTCGTCAATGTTCGGCTACGGACAATCAGTGAGAGATGGTGTCGACATCCTTGATCTTGATATCCAGCGCACCAAAGACGGCGTTCTTGTCGTTCAGCATGACGACACAACAAAGCGCACGACCGAGTCCGATTTTAAAGTTGCTGATCTGACCTACGCGCAAATTCACGAACTTGATAACGGCTATTGGTTCAAATCCTGTGCCAACACCTGTACCGGAAAGCCCGAGTCCGACTACATCTATCGCGGGGTCCGAACTGGAAAAGTTGCGCCTCCTGCTGGTTACAACGCCGATGATTTCGCAGTCCCGAAGTTTGTCGATGTCGCAAACCGTTGGCCCGACTATGTCCTCAATGTTGAAATTAAGGGAAGGGGAGCCGATGCGTTCATCACGGCCGAACTTCTTGCCAAGGAAATCGCCAGTTTGAATCGCGCGGACTCAGTTGTTGTCACATCGTTTGACGACACCGTGGTTGAAAAGTTTCACTCGCTCGCTCCCACTGTTGCGATATCACCTGGCCTTGATGCGTTGACTGCTTACGTTTTGGCCGGCACCCCAATCCCAATGTGGGGGAAAATCCTTCAGGTGCCGCCGGTATACGAAGGCGTTGTTGTCTTCACCCCTGACTACGTGAAGAAGACTAAAGCTGCTGGCTATATCAACTGGATTTGGCCAAATGGTGAGAATGAGAATGAGGCGGGTTACCTCAAACTTTTTCAGGAGGGAGCCGATGGCATCAACGCCAATAATCCTCCGGCAGCAATTGCGGCCTTAAAGCAATACACAACGAAGTGACTCTGAGCGTTTACTTTCGACGCGAACTGTTATGGGTGCTTGACTGCTCTCATGACTTCTGTCGCCAACAACCTCCGATCTAATTACGACAAAGGCCTTACTAGGCCGCTTTCATGGCGTAAGCGGCAACTTGAGCAGATGCTCAAGATGCTGAATGAAAACGAAGATGCGTTTCTTGCTGCGCTTGCGACTGACCTTGGAAAGCCCTCAGTCGAAGGTTTCATCACTGACATAGCGTTCGTTACGAGCGAACTGAAGTCAATGATCAAGAAACTCAATAAGTGGAATAAGCCCGAGCGAGTCAGAACGCCATTGGTAACGAAGCCGGCGCGTTCGCAACTACTGCCGGAACCGCTTGGTGTTGTGCTCGTTATAGCGCCATGGAACTATCCCGTGCAGTTGTTACTAGTACCTGCCGCCGGCGCAATTGCTGCGGGTAATGCGGTTGTGATGAAACCCTCTGAAGTATCCGCAGCTACGTCAGCCCTTCTGGGTGAACTCATCCCTAGATACATGGATATGTCGGCAATCGCCCTGGTCGAGGGGGGTATTCCGGAAACCACTGATTTACTCGAGCAGCATTTTGATCACATCTTTTATACAGGTAACGGCACAGTTGGTCGAGTGGTGATGGCGGCAGCAGTAAAGAACCTCACACCCGTGACACTCGAACTAGGTGGAAAAAGCCCAGTAATCATTGACGCCTCGGCAAATCTCAAAGTCGCTGCGCATCGGATCACTTGGGGCAAATGGTTGAACGCAGGTCAAACCTGCGTGGCGCCTGACTACGTGCTGGTGAACGAAAACATGCGCGATGCGTTTGTCAATGAACTTCGAAAAGCAATCACTGAATTTTACGGCACTGACCCAAAGGTCAGCGACAGTTACGGACGTATTGTCTCCGTTCGACATTTTGATCGCCTGATGGGCCTGAAGAGTGGCGGAACGGCCGTTATAGGCGGCGAGTCAGATGCAACAAGTCGGTATATCGCTCCGACCGTTCTCGTTGATGTTGATCTTGAAGCGAAACTGATGAATGAAGAGATCTTTGGTCCGCTACTGCCGGTCATAGGGGTTTCATCGACGGATTCAGCGATCGCCTATGTCAATGCTCATGCTCATCCGTTGGCGCTTTATGTGTTCGCCGAAGATAAGCATGTGATTCGGGACGTGCTTGAACGAACAACTGCCGGTGGCGTTACGGTCAACGGAACGCTCATGCATCTCACCAATCCAAATCTTCCTTTTGGTGGTATCGGAGAGAGTGGAATGGGCGGGTATCACGGTAAGGCTGGTGTGAGATTGTTCCAACATCTCAAACCGGTGCTCTCTCGGGGAACAAGGTTCGACCCCTCAATTGCTTATCCGCCTTACACGGAGCTCAAAGCAAAGATCTTTCGCAGGGTGTTATGAACTCGACTTCAACCTTGTAGTTCTGGTTCCTTTGCATCGTGGTGTCGCTTTGATCTCCTGATGATCCAAATCATCAATGCGACGAGCGCAGCGATGATCAGAACAATCAGCAGAATGACAAGCGCAACGGCCCACAGGATGAGTTCTGTTGTCTGCGTAGGTGTGAGATTGCGCTGGATGTCAGTCGTTGATGAGATGCGAAGGTTCGAAAGTGTTGCCGCAGCGACTTGGGATGCCGGGGATCCGCTATTGGCCCCTTCAACCGTGAGCGAAATCGTGTGTGTCCCGGAACCAAGGTCGTAAAGAATCAGGAAACTCCCAGCGCTTCCGGTTCCTTCGGACGGCGCCGCGAACATTGATCGCTCACGACCATCGATAAAGAGATGAAAGGTGTCGGAAGGCAGTCCGGTAACGGAAGTATCGAACGTGAGCCAAAGCGAATCTTGATTGGTAGTGAATTCCAAGTTGGCCACGGTGTTGCTGGCTGTTGCTACTGAGAGTTCATTTTCGAGACCCTCAATCGCGGTTGAGGGGTAACTCACTGACGCGTTCTGGTCGGGAGCCGGGGCAGTTCCGCTCGGAACCAAAACAAGCTCTTGCGCTGGATCAGATGAAGGTTGATTCCAGGTGGTGGCGAGGGTTGCGACATTGCCGCCGACGAGCGGCGACCACCACAGCCCAACTCCAGATGCAGCGGTACGAGCAGAGTTGGCATACCAACCGATGGGATATTGGTGCTTATCAACACCAGCATCGGCTGACGGTGGGTTAAGGCGCACATCAACGACCTGACCCAAACCCGGGTAACCGGCATAGGGTTCGCCCACGAGCGAGATGTAATTTTCGACAAAGGTTTGGTTGGGTGCGCGACCAACATTTAATCGAGTGAGCTTGTAGCGAAGATCGTTTTTGGCGCCACCGATTCGAGCAAGATTTACTTCGGGTGAGTCGAACAAGCTGAGTTGGCGTGGCGGTGTTGCCAGGCCCAATGCGGCCGTTGTCGCAACGTTGGCGCCGAAACTATGACCGATGAGATGAACGAGGCCACCTTGTGAACTAAAGGTGGGGGCAAGTGCCTGATCGATTGCGGTTGCCATGCGGTGGCCGTTGATCTCTGTTGCTCGCTCGGGGGCCGAAGCGGCAAGCGCGCTTGTATCAGTGGCGCTCTGATCAACCCAGCTGTACATGAGAACCGTTGAGGTCGGGTCGGCATCTTGAAGCGATGCCGCCAGATTGGCGAACAATACAATCGATGGTTCGCCGGTTTTGGGATCAACCATCGCAGGATTCCACATTGTGATGAGCTCTGCCGATGGCGCCTGAGCTTGCTCGTAGGTCTCGAGTAACCCGGCAGCCCAGCCATGAGTTAGGACCACAACATTGCCGCCGGCGATTGCATTGGGCGCAACCGATTCGAACGTGGTTCCGTTCCACTTTCCTAGTCGCTGTGCAACGGGGTATGGGCTGACGTTGGTCTGCGTTGTAGCGGGCACCCCCGCCGGAGCGGGGTTCGCCGAAACCGATGCAGGAATTGATGCGTTCAGCACCGAACAGCCGCCAAGAATCACCGCAAGGGCAAAAGCGGCCATGGCGAAGGCAAACCTTCGGGGAAGTCCAATGGTGAGGTGGCGTTGGTGCGGCTGCGGCTGCGGCTGCGGCTGCGGTTTCGGCAATTTCAAGGTGGTCACGATGGGGCGATGTTACCGGTGCGGTCTCTGTCGACCGTGGCGAACATTGTTCTGAACGAAACGGTCGGAGGGTTGATCGTGCCAATTTGCTGAATATCACACATTGTGTAAGGTCTCTACTAATGAAGGCCTCCACGTTACTCATCAGAGAATTAGCTGAGTTGGTTCCCCTCTTTGATCGCCTCAGGGCCGATGGTCTCCGAAAGCGCAACCTCACGCTGCCCCGCCGTCGACTGCTGATGTTTTTGCACGAATCAGGACCGCTTCGCTCGAGCGACCTTGCTCAACTGCTGGGCGTAACACCGCGCGCGGTGACAGCGCTTGTCGATGGACTTGTTGAGACTGGGTACGTCGAACGATGTCCCGACCCCTCTGATCGCCGTGCTTCGTTCATCGAACTGACAGGTTTTGGGAAAGAAATTTGCCGCGATATGCAGTCTTCGTTCGACAGTTTTGCCACACAACTGTTCGCCGGTATTGAACTCGAAGAGGTTGACGCCGCCCTACAAATAGTTTCTGTCATTCGCAAAAACTTCGAAGAAATACTCGCCTCCTGAGCCTCAGCAGTGGGCACGCACGCGCAATTACAAAACGAAAGTACTCAGATATGAAATCTCGTTGGACGCCAGAAAAAATTCATCAGCGCCGCTGGTACACGCTGATTGCGATTTGTATTGCGGTGACGATTACATCGATTGATAACACGATCATGAATGTCGGTCTTCCTTCGATCGTCCGAGAAGTGGGTGCGTCTCAAGCACAATTGCAATGGCTTATTGACTCCTACACGATTGTCTTTGCCTGTTTATTGCTCACAATGGGGGCTATCGGTGATAAGTGGGGACGTCATCGCACCTTGATCATCGGGCTTATTGCGTTTGGCGGATTTTCGGCGATCGCTAGTCAAGCCGATAGCGCCGACTCATTGATTCTCTGTCGTGGCCTCTTGGGCATTGGAGGTGCGCTTATTCTTCCGGCGACGCTGGCAATCCTTACCAACACTTTTGAGGGCAAGGAGCGCTCGAAAGCGATCGGTATCTGGGCGGCAGTGGCGGGGATTGGCGTTGCCGCCGGTCCGCTGGTGGGCGGTTTATTGCTTGAACACTTTTGGTGGGGATCAATTTTCTTAATCAATGTGCCAATTTGTATTGTCGCCGTCGCAATGAGCTGGTTTCTGGTGCCGCCATCAAAGAGCACAGAAACGGGTCATCGTCTTGATCCAATGGGGGCGGTCCTTTCCATTTTTGCACTCGTCGGTTTGCTTTACGGCATCATTGAGATTCCCGAAAAAGGTTGGTCAAGTCCAGAAGTGTTATCGGCTGTTGGCGCAGGAATAATTTTTCTTGCGGCTTTTACGTGGTGGGAATTGCACAGTGACCATCCGATGCTTGATCTCAATTTCTTTCGTAACGCAAGATTCAGCGCGGCGAGTATGACCATCACTATTAATTACTTTGTGATGTTTGGTTCAACGTTTCTCATCGTGCAGTATTTTCAATTCATCTTGGGGTATTCGCCGCTGAAGGCGGGTTTCTTGACCGCTCCGGTTGCCATTGGGCTGATGGTCACCAGCCCGCAGTGCCACAAGTTTGTTGCACGGTGGGGTACGACAAACGTTGTCATCGCCGGCCTATTGATCTGTTCCGGCGTGATGTTCTGTTACGGAATCGAAACGATCATCGCATCCGATATCGGCGGATTCTTTGTCCGTCTGATTTTCGGTGTGGGTCTTGCTCTGACCGCAACACCGGCCACCGAATCAATCATGGAGGCATTGCCCCGAGATCGCGCCGGCGTGGGCTCGGCGGTCAACGACACCACCCGCCAAATCGGCGGTGCACTGGGAGTTGCAGTGATCGGCAGCCTCTTCGCATGGCGCTACCACGCATCATTATCGGACCTTTCAGGTCTGCCACCCGATGCTGCATCCGCAGCCCAAAACTCCATCGGGAAAGCGATCGCTGTTTCGAAAGAGTTACCCACCGAACAAGCAACATTGTTGCTCGACAATGCAAAGCAGGCCTATGTCTCAGGGATGAGGGTCGGGGTATGGACCTGTTCGGCGATCCTTCTCGGTGCTGCACTTTTAACGAAGAAGTTTTTGCCCTCGTCATCAAGGACTTCTGAAGATGATCGTGAGCTCCGTGATCTTGAAACTGAAGCAGTATCGCTCGACGACGGAATTCTTTGATTCCAGATTTCGGTGTTCGGCGATTATTGTTTAAAAACAACAACTCAAGGGGGCATCATGGCAAAGCGAGTGATGATCGCAACAATGAAGGCAAATCCTGGCCAGCGTGACCAACTTCTTGCCCAGTTTGGTGACATGTTCGACCAAGCAAACTCAGAAGCGGGCACCGAAATTTACACACTGGTCGCCGGCGACGATGCCGATACCGTTTACATGATCGAGCAATACGCCGATCAAGCTTCAATGGATGCTCATATGGGAAGCGAAATGCTTGCCGCCCTTTATCCCAAAATTGGGCCTTTTATGGCCGATGGCGGCGCGGTCATGGGTTCGGTGCACCAAGAGCTCAGCTGAAAACTAACGCAAGCTTTTGGCTACCCGGGATCTTGCAAGCTACTCAGATCAGGCGGAACATCGATCGCTAACTGTTGCAGCCAATCCAGAGGAATCACTTCGAGTGTCTTCTGATTTGTTGATGCCATAACGACGTGGGCAGCACAGCCATCGTTGAAAGCGATCGCCCAGTTGCGAGCGGTGACACACCAGCGATCGCCGGGGACGAGTCCTGGAAATCGGTATTGGGGCATGGGCGTAAGGAGGTCATTGCCGATCGATCGTTGATGTTCAAGGAATTCAGGAGTCACCACTGCGCAGATTGTGTGAAGTCCAACGTCTTCGGGGCCGGTAGTGCAGCAGCCATCACGAAGAAAACCAGTCATTGGGTCTGTACCGCAAGATTCCAGCGGCCCGCCAAGAACATTACGTTCGGGTTCCCCGGACAGATCGCCAGTTGGTTGCATTAGGACTTCTCCGATTTCCAGTGCTCGGTCATGATGAATATTCCTTCGGCTCGCGCGGTTAGTTCACCGTTGATGGAGATGGTTCCAAACGTGAAAACCTTGCGGCCTTCCACCCGATCAACCCAACTTTCGAGTTCAAGTTCGGTTTCGATCCAGGTTGGTCGCTCGTAGCGAATGGACAGTGTTCCGGTGAAACCGCCGAGTTCATTGCAGACATTGGTGGCGCCGAGAAGTTCATCGAATATCAACGCAATGATTCCGCCGTGAACCATGCCGGGGGGACCGCTGTATTGGGCGGCAAGGTTGGCACGGCCAGAAGTTCGACCTTCGGCAAAATGAAGTTCAACGTCTCCCGAAATCGGATTAAGCGGCCCAATGATTGGGCTCCACGGAAAGAAAACCCGTGGTTCGGTGGCTCCGCCACTAACGGGACCAAAGGGGCCCAGACGACCCTGCATGGGAGTTGTGTCGACGCGATGCGGAGCGAGAAGGGCCGTTGCTTCTTCGATGAGAGCAGTGGCACGTTCAAGCGATTCGGTTGGGGCGTCGGCACGCCGAAGTGCCGCCACCAACGCGCGTGTGGAGTCAGCCGCAGTGAGGGTGGCCGCCTCGTCGGTGAGTGTCCAGCCTGCGCCGAACGATGCGGGCGCTTGGTCGCTCACTCGCTGTATCCGTACCCGCTCGTCGTGGCGTTGGAACCGGGGAGCCCCGGCTCGAGGCGCCCAGTCAACCATCCGCCGTCGACAACGAGTTCGGTGCCGGTGACGTAACTGGCTTCTGCGCTTGCGAGAAATAGCACTGCAGCGGCGATTTCATTCGGGTAGCCAATGCGTTGAATCGCTTGTTGCTGATACGGCATCGTTTCGAGAATCGGATCGCTTATGGGATTGCCCATGATGGTGTTGACGCCGCCGGGATGCACAGAATTTACGCGAATGCCAAAACGGCCCCACTCCATAGCGGCGGTCTTTGTCATCCCGCGGATGGCAAACTTTGATGCGGAGTAGGAGATCAGTCCGTTTTTCGAAGCGATTCCATCGATCGAGGAAATGTTGACGATGGAGCCGCCCCCGGATTCCTTTATTAACGGCATCGCTGATTTCATGCCAAGAAAACAGCCAACCTGATTGACATTGATGACGGTCATATAGGCCTCGAGGGTGGTGTCCTCAATGGCTGATGGCCTGATGATTGCTGCGTTATTTACAAGCGCATCAAGTCGGCCACCGAACTTCTTCGTGGCGGCAATAGCCGCTTGCCATTCGGTCTCACTACTGACGTCGAGGTGGACGTAGAGGGCGTTTGCACCTATGTCGGCAGCGACAGCTTCACCCTCGGTATCGAGAACGTCAGCAAGGACAACCTTTGCGCCTTCTCGGGCGAACTGTCGGGCTTCTTCCTCGCCTTGGCCTCGAGCGGCACCGGTAACAACAACAACTTTTCCATCAAAGCGGCCCATGAATTTCCCCAAGGTTGAGAGCTCCCTCGTTAGGAGCGATCCGGCGAGTGTAGGGAATCGCAGGGGCTTGGGGCCTATTGAAAGAGAATGATGAGATTTATAGAGGTTTCTCTGTTCTACATTGTTCCAAACATCGTTTCCAAGGAGAACCGTGAAGATCCGTCAGACCCTTGCCATCACTGCAACTGCCATCGCTCTATTGGGGCCTATCGCTGCATGTTCGAGTGATTCATCATCGAACAGCACAACCTCAACCACGGTGACAAGTGGTGACCAGATCACCGATGCCGAATGCCCCTTCACCGGCACGGTGGCCACCTCCTCAGGCGGTAAGGCCGGTACGACCTCGGCTCTTGGTTCCATCGTGAATGCGAAAGACGGTTGTGCCGACAACATCCAACTCAACCTGGGCGCGAGTGTTGGGGCCTGGACCGCCGCGTATGCCACCGGTCCCGTGGTTGATGGCACCGGAGCAACTGTGGCAACACAGGGTGCGGCAACGCTTGTCATCACGCTTGCAGAAGGCACCTGGAGCGGTATCCCCGCAGCGCCGACCACCGTCTTGCCGGTGCAACTCGATTACGTAAAATCGATCAACGTTGTGAACGGATCGAACGGATCGTTGCTCGTTGTCTTTGGTCTCAGTACTCAGAAGCCTTATGTGGCGAGTGACTCGCAGAATCCCGCTTACATCACGCTTGGTATCGGTTGATCGCTAGGGGGATGGCGCGTAAATCCATACTCGCAGATCGGCGGGTTTACAGAAATGCCGGGTGGAACGCGTTTCGGCCAAAAGCGAAACGCGAGGACCCAAGGCACTCCCCAAGACCGCTGGGCTATAGTCTTAAAATACTCTGTCTTGCGAAAAGAGCCCCCGGTGGCAGATCAGGTCCTCACTCGTCGTCGTCTCATCACTGTTCTCTCCGCCTTCACACTGGCACTAACGCTGGTTCTTGTTCCGGTCTCTGCCGGAGCGTCGGGCCAGTCATGGTCCACAGTCTCTAGCCCCAACCCCGGCACCTCAACCAACGTCCTGGAGTCGGTGTCGTGTGTTAGTGCCAGTGACTGCACCGCCGTCGGCTACTACATCGACGGCACCCGTGCAGCGACACTGATTCTGCGCTGGAACGGCACCACTTGGGCCACAGTCTTTAGCCCCAACCCCG
>JBBEAV010000013.1:0-31666 GCA_040882655.1 Acidimicrobiales bacterium
TCGATGCCATGTTGGCCAACGATCCGATGAGTCGTGTGGCCTGTGAAACTCTCGTCACCACCGGTCTGGCGATCATCGCCGGCGAGGTCACCACCTCTGGTTACGTCGATATTCCCAGCATCGTGCGGGAGACCATCAAGGGCATTGGCTACGACCGCGAGTCCTACGGCTACGACGGCGAAACGGTCGGAGTCATGGTGAGCCTTGACGCCCAATCCTCCGATATTGCTCAGGGCGTCGACGATTCTGAAGAAGTTCGATCGGGCATCTCGGGCGAGGACATTTTAAATAAGCAGGGCGCTGGTGATCAGGGAATGATGTTTGGCTATGCGTGTAATGAGACCGATGTGCTCATGCCGTTGCCTATCCATGTCGCCCATCGCATGGCAGAACGTCTCGCCGATGTCCGTAAAGCCGGAACAGTCCCGTATCTCCGCCCCGATGGTAAGACCCAGGTCACGTTCGATTATGAAAACGGCAGGCCTGTGCGTCTGCGCACCGTGCTCATCTCAACTCAGCACGATGAGGGAATCGATCGCGACGATGCCATCCGCCCCGATCTCATCGAGCATGTCATTCGTCCCGTCATCCCGGCTCAGTTCGCCAATGACGATTACCAAGTGCTCGTGAACCCGACTGGTCGGTTTGTTATCGGTGGTCCCGTTGGCGACGCCGGTCTGACTGGTCGGAAAATTATCGTCGATACCTACGGTGGAATGGCCCGTCATGGTGGTGGCGCCTTCTCCGGTAAAGATCCTTCAAAGGTCGATCGCTCTGCGGCTTACGCGGCCCGATGGGTCGCGAAGAATGTTGTCGCTGCAGGCGCGGCCGATCGCTGCGAAGTGCAGGTGGCCTATGCCATTGGTGTGGCGCACCCGGTATCGATCATGGTCGAGACTTTCGGAACCAACACGGTTGATGAAGAGAAGATTGCTCAAGCAGTCCGCGATGTTTTCGATCTTCGTCCGGCAGCGATTGCCCGCGATCTCGATCTGCGCAAGCCGCGTTACAAGCAGACCGCGGCCTACGGTCATTTCGGTCGAGTTGGCGATGCATTCACATGGGAACGTACTGATCGCGTCGACGCGCTCAAGTCGGAACTCGGTCTCTGATCATTCCGTCGCGATCCGAGCGGCGTAGTCGTGTCCGCTGATTCGGATCAACCAACGCTGTTCTTTGATCCGAATCAATCGGAAGGGCCAAACGCGCCCACCGATGCGCCAAGCGAGGAGCAGATCGCTCTGGTGGTTACTGAGGTCGATGTCACTCCCGCAAACCACCACGTAGTTCGGGTACGACCTGACGAACCTGCCATAGACAAAACTTTTGACTACATCGTGCCTCCAACTATGGACGAAGAGATTCGGGTTGGAACCGTTGTACGCATTGCGTTGCACGGCCGCCGTGTCGGCGGCTGGGTGGTAGAGGATCATGTCGAACCTCCTAAGGGGGTGACTCTTCAACCACTAGCCAAAATCTCAGGATGGGGGCCCCCGACTGAACTTTTTGATCTTGCTGATTGGGCAGCCTGGCGCTGGGCTGGTCGTCCTGCGGCATTGCTGCGCACGGCCTCGCCGCCCTCAGTCGTCCGAGGACTACCACGAGCTCCCGTACGTGCCCCGGCTCCTGCTCCCGTTGCCGTCGATGAAGTGCACGATCTGGCTCGTGAAGCACTCGCCCTTCCAGTGGCCACAATTCGATTGGCCCCAGCGGTGGATCTTTATCCGCTCCTTCTTGCCGCCGCAGCGTTGGGCCCCATTCTCGTTGCTGCGCCGGTGGCGTCAATGTCCCGGCACTTGGGGATTCGATTGCGTCGGGCTGGACTACCGGTAGCGCTGCTGCCTGATGATTGGTCTTTGGCCCGAGCGGGATGGGCGAACGTCTTCGGCTCTCGTTCCGCAGCGTTTGCACCGATCGCCGCTCCAGCCGCAGTGATTGTGCTTGACGAGCACGATGAGTCCTATCAGCAGGAACAATCGCCAACCTGGAATGCGCGCGAGGTGCTTCTCGAACGAGCTCGTCGTGCCGGTGTTCCGTGTCTGCTTGTGAGCCCCAGCCCGTCGCTTGAAGCCCTTGGCGCAGGCCAACTTCTTGTGCAATCGCGTTCTGCCGAACGAGCGGGATGGCCACTGATCGACATCATTGATCGACGGGAAGATCCGCCGGGTTCTGGTCTCTTCAGTGATCGCTTCGTCGATGCGTTAAGGGGCGATGGTCGAGTGGTGTGTATTTTGAATCGCAAAGGTCGATCAAGACTTTCCTCCTGCGCAAAGTGCGGCGAGATTGCATCATGCGAAATCTGTGAAGCAGCCGTTGTTCAGGCCGAGGATGGAACGCTTATTTGCCTGCGTTGTCATGCAGTGCGACCCATGCTGTGTGTCACCTGCGGTGGCACCAAAATGAAAAACCTACGCGCAGGCGTTACTCGGGTTCGTGAAGAACTCGAAGCCCTTATTCGTGAACCTGTTGCAGAGTTGACCGCCGAGCGTGGCACTGACGCCGGCGGTACCGGAACCCGAGTTGTCGTTGGCACCGAGGCGGCTTTGCACCGAATTCCCAAAGCTGATGTCGTGGCGTTTTTAGATTTCGACCAAGAACTGCTTGCGCCTCGTTACCGGGCTGCT
This sequence comes from Acidimicrobiales bacterium, assembly GCA_040882655.1. Lineage (GTDB taxonomy): Bacteria > Actinomycetota > Acidimicrobiia > Acidimicrobiales > Acidimicrobilacustridaceae > Acidimicrobilacustris. Next base: position 2,625 of record JBBEAV010000013.1, read on the forward strand.
GAAGAAGCAATGGCGCTACTGGTTCGAGCTGCTCGAGTTGTGGGCAGTCGCAGTGGGGGCGGACGGGTGCTCGTCCAAACCCGTAGGCCAACTCATGAGGTGCTCCAGGGTGCTCTTTTGGCCGAACCAACACGGGTCTCTGATAGCGAGCGAGTTCGACGTTCACTGCTCGGCTATCCGCCATCAAGCGCGATGGCAGTGGTGTCAGGCGCATCGGCCGAGGTCTGGGTGCGATCCTTTGTCCCGCCCGTTGGGGTTGAGGTGCTCGGTCCCTCTGAAGGTCAGTGGATTGTGCGTGCTCCCGATCATGAAACTCTGTGCAACGCGTTGGCGGCAGCGACTCGACCCGGTGGACGCCTTCGTATCGCCGTAGACCCATTGCGTTTCTAAGGGTGCGAGAAAAGAACCGATCGGAATAGTCCAGCAACGATGAGGAGGGTTAGGTCTCGGCGGTCCAGCCGGCGCGCCGAGCTTCGTACATGGCGATAGCAGCAGCGGTACCAACGTTGAGCGAGCCGATCTTTCCTAACTGTGGGATGTAGGCAAGGGCGTCGGCCCCAGCAAGAAGATCTTTCGAGAGGCCGCGATCCTCGTGGCCCATCACGATGCAGATGTTTCCGGAAAGGTCAGTCTCGTGCAGGGGGACTGCACCTTCAGCGAGTTCTACTCCGATGATTCGAAATCCCGCAGCGTGGGCGGCATTCATCGCCTCGGCCGAAGTGTCACAGGCCGTAGTCGTGACGAACTTCTGAGAGCCAAGCGCAGTCTTCTGCACTTTTGCGTCAGTGGGAGAGGGTGAACCGACAAGCCATAAATGATCAACGCTGTAGGCCGCGGCTGTTCGAAGAATGGAACCGAGATTGAACGGATTCTGCACACCGTCAAGCATCAATGCAAGCTTCCGTTCGTTTTTTCGACGCCAGTCACGGTGGAGACGTTTTAATTCAGTGCCGCCAAGATTTCGCGTCATCGGGCTTTCACCTCAAGAAGTCGGTAGCCCGCGCGCGAACACACACGAGTCGTCGCCCACCCTTGAGCAGTCATCCAATCAGCCAAAGAATCAGCACCTAGGTGACGTTGAACAACCAACCAGGCCGTGCCATTGGAAGCGAGGCGATCGAGCCATATTGTGAGCATGTGATGCATTGCCAACTTTCCCACTCGAATAGAGGGATTGGACCACAATCCATCAAATCGAACTTCGGGAAGCGCAGCGATATCTTCGGCGGTGCCATCGAGCGGTACGCCATTTTCGTCAACAACCACCGCATGAAGTTCGGAGCAGCCATTGACTACGGCGTTCTTGGCCGAGAGGGCCACCGCCCGTTCATTGAGGTCGACCGCCCATACCGCAGAACTAGGGGAGCGCCGAGCTAAGGAGATAGCGATGGGCCCATAGCCGCAGCCCAAATCACACAGATTGACCATATCTGCCGTGGGGTGGGGTGCTTCTTGAAGCAATAAGCGCGTGCCCGCATCGACACGACTATTGGAAAACACGCCGCGGTCGGTGGTGAACTGCAACTCAAGATCAGGAAGAGAGAGAGAAATCTGGCGCTCATCAGAAGCGACAGTTGGGGTCCGCGAGAAATACTGTGAGGCGGAACCGGACATGACTCGACGCTACCCTTGGCCTATGGCCCCGCATGCGATCCGTCTCATTGGTGATCCGGTGTTGACTCAGCGTTCCGCTGAGGTCACCAATGTCGATGGTGCCTTCGCCCGACTTGTTCAAGACATGTTTGTCACCATGTATGACGCTCCCGGAGTTGGCTTGGCTGCCCCGCAGGTGGGTGTGCAAAAGCGTTTCTTCGTCTTCGACCATGACGATGCGCCCGGAGTGATTATCAATCCCGTGATTGTCGAGTCCAGCGGTGAGGCTGAATTCACAGAAGGATGTCTTTCGATACCGGGACTCCACTTCGACATCGTTCGCCCTGCGGAGATCCACGTGAAGGGGTACGACCTCGATGGCAACGAGGTGGACCTCGAACTTGACGACTTCGCTGCTCGTGTCTTTCAACATGAGATCGATCACTTAGAGGGCATCTTGATGGAGACGTACCTCACCCCCGAGCAGTTGGCCGAGTCACGGGCCGCTCTTCGTGAATTACGAGCCCTCGGTGTTGGGCAACTTCCCGAGCCTGAGGTGGGCTTCCGTCCGTTCAGGATTCTCTGAGTTGTCGATGACTGAAGCAAACTTGGCGCGGCCCCCGCTGCACCCCAAGCGACTTGCCTTCCTCGGAACCCCCGAGGTTGCCGTTGCCCCCCTTCGTGCACTTGTGGCCGCCGGGTTCGAGGTTTCGCTGGTGGTCTCTGGGGCCGATAAACGCCGCGGCAGGGGAAGCGAACTCTCGCCATCGCCAGTTAAAACTGCCGCACTTGAACTTGGCCTCAGAGTCTCTGATCAACTCGATGATGTTCTCACGGCAGAGATTGATCTCGCAGTTGTGGTTGCCTTCGGAACGATCATTCCCTCCGAACTGTTGGCAATTATCCCGATGATCAACATTCACTTTTCACTCTTGCCCCGTTGGCGCGGCGCTGCGCCGGTCGAACGTGCTCTTCTTGCTGGTGACGCCGAGACGGGTGTTTGCATTATGGATGTTGGTGTTGAACTCGACACGGGTGATATCTATGCCACGGCAGTTACCGAGATCACCGTTGTTGACACGCTTGCATCGCTTCGTGCTCGCCTTAATGAAATCGGATCTGCGCTGCTTGTTGATTCGATGGTGAATGGGCTCAGTGTGCCAGTGCCGCAAGTCGGTGACATCACCTATGCGAAAAAGATTCAAACCGCTGATCTTCAGATCGACTGGTCTTGTCCCTCCGACCATATTCATCGGCTCGTGCGGCTTGGCGATGCATGGACATTGTTTCGGGGATCACGCCTCAAGGTGCATGATGTCGCTGTTGTCTCTGGCCAAGGGGAACCCGGCTCAATCAATGGACTGGTTGTTTCTTGCGGTGAAGGTTCGGTGGAATTGCTTGTTGTTCAGCCCGAAGGCAAAGCGCGACAAGATGCGACAGCTTGGAGAAATGGTTTTCGCCCACTCCCCACCGATCGGTTGGGTCAGTGACCACAACGCCAAGGAAACCCGCACCGCGCAAACAGTCAGAAAGTGCTGGTGTTGCTGCCCGCCAACTTGCTGCCGAGGCGTTATTGCGAATCGAACGAGATGGTGCATTCGCCAACCTTGTCCTATCGCCGCTTCTCACTTCGAGTGGTCTTGAACAACGCGACAAGGGTTTTGTCACCGAATTAGTGTACGGAACGACTCGAATGCGGCGTTCCTGTGACTGGCTGGTTGACCGTTTCCTTCCCGATCCCGAACGAGTCGATCTCACCGCCCGCACATGGCTTCGACTCGGAGCGTTTCAGTTGGCCTTCCTTGGTACGCCACCGCATGCGGCTGTCAGCGCCACTGTTGAGTCCGCCCCTAAAAAAATCAGCGGACTTTGTAACGCCGTCCTGCGAAAGGTTTCGACGTCTCTACCGGTGGAATGGCCCAACGAAGCAGTACGACTTTCTCAACCAGATTGGATTTTGCAGCGGTTATCCGATGACCTAGGAGCCGATCGAGCGGTCGCCGCTCTCGAGGCAATGAATCAGGCCGCAGTGGTTACCACGCGTGAAGACGGATACATCCAGGACGAAGGTTCTCAACTCGTCGCTGCAGCCGTCGACGCTCAGCCGGGCGAACTTGTTCTCGATATGTGCGCAGCGCCGGGCGGAAAAGCCACAGCATTGGTGTCGGAAGGGGCAACGGTCGTCGCTGCTGATATGCGAACAACTCGCCTCACATTGCTTTCAACAAATCGTGATCGACTTGATATCAGTTCTCGCGATATGCCCATTGTGGGCGCCGACGGAACTGCACCGCCCTTTCGCCCTCACTCCTTTGATCGGGTTCTACTTGACGCTCCCTGTTCCGGTTTGGGTGCGTTGCGTCGCCGCCCCGATGCGCGCTGGCGAATTCAGCAGAGTGCGATCGATACGCTTGTCGCAATCCAGAAACTTCTTTTCACCCAAGCAGTCGGACTTGTTCGCCCGGGCGGAGAAGTTGCATACAGCGTGTGCACGATTACCGCAGCGGAAACCATTGAATTCGACCGTTGGGTCGCAACAACCTTCCCCCTGCTCGTGGCCCGGCCGGTTGACGGTTCTCCATGGTCACCGCTTGGTCGTGGAGCGCTTCTCCTGCCTCAAGATGCCGGAACCGATGGGATGTACCTCCTACGTCTTCGCGTACCGGCCCATGAGTAAGACTGAACTTCATGACTGAACATGCGGCGACAACGACTCCAGCACAAGGACTGCTGGCCAAGGTTCTGACCGTTTCAGATGGGGTGGTGGCCGGAACTCGCGAAGATCGAAGCGGTAAGGCTTTGGTGCAGCGACTCGGTCTCGAAGGTTTTTCTGTGGTTGAGCACCGCGTGGTTGCCGACGGGATCCAAACCGTGGGCGAGGCAATCTTTGAAATGGCTGAGGGTTTTAATGGGCTTATCATTTCAACCGGTGGAACTGGTTTCGGACCTCGTGATCTGTCGCCCGAGGGCACCCGGATGGTGCTTGATCGCGAGGCGCCGGGTTTGGCCGAGGCGATGCGGGGGGTCAATCCGCTTGGTCGGCTCTCTCGAGCGGCCGCGGGAACAAGAGGGCAGGCCCTTGTGGTCAATACCCCGGGCTCTACCGCGGGAACGATCGAATGTTTTGAGGCAATCGTTGATGTCATTCCCCATGCCATTCGTCTTCTGTCCGGGGAATGATGGGCGCCGTGTTTTGTGTCTCTCACGGACTGAAGTGCGCAGGGGCCGACCCGGTACGCTCAGTCAATCTCTTCCGCCCTTACTGACGAGGCCCGCATGGGCCAAGCACTCGCCGCCGCCGCCACGGTGCGGAGGCGTGTCGCTCCTCGGCCAGGGGTTGGCGCCGTCGTCGTTCCGGCATCGGAACCAAATCATGCAGGCTTTGTGGGCGCAACTGATGGTCGGTCCGGCGCCCACGCCGAGATCCTTGCGTTGGCAGCTGCAGGAAACGCTGCTCGGGGTGCCACGCTCTATGTCACTCTCGAGCCCTGCTCTCACCATGGAACCACGCCACCATGCGCCGATGCGGTGATTGCTGCGGGCGTCGCTCGAGTGGTCATCGCGGTCATCGATCCTGATCCGAAAGTTTCTGGAGCCGGTATCGCTCGAATGCGAGAGGCCGGCATCGATGTCACCGTGGGATGTGCCAGCGATGCCGTTGGAAGGCAGTTAGCTCCGTACCTCCATCACCGCCTGACTGGACGTCCATTTGTTGTTCTGAAGTTGGCGACCACGCTCGATGGCAAAACTGCGGCACCCGATGGCACCTCGCAGTGGATCACCAGCGAAGCCTCCCGTGTCGACGCTCACCGACTGCGAGCCGACTCTGACGCAATCCTTGTAGGGGCCGGTACTGCACAGGCCGATAACCCTTCACTGACTGTGCGTTTACCTGCTGAAGAGCGCCACCCCGACGATACCGAACCACTTCGTATTGTCTTGGGTACAGCTCCTGCCGATGCCGCCATGCGTCCATGCCTCGAAATGAAAGGCGACCTCGGGACTCTCCTTGATGAATTAGGCGCCAAAGGTGTGCTCCAACTCATGGTCGAGGGGGGAGCATCGGTGGCCGCGGCCTTTCATGAAGCCGGGCTCGTCAACCGCTATGTGCTCTATATGGCGCCTGCGTTTTTTGCTGGAGAGAATGCCAAGGGCATGTTCACCGGACAAGGAGCGAACACCCTTGATCAACTCTGGCGGGGCCGAATTGTGGATGTGGCCCGGGTGGGGGACGATCTCCGTTTGGAGATCGAAGGCTAATCATGTTCACGGGAATCATTGAAGAGCTCGGAAGCATTGCATCACGAGATGGTTCGCGCCTTCGCATCAACTGCTCGCAGGTTCTTAATGGGGCATCGATTGGCGACTCCACTGCTGTGAATGGTTGTTGTCTCACGATTGTGGCCTTCGATGCAGGCGCCGGTTGGTGGGAGGCCGATGTGAGCGATGAAACCTTTTTTCGAACCAATCTCGGTGCACTTGCCGCCGGCGATGTCGTGAACCTTGAGCGTCCAGTGCGGCTCGAGGATCGATTGGGTGGTCATCTCGTGCAGGGTCATGTTGACGCTGTGGGCGAAATCGTTGTCGCCGTTCCTGATCTTCAGGTGCGCATGCCGGTAGATCTTCTCCGCTACGTCGTTGAAAAGGGTTCGATAACAGTCGACGGAGTTTCCCTGACAGTCGTGAAGCCCCTTGCCGACGGATTCACGGTTGCGGTGATCCCGCACACTTCTGCGGTGACCACGCTCGGACACAAAGGGCCAGGAGCCCCGGTCAACCTGGAAGTTGATGTCATGGCGAAGTACACCGAACGCCTTCTTGAGGCGCAACTTGCCTCTCTCACCCGGTCCCAGGAGGACTGATGCCCAAACCAGAACGTTCAGATTGGTCGGAGTATTTTGCGACCATCCCCGACGCGATCGCAGCGATCGCTCGCGGAGAAATCATTGTTGTTGTCGACGATGAGGATCGCGAGAACGAGGGCGATCTCATCATGGCAGCCGAGTCAGCGACAGCCGAAAAGATTGCGTTCTTTGTGCGCCACACCTCTGGTGTGATTTGTACCCCGCTCACCGGTGAGCGTCTCGATGAACTTGAAGTTCCGTTGATGGTTCGCGACAACACTGAAGCGCAACGCACGGCATTCACCTACTCAGTGGATTTTCGCCACGACACATCAACAGGTATTTCAGCGGCTGATCGCGCAGCAACAATCCAAGCATTGATAAACCCGGCAACGCGGCCCGGCGATTTAGCCCGACCCGGCCATATCTTTCCGCTTCGCTATGCCGAAGGCGGCGTACTCAAGCGTGCAGGTCATACCGAAGCAGCCGTGGACCTGGCGCGAATGGCCGGCATGTTCCCCTCCGGCGTGTTGTGCGAAATCGTCAATGACGACGGTACAATGGCCCGTGTTCCGGATTTAGTTGAGTTTTGTAGAGAGCACAATCTTTTGCTCATTTCAATCGCAGAACTTATTCGTTATCGGCGTCAGACTGAGAAGTTGGTAAAGCGAGTCTCCGAGGCGCGTATCCCAACTCAGTGGGGAGATTTCACTTGTTATGTCTACGAGAATGTTCTTGATGGGCAGCAGCACATTGCACTGGTAAAGGGTGCGGTCCAAGGCGAGGACAATGTCCTTGTCAGGGTGCATTCTGAATGTCTCACCGGTGACGTATTCAGTTCGCTGCGTTGCGACTGCGGCATCCAACTCGATAAGGCGATGGAACTTATCGACGACGAGGGACTAGGTGTTGTCATCTACTTACGCGGACACGAAGGTCGCGGAATTGGAATCGGACACAAGATTCGCGCCTATTCGCTGCAGGATGAAGGTGCTGACACGGTTGAGGCCAACGTTGCCTTGGGTCTGCCTGTTGATAGCCGCGAGTACGGCATCGGTGCACAGATTCTTGTCGATCTTGGTATCACGACGATGCGAGCGCTCACGAACAACCCCTCGAAGTACGGCGGTCTTGATGGCTTTGGCCTTGACATCGTCGAGCGGGTTCCCTTAGAGACAATTCCGAACCCCGAGAACATCGCGTACTTGCGAACAAAGCGCGAAAAGATGGGCCATATGCTTGAAGGGCTCGACTGATGTCTTCAAATTTCCGCGCTGCGAACTCGCTTCCGAGCAATGTCGATGGGTCAGGTATTCGCGTTGGTCTCGTCTGCGGGCGCTGGAACGATCAAATTACGAACCGGCTCATCGAAGGGGCCGAGAATGCCCTAGCTGTTCACGGTGTTTCTGAAGTCGATGTACTTCAGGTGTGGGTGCCAGGTGCTTACGAAGCACCAATGGCTGCGAAAGGTCTTATCGACAGTGGCAAAGTCGACATGGTGGTGTGTCTCGGTGCAGTTATCCGAGGCGAAACCTCGCACTATGACTTTGTAGCGGGTGAATGCGCTCGCGGAATTATGGACGTGCAACTTTCAACAGGAGTTCCGGTAATTTTCGGAGTGCTCACTACCGAAAATCTTGATCAAGCGCTCGCTCGATCTTCTGATCAAGACAATAAGGGTGAAGAGTGTGTGCGCACAGGGCTCGAAATGGTCAATCTGCTGCGTTCACTAGCAAAATAGTGGACCCGATCAACCGATAGCGCTACCGAACAGTTCCCCGATGACCATGGTTGCTGCCATCGCAAGAATGCCGCCACCAACGACGCGCAACATGGGTCGAGCAGGCTTAGCGCCGCCGGCACGGGCGCCGGCGTAGCCCAGCCCCACTAACGCAAGCACAGATGCCAAAAGTGTTGTGACAATGCGAGCATCATTGGCTGCAAAGGTGGCGGCTAGAAGTGGTAACAGAGCACCGATAGCAAACGCCGCCAGAGAAGACCACGCTGCCTGCCACGGACGTGCCCGCGTGGATTCGGTGATTCCTAATTCTTCGTTCAGGTGGGTCCCGAGAGCGTTATGGGCCGTGAGTTCGACTGCAACAGCACGCGCAAGATCGTGCTTCAGGCCCTTTTCTTGATAGATGGCGGTAAGTTCAGCGAGTTCGCGTTCCGGAACATTTTCAAGTTCCCACTTTTCTTTCGCGATGTCAGCATTTTCGGTATCGCGCTGAGAACTCACCGATACATATTCTCCCAGCGCCATCGAGAGTGCCCCGGCGGTAAGGCCAGCCACTCCGGCGGTGAGAACAGCTGACCGATCAGCACCAGCGGCGGCTACACCAAGAATAAGAGCAGCAGTCGAGATGATTCCATCATTGGCACCGAGCACTGCTGCGCGGATCCAGCCGGTTCGGTGTGTGAGGTGACGTTCGCTGTGTCTCGCCATCTCTCAATCCTACGGTGCGCATTGCTAGATGCGGTCCGAAATGAGTTTCTGCCTTCCGGCGGGAGAACGGTAGATTGGCCAAATGCTGAAGCTTGTTCTTCCTAAGGGATCGCTTGAGAAAGCCACTCTCGAACTATTCGAGGCCGCTGACCTCAAGGTGTCTCGCGACTCTGCTGTCCAGTACAGGGCGACAATCAATGATCCCCGCGTTATCGACGTACGCATCCTTCGACCGCAAGAAATACCGGTCTATGTGGCCGAAGGACTGTTTGATTTGGGTATCACCGGGCGCGACTGGATCGAGGAAACAAGTTCCGCGGTTGAGTCACTCGGAGAACTGAACTATTCCAAAGTCACGAACAAACCCGTTCGTATCATCGTTGCGGTTCCCCAGGACTCGCCTTTCAATAGCGTGGCCGAACTCCCGCAGGGAGTCCGAGTCTCGAGTGAATATCCAGAGCTCACTCGGCGCTATTTTGCAGATAAGGGAATTAGCGCCGATATCAAACTTTCCTACGGTGCCACCGAAGCAAAGGTGCCCGACATCGTCGATTGCATCGTCGACATCACTGAAACCGGTAACGCGCTGCGTGCCGCCGGCCTAAAAATTATCGACACAATCTTGGTTTCCTATACGGAGATGATCGCCAATCCGCAGTCTTACGCCGATCCAGCGAAGGCTCACGCAATGCATCAACTGCGAACTCTGCTTGAAGGCGTTCTCGATGCACGCGGCAAGGTGCTGGTCAAACTTAATGTTCCGACTGATCAACTTCATGCAGTGATCTCGGTGCTGCCATCAATGAAGTCTCCGACGGTAAATGAACTTTTTGGTGGGGCGGGCTATGCGGTTGAAACAGTGGTCGACAAAAGCGGTATCAATCTTTTGATTCCGGCGCTCTCCGATGCTGGCGCCACCGATATTCTTGAATTGCCAATCTCGAAGATCGTTCCCTAACGGTGACGGGTGTGTCGCAATCGGTTCCGTTAAGTGACGGCAACGGAGTAGTGAAAGCTTTTGATGTTCCCAGGGGCCTCGGGGTGATCCAACGCGAGGACGGAACGGAGTATCCGTTTCATTGCACAGCGATTGCTGATGGGACTCGCGAAATTCTTGCTGGTACCCGTGTCAGCTTCAGCGTCGCAGCCGGTCGGATGGGCCTCTGGGAAGCGGTGGCGATTTCTACTCGTTAGCGCTCACCCGTTGCACATAGACCGTTTGCAAAACGGTGAGGGCCTGTCGCAGTTCGGCGCCAGTTTCGGCCAATCGATCCTCGGTCGCGTCAAGCATGGCGGTCATGGCGTCGATGGCCAGTCTGACTTCTTCATACTTAGGTTCGGTTTGATCGAGATGGACAGCGGCCAGTTCGTAAAGGCCCATGAGATGGTTGGCCACAAAAGCCGATGCCGGATGGGACAGCAATTGCTGTTGTACCTCGGTCATACGAGCGATCATCTCTTCCGCCTGAGCCCGTTCCTCGAGGGTGAGATCGTCAAGGTTGGGGCCGCCAAGCATTTCTGAGGCGCTGGTCGCCGGTCGCTGATTGGCTCCGGAACGGTCGATAGGAACTTCACCATCTGGGGTCCACAGGCTCATTCGGGGGCTCTCTTTCGCAGCGATTGGGTTCCACCGCTAGCGCTATTTTCTGCTCGTCTTGCGCTGGGGTGGGTTGAACCCGGTATCGTAGGCGCCTTACAACTGATCGGAAGCGGGGCCTCGGTCCCCACCCGGCCACCGTGTTGCAGCTCCATCGCTTCACCGTGTGCGCCCGGGTCGCAACATCCTCCTCTCTTTTGGGGCTATCCGTGCACTTGCACGTTTGCCGTAAAAGGTCCTCCGGTAGGTATCGGATGGTCTCGGTGGGTGTCGGCTTCTGCCCGGCGCCTGCCGTTTGTCATTTTCGGGACTCACCCGACTCTGATTCTCACTTGGCGCCAAGACCTAGTCACCATGCTCAGGGAGGACCCAGCACGAATGAGGAGTGATCGGCCATAGTCACGGCCGCCAACACCGAGCCCCGGATCAACGATCGCATTCGCGCACGCGAAGTGCGACTCGTCGGACCCGATGGCGCCCAGATCGGAATTACGCCGCTACCCGAAGCACTTCGGATGGCTCAAGAGCTTGAACTCGATCTCGTCGAGGTAGCCGATAAGGCCAACCCTCCAGTTTGCCGAATCATGGATTACGGCAAATACAAGTACGAGGCCGCACAGAAAGCGAAGGAGTCACGCAAGAAGAGCACCAACGTCGTGGTCAAGGAAATGAAGTACCGCCCCAAGATTGGCGTCGGCGACTTCGATACCAAGACCAAGAAGGTGGAGCACTTCCTTACCGAAGGGCACAAGGTCAAGGTCACGATCATGTTTCGGGGCCGCGAGATGCAGCATCCGGACCTTGGTCGCAAGATTCTTGATCAGGTTGCTGAAGCCGTGGCCGAGGTGGCCAAGGTCGAGACCTATCCGAGGCTCGACGGACGCAACATGACCATGGTTTTGGGCCCCGACAAGAAAGCGCAGGCGGCCGCTGAAAAGCGACGCCACGCCGACGGTTCAGAATCTCCCGCACGTTCCTCGTCAACTCAATCAGTCGCAATCGAATCCGATCCATCGGGTGCGGTAGTGGTCGAAGAGGTTGTCGTTCAACCCGAAGCAGTACCTTTCGAAGCGGCCGAACCAGTCGCACTCGACGAAGCCTGATACCCACCCGCTCCGAGCGGATCACAGCAGGAGGCAGTTATGCCAAAGATGAAGACCCACAGCGGTGCCAAGAAGCGTTTCAAGATCACTGGTACCGGCAAACTGACCCGTCGCAAGGCTGGGCTCAATCACATCCTTGAGAAAAAGACACCGAAGCAAAAGCGTCACCTCGAGGGCGACTTCGTGCTCGCCCCCGGAGATGCTGCTCGCGTTCGTCGCCAGCTTGGCATCTGATTTTTTTCCGCACATTTACTGAATCTCACACCGATAGGAGACCCAGATGGCAAGGGTCAAACGTGCTGTAGCCAGCAAGAAGCACCGCAAACAGACTCTCGAACGGGCAAAGGGGTACTACGGCAATAAGAGCCGTTCGTATCGTTCTGCCAACGAGCAGGTCATGCACTCACTCCAGTACGCGTTCCGCGACCGTCGCGCACGCAAGGGAGACTTCCGCCAGCTCTGGATCCAGCGCATTAACGCTGCCTGCCGCTTGAACGGAACCACCTACAGCCGCTTCATTAACGGTTTGAAAGAAGCCGGCATTGAGGTCGATCGCAAGGTTCTTGCCGATCTCGCCGTTTCCGATCCAGCGGCCTTCACCGCTCTTGTCGAAGCGGCATCTGCCGCTGCGGCTAGCGCCTGAATCACCGTTCGTCCTAGTGGCCGTCGAACCGACGCCGCTTTCGGCGACAAATCCACGAATTGCATCATTGCGGCGCCTTACCGGGCGCCGTAATGCGCGTGTAGAAGCCGGTCGATTTGTAATCGAAGGTCCAGTGCCTATCGGAGAGCTTTTCGCAGCCGGAGCCGAGATTGATGAGTTGTTTATCGATCTCGAGAAATGGGCTCTTGCAGACGAACGATCGCCTCTGCGATCAGTGGTCCGAGACGCCGAAGGCGCCGGAGTTCCGATCTGGGGACTCACGGGTTCGGTCTTTGCATCGGTGAGCGATACCAACGCACCCCAAGGTGCGCTGGCGAGTGCGATCCGGTCGGTATCCACTCTTGATGAGGTTGCTGGGGGCGATAGCCCGCTTCTTGTGCTCGTTGACATCTCCGACCCCGGCAATGCCGGCACGTTGGTGCGCGCCGCCGAGGCAGCCGGATGTGCGGGGGTAATTTTCGCCGGAACGAGCACCGATGCATTCGGGCCAAAAGCCGTGCGCGCTGCGGCTGGCTCAATCGTTCGTCTCCTCGTAGCCGAGTCGGCCGACACCACCGAAGTGGTGAACGGGCTCCGTTCTGCAGGTCGAACGCTCGTTGCCACGGTGGTGGCTGGCGGCGAAGCGCCTGAAAACGTTGATCTCGCCGGACCAGTAGCGCTACTTGTCGGATCTGAGGCCCATGGTCTCAGCGGCGAGCTTGCTGGTCGATGCGCCCACAAGGTCACGATCCCCATGAGCGATTCGATCGATTCGATAAACGCTGCAGTGGCTGGTGCCGTCGTACTCTTCGAGTGTGCCCGTCAGCGTCGACTCACGTAGCCGAACTAAAAATGAATTGGACCCACCCTCTCGCGGCTAGAAGGCTCATCCTCCGATGATCGAAGACATCTCCAAAATCGCAACTGCCGCTCCCGGCCGAATCGCAGCAGCAATCTCTCTCGAAGAGTTGCGGGTGGTCGAAGCGGACCTGCTCGGAAAAAAGGGCGAACTGACGGCCCTCAAGAAAGGCATGGGTGCACTCGATCCCGAGGGCCGCAAGGTTGCCGGGTCGGCACTCAACGAGACCCGTGAATCACTCGAAGTCGCGATTGGTGATCGGCGTGCGATGTTTGAAGGCGCTGAGCGTTCCGCGGCGGTGGCGTCAGAACGGCTTGACCTCACCGAACTGGTCGACATTCCAGAGCGCGGCAGTCTTCACCTTGTCACCCAAACCTGGGATCGTCTGGTTGATGTGTTTATCGGCATGGGGTTCACCGTTGCCGAAGGACCAGAAGTTGAAACTGATTGGTACAACTTTGAAGCGCTCAATATTCCTGCTGCCCATCCGGCCCGCGGGATGTGGGACACGCTCTATGTCGACCTCGGCGATCCTGAAACCACGTTGTTACGAACACACACATCTCCAGTGCAAATTCGTGTCATGACCGACGGCGAGCCGCCGATCTATGCAGTTATGCCTGGCCGCGTGTACCGGCGCGATACCGCCGACGCCTCGCATATGCCGGTGTTTCATCAGATCGAGGGACTGGTAGTCGATCGTAATATTTCGTTTGCCGATCTCGCCGGCACGCTCGAAGCATTCACAAGTGCATACTTCGGCGGGGCAATTCACTCTCGTTTACGCCCGTCGTACTTCCCATTCACTGAACCTTCTGCCGAGTACGACATCAACTGTGTTTTCTGTGAAGGAAACGGTTGTCGCACCTGTAGTCAAACTGGTTGGCTTGAACTCGGGGGTTGCGGAATGGTGCATCCCACGGTGCTGACCAATGTCGGGCTTGACCCTGAAGAATGGTCGGGCTTTGCGTTTGGCTTTGGCCTTGATCGCCTCGCACTAATGCGACACGGAGTCGATGATATTCGCGAGATGTACACCGGCGACGTTCGATTCTTGGAGCAGTTTCCCTCATGAAGGTTCTTCTTTCTTGGCTGCAGGAGTTCGCTCCGTTTCCGTCAGACGATCCGGTTGCTCTCGGTGATGTCATGAGCGATTTAGGTATGGCGGTCGAATCAATCGACCGCATCGGCGAAGGGCTTGACGGCGTTGTCACTGCGAAAGTTCTCGGACTTCGTAAGCATCCCGATGCCGACAAGATCCAACTCGTAGATGTTGACCTTGGCGACGGCGAGGCACTGCAGATTTGCTGCGGCGCTACCAATCTCTCTGTGGGTGACATCGTTCCGTTGGCCACACTCGGAACCACCATGCCCGATGGCATGGAGATCGCTCGTCGCAAAATGCGGGGTGAATGGTCGAACGGCATGTTGTGCTCGGGTCGCGAACTCGCTCTCGGCGAGGACCATGCCGGTATTTATATTCTCGACACCCAACTTGCTCTTGGCGTCCCAATCCTTGAAGTACTCGGGATCACTCCCGACGTGCTCTTCGATCTCGAGATCAATCCCAACCGGCCCGATGCGATGTCAGTGGCGGGCGTTGCCCGTGACCTTGCTGCTCGTCTCGACCTTCCATTCGCGATTCCCTCGCCAAATGTTGATGAGGTGGATGGCGACGGAAGTGGAGTGCCCACAGTCGAAATTATCGACCCCGATCTCTGCGGGCTCTTCCATCTTCGGGTGATTCGCAATATCAAAGTCGAACCTTCACCGAAATGGATTGCCGATCGTTTGTCTGCGCTTGGTATGCGTCCAATCAACAATGTTGTCGATGCATCAAATTATGTGATGCTGGAGTTGGGCCAGCCCACTCACACCTATGACCTCGCCAAGGTTCATGACGGTGCGTTGCGTGTCCGTTGGGCGCGAGATGGTGAAGTCATCACCACGCTCGATGGAATTGATCGCACCCTCACCGGCGGCCGTGACGGCGTGATCGCGAACGACTCCGATATCGCCGTTGGAATCGCCGGAGTGATGGGCGGTGCATCGACCGAAATCTCAGACGAAACAACCACGGTCTTGCTCGAATGTGCGTGGTGGCAGCCCATGGCCATCGCCCGTTCCTCAAAATTTTTGGGGCTTCGATCCGAGGCGTCTGCTCGGTTTGAACGCGGTGTCGATCCGGCTCTGCTGGGGATGGCGACGCAACGGTTGGTCCAGTTGCTTGCCCCATCTGGAGCGCAACTTGTTCGTGGCGCAGCGATCGTGAGAGGCAATCTTCCCGAAGCAGTCCCGGTTCGGGTTCGTACGGCTCGTGTGAACCAATTGCTGGGTACGGCTATCACCACTGATCAGATTGTTGCGTTACTCGCCCCGATCGGCTTTGTGTGCTCTCCTGGCGACAATGACGATGAGCTCTCAGTAACAATTCCGTCATTCCGGCCTGATTCGACAACTGAAACCGATGTCATCGAAGAAATCGCCCGCCACTTCGGCTACAGCAAGATCATCGGTCGCGCCCCTGTGAGTGCCCATACCGGGTCTCTTACTCCCATTCAGCGCGACCGAAGAATCATCCGCCAGATTCTTGTCGGTCTGGGCGTGCACGAGGCGATGCCGTTGCCATTCCTTGCCCCTGGCGATCTGGCACGTTGTGGCCTCCCCGCTGAGGCCGTGACCGTAACGAACCCGTTGGCCGCCGAGGAAAGTGTGTTGCGCACATCACTGCGCCCCGGATTGTTGCGAGCAATCGCCTACAACGAGTCGCATCGCACTGAAGGCGCCTCGCTGTTCGAGATTGGCAAAGCGTTTGGAGTGCCGACTCAAGGCACCCTTCTGCCCGATGAACGTGAGCACCTTGCTCTCGCTCTTGCGGGCCGAGATGCAGCCGCTGCGGCCAAGGTGTGGGCGGTACTGGCACAAACTCTTGGACTTGAGGCCATCACAATTGATCAAACGGCACCGCCTGCCGGTCTGCACGCCACGCGCAGCGGAACCCTTTTGGCCGGGGGAGCGGTTGTGGGCGAAATTGGCGAGATCGATCCGGGAGTTTTGCATGCAGTGGGTGTGCGTGAGCGAGTGGCGTGGCTTCAACTTGATCTGGGCGCAGTGCTTACGGCACCGCATGGCGAACATCGTTATCGCCCCATAAGCCGTTACCCATCAAGTGATCTCGATCTCGCCTTTGAGGTCGACGAATCGGTGAGCGCGGCCACTATTGAGGCCGTAGTGCGTTCTTCGGCGGGCCCATTCTTGGTCAAGGTGGTTCTTTTCGATGTGTTCCGTGGGCAGCCAGTCCCCGATGGGCGGCGCAGTTTGGCCTACCGTTTGCGGCTACAAGCTCCCGATCGAACGCTGACAGATGCTGATATCGGGGGAGTGCAGCAGGCTGTGGTTGATGCGTTAGCCGCTCGTGGCGCAGCGCTGCGCAGCTAATTGGGCACCAAAAATCTGCAGCTGGGTATCGATAGTGAATAATCTTGCATTGCAGTGCATGATCTTGTAACCTTCGATGGTGATCACAGTTGGAATCATCGGCGCTTCTGGTTTTACCGGGGCGGAACTTCTTCGAATCATCGCTGGCCACCCCGAGTTTGATCTTGCCTTCGCAACGGGAGATAGCCAGGCGGGTGTGGCCATTGGTGATCTCTATCCGAGTTTACGTGCGGTCTACTCCGATCTCGAGTTTGTCACCTTCGATGAATCGCTACTTGATGGGGTTGATCTGGTGTTTTGCGGGCTGCCCCATGGGGCATCGCAAGCGCTCATGCCCACCCTTGTCAAGAAGGTGAAATGGGTTGTCGACCTCGCTGCCGATTTCCGACTGCACGATGCGTCGCTGTACCCCCAGTGGTACGGCGATAGTCATCCCTGCCCCGAACTTCTCCCACAATTCGCCTATGGGCTTCCTGAGTTGTTTCGTTCACAGGTTGCCACCGCTTCGGCGGTAGCGGTTGCCGGTTGCTATCCCACCTGCGCCTCTCTGGCGATTGCTCCGCTCGTTACAAATGGCCTCGTACAACTCAGCGGTATCGTGATAGATGCCGCAAGTGGTGTTTCGGGAGCGGGTCGTCCGCCCAAGGCAAACACCAGCTTCTGTGCCGTCGACGAGGATTACACCGCGTACGGCCTTCTGAACCATCGGCACACGCCGGAGATAGAGCAGAGCATCGCAACATTGGCCGATAAGAAAACTGCCGATGTCTCAGTGCTGTTCACCCCTCACCTCGCCCCAATGAATCGGGGGATGCTGGCGACTTGTTATTTGCAGCCAACCGGTTCCTTCGCTACCGACTACCTCCTTGAGGTCTACGAAGAGTTTTATGCCGATGAGCAATTTGTTGTTGTCACCGAAGGTTCGCCTTCAACCAAAGCCTGTCTTGGTTCGAATACCGCTCATGTCACTGTTCGTTCTGATTTGCGCACAGGCCTCATAATCGCCATCGGTGCAATCGACAATCTGACGAAAGGCGCATCGGGTCAGGCAGTGCAATGCGCCAACATTCTCACCGGCTTGCCCGAAGCGACCGGGCTTTCTTTAATCGGGGTCTACCCATGAGCGTCACTGCTGCAGCGGGTTTTATTGCGGGCGGAATCGCCGCCGGAATTAAATCCTCTGGCAATAGGGATCTTGCATTGGTTGCTGTTGCGAGCAACGAACCTGTAGCTGCTGCTGGTGTCTTTACTCGAAACAAAATGGTTGCGGCACCAGTCATCACAACGCAAGCTCACCTTGAAGCCACTGCCGGTCACGCCGTTGCGGTTATTTTGAACAGCGGTAATGCCAACGCCGCGACTGGCCAGCAGGGACTTAGCGATGCCGAAGCGATGTGCGCTGCGGTTGGTGTTGAACTCGGTGTTCCTGCCGCGCAGGTCTTGGTGTGTTCGACCGGCCTTATCGGCATTCCTATGCCAATCGAAACTATCGCCGAGGCAATCCCCAACGTGGTTCGTGCATTGGCTCCTAATGGCGATCACGACGCAGCGACTGCAATCATGACCACCGATACTGTTGCCAAGCAGGTTGTCATCAAAGGCAATGGTTTTGTTGTAGGCGGTATGGCGAAAGGGGCAGCAATGCTTTCGCCAAATATGGCCACCATGCTTGCGGTGTTAACCACCGATGCTGCCGCATCTCCAGAACAACTCAAAGCTGCGCTGGCTTACGGCATAGTGAATTCTTTTAATGCGCTCGATGTCGATGGGTGTACGTCAACGAATGACACGGTGTTGTTGTTGGCCAGCGGCCTTGCCGGGCCAGTTGATGAGAGCGCGCTCAACGGGGCTGTGGCCCAAGCATGTGCCAGCCTCGCGTCGCAGATGTGTTCCGACGCAGAGGGTGCGACCAAGGTTGTTCGTATGACAGTGGTTGGAGCCTCGTCTGACGCCGAAGCGCTTCTCGGTGCCCGGTATGTGGCGAGAAGCAATCTCGTAAAATGTTCTTGGTATGGCAGTGATCCGTATTGGGGTCGGATTGCCAGCGATCTCGGATCCTGTGGGATTGACTTTGATCCGGCAAGATTTTCAGTCTCCTACGGAGGGGTCACCGTGTGTGCAGGGGCCGTTGACATTGCTCACGACGATGCTTTCGTCGCTGCCCATATGGCCGGTCGCAACCTTGACATTGTCGCAGATCTTGGTCTGGGTTCTGGGTCGGCAACGATCCTCACCAATGACCTTTCCCACGCATACATCGACGAAAATATGGGCACTTCATGACCACGAATGATTCAACAAAGCCAGGTTCATCTCTGCCGGCCCCGCCCTCAGGGCCCGCAATGGCTACGGCCGAGGTGCTCATCGAAGCCCTTCCATTCATCCGTGAATTTTGGGGCAAAACCATTGTCGTAAAATACGGTGGAAACGCGATGGCCGACTCAGTACTTGCCGAGTCTTTCGCTGCTGACATCGTTCTATTGCACTCCGTAGGAATCAAGGTGGTTGTCGTTCACGGCGGGGGACCGCAGATCGGCGATTTGCTCGACCGGCTCGGCATTAAGTCGGAATTTCGCGATGGGCTTCGGGTCACTGATGCCGACACGCTTGATGTGGCGCGCATGGTGCTCGTGGGAAAAGTGAATCGTGATCTTGTTGCATCGATCAATGTTCATGGCCCTCTTGCCGTCGGTCTTTCTGGTGAAGATGGCGGTCTACTTGAAGCCAATCGGCGCGACCCCGAGCTTGGTTTTGTCGGCGATATCGCCAACGTCAATCCAGCCATCGTTCAATCTCTACTCGCTCAGAATCTCATTCCGGTCATCTCAACGATCGGCGCTGACCTCAGTGGTCAGTCGTACAACATCAACGCGGACACTGTGGCCGGTGCCATTGCCGGCGCCCTTGGTGCAACCAAAGTGATCTACCTCACTGACATTGCTGGGTTGTTAGCCGATGTCTCCGACCCCACAACGCTTGTCGCCGAAACGACTCCAAAAGAGATCGTCCGATTTATTGCCGATGGAGTTCTCTCGGGAGGAATGATTCCGAAGGTGGACGCCTGCCTCGAAGCACTCGAAGCGGGTGTGCCGGCCGCACACATGCTTGACGGGCGGGTGCCTCATGTTGTGCTGCTCGAACTTTTCACCAAAGCCGGAGTCGGAACCATGATCACAGCTGAGCCGACATCATGAGCACCCACTCAGATTCGATGCACGCGCCGGCTGGGCTTGATCACTGTCCATTCATGCCTACCTACGGCGCGCCTGCTGTGCGCATTGTCCGAGGCGAAGGGTGTCGGCTCTGGGACGAGGAGGGTAAGGAATACCTCGATTTTCTCGCCGGTATCGCAGTCGTTGGGCTGGGACATTCCAATTCTGAAATCGCTGATGCAATTGCTGAACAGGCACGCACTCTGGTGCATGTTTCCAATTTGTACGGCACGGTCCCTGGCACTGATGTTGCCGTCACCCTTGATCGTTTGCTCGGTGGCGGAGGTCAAATTTTCTTCACGAACTCTGGGGCCGAGGCCGTCGAGTGCGCTATCAAACTGGCGCGTAGATGGGGCGGCAGCGATCGTTATGGCGTTGTGAGTGCCTTTGGCTCTTTTCATGGACGCACGCTTGGCGCCCTGCACGCCACTGGTCAACCTTCGAAATGGGAAGGGTTCCAACCACTACCCGAAGGATTCCGCCATGTTGCATGGAACGACCTCGGCGAACTTGAAGCAGCGATCGATCCGACGGTGGCGGCGATCTTGCTCGAGCCCATCCAAGGTGAAGGCGGCGTCTTCCCAGCGACAGCTGAATATTTTGAAGGTGTGCGCCGGCTCTGCGACGAACATGGTCTGCTCATGATTGTCGATGAAATTCAGACCGGTCTCGGACGAACAGGTGAGTGGTTCGGCTTCCAGCACTTCGGGGTCGAACCCGATGTTGTGACCTTGGCAAAGGCATTGGGTAACGGAATGCCTATTGGGGCGTGTTGGGCCAAGCACGAGGTTGCAGCAGCTTTTCAACCTGGCGATCACGGCACTACATACGGAGGGCAACCACTTGCGGCTGCTGCTGCCCGAGCGACTCTTGCCATCATGGAACGCATCAATGCGCCCCAGTTAGCGGAACGCGCTGGTGCACAACTACGCGACTTGCTGGAATCTGCTCCGGGAGTCATCGAGGTGCGCGGACTTGGACTTCTCCTCGCCGCTCAACTGTCCGAGGGTCTCGACGCAAAGGCGGTTGCTTCCGATCTGCTTGCACGGGGTCTCATCGTGAACGCTGTATCGCCTACCTCGCTGCGCTTTGCTCCACCGTTGATCGTTTCCGAAACTGAAATCACGCAGGCGATTGCCCTCTTGACTGAGGTTCTCACCGACCATCTCTCGAAGGCACCACGATGAGACACCTTCTAGAAATTGATGATCTTTCCACTTCCGAACTTTCTGCGGTTCTTGATTTGAGTCGCGCGGCAACTGTCCCGCGTTGTTTTGAGGGTCTCGGAATGGCGTTGCTTTTCGAGAAGCCTTCGGCGCGCACTCGCAATTCGATGGAGATGGCGGTAGTGCAACTCGGTGGCCACCCTCTCACGATTCGTCCCGATGAGGTTGGGCTCGATACTCGCGAGACGGTTGAAGATGTCACTCGAACCCTTTGCTGTTACCACGGAGCCATCGGAGCTCGGGTTTTCGAGCATGCGAAACTTGAGCGCATGGCAGCGGTAGCCACTGTGCCTGTCGTTAACATGCTGTCCGACGAAGCTCACCCGTTGCAGGCGCTGGCCGATCTCTTGACCATGGTCGATGAATTTGCGGGGGTGGCATCCCTTTCGGGTCGCACCGTTGCCTACGTCGGCGATGGAAACAACGTCGCTCGGAGCCTCGCCATTGGCGCTGGAATGCTGGGAATGAACGTTCGAATTGCCTCCCCTGCGGGTTACGAACTTTCTCAGTCTCAAAGAGCTCGGATCATCGCATCAGGGGTAGAGCTGTTCTGTACAAATGATCCGCAAGCAGCGGTCTCCGGAGCTGATGTCGTCTACACCGATGTTTGGGCATCAATGGGTCAAGAGGCCGAATCTGACGATCGGCGCAAGGCGTTCGATGGTTTCACTGTCGACGCCAAGCTCATGGCGCTAGCGGCGCCAACGGCAATTTTCCTTCACTGTCTCCCTGCCCATAGGGGAGAGGAAGTCTCTGCAGAGGTGCTCGATGGAACGCAAAGCCGTATCTGGTCTCAGGCCGAGAATCGAATGCACGCCGCCCGCGGCGCTCTTGTCTGGTTAATGGAGAACCGATGAGCGAAACCAAAGAACCAGCCAAACTTGGGAAGACGCAACGTCAGCACCTAGTGGCTCGCCTGATCGAGTCTGAGGTCGTTGCCAATCAACAGGCGCTTGTCGAGCTTCTCGCTGCCGATGGCGTGATTGCGACCCAGGCAACTGTGTCGCGTGATCTTGAAGATCTCGGTGCAATCAAAGTGCGAATGCCAGGCGGTGAATCCGCCTATGCCATCCCTGCGCTACCGAAAGAGCAACGAGCACCCGAAGACCATCTACGACGCGTGTTCGGTGATTGGGTCGTCGAGGTTTCCTCCTCGGACAACCTTGTGGTCATCCGAACACCCCCCGGTTCAGCGCACGTCGTCGCTTCAGCCCTTGATCGTTCCGGCCTGGCTGGCATTCTCGGAACTGTTGCTGGGGACGACACCATCTTGATCGTGGTAGCCGCCGATAGTGGTGGCGCAGCGATTGCCGCACAACTTTCTGATCTCGCCGGGCTCTAAGACGGCACCTCAAAACATTCGAAACAACGAAGGAAGAGCAATGGCACAACGAGTGGTACTTGCATACAGCGGCGGTCTCGACACGTCAGTCGCAGTGCGCTGGATGATCGAGAATTATGGCGTGGAGGTCATCACTGTCGCGTGCAACTTGGGACAAGAAGGGGACTGGGAAGGGCTTCAAGCCAAGGCGTTTGCCGCCGGGGCTATCGAGGCGATCGTTGTCGATTGCCGTGAACAATTTGCCGACGAGTTCCTTGCACCGTCGTTGAAGGCAAATGCGCTCTACGAGGGCAAGTATCCGCTGGTTTCAGCGCTTTCACGTCCGATCATTGTCAAGCACCTTGTTGATGCTGCTCGTCTCCACGGTGCCGACGCTGTTGCTCATGGCTGCACTGGAAAAGGGAATGATCAGGTTCGCTTCGAAGTTGCGACACGTGCACTTGCCCCCGATCTTGAGATTCTTGCTCCCGTTCGCAATTGGGGAATGACCCGTGAAATGTCAATTGACTACGCCGAGAAGCATGACATTCCGGTTCTTGCGACCAAAGAGAAGCTCTATTCGATTGATGACAATCTGTACGGACGCGCAATTGAATGTGGCGAAATGGAAGACCCTTGGGCGCGTCCTCCTGAAGGCGTCTGGTTGATGACAACGGTCAAGTCTTCAGAGGCTCGTGAAGTCGTTATCGAATTCGAAAAGGGAATTCCGGTAGCAATCGATGGAGCAACATCGTCTTTGGCCTCGATCATCGTCGAGATGAACGACATTGTTGGTGGTTACGGCTGGGGTCGACTGGATATGGTCGAAAATCGTCGTGTTGGTATCAAGAGTCGCGAAACCTACGAAGCACCAGGAGCGCTGGCTTTGATCCTCGCTCACCAAGATCTCGAGTCTTTATGTCTCGAGCGCGATGTCATGCACGAAAAGCAGCGCCTTGAAGGTCGTTATGCCGACCTTGTTTACGATGGCATGTGGTATTCGCCCCTTAAGAATGCCCTCGATGCATTCGTCGATTCGACTCAGCAATTTGTAACTGGTGAAGTGCGCCTGCGGCTTGAACCGGGGCGGTGCTACGTAGTTGGCCGTCGCAGCCCCTGGAGCCTCTATGACTACGGGCTGGCTACCTACGACTCAGAAGACACGTTTAACCACGCCGATTCAGAGGGTTTCGTAAAACTCTGGGGACTCGGCATTCAGACTTGGGCGGCTCGACAGTCGACTGCCACTGACGGAAAGTAACCACGAATGAGCACTCTTTGGCATGGCCGATTCGAAGGCGGACCGGCCGAGGAATTGATGGCGTTCACCGCAAGCCTTCCGTTTGACTCGCGTTTAGCAACTGACGACCTCATTGGTTCCCGCGCTCACGTGCGCGGTCTGCTCCGAGCCAGAGTCCTCTCAGAAGCGGAATGCTCTTCGGTACTGTCTGCCCTTGACAGTGTCGAAGCCGAGCTCACTGCCGGTTCGTTTGCTTTTGTGCCCTCTGATGAAGACATTCACACGGCCATTGAACGACGCGTCACTGAACTTGCAGGGCCGGCAGGGGCAAAGTTGCATACCGGCCGTAGTCGCAACGATCAGGTCGCTACGGATCTTCGTTTGTTCACCAAGCGTGAACTCGGGGTGGTCATCAGTAAGGTGCTCGATCTGCAACAAGTCCTGATCGACCGCGCGAAAGAGGTCGGTGATTCTGCTGTTCCGGGATACACCCATTTACAACGGGCGCAACCGGTGTTACTTGCTCATCATCTGCTTGCTCATGGCTGGGCATTCGCGCGCGATATCGATCGTCTTGATGCTGCACGGACTCGGCTCGATGTGTCACCTCTTGGTGCGGGCGCGCTCGCAGGTTCTTCGCTTCCGCTTGATCCAGGCACGACTGCGACTGACCTTGGTTTCGCCTCAGTGTTCGCCAATTCACTTGACGCGGTAAGCGATCGCGACTTTGTAGCGGAATCGTTGTTTGTCCTTGCTCTGCTCGGTGTACATCTTTCGCGCCTCGCCGAAGAGATCATTCTTTGGTCCACTGATGAGTTTGGATTCCTAGGCTTAGCTGACGCGTATTCCACTGGTTCATCAATGCTTCCGCAAAAAAAGAACCCAGATATCGCGGAATTGACCCGGGGTAAGACTGGTCGCCTCATAGGCAACCTCACAGGGCTTCTTGCCACCCTCAAGGCGCTCCCATTGGCCTACAACCGCGACCTTCAGGAAGATAAGGAGCCGCTTTTCGACTCTCTCGACACGGTGGTGTTAGCCCTCGGTGCAATGGCTGGGCTTTTGGCTTCCTCGACGTTTCACTTGGATGCAATGGCCGAAGCAGCAAACGCGCCGACTGCAGCTGCTACTGATCTAGCAGAATGGCTCGTCACGAATGGAACGCCATTTCGCGATGCTCATGCGATAGTCGGAGCGTTAGTTCGTCAGAGCCTGTCCGAAGGAATAGCGCTGCGCGAGTTGGTGGCGTCTTCACCTGAACTCGGCACCGATGCAGTAGCTCTGCTTGACCCGGGGGTTGCGGTTACCCGTCGCACCACCGCCGGAGGTGGAGGGCCGGTTCCTGTGGCCACGCAACTCTCGGCATTTGCCGGACAGGTTGCCTCGGACCGTTTGCGGGGCTGAAAGATCATCCCGCTCGTGACATATAACGCCAGTAGCGAGAGTAACAACGAGGAAATGCCAAGGGTTCTTCCGGAATCAATGCTTGGCTCTTCATCCGATATTGAGACGGTGCAGCGTTTGCTTGCGCAGTTTCGTAGCGAAGACCCGATGCAACACAAGGTTGCGCAGCAGATGCAACGATTTGCTGACGTCAACGGCGACAATGCGCTGTCTCGTACTTGCGCACCCGGACACTTCACCGCGTCTTCGCTGGTTCTCGACCAGGAAACCGGTCATTTCGTCATGTTGTTCCACACAAAATTGCAGCGGTGGTTGCAGCCAGGTGGTCATGTGGATGGCAGTTCGAATCTTGCCGCGGCTGCCCTTCGCGAGGCAACCGAGGAGACGGGTATTGACGATTTGATCGTTGTGGTGCCGGCCATTGATCTCGACATCCATGAGGTGCGGCCTCCGAAAGAACCACCTCACTTGCATTACGACGTTCGGTTTCTCGTGCTTGCACCTGCAGGATCGCAGTTGGTGCCTAACCATGAATCGCGTGACAGCAAATGGGTCAGTCTTGATGAACTTGGAAACCTTGATGTTGACGTGAGCGTGGCTCGGCTAGCCCACCGCGGTTTCGAGGTTGCTCGAAAACTCAAACGCAAGGTGTAGGCGTTATTCCGTATCGTCTGGTGTCACGCAGTTGAACATCTTGTTGAACGTGGCGAAAAAATCAATTGGTACAGAGACTTGTCGCTCTTCTTTTTTCGACACGTAGAAGCGGGCCGTAGGATCTGTTGTTAGCGCTACCGCATATGCCCCTCGATCACCGACGTACGTTCGCCAATCGCCCAGCCACTCTTTGATATTCGTTGCGTCTTGTGAATCCTCTGGGAGCGCCAAACTGTCGAGCCGATCAAGCATCGAACGTAGAATGACATTCGTCTTGGTAATCACCGCAGAGCGATCGACAGGGTCGGTGGTTTCGAATGCTTTCGGAAGCAGCGAGAGTTCCGCAGCGGCATCGGTGCAGATCTGTTGAGCAGCTTCAGGGAAGACTCGGTCCTCGAGGGTGCCGGGTGCGGTGGTTGACGGGGGAAAAAACAGCGCCCAACCCCACAAAAAGACAACGATGAGCGCTGACAGGAGCGCAAGGACGCGTGCGGTACGACCTCGAAACGACATCGGTTCGCGTTCCTCGCCTTTGGCGGGGGGCTCAACATCGTTGGTTTCCATGAACTCCAACTGTTGCTCCTCGGGTCTTTGCTGGCAAAGCGGGAAGATCCAACCAGTTGAGTAAGTCAGACATCCGCCGCAAATGACGTGAAACCGGCTGGACTGGGGGCTCGAGACGGGAAAGAGTGACCCCCTGTGACTAGTGCCGACATCCTTGATGATCTCGCCGCCCGCGGCCTGATCCATGACACCACCGATATGGACAGTCTTCGCGCGCGACTGCGGCAAGACCCGGTAGTGGTCTACGCCGGGTTCGACCCCACGGCTGACAGCCTGCATGTTGGCAATTTGGTGCCGTTGCTCTTGTTGCGCCGCTTCCAGCTTTACGGCCACCTTCCCGTAGCGTTAGCTGGGGGAGCGACCGGCATGATCGGCGATCCTGGCGGCCGATCCTCTGAACGAACTCTTCTCGATGCCGAATCGCTCGACGAAAACCTTGCGGCCATTAAGCCCCAGCTCGAGATGCTGCTGGACTTCACCGCCGGGGATACGCAGGCCCGTTTGGTCGACAATCGCGACTGGACAGCGTCAATCGGGGTTCTCGATTTTCTCCGCGATGTTGGCAAGCACGTCACGGTGAATACCATGTTGGCCAAGGATTCGATCAAAACCCGAGTCGAATCCGATGCTGGTATTTCCTTCACTGAATTTAGTTACATGCTCCTCCAAGCCAATGATTTTCATCATTTATTTCGGACTCTGAATGTGGAATTGCAGGTTGGAGGATCAGATCAGTGGGGAAATATCACTGCCGGAATCGATCTTGTGCGCCGTAAGGAAGGTGCCCATGTATTCGGGCTCACGGTTCCCCTTGTTACCCGTGCCGATGGTCAAAAGTTTGGAAAGTCCGCCGAGGGCGCAATCTGGCTTTCACCAGAGCGCACAACTCCTTACGCCTTCTTCCAGTACTTCATGAACGTTGAAGATTCTGACGTCGAGCGCTTTTTGCTGCAGATGACCCTTTTGGCGGTCGATGAGATCGCCTTGGTCATGGCCCAACACCGTCTCGACCCGGGGCAACGAACGGCACAACAGGCCCTAGCCCACGCCGTTACTGCGCTGGTCCACGGTGAAGCGGAGGCCACGAGAGCTGCCGGGGCATCAGTGGGCTTCACCCGCTCGGCTCAGGAACTTTCTGCTCGCGATTGGGCCGAGTTGGCCTCCAGCCTTCCCACGCTTCCTGTTCTGCCCTCCGATTTAGGCACCGAACTAGTGGAATTTCTCACGCTGAAACAGGCTTTGGCCTCGCGCAGCGATGGTCGAAGACTCATTGCGCAATCTGGCCTGTCGTTAAACGATGAAGCGGTGATCCAGGGGCAGTTAGTGCGCACGGAGGATTTCTCGGAGGATGGCTATGCCATGGTCCGAAGGGGTAAAAAACATCGTTTTATACTGCATTTGTTGCCGTAGGCCGCTGCTAGCCTGCCCCGTGTTTCGCGCTCCATGTTGATGATGGAGTCGGCCTCGTGTGTGTTTGATGTGCGATGAGCCGAGTCAAGCGCTAGGGTTCACCCTCCGCTCTTCAAAACGGTTCCGCCGTGCTGAGGAGGTCGTCCCCCCTGATTTCGGTGTGCGTTCATTACTTGCGCTGCCGAGTTGCGAGGGTCGAGTCCACCCGTTAGGGTGGCGGTCCGCTACTGAGGCGTCTTCCCCAGCAGGAAGTCGCTCCGGTAGTCAAAAGATGTTTCCGGCGAACAAGTTCGCCGGCTGCCGCACCCCCGGGTGCACCGAGTTCTGGCCGGTCATTTCTGACTTCGCTTCCTCGGGTTGTGCTCCTTGAAAACGGAACAGAGGACGAAAAAGCCAGTGCGGGCGATCACCGCAACCGGCCTTCCCCGTGCTCATTCACGCCCGGCTTGCCGGAACGGGAATGGGGGAGAGGTACGAGTCGTGATCGTTCACAAAGCAATTCCGGCCAAACTTATCTGCGAGTCAGTTCTGATTCGTCGTTAACGGCGGCCACGGTGCGGTTCTTAGGAGCCAATCCACTTCGAGATTCAGAGAGGTGAGCCCCTCTCTCTCGGACTTTTCACTGATCGATTCCTGTTTCCTGGAACCTTCGGGTTGCGGGGAAGAGGAACACGGTTTCGATGGAGAGTTTGATCCTGGCTCAGGACGAACGCTGGCGGCGTGCCTAACACATGCAAGTCGAGCGGGATCCATCCAGTAGCAATACTGGTGAAGATCTAGCGGCGAACGGGTGAGTAACACGTGAGAAACCTGCCCCGGACTCTGGGATAACACGAGGAAACTCGTGCTAATACCGGATACCTTCTTTTGGTCGCATGGCCAGCTGAAGAAAGATTTATCGGTTTGGGAGGGTCTCGCGGCCTATCAGCTAGTTGGCGGGGTAATGGCCCACCAAGGCATCGACGGGTAGCTGGTCTGAGAGGACGATCAGCCACACTGGGACTGAGACACGGCCCAGACTCCTACGGGAGGCAGCAGTGGGGAATCTTGCGCAATGGGCGAAAGCCTGACGCAGCAACGCCGCGTGCGGGATGAAGGCCTTCGGGTTGTAAACCGCTTTCAGCAGGGAAGAAATTGACGGTACCTGCAGAAGAAGCCCCGGCCAACTACGTGCCAGCAGCCGCGGTAACACGTAGGGGGCGAGCGTTGTCCGGATTTATTGGGCGTAAAGAGCTCGTAGGCGGTTCGGTAAGTCGGGTGTGAAAACTTTGGGCTCAACCCAAAGCGTGCATTCGATACTGCCATGACTAGAGTTCGGTAGGGGAGCGGGGAATTCCTAGTGTAGCGGTGAAATGCGCAGATATTAGGAGGAACACCGGTGGCGAAGGCGCCGCTCTGGACTGAAACTGACGCTGAGGAGCGAAAGCATGGGTAGCAAACAGGATTAGATACCCTGGTAGTCCATGCCGTAAACGTTGGGCACTAGGT
>JBBEAV010000014.1:0-31609 GCA_040882655.1 Acidimicrobiales bacterium
GGGCAACAAGGTTGCCTTTCGACTTCGACATTTTGTCTCCGTCAAGACGAATCATCCCCTGCGTAAAAAGACGCGTAAACGGTTCTCGCAGGTTAGATGGCACAACCCCTAGGTCGGACAAGGCTTTGGTAAAGAAACGTGCATACATGAGGTGCAAAATGGCGTGCTCGACTCCACCGATGTACTGGTCGACGGGCATCCATGCTTGTATCGCTTCAGCAGAGAACGGTTCCTTCTCGTTCCAGGGATCACAGAATCGCAAGTAATACCAAGAAGAGTCAACAAACGTGTCCATCGTGTCGGTCTCGCGATGCGCTGCGCCACCGCATTTCGGACAACTGGTGTCGAAGAATCCGGAATGCAATCGAAGGGGCGATTCCCCGGTGGGCAAGAACTCAACATCATCCGGCGCAAGAACCGGCAGATCTTCAACTGGCACAGGAACCATTCCGCAGGAATCACAGTTGATTACGGGAATCGGGCATCCCCAGAATCGTTGACGGCTCACCAACCAATCCCTCAAGCGGAAGTTAATTGTCCCTTCGCCAATGTTCCCGGCTTCGAGGAATGCAATGGCGGCAGCGATGCCATCCTCTTTGCCTAAGCCGTCGAGGAAACCACTATTGATGTGGACGCCATCACCCGCAAACGCTTCGCCATCAAATTCGGCGGGAGGCTGGATTGTACGAATAATCGGCAAATCATGAGCCGTAGCAAAGTCGTAATCGCGTTGATCCTCGGCGGGAACGGCCATGATGGCGCCAGTCCCGTATCCCATCAGCACATAGTCCGCCAAAAACAGGGGAACTGTTGTCCCCGAGAAGGGGTTGCGCACATAAGAGCCAGTAAAAATTCCCCGTTTATCGAGCGCGCCCTCGGAGGACATGCGCTCGACATCGCTCGCCTTTCGAGCAGCGGCGACAAACGCAGCAACATCATCTCTACGGTCTGAAGTTGTCACTGATTCGACCAGCGGATGCTCGGGCGCCATCACCGCATAGGTCATGCCGAAACTGGTATCAGGCCGAGTGGTGAACACCTCAATAGTGGTGCCGTCTGCATGGGCAACCCCATCAGCATTCACAACAGTCAGAGAGAACTGCGCACCCTCTGACCTACCTATCCAGTTCCGCTGCATGATCTTGACTCGCTCGGGCCAGTTGAGGTCATCAAGGTCGTCGAGAAGTTGCTGCGCATAGTCCGTAATTTTGAAAAACCACTGCTCCAGATCGCGTTTGTCGACGACATCGCCCGATCGGTCGCAGGTCCCGTCTGCGTTGACCTGCTCATTGGCAAGAACGGTTTGGCATCCAGGACACCAATTCACAGGAGCCTTTCGTCGATAGGCCAAACCTGACTCGAGAAATTTAAGAAAAATCCATTGCGTCCATTTTTGATATTCAACGGAATGGCTAGTGACTTGACGGCGCCAGTCGTAAACGGCCCCAATGCGCAAAATAGAACTGCGCAACATCTCTATGCGCTCGTCAGTGAACTCGCGTGGGTGTCGCCCGGTCTTTATCGCAGCATTTTCAGCGGGAAGCCCGAAACTGTCGAAACCCATCGGGGAAAGGACGGCAAAACCGTTCATGGTTCGATAGCGAACAATGAGATCGCCGAAGGTGTAGTTACGAACGTGTCCCATATGGGCTGCGCCACTGGGATAGGGGTACATGCAAAGCGTGTACCAATGCGGCCGCGGGTCGTCGTTGTCAACGTTATAAAAACCATCAGTGGCCCAACGCTCCTGCCACTTTGCTTCGATCGAAGGAGGTGCGTAGCCGTCAACCATGTAAGCGGATCGTAGGCGACGAACCAAGCGAATCCGTTAAAGCCAAGAGCATTCGTGAATGATCCGAGGTTCGCTATGCCAACCCGATTCGATTTTGAGCCCTCCGCACCTGCCGGTACAGTTCGGAATCCTTTCGGGGCTATAGCTCAGTTGGTAGAGCGCTTCCATGGCATGGAAGAGGTCAGGGGTTCAATTCCCCTTAGCTCCACTCCGAACCAGGGAAATCGCAGGGGTTGCGGGGTGAGCCCGGAGCAGCCCGATCGGCTGGGTGCCTATCAGGGTACCTGTCAGGGTGCTTATCTTGAAGGGCGCCACAAGTCCACGAACGTGTGAAAGAGCTCGGCGACGGAGTGGCGAGGTTTGTGTCCTGCGGTGGAGCGACGTCGATCTCGACGGGCGGCAGATGTCGGTCCGTTGAGCGATCGCGCAGGTCGGCGGGACGCTGTGGGAGAAGGACGCCAAGGCCCGCTAGTCCCTTCGGAACGCGCGCCGAACCGTCTTTGCGCTAGTCCGTTCCATGTCGCTACGAGCGCCCTGTTTGCACGCTACGCTGACACAAAATTTGTTGGCAAAAGGAGTCACCAGATGGCCACGGTATCGTCGCAAATTCGTTTCGGTATGGCTGCTGGGCTCTGTGCCATGTTGCTTGTCGCCGTGTCCTGCTCCGGACGCGACAACTCGTCGCCCTCGACATCGGTGTCGGCCACAAAGACGGGGTGCACCGGCGGCGTTGTCGTCACCGACCCCCTGATCGCTGCGCCGGTGACCGGGGGTGCCAGCAGCGTCTACTTCTCGAACGCGGCGTCCGTACCCCAGTCGAAAGACTGCGACGGCATGCGCCAGTTCCTCTCGGAACCACAACCGGGACTCGACCTCCAGTCCTATGTGTTCTATGGCCATCTCGACAGCAGCGACGGTGCAGTCATCACGTTTTCCACGCTCGGCCAGACCTCGACCATCGGATCCGGCGCGGCTAACACCTCCAACGTCAAGGCGATCACGACGAACACTGGCGACGGAGTGCAACTCGGTGGTTTCGCCGGCGGCCCAGCCACCGTGATGTCGGGAACGACGAACCCGTTCAGCGCACGAGCGACGAACGCAGGCGACTTCCTCGACGTGAGGGTGGTCGATGGCCAGCTCGGCCAGCCGGGGTCAACGCTCGAGATCACCTCGTCCGCCGAGAGCCTCGACGCCGCCGGGAAAGGCGGGACTACGCAGGTGTGGATTCGCGCCACGGACCGCAGCGGCGTGGCTCAGTGGGGCTACGGACCGTCGGGGTTCTTTCCGCAGTGGCTCCAGCCCAATCAGCGCACCGCTGTCACGGACCAGCACGGGGGGAACGTCGGCGACTACCTGAAGGCCAGCAATGACCCGATGACCAACCAAGGCTCGTACTACTACTCGTCAACGTTCATCGATGTGGAGCAGTTCTCGGTCACGCGAGATGGAGCCGTAGTCGCATCCGGCACGGGTGGACAGCTGATCGCCGACTTCGTCACCCAGAAGTTCGATGACGCTGCAAAGGCGATTATCGATAATGGCGTCGAATGGCTCGAGTTCACTTCATTCCTCACTCGGGACAAGGCCATGAAGATCGGCCAAGTGTCGCAGAGTTCGGTCGGCACACTGCCCTACGCGGTGCTGGTCGAAGACACCGGTGGCCGGCTCACCAACGGATCGCTTGCAGCAGCGCAGTCCTGGCCGATCGACGGGATCACCATCACGCCGGACAAGACCAAGACGTGGACTAGCCCTTTATCGAAAAAGACCTACTCGACCGCTTACACGGTGACGCTGGTCGATAAAGGCAAGACGGACACGCTCACCTACACCGTGCTCTTCGACGACCAGGAGATCGACACCGGCGGACGGATCGTCTACGAAGGGATCTTCAAGGTCCAGGGAACGTTCGGCGGGGAGACGATCGACGGCTACTCGTGGGGCGAGATCCAACCCATCAGCGGCTTCGACACCCAGTCCACCGGATCGGGTTGACACCAGATGGCTCTCGACCTGACTGAGCCTGCCGGATCCGTTCGGGGTTCGACTGGCCCGAAACAGGGTAGAGAGGCATGGAAGAGGTCAGGGGTTCAATTCCCCTTAGCTCCACTCCCCGGATCTGGCGCTCAAACTGGGTCAACAGACCACTCGAGCACCGGCACATCCCGCCAGAGTCGTTCAAGATCGTAAAACGCTCGCGTTTCATCGTCGAAAATATGCACGATGACGTCGCCGTAGTCGACAAGAACCCAAGTGCCAGAGTCAAGCCCCTCTACACGCAACGGTTTGGGTCCTCCGGCCAAAGCCACATCATCTTCAATGGAGGCTGCAAGTGCGCGAACTTGACGGCCACTCGAACCTGAAGTGATGACAAACCAGCCGGTGATTGAAAGCACATCGCCAACGTCCAAAATGACTGTTGCAGAGTCGGTCTTTTTCGCGGCGGCGCGGGCAATCTCTACGTGAAGCAGAAACTCTTCACTGCTACTCACTCGGGGGCCGATGTGCTGGAACTGGAACTACTTGGCACAACGCCACTTGTCGGACCAAATTTTTCGAGGAAGTCTTCCCCAAGTATGACGGTCATATCTGCACCTGAATTCGATTGTTTACTTTCAACGATTTCGCCCACGGTGAGCGCATCTCGCATTTTCTTTGCACTTGCTTCAGTCGTACCTTCGAAATAAATGATCTGGGTTGTAGCCTGACCAAAGGACTTCGCATTTCCGACTACGTCAACTTGTCCGCCAGCGGCATTCAGGATGATTGCGGCATTGATTCCGTTACTAAGTTGACCGGTGCCATCAAGGACCCGAAGCCGAGGACGTCTTCCAGGTGCACCATCCGGGAACGGGACAATTGCTGCGACAGCATTGAGCGCTGCACTTTCTTGTGTCGTGTACATCGGTCCCCCACCTGGAAGTGGTGAACCAGTTGGTACCGGCACCACAGGGAGTGAAGAAATGCTCAGTTGCCCACGCGCTGCGGATGCCAAGAAACGTCCGAGTCCCGAGATAGTTGAACCGGGGAAAACCGCAGTACTGGATGATATTTTCGCCAGCCATGCTTTCCAGAAAAGTTCTTGACGTAGTAATCGATTGGCATCATTGTCGCTTGGTGCCTTGCTCGTGATGAACGATCCAACTTGGGCGGCGGTGAGGGTCGTCGTCCCCTTCGGAAACACCACTACATCTCTCGCATCGCGCACAGCATCTGGAGTGGAAACGGTAAGCGGCGAATAGGGTCCCACTAACACTGACCAGTCAGCTATTGGAATCACAAACGATTCGCTGAAATTGAGGTTGAGGACTTGCCCCAGCCCGTTCGCAACTCCATCAATCTGTTCATTCAGCCAAAATGCTGAGAGGGGCAGCATTCCGTACATTGTGGAAACACCGATAGATCCGGGCACAAACAGTAATCCGCTCGAGGTTTCAGACGTCAGCGCGAAGACCACTGCAGAATCCAAACTCCCATCTGGGGCGATGATCGCCGCAACTGCAGTTGGGGTCTTTTCGACAACGGCTTCGTAACCCGGGGCAGCCGGATTGGTCACTCGTTTCACTAACTGCCCATCAGAGCTATCAAGGATGACGCGGAGACCAAGAAAAACAAGTACGGGCACAAAAATAAGCACAACAGCGCCGATTACTGCGGGATAGCCGAACCGCCACCAGTGTGATTTTGGATTCACCGTCGGCGCGATTTGCGCCGAAGATCGCAGGGACTCCGAAACAAAGGATTTTTCAGAACCCGATGCTGTTGCCGCAGCTGCATCGTTATTGGCGCCACGACTTCGGCGATTGTCTGCCTTTTGAGTTGCGTTGGCTTCGTTCTGCTCAGCCACAAGTGCGGCAAAGTCGAAATCGCCTGCTGGGGTTGGAGGCTCGTTTGTTGGTGGTCCAGGCAGATCGGGTGTCATGACTTGCGTAAACCGTACAGGCCGCGCGCACGCGCCCCAGCGACAACCTCGGCCGGAACGTAGGGGGCGAGCGGTAAACCGATCTGTGCCCGATGACGAAGATCGCTTGATGACACGTCGAGACGAGGCATCGCCACATGAAGAGCAGCCCAGCCCGCAGGCGGTTCAACGTGGGCATCGCCCTCACGGTCGACAATGACCAACGTGGCGAGCTCGCCTAGTTCCTCGTATCGGTGCCATGTCGGAAGACCACGAGCAGCATCCGCTCCCACTATGAGAAACAACTGACAAGCGGGATCACTACCTCGCAACTCGCACAATGTGTCAAAGGTGTATGTCGGCCCTCCCCGCTGGATTTCAAGGTCACTCGCTGCGAGCCCCTCTATCCCTCGCACCGCAGCCTCGGTCAGTGCTAGGCGATCGAAGGCCGAGGACAGTTGCCGCTCGCCCGCTTTTTGCCATGGCTGATTGGCCACCATGAGTTCGACTCGCTCGAGTCGAAGAGCTGATCGAACCTCGACGGCCGCTGCGAGATGGCCGATATGTGGAGGGTCGAAGGTTCCGCCAAAAATTCCAAGACCATGGCGCTCTGAGGACATTAGGAAGAGTGTACGGTCGGAGGCCAAGGGTTCTCCCTCAAGCGTTCGAAGCGCGGTGACCAAAGTCACCGCCTGTTCTGGGAACAGGAGGAGGAGTTCGTGCGGTTACACCTGTGCCGTTTCCCCCCGAATTGGCAAGTGCAGGAGTTCGCTTCGGCACAAACCCGTTGGCGCTCCAGCGTCAACACCACCTAGGAGTCCCCGCTATGAGCGATTCAGTCGGCCAGTACCTCAATGAAATCGGTCTCGTTCCCCTCCTCACGGCCCTCGAAGAGCGCGAACTTTCTCAAATCATTGAGACCGGCATCGCCGCTGCTGCTCGCCTCGAAAATGCAGAGCGAGGCGCCATGCTTCGAGCAGAGGTTCGTGCTGCCGCCGTCGCCAAAGATCGATTTATTCGGGCCAACCTCCGTTTGGTTGTGAGTGTTGCTCGCCGCTATCCCCTTCCTCCGGGCATGGAACTTCTCGATCTCATCCAAGAGGGCAACATTGGCCTAGAGCATGCGGTAGATAAATTCGATTGGCGCAAGGGTTTCAAGTTTTCCACCTACGCCACATTCTGGATTCGTCAGGCCATTGGCCGGGCGCTTGACCAGAAGGCAAGTCTTGTAAGACTCCCCGGCGATCGCTCTGCCGGCCTTCGCTCTGCTCTTCGTCAAGTTTCCGGAGATGGCGATCAGCTCGATTCCGAGAATGCGTGGCTCCATCGCCTCACAACACCGACCTCGCTCGACCGAACCATTGGCGAAGATGAGTCAAACGAGCTTGTCGATATTCTCCCCGACTCCCTTCCCGGACCGGAAGAAATCGTGCTCGAGCAAATCGATCATGAGATGATCGCCTCCTTGCTTTCAGTGCTCGATTCGCGGGCCCGCCTTGCCGTAGAGCAGCGCTTTGGCCTTCACGATGGGCAACGACGCTCCTATCGAGAAGTCGGAGACGAGCTCGGAGTCACCGCAGAAGCCGCCCGTCGGCTAGTAAAACGGGCCATGACCTCGGTGCGAGAAGCCGCCCCCGACTCCATCGATGCGGCCTAATCCCCTGGTGTTTTTTAATGGCTTTGCGCTCAGGGGCTGCAGTCAATCAACCTTGTGCTTGTGAGTACTGAATGGTCCCCTTCATCCTGGCGTTCTCGAAACGTCGTCCAGCAGCCTGAGTGGTCCGATCCCGCTGTGCTTGGCGAGGTTGTCAAGCGCTTGGGCTCGATGCCGCCGCTGGTCTTTGCCGGGGAAGCCCGAAGGCTCACAACCGAATTAGCCAAAGTGGCCAAAGGCGAGGCGTTCCTCTTGCAGGCGGGAGACTGCGCCGAGTCATTCGACGCATTTAGTGCCGATGCCATTCGCGACAAGCTCAAAGTCATCCTGCAAATGGCCGTTGTCTTGATGTACTCATCAGGAGTACCAGTGGTGAAGATTGGGCGAATTGCTGGACAATTTGCCAAGCCCCGCTCGGCAGGAACCGAAAGTATCAACGGGGTTGAACTTCCTTCATTTCGCGGCCATATGGTCAATGACATTGCGTTCACGCCAGAGTCACGTGCCGCTGACCCCGAACGTCTGATTACCGCCTACCAACAATCAGCATCGACGTTGAATCTTGTGCGCGCCTTCACAAAAGGCGGCTTCGGTGATCTTTCGCGTGTTCACGCCTGGAACCAAGAATTTGTTACTTCAAGTGCTGAGGGCCAGCGGTATGAGGAAGTAGCAGCGGGAATTGAGCGCACATTGCAGTTCATGTCGGCCTGCGGAATCGATACAAACTCCACACCACAACTCCACACCGTCGATGTCTCAACAAGCCATGAAGCATTGATTCTCGACTACGAAGAAGCCCTCACCCGTCAAGACTCACTAACCGGCGACTGGTACGACTGTTCGGCCCACATGCTTTGGATCGGTGAACGCACCCGCCAGATTGACGGGGCTCATGTTCACTTCCTCTCCGGAGTCGGGAACCCGATCGGCTGCAAAATCGGACCCTCCGTTACGGCCGAGGAAGTACTTGCGATCTGTGAGGCTCTGAACCCAAACCGCATTCCCGGCCGACTGACCCTTATTACTCGCATGGGAGCCGAGACAATCGGCAAACTATTACCACCGCTGCTTGCAGTCGTCCGAGATTCTGGACACCCGGTTGTCTGGGCCTGCGACCCCATGCATGGCAATACCTTTACCGCACCAAGCGGCCGTAAAACCCGCCACTTCGACGCTGTACTTGCCGAGATTGTGGGATTCTTTGCCGCCCATAAGGCCGAAGGAACCTGGCCCGGCGGCGTTCACATTGAACTCGCCGGAGAAGATGTCACCGAGTGCCTCGGCGGCGCCGAGGAGATTCTCGATGCGGACTTAAGCACTCGATATGAGACCATGTGCGACCCAAGACTGAATGCCCGACAGTCGCTTGATCTGGCCTTCCGGGTCGCTGAACTGCTTCAACGCAACTAGCCGATTAGATACCCGACCCTTTGGGTCGACATTCGAGGCTCGAGCGGCTATATTCCTGACCTGTTACGTCAGGTTTCCCGTCCGCTGACGAAGAAGAGTCCCTCGTGTCTGAATTCGTTATTGATGCCGAGTCCGCCGCCGACATCGCAAAGTTTGAGGTGCAGCTCTCTCACTACCTCGCAGGGGAGCTTGAGGAGGATGTCTTCCGCGTGTTCCGTCTCAACAACGGGATCTATGGCCAGCGCCAGGGCGGACACAACCAAATGATCCGCATTAAGGCCCCTTACGGCACCATCACGGCGACGCAGCTTGATCGTATGGCCGATGTGGCGACGGACTACTCACGAGGCTGGGGCCATCTCACAACTCGTCAGGCCATCCAGTTCCACTTCGTACAACTCGAACGGATTCCCGATCTGCTTCGTGACATCGCCATCGTTGGGCTCACAAGTCGAGAGGCATGTGGGGACACTGTACGAAATGTCCAGGGTTGTCACTTGGCGGGTGCATGCCCAAGCGAGGTTCTCGACATCACCCCCTGGGCAGAAGCAACGTTCCAGCACTTCCTCCGCAATCCGCTTGGACAACGACTGCCCCGGAAATTCAAAATCAACTTCTCCGGTTGCGCTACTGATTGCGGACAAGCCATGTTCAATGATGTGGGCATCATTGCTACGACACGTACGAACGCGGACGGTGCTTTAGAAGCAGGCTTTCGAGTATTCATTGCTGGTGGACTCGGAGCAAATCCGCACGCCGCTCTTGCCTTAGAACCATTCACGGCAAAAGAAGACCTTCTGCCCACTATTGAATCCGTCCTCAGGGTGTTCGAGCAGACCGGAAATCGCGATAACAAACTGCGCGCACGTATGAAGTGGGTTGTCGACAATCTCGGCTTTGACGAGGTGCAGAGGCGTGTTCTGGCCATTCGTCGTTTTCTTCTTGGGTCTTCTACGTGGCCAGGTGGCATCCCCATTGAGGTCATCGAGGCTGGCGATGCTCCTGCCGGAGTTTCCGAATCTGTAGTTGCAACTCCGATGGGGCAAGGCACTCCCGTGGTATTGCGTCGTCCTGGCGCGTTTGAGCGGTGGGAAGATTCCAATGTCATTCGGGGGGCAGCGAAGGGAACAGTTTCCGCCATCGCTTACGCCCGTCTAGGCGATGTGACCTCGGCACAGTTCCGCGGTCTCGCGGCGATCGTTCGGGAGTATGGCGTCGACATTCGCGTAACGAACCGCCAAAACTTTGCCATACGTAATCTTGAAGAAACGCAACTTCGAACGCTATTCGACCGACTTACCGCAATCGATATGGCCAGTCCATCGGCCGAACTGGTGAGCGATGTGGTGTCCTGCCCTGGTGCCGATACGTGCAATCTCGCCGTGACACAGAGTCGAGGCTTAGCCGATGCAATCGACCTCGCACTGCAGGCTGAAGGCCTCGCCGAGGTCGGCGGCTTACGCATCAATATCTCAGGTTGCACAAATTCCTGCGGACAGCACCATGTCGCCGATATTGGATTTCAAGGTGCCGAGCGTCGTGCCCACGGGAAATCGGCGCCCGGTTACACCATGTTGCTCGGCGGATTCGTTGGCGATGAAAAGATCGAATTTGGCGAACGTGCCACGCGGCTCCCGGCTAAGGCTGCACCCGAGGCGGTTGTGCGAGTCGTTCGTAGATTTAATGATGAACGTATCGCCGGTGAATCCTTTCGGGGCTGGATCGACCGCTCTGGCGGCGTCGCAACTCTTGGAGCCGACCTCAAACAACTTGATCGCTTCCCTACACCTGATGAGGGCCCTGACTTTTACGTTGATTACGACGAGTTGGGGCCATACGTTGCTGAGGTAGGCGCATCGGAGTGTGCAACATGAGCCTCACGAACCTATCGGCCCCCGAGTTCCGAGATGAAGAACTCGCTGAACTCAGTCGGGACTTTGAGTCTGCTGCCGCTCAAGACATCATTGGATGGGCAGTCGAAACTTTTGCTCCCCACCTAGCACTCACCGCATCGATGACCGACGCCGTCCTCATCGATCTCGCAGCAAAAATATTTCCCGCTATCGAAGTTGTCTTCATCGATACCGGCTATCACTTCCCTCAAACACTCGAAACAGTCGAACGAGTACGCCAGCACTACGGCCTCAATCTTCGGATGATGACCGTGGCGCTCCAAGACGAGCCGTTGTGGCAGGCCGATCCCGAAGGTTGTTGCTCGGCAGTCAAAGTGGGACAACTCGATCGGGCCCTTTCGGGCAAGGCTGCGTGGATGAGTGGTTTGCGCAGAGCCGAGGCTGACTCACGTGTGACTGCGCCGATTGTTGCTCGCGACCTTCGCGGTCTTATCAAGATCAACCCAATTGCTACCTGGACTGATGAACAGGTCACCGACTACATCGAAACCAATCAGATCATTATGAATCCTCTGCTTCTCGACGGATTCACATCGATTGGCTGCCAGCCATGTACTCAGCGCCCCACCGACCAAAGTGATCCGAGGTCAGGTCGCTGGTCCGAACGCTCCAAGACCGAATGTGGCCTTCACTTGATGTAGCCCACCCAAATGCTGCTCGCAGGCCCACATGGGGCTTCTCAGCAACGATGTGGTCAACTGCTATTCAAGGATGTCAACGAACTTCTCTAATTGACGGAGATTTCGACATTCATACACACCATCGGTATGAGAACCGTAATCGCTCACAATCGAGTCACCGGTGTCCCAGTACGCCTTCGGCTCAGGGTTGAGCCAATAAACGTGTCTGGCTTTTTTGCGAATCTCTTTCACAACCCAAGATTGAGAGGCATGGTAATTATTGCGAGCGTCCCCCAAAATCAGCACCGTGGTTTTCGGTCCGACTTCGCGTCCGAACTTTTCCCAAAACACTTCGAAGGCGTGCCCGTAGTCAGAATGGCCATCTACCCAGACAACGTCGGCCTCAGTATTCACGCGATGAATAGCAACACTGATGTCCTCGACCCCCTCAAAGAATCTCGTCACTTCATCGATACCGTCGATAAAAACAAAAGAGCGAACTCGTGAAAACTGTCCTGAGATTGCGTAGACAAGTTGCAATGTAAAACGGGCGAAAGCGGCCACTGATCCAGAAATATCAGCGATAACAAAGATCTCCGGTTTCGATGGTCGCGGATAACGAAAACGAGGGTCAGCCGGAACCCCGCCGTAACTCAACGATTGACGAACCGTTGCCCGAAAATCAAGCGGACCCTTTCGCCCATGACGCCGCTTACGTGCCAGCCTAACAGCAAGTTTTCGTGTGAGCGGATAGATCGCCTTGCGAAGACTCACCATCTCTTCACGATTAGCATGCATGAAATCCACATCTTCTGGAAGCGGCTTTCGTAAAGTTTTTGCCATTGCCTCCACGCCGCGGTCGGCCACAAGTCGCCGTCGGATCTCTGATTCGATTTCTTTTTTCATGCGATCGATGCGAGTTTCGAATTCGTCACGTTCGAGTCGCTCCTCAAGCGGAGTCAGCGGTTCAGGGCTTTCCTGCTGAGCATCATCCATGAGGCGGTCGAGTACCCCGTCGAGATCGAGGTTCCGTAGAGTGCGGTACAGGTAGTACGTACCACCCACAGGTCGACCCGGTTCCATACCGGCAAAGCGAGTGACGGCCTGTCGAGCGAGAGCCCGCATGAGTGCATCATCTCCCTGGCGCATCGCCTGGAAAAGCATCTCCGCCATTTGCTCAGGCGACATAGCCTCACCCGCTCCACCCGAACCAGCACCGCCAGCGTCCGGATTCATCGGGACTTCATCCTCATCTTCAATCACAGGCAAGTCATCCGCACCAAGTAGTGAGTACTCACTACCCCGCATCGAGAAGTAGACCTCGAACACGGTTTCAAATGCACGCCAGTGAGAATTATTCTTTACCAATGTTGCAGCTAGTGCGTACTTGAACGTGTCGCGATCTTCGATTGGAATGTGCGTGATCGCTTCCATTGCATCGAGATTCTCTGTAAGGCTTACCGGTAAACCAGCAGAACGAAGTTCGACAATAAACCCCGAGAGCAAATCGAGCATTGGTGAAGAAGCTGCTTCGGCAGTGGTCATGGTTGCGTCGACTTCCGATCAGCTCGTTCGCGGGACGCCGGGCTTTTTCGCGCCGGTATCACTTTGCAACTCTTTCGATGCTCTTGCAATATCGCTTTGATACTTCAGAAGGATGTTGAGAGTTTCAACTGCATCAGATTCTGTAACCGATTCAACGCCAAGCAGGAGCAGTGTGCGAGCCCAATCAAGTGTCTCGGAAACAGAGGGAGACTTTTTCAACTCAAGCTGGCGAATTGAACGCACGATTCGGGCGATCTGATCAGCAAGGCTGTCAGTGATCTCGGGAATACGAGTGAGAACAATTTCTTTCTCGCGCTCCATATCCGGGTAATCAATATGGAGAAAAAGGCATCGTCGTTTAAGAGCCTCTGAAAGTTCTCTCGTATTGTTGGAAGTAAGGAACACCATCGGGATTTGCCGAGCTTCGATGGTTCCGAGTTCCGGGATCGAAACTTGGTAATCCGAGAGAATCTCTAGCAGCAAGGCTTCGGTCTCTACCTCTACTCGATCAACCTCGTCGATCAGCAAAACAACAGGGTCCTCGGCCCGAATCGCCTCAAGGAGGGGACGAGTCAAGAGAAACTCATTTGAAAAGATATCGGTCTCAATGTCCTCCCAACTGGAGTCCGAATTGCGCTCTGCCTGAATACGGAGAAGCTGCTTTTTGTAATTCCATTCATAAAGGGCCTTGGATTCATCGAGACCTTCGTAACACTGAAGCCGGATCAATCTGGCCCCAAGGATCTCCGCCACTGACTTCGCTAACTGGGTCTTGCCGGTTCCAGCCGGGCCTTCCACCAAAATTGGTTTTCCCAGTCGATCGGCCAAGAAAACAACCCCAGCGATTGCTTCATCAGACAGGTAATCAACATTGCGCAAGCGCAAACTGACGTCGGTGGGGCTTTCGAAGCGATAATCCATCCGCAGGACCATACCGGCCAACCAAGGTCAAGACCGCACCCAAACCCGCCGCAGCAAGGGGTTTCGTCGGGAATTAGCCCCGAACCTGCCCCTGGCCGCGCACCACGAATTTTGCACATGTGAGTTCTCGCAGGCCCATTGGGCCTCGGGCATGGAGTTTTTGGGTGGAGATACCGATTTCCGCTCCGAAGCCAA
The DNA here is from genome assembly GCA_040882655.1 of Acidimicrobiales bacterium. Classification (GTDB taxonomy): domain Bacteria; phylum Actinomycetota; class Acidimicrobiia; order Acidimicrobiales; family Acidimicrobilacustridaceae; genus Acidimicrobilacustris. The sequence continues at coordinate 13,955 of JBBEAV010000014.1, forward strand.
ACTCCTCTCCGTCAACAAAACGAGTCGAGGCATTGACTAAGACGGCGGCAGCATCAACCTCTCGAGTGAAGCGATCGGCGGCCTCCAGCGATTGAGTCACAATCGCTTCAGAATGCCCCGAGCTGTGTCGACTGATGTGCTCAATCGCCGCATCAAGGCTTTCGACCACTCCCACTGCCAAAGTGAGATCAAGAAACTCCGTGGCCCAGTCTTCCTTGGTGGCGAGAATGGCTCCGGGCATATGGTCGATGGCGTGTTCATCGGCTCTGAGTTCCACACCGCTCAGAGCTTGAGCGGCGAGAGGTAGAAACTCACTGGCAATCTCACGGTGCACGAGCAACGTTTCTGCCGCATTGCAAACTGATGGCCGTTGCATTTTCGCATTCACAATGATGTTGAGAGCAGTCACGATGTCGGCCTCGGCATCGACGTACACATGGCAGTTCCCGTCGCCATCGATCACGAACGGGACCGTTGCATTCTCAAGGATCGATGCGATGAGAGAGGGTCCGCCACGAGGGATAAGGCAATCAACAAATGCTCGCTGTTGCATGAACTCAACTGCTGCTTCTCGAGACGTATCAGCAACGAGAATCACCGAATCCGCTGGCAAAGACGCACGCGAAATCGCTGCACGTAGAACCGACTCAATGGCAATATTCGAATCGATTGCACCGGAAGAACCACGGAGGAATGCAGCATTGCCGGACTTGAGGCAAAGGCCAGCAGCGTCGGAGGTGACATTTGGGCGATTTTCGTAAATGATTGCCACAACTCCCAGTGGCACTCGAACTCTGGAAATTTGGAGGCCATTGGGACGTACCCAACCGTCGATCACCTCACCCACGGGATCGTCAAGGGAAGCAACTTGGCGCAAACCGCTCGCCATAGATTCAATGCGTTTCTCGTCGAGTCGCAAGCGATCGACGACTGTTGGACTCACACCTTCTGACTCGGCTCGAGCAACATCAACAGCGTTCGCGCTCAAAATGAGATCGCTAGAGGTTATGAGCAACTCCGCCGCAGCAAAAAGTGCCTCATCTTTCTGTGCACTTGAAGCTGTTGCCAAACTACGCGATGCCAACTTCGAGCGGCGGCCAAGTTCGGCAATCGGAGTGGAAGCATCATGATCTTGCATGTGCAGAATGATACTCCCCTGCCTCAATTCTCTCGAAGCCTCACCGGCCCGCAGTGGCACGGGAACTAGCGTTCTCCAAGATGAGCAACTCGACCGAGGACTCAACCTCTCAGGGGTCCCGCCACCTCGTTCGGTCCAGTGCCATTGTCGCAATTGGCACCGGACTAAGTCGCCTCACAGGGTTTCTCCGAGTTGGAGTGATGGCCTATGCCATCGGCGCCACAGCGCTCGCTGAGGCATACAACCTGGCCAACAATACGCCGAATCTTCTTTACGACCTTGTACTCGGAGGAATTCTCTCCGCCACCCTCGTACCCGTTGTTGTTGCTCATACGGGAAGGAATAACAACCGCGGAATTGATGCGCTCGCAACCGTGATCACCGTTGTACTTGTCTTGGCAACAATCCTCGCCATCGCCCTTTCGCCCGTCATCATTCATCTCTACAACTTGACGTCAACAACTTCGGATGCCTCCACTCAGGCGATCATTGCGGTGCCGTTGCTAATGATGTTTGCGCCGCAGATTCTGTTTTATGGACTGACAAGCCTCGGGACTTCGCTGTTAAATGCCCGCAAATCATTTGCCGTTCCTGCTTTCGCTCCGGTCCTTAACAACATCGTTGTGATCTGCTTGTTCTTGGCCCTCCCCCACCTCGCCACCGGGGACGCGCTTACCTTTGATCAGGTACGCCAAGACACGTCACTTCTTCTTCTTCTTGGATTCGGAACGACTGCTGGTTTGGTAGCAATGACGCTCGTGCTTTGGCCGGCCATGCGCTCGGCGGGCATCCGGCTGCATTGGAACTTTGATCTGCGGGACCCTGCCGTTCGTGAGGTTGGACGACTTTCTGGGTGGACGTTCGGCTACGTCGTTACCAATCTCATCGCCTACGGCATTATTCAGACTCTCGCCAATGGCGTCGAAGGCGTTTCGATCTATGCCTACGCATGGCTTTTTTTCCAGCTCCCTTACGGGCTGTGGACAGTATCGGTCATGACCGCGTACACGCCGGAGCTCTCGGCACTTTCCGCCGCCTCCAAGAGTGACGAGATGCGGCATCGGTTCGCCTCCGGTCTTCGCCTGGTTTTGGTTCTTGCCCTTCCTGCGACTTTGGGCATGATGCTGCTCGCTGGACCACTCGTTCGCCTTGTGCTCGCTCACGGGGAATTCACAACGGGAAATGCAATAACCACAGCGAATACTCTCATTGCTTTCCTTTGCGGTCTCCCCGCCTTTTCTCTTTTTTTGTTTGCGATGCGTGGATTTTACGCTCAACGAAACACGCGCCTTCCCTTTTATACAAATCTCGCCGAATCGCTACTTGGGCTTGGTATCGCTTTCCTTCTCGTTGATCGATTTGGCGTTGTAGGCCTGGGAGCCAGCGGTTCAATCGCGTACTCAGTGTTTGCCGTTATTGCGCTCTTTTTGCTTCATCGTCGCATCGGAAGTTTTTTTGATCACGCCACGATCACGGCAATCGCAAAGATGTCGGTTTCGTCACTGGTAATGGCTGGTGTGGTCTGGAGCTTTATTAGCGTTACCTCACTTAGCGATCTTATGACCAGCGTCATCGGTGGCCTTCTCGGTTTGGCCGTCTACTGCGTGATGATCATTATTTTCCGAGTGGAGGAAGCACGCTCGGTGCTTACTCGGATCATTCGCCGTTGAGCAAAATCACTAAGTCGTCGGCATGAATAACTATCGCCGACATCTCAGGAGCAAGATTTTCCCCGGACAGCCCCACGCCGCTCTCGAGCAACGCTGATCCTGAACGAACGAGCCCCTTTGCGAATATCGCACCGGAAGTGTCAGCAAGTTCCACCGCATCATCAGTATCGAAATCACCATCAACGCCTACGACACCGGCAGCGAGGAGAGAAGCTCCGCCACGCTGGAGGGCAGTGCGGGCGTCATCATCGACGGTAATAACACCCGAAGCGCGCACTGCGAAGGCGATCCAAAGTTTACGAGCGGGAAGATCACGCTCCTCTGCGGCGATTGTCGTACCCACACCGGACACACCTGCGATTGCATCGGCCACGACATCTGGTCGATGTGCAGCAGCGATGACCGACCGAACTCCGGACCACGCTGCGATCTTGGCCGCTGAAACCTTCGATGCCATGCCACCACTTCCACCCGGAGTTCCCGGCCCACCGGCACTCTTCTCGAGTTGATGATCAAACTCGAGGATTTCTTCGATAAACGATGCAGCTGGGTCGATTCGCGGATCGGTCGAATAAAGCCCCGATGTGTCGGTCAACAAAATGAGCATCTCGGCGTCGACAAGATGGGCAACGAGAGCGGCTAAGCGGTCGTTATCGCCAAAACGGATTTCATCGTCGGCAACGGCGTCGTTCTCGTTCACGATCGGAACCACGCCGAGTTCGAGCAACCGAAGCAGTGTGCCACGAGCCTGCAAATATTGGCGCCGGTCGACAAAATCGAGTGGAGCCAAAAGCACTTGCCCCCCGACGAGGGAATGATGCGCCAGTTCCTCGGAATACACCGCCATGAGTCTCGACTGACCCACCGCAGAAACCGCTTGCAGCGTTCGGGCATCGAGCGGCCGAAGATCGCCAGTTAACCCAAGCACCGGGAGACCAGCGCCGATTGCGCCTGAAGTAACAAGGACAACCTGATGGCCAATCGATCGAGCTGCGGCCACCTCGGCACAAAGTTTCTTAATAGCCCCTTGGCGAATCACTCCGTTTTCATCGGTGAGTGACGAGGTTCCGATCTTTACAACAACGACCATTACTCCTCCTCATATCCAAACGAGAGACTTCCGATTCGAACTGTGTCGCCCTCTTTAGCTCCGGCACGGGCAAGCGCTTTATCGACTCCGATCTTTTTGAGTCGAGAATGGGCAAAGTCAAGAGCCTCAAGATTTGTAAGATCGGAAAGCGCAACGGCACGCTCGGCGGTGCGACCAATTACCCGGTAGGAGCCGTCATCTTCGCGCTCGATTCGGAAACCTTCAGGAAGAGGACGATGCACCACGAATCCATCGAGTTCAGGTTCCACAGACCGAGCGCCGCGTACCTCCTCGGCCATACGGCCGATCAGCCGAGGGAGACCTGCGCCGGTAATCGCAGAAATCGAGAGATCAAGTTCGAGCCCATCACTGGTAACGGAGGGCCGACCCGTTTCGGCAAAAGCGAGCGCATCAGGAACAAGATCGGCTCGAGATCCAATGATGATCCGAGGACGGTCTAAAAGTTCGGGTCGGTACGCCTCAAGTTCAGCAAGAAGAATTCGAGCCTGTTCTGCGGGGGCTTCAACCGTTGTTCCATCGAGACCGCCAGCAAGATCGATCATCAAGAGCAAAACACGAGCACGCTCGACATGACGCAGAAACCGGTGGCCGAGGCCCCGACCATCGGCGGCCCCCTCGATCAGACCGGGAATATCGGCGACGACGTACTCAAAGTTGTCCTCGAGGCGCACAACACCAAGATTCGGCTCAAGAGTGGTGAACGGGTAATCGGCAATCTTGGGCTTCGCCGCCGAAATCCGAGAGATGAGCGTTGATTTTCCGACATTGGGAAATCCCACTAGGGCAACATCAGCCATCAACTTGAGTTCTAGATTCAGCCACTGTTCCTCGCCAATCTCGCCTTGTTCGGCGAAGGATGGGGCTCGACGGATATTAGAGAGAAACTTGGCGTTGCCCTTTCCACCCCGACCGCCGGCTGCTGACATCCAGCGATCACCGTGATGAACGAGATCAGCCAGCATCACCCCTTCAAGGTCATGAATGACTGTCCCTTCGGGCACATGCACAATGAGATCCTCGGCCCCAGCACCATGTTTCTTTTTGCCCTGCCCATGCACACCGCTAAGCGCACGACGATGAGGATGATCCTTGAAAGCAAGCAGCGAGGAAATATTTCGATCGGCAACCAACCAAATATCGCCGCCCCGACCGCCATCACCGCCGTCGGGTCCACCCTTTGCGACATGCGCTTCACGACGAAAGGCCACGCAACCGGCTCCGCCATCGCCGCCGCGGACATTCAGTTGACATTCGTCGATAAATCCAGACACGACTAGAGATCTTACGGGCTTTCAGAGTGGCCTTCACCGATGGCGCTCTCCCCGCACCACTCTGTCCCACCCATGAGGCAGGATTTAGTTATGGAAGAGCACTCTGGGCCACCCTCCCCTCTTAAGAGAACCCCACGTCAAGAGCAATGGGTAGCCACGATGAGTGGCTCGGCCGCAGCAAACAACGTCATCCTGGCCCACCGTGACTGTCCACCACCACTGATACAGCCTCATAAAGTGACCCGCCTCCAACGCGAGGCGAGGGCCGCTGATCTTTTTTCAACCGGCGCAACCCTTGCTCACGGCGCAGGAAATCGAGCAGTCGCTGAAGAACCCGATGAGTACCGAACCTGTTTCGAGCGAGATCGCGACCGCATCCTTCATTCCGCTGCGTTCCGACGTCTTGCCGGCAAAACACAGGTCTTCGTCTTTCCCGACGACCACCAGCGCACGCGCCTGACCCATGCGCTCGAGGTCGCTCAAGTCGCTACCGCCATCTCTCGGGCGCTTGGGCTGAATGTCGCCCTTACTGAAGCGATTGCGTTAGGTCACGACTGCGGCCATGGTCCCGGCGGTCACGCCAGTGAAGACGCCTTCGACCGCTTCATTCCCGGCGGGTACCACCACGCCGTCTGGGGAGCCGATGTTGTACTTGAGCCTCTCAACCTTTGCCTCGAGACACTCGACGGCATTCGCAACCACTCGTGGTCGCGCCCAACCCCAATGACCCCCGAAGGAGTTGTTGTCAGCTGGGCTGATCGATGCGCCTACAGTGCACACGACCTTGAAGATGCAATCGGTGTCGGAATCGTACATATGAGTGATTTGCCTCAAGAAGTTACTCAGATTCTAGGAAACACCCGACGAGAGCAACTCCACATACTCATTCAGTCCATTGTCACCTGCGCAGCCGACACCGGGATCATCGGGATGCATTCCGATTCTGCCGACGCCCTTGCTGCCCTCCGCAGGTTTAACTACGAACGCATCTATAACCGCCCCGACTCGCTTGCCCAGGGTCAAGCTGTCATTGATGTTCTCACCGCACTTGTTGACTTTTTCATTACGAATCCGGCTGCTCTTCCTCCCACAGCAAGGTCAGCGCCCGAGACCGAATTAGTAACTGCTGCGGTCACCTACGTCGCAGGCATGACTGATCGCTTTGCCTTCGACACCGCTGTCCGACTTTTCAACTGGCCGGCGGAGCGCCGTCCACTGGGAATCGATCTTCGCAACTAAACGATCGACCCAACGAAAAAAGCGAGCCCGCAGGCTCGCTTTCCGTAACACGCCTCACGAGTCGCTCAGGCGGGAAGAACATCCACAAGCTTACGGCCCTTACGGGAGCCGAACTTCACTGTGCCCTCAGTCAGAGCGAACAGGGTGTCGTCGCCACCTTTGCCAACGTTCTCGCCCGGATGGATACGGGTGCCGCGCTGGCGAACCAAAATCGTGCCGGCATTCACGGCCTGGCCATCAAACCGCTTGACACCGAGGCGCTTGCTCTGTGAGTCGCGGCCGTTACGGGTTGAACCGCCACCTTTGGTCTTTGACATGGCTCAGCCCTTCTTGATGCCGGTGATTTCAATCGTCGCATAGTGCTGACGATGACCCCAACGACGACGTTCGTTGGCCTTATTCTTGTAGGTAAAGCCGATGACCTTCGGACCCTTCGCCGCACCGACGACCCGAGCGGACACACTGGCGCCGGCCAGTTGCGCAGGAGTGGCGAGAACGGTGTCACCGTCAACGAGGAGAACGGGAGTGAGGGTGACTTCCTCAACCTCGCCGAGGCGCTCGACTTCAAGTCGTTGACCCTCTTCGACGCGGTACTGCTTGCCACCTGTCTGAATCACGGCATACATAGGGCTATGACCTTAGTCGTCGGAGCCAGGAAAACGAAACTAGCCAATTGAAGGGGAAATTCAAGCAAGTCAGACAAGGAGATCTGGGTCGATGACAACCCCCCGTCCCTCACAATCAGGACACTGGGCGGCAAACGACTCCAAAAGCCCTTCGCCAATCCGCTTGCGAGTCATCTCAACAAGGCCGAGTTCCGAAATATCAAAGACCTGCGTGCGAGTTTTGTCCCGCGACAAGGCATCCCGAAATACCCTGACCACGTCATCTCTATTGTTCTTGATTTCCATATCGATGAAGTCGATGACGATGATTCCACCGATATCGCGCAGTCGAAGTTGCTTGGCGATCTCGATGGCTGCCTCAAGGTTATTTCGGTAAACCGTCTCTTCGAGACTCTTCGAACCCACGTTCTTGCCCGTGTTGACGTCAATCACTGTGAGTGCTTCGGTGTGCTCGATAATGAGGGAGCCACCTGACGGCAACCAGACCTTGCGGTCGAGCGCCTTATGCACCTGCTCATGCACATGGAACCGTTCAAAGATTGACAACGGTTCGCATGCACGGTCGTAATGTTCAATGCGATCCGCAAGGGCCGGGGAAATACTTGAAACGTAGTCGTGAACCTCGTTGAACAGTGCTTGATCATCGATCACAATGCTTCGATAATTATCGTTGAACTCCTCGCGAATCACTCGCACGGCCATATCGGGCTCTCGATACAACAAGGCCGGGGCCTCGGTTGAGTTGGCAAGCGCCTCGATCTGCTCCCACTGAGAAAGGAGACGACGAACGTCAGAGGAAATTTCTTCAGCGGTGACTCCCTCGGCTGCCGTTCGAACAATCACCCCGTGCTGCGGTGGTTTGACCTTGTCAAGAATGTTACGGAGTCGCTTGCGTTCGCCGTCATCAAGACGCTTCGAAATGCCATAGGTCGTCGAGTTTGGGATCAGGACTACGAATCGACCGGGTAACGAAACTTCCTGGGTAAGTCGCGCGCCCTTATGTGCAATTGGATTCTTTGTGACCTGACAAATGACGGTTTGCCGTGGTTTCAGAATCTCTTCGATACGAGCGTTTGAGCGGCCCTTTTCTACATCCTCCGGATCGAATTGAATATCGGCGCGGTAGAGAACGGCGTTCTTCGGCGTGGCAATGTCCACGAACGCTGCTTCCATACCCGGCAGCACGTTTTGTACCTTGCCTAAATAAATGTTGCCGTGAATCTGAGAGACGTCATCGGCAGGGCGGGACACGTAGTGCTCGATGAGATTTCGACCCTCGAGAACCGCGATTTGCGTTGCTTCGGGGCGAACGCTCACGGCCATCATGTAACGGCCAACAGGGCGACCGTTGCGTTCTCTGCCTTTTCGCTTCTCAAGGGTCTCGTCGTCGAGATCCGGTCCCTCGCCGCCGAGAATTGCCTCAACCGGTTGCGGAGCCACCTTTTTCTTCTGCTGTTGGCCCTTGGATTGCTTTTCCTGATTGGGCTGGCCCTGTTGGGCGTTCTGATTTTGTGACTGCGCTCCGCCCCCACCGCCACGGCCCCTTCCGCCACGGCGACGGCGATTACCGCTACGAGGCGGGGCTGGCGTCTGGGGGTCACTACCGGCTTCGACGTCAACATCCTCACCCGAAGGCGCAGGACGGCTGTCGCCAATTTGAGGCTTCTTCACCAATGCCGCCTCGGCGGTACCCGTTTCACGGGGTCGGCTTTGAGACATTCGCTTCGGAAGTTCGTCGGGCTGACGTTCGAGATCGGGCTCACCAGCGTTCTCCACGCCCTCCTCGGTTTCAGACGCTGACGAGGAACCGGACTGACCGGTCGAACGGCTCCGATTCCGACCGCCGCGAGACCCACGACGACGACGAGGACGAGCAGCCCCATCGCCGTTAGGGGCTGATGCAGCAGAATCGGTCGACTCAGACGATGCGCCCGAACCGCTTTCCTCTGACTGATTGGCTGTGTTTTTTGGTGCCGAAGCGCCAGGGTCGACCGTTGGGTCGGACATAGTTTCGTTCCCTTCTCATCGCGCGCCCGCCTCAGCAGGTGCGCGTGACGTCGCGTGGGCCGGGATCGGTTCCCGTCTCGCGCCGTCAGTAATGATCCATTGGTGTGTTCTGCGGACGCGCCCCTCGTTGCGGGGCGGGTCGAATGCGGCCAAAAGTTCTGATGGTCGCACGGAGCGAGGCTGGGTTGCCAGCTCGACTTCGAGTACTGCTCCGGGTTCCGGAGCATCTAAAGGAGTGGCACCAAGCACCCGTAGGTCGATGATGCCAGGCCGAATATCGTCAGCCACTTTCTTACCTTTTCGCTCCCGAACAACAGGCAGCGTGTCGGCATCGAGCATGGTTTTCACATTCAGAGCAAGTTCTTCCGGAGTGACTCCGGGAACCTCGATCAGCCACGTGCAGGCTGTCACTGCCTCTTGAAGAGACATCTCCGACCGTTCAATAGTCGAGACCGTCTCGACTACAACACCCGGTGGGAGGAACGGCGTGAGCCGCTCGGGCAATGTCTCAAGATCAAGTTCGTGAGCCTCTGGCTCGCGCATATCAATATCGAGATACTCCCCCAGCGACTCATGGCCGGTAGAGAGCGCCAAGCCAAAGTGCATTTTTGGGCGTGGCGAAAATCCTTCTGTACTGGCGACAGGCAATTCGGCTCTGCGCAGTGCACGCTCCCAGCACCGAGCCATATCGCGGTGGCTGGAGAATCGAATCTTTCCCAGTTTTGAAAAACGAACTCGCAGACGCATCAGGACCCCGTCCTGACTGGAGCGCGTCCGAGCAAAGTCACAGGTACCGAGGATCCCAGATCTTGTCCGGTGCCCTGAGAACCCCCTGCCGGAGGTGTGGCCGACGCCACGATGTGTTCGATCGAATAGCCGGTGCATGCCCCGCAGTCATAACACGGGGTCCAGCGACAATCAGGGAGACCAACCTCAGCAAGGGAGTCACGCCAGTCCTGCCAAAGAAAATCCTTATGAAGCCCTGCGCTCAGATGGTCCCATGGAAGCACCTCGTCCTCGGTCCGATGTCGATAGGTGTACCAATCCGGGTCGAGTCCGTGGGCAGCCATTGCGCTGAGCCACAGGTCAAGATCGAAGCGCTCGTTCCATTCCTGAAAGGTTCCACCGTTTCGCCAAACCTGTTCTACAACATCTCCAACCCGTCGATCACCGCGACTCATGAGGCCCTCGATGAGCGTGGCTTTTGGATCGTGCCACTTCACCTGAACGCCGTGCGACTTGCGCGTATCGTCACGCAACAGATTGATTTTACGTTTCAACTCCGGAACTGTGTTTTGCCCGAACCATTGAAAAGGAGTGAAAGGTTTGGGCACAAACCCGCCAACAGACACGGTGACTGACGGGCTCTTCGTGTGTGATTTTCCGAGTTGCACACAATTTCGAGCGAGTTCAGCAATACCCAAAGTGTCTTCGTCGGTCTCGGTAGGAAGACCAGTAAGAAAGTAGAGCTTCACTCGCCTCCACCCGTTGGAATAGGCGGCTTCGACAGCGCTGTAGAGATCCTCTTCCCGGATCAACTTGTTGATGACCTGCCGCATCCGCCACGTGCCTGCCTCGGGCGCAAAGGTGAGACCGGTTCGGCGGGCCCGTTGAATTTGCGTGGCAATACCCACCCCAAACGCATCGACGCGAAGACTTGGAAGTGAAACGGAAACGGGAGGCCCATCGTCGGTAGACCGAACAATATCGCCGACCAATTTTTCGATACCAGAAAAGTCTGCTGTAGAAAGAGAGGTCAGCGCGACTTCGTCATAACCCGTGCGACGAAGCCCTTCCTCGACCATTATGCGAACTTGCTCAGCGGGGCGCTCGCGAACCGGACGGGTGATCATGCCCGCCTGACAAAAACGACAACCTCGGGTACATCCCCGAAAAACCTCAACGTTGAGGCGGTCATGAACCACTTCAGTAATCGGAACAAGTTGAGTCTTCGGATAAGGAAAATCGGCCAGATCGGCAATCGTGCGCTTCTCGACTCGCTCCGGCACATCTGGGTAACGAGGCGTTACTGCAACCAGTGCTGCACCCTCATAGGTAACCTCGTACATGGAGGGCACGTAGACGCCAACGATATGAGAAAGCTCGCGCAGAACATTTTCGCGACTTCCTTCGGTGCGACCCGAACGCTTCCAATCGCGCACGACAGCATTGATTTCGGAAATGACTTCCTCCCCATCGCCAAGAACAACGAGGTCAAGGAAGTCAGCGATTGGTTCAGGGTTGTAGGTGCAGTGCCCGCCTGCGACAATCAATGGATGTTCAGGACGACGATCGGCGCTGCGCACGGGAACCCCTGCAAGATCAACCATATTCAACAAATTGGTGTAGGTCAGCTCGGCTGAAAGGTTGAACCCGATCAAATCGAACAGTCCGGCGGGACGATGGCTATCAAGAGAGAACAGAGGAATATTCCGACCCCGCAACAATTCTTCAAGGTCAGACCACGGCGCGTAGGCGCGCTCCGCAACTGCATCGGAACGCTCATTGAGAATTTCATAGAGAATCTGGAGGCCCTGATTAGGCAGACCAATTTCGTACGTATCCGGGTACGACAACAACCACGCCACCTTGTCGGGAGCGTGGTGCGGGGTTTGAGCACCGTCCTCCATACCTATGTAGCGAGCAGGTTTCGCCACTTTGGACAGGAGGGGCTCGAGTTGAGGCCACACATCAGTCATCGTGGACTAATCCTACCGGGGCTCTCGTGGACTACTGGAACCGACGCATATGAACGTTCAGGACCAGCCCTAGGGCTGCAAAGGCGGCTATCGCCGATGAGCCACCGGCGCTTATCAGAAGCAGTGGAATTCCGGTCACCGGCATGATCCCCATGGCCATGCCCACATTTTCAAAGGCCGAAAAAGCAAACATGGCGAGAACCCCTACACAGACGTAGGTACCGAAAGAATCTCTTGCCACCTGGGCAATTCTCCAGATTCGGTAACAAAGAAGACCGTAAATACTAAGGAGTAACGATGCTCCGATGAAACCAAATTGCTCGGCGATGGCGGTAAAAATGAAATCGGTCTGCTGCTCAGGCACAAAACCTAATTTTGTCTGAGGTCCGTCGAAAAGTCCCTGGCCGGCAATCCGGCCATTCGCTATGGCTTGTTGACTCTGTTCGATGTTGTACAACGCCTGATTCGACTTATCGTCTGGATTCACAAATGCCGTCAGGCGATTCCGTTGATACTCCGCAAGGACCGGAGAGTTGAGAGCGCCCACGACTCCAATCACTCCAATCATCGTCAAAGCAACGATGTATTTCGTAGGTAGCCCACCGACCAAGAGCATGGCCATGACTATGACGACCAGAATTAATGTTCCACCAAGATCAGGCTGCAGCATGATCAAGGCCATCGGAAGTCCAGCGGTCGCGAGTAGCGCAAACAAACGACGCAGATCGATGTCGCCTCGAAATTCAGAGAGCAAGAAAGCGAGTGCTCCGATCAGCGAAAGCTTGGTGAATTCGGCAGGCTGTAGCTGGAACGGCCCTAGGGAGAACCACGATTGCGCCCCGTTCGATGTGCTGCCAAGCGGAGAGACGACAAGAACAAGTAACGCTGTAGTTGCACCATAAAACGCCCACGCCCAATCATGCAGTTTCCTGTAATCAACGGCGGCGAAAACAGCAAAGACCCCGGCACCGATAACAACGAATACTGATTGCTTCACAAGGTAGGTCTTCGAGAAATCTGGGCCGGGCCCGCGTGTCGAGCTGTACACCGCGATCAGTCCAATAAACGCTAGGGCGATAGTGCACCCTACGAGAACCGGATCGAAATGGCGGAGTGGCGCAGTTGGATCGCGTCGACTCAGTTTTGATGCTCGCGAAGAGACTCCTTGAGACAGCATCAGTCTCTCGTTCCCGTTGTGGCCGAACCAGCCCCAGTGAGCGCTTGGGCAGCAAGCAACTCATAGACCCGACGCGAAACCTCGCCTGAGGCCTCGGCGCCGTAGCCCGATTCCTCCATTACGGCGGTGACGACCCAACTTGGTGACGAAGCTGGACCATAGGAGGCAAAAAGGGAGGTATCGGCTTTCCCATCGACCTGAGTCGTTCCTGTCTTCCCGACAATTCGAAAAGAACTTTGATCAAATCCAGCAAAAACAGAAGCCGCTGTCCCAAGCCCACCAGTCACGCCGCTTAGACCAGAGACAATTGGATCCCGCACATCGGGGGGCAGCGTGATCGTCCTCGTGACAACTGGCTCAATTACTCGGAGTACGTCCGCATCGTTCGCAAGATTGCTGTTCGGTTTCAGAATTTTCCACACAACATGCGGCTGGAACACTTTCCCGCCATTGGCCAACGCTGCGTAGGCGCGGGCAATCTGAAGCGGGGTGGCAACGACGACGTTCTGTCCCACGGCAAGCTGTACGTTATCGCCGGTGTACCAATCTCCATCAGGGTACGCATCCGGATACTTAGCCTGTAGCGCTTTCTTCTCCGCTTTTGTTAAAACATATCCTGCCGATTCATTTGGCAGATCAATACCTGTCTTTTGGTCAAAGCCATAGGCGGTGGCCGAATCCTGGATGAGAGTTGTGCCATCCATCCGATCGCCTAACCAATAAAAAAATACATTTGAGGACACAGCCAATGATCGCACTACATCAACGGTGCCATTCTTCTGATCGCCTGAGTTTCTAAATTCCTGCGCTGGATTGCCGACCGAATAGACACCGTCGTCGTAGATCGAGGAGGTTCTATCAATCAGGCCGTTACTCAAGGCCGCTGTTGCCGTGACGAGTTTGAAAGTTGAACCGGGGGAATACAAACCAGTGATCGATCGATCGATAAGCGCGCTGGCACCATTAATATCCTGCAGTTCGTTGTACCTCTCCTGCGTAATCCCGTTCGCGAATTCCTGCGGGTCATAGGCAGGTTGCGAGGCAAGCGCTACAACTCCCCCGTCTCGGGGGTCAAGCACCACGACCGAACCAGCCGATGCTTTTCGCATCACTCCGTCTTTCTGGGGTGTTCCCCGCAACACTGCGAGACGATCAGCCAAGGCCTGTTCAGCCCGTAGTTGGACCTCAATGTCAATGTGTAATTGGATGTCATTACCTGATTTTGGGGGCTGGTACGACTCGGTGCCCACCGGTCGGTTTCGGGAATCGACCTGAACCAATTCGATACCCGGCGTGCCGCGTAACTCTTTCTCGTACGTTGCCTCAATCCCCGACAGTCCAATAATTGAATCGGCTTGGTACTCCTTGACAATCCCATCCGAATCAGTTCCTGGCTCTAGGGATTTCAGAGTTTCTGCAGTAATCCGGCCCGTATAACCAAGAATATTTGAAGCAGTCATGCCGTAGGGGTAAACCCGTACGGTTTTGCGCTCGTAGGTTACAGAGGGAAATTCTTCGGCACGCTCGGAGAGGTAGTGGATCACTTCCTCAGTTACATCTGCTGCGATCGGAGTGGCGCCAAGGGGATCAGCGCGTTTGTCGGCTAGTCGTTTTTCGATGGTTGATATCTTGATCGGAGTGCCATTAGTGGTGAGTACCTCGGCTAATCGCCCAAGGAGATCACTACGGTTGCTCACTTTCTTGAGCTGATTGCGATCAATGGAGACAACGAGCGACGTGCGATTGTCAACCAACACTCGTCCCTTGGCATCAAAAATCCGTCCACGCGGCGCTTCTGCGGAAACCGTGCGGGTTCGGTTCGCCGTGGCCTGAATCGCAAGCTCAGGCGCCTCTAACACTTGAAGAAACCAAAGTCGAGCAAAGAGCGCCACGAAACACGCGAGAACCACAACGCCAAGAATGCTCATGCGGAGTCGAGGTGAGGTGGTATCCATAGATCACTACGTGCTTTGAAGATCGTTTTCAGGGGAAGTCGTAAGACTCCATAGTTCAGCAGATAAGAGCGGTCAGCGGAGTGCAGGCCGAAGAAGCGCATCTTCGGGGTCTGCCCAGCGGCAGGCTTTGATTGCAGGAAACACTAAAAAAGCTGATGTCACGCCCAGTATTGCGATGATCGTGAGCACATGTCCGGACCACAGAGAAGGGCGACCCATGAGAGCACCGGTGAGAGCAAAGGCGATCACCCCAGAGGCGCTCGCTGTGAAGGTAATAACCATTGTGAGCCAGCGGGCAGAATGCACTGTCGCCGCTTCGAGCGACCCAGCAACGACTCCTGCCACCAACCCTGCGATAGCGCAAAGGCCAAACGGTGTTGTGACAAGAAGATCAAGGCAAATACCAGAGGCGAATCCCACGACTGCGCCACGCTCAACGCCAGCGTTTATTCCCGCCGCAATGGCGACCACAAGCAAAAGATCTGCGCTCACGCCCGCAACTCGAAATTGTGTAACGAGCGCGTACTGGAGAAAAGCTGCAGAGGCGATCACTAAGAAATACCGAACGAGAGGAGAGGACATGAATCAGCCCGCCGACTTCCAGAGCACGACATCGGCATAAACAAGATCATTCAGATTGGCGAACATCTTGATATCAACCGTTGACTCCAGTGCAGCTTCATTGGTCCGGACTGCTGTGATCGTTCCAATGGGCAGATTCTGGGGGAATGGACTACCAGCCAGCCCGCTAGTTGCAGCAATAGATCCAACAGAAACCGACTGACGCGAATCAATGTTTGCTCCTCGTAGGATTCCATCGCCTCCCGTGCCCTCAGCAATTCCAATTGCCGCAGTACCAACTACAGAAAAACCGACCCGAAATGTTCCGCTTGAGAGGAGGGACACGATCGATCGATTTTCGCTGACCTCAACAACTTTTCCAATCAGTCCTTCACCAGTCACAACGGGCATATTGCGTTCGATCCCGGCAGCTGAGCCTTTGTCGAGTTCCAAACGATCACCAAAGTTTCCGACTGCACCTGAAAGGACTCGAGTATGAACTACAGGAGTGTCTCCAACAAAAGGGATACCGACGAGTTGTAGAAGTTGCTGTAACTGCTCCTTCGCTATCGAGTTTGCTGTTCTGTCACCCTTGAGGCGATCGTTTTCCTCACGGAGAGAGTTGTTCTCTTGTTTAAGGTCCCCCTGCTCAAATGCACTCTCCCATACCGAGCGAAATGGGTTGACAAGCGAAGAAGCAGCATCTCCAATTGGAGACAAAACGGTCATGACCGCACTTCTCACCGACGCAAGAGGACCTGAACCGCGTCCGTCAAGCGTCAACAGAAGCACTGCTGATACCAGCAATAATCCGATTGTGATCCTTGCCCGTCCAGTTCTTCTTGACGAAGCCATAACCGAAACCGAATCAATTAATGGTCGAGGAAAAGAGAACGCCCTTTAAAGCATCGAACTCTTCGAGCGACTGACCGGAACCAATAGCAACTGCAAAAAGGGGATTCTGAGCAATCACGATTGGCATACCCGTCTCATGCTCAAGTCGCTCACTAATTCCATGAAGAAGGGCACCTCCACCGGCAAGCACTACGCCTTGTTCCATGATGTCCGCTGAGAGCTCCGGCGGTGTCTTATCGAGAGTCATCTTGACGGCATCAACAATAGCGGCCACGGGCTCTTCAATCGCTTCGCGTATTTCTTCGGTAGTTGTAACAATTGTCTTGGGAAGTCCCGTGACCAAGTCGCGCCCACGGATTTCAGCGTGCAATTCAATCTCCAACGGCCATGCTGACCCGAGGGCAATCTTTACTTCTTCAGCAGTGCGTTCGCCGAGGGCAAGACTGTATTCCTTCTTGATGTAACTGATGATCGCCGCATCCAGGGCATCGCCACCCACACGAGCGGACTGCGAGGCCACAACCCCACCCAAGGAGATAACCGCCACCTCCGTCGTGCCACCACCAATATCGACGATCATATTTCCGGTTGGTTCTTGCACGGGAAGACCTGCACCGATCGCAGCAGCCATGGGTTCTTCGATGATGTAGGCCGGCCTGCGTGCCCCGGCGAATTCGGCCGCTTCTTGTACGGCCCGCTGCTCAACCGGGGTGATTCCGGAGGGAACACAGATCACCATACGGGGCTTTGCCCATTTAGAGGTGTGAACTTTTTGGATGAAATAGCGAAGCATCTTTTCGCAAATATCGAAATCAGCGATCACGCCATCACGTAATGGACGGATTGCTTGAATATGAGATGGTGTTCGGCCGATCATCCGCTTTGCCTCGGCACCGACAGCAACGGGTCGCCCATCTCGGACATTGATGGCCACGACGGACGGTTCGTTGAGGACGATACCTTCGCCTCTGACATAGATCAGTGTGTTAGCCGTTCCGAGATCGACAGCCATATCGCGACCGACAATGTTGGAAAGTGATTCACGCGAGGCGATGGAGTTGGAAACGCTCGAAGAGAGAGAAGTGAAGATATTCCCAGCCATGGGGTGAGCCTTCCGTTGGAGCACTAGGCCTGGAGCCCCACGGAGGGGCGACAAAAGCGATGCGAATCAGATGACAGAAAACTTGGAAAACGGTTCCAACGAGCCCACACACGCAAGCGCGGGACCCTCTCTGTCCTGCGGTAAGGATAGTCGGCGGCCCCCACCGGACCAACTGACAGCGAAATCAGAGCCCTGGGAAGAAAAGGGCTTTCTCTCGCTTCGCCGCCTCAGCACTATCGCTGCC
>JBBEAV010000015.1:0-127152 GCA_040882655.1 Acidimicrobiales bacterium
TTGCGCCCGCTTCGATGGGCTCAAGCACATAAGCCCCCATGCCCTTGCCGCCGGCCGTTCGTGCCTGCGCTTTTGCTGTCAACCAGTTGAAATACACCTGGCGACTTTGCCACATGGAAGTGGCGAACCTCGGTGGAGCGATCTATTACTCGGCCGAACCCTGTGCACGTGCCCGAAACGCACGGCCGGCCACCGGAGTCGAAGTCTGCGGCGATGGATTTGTGAGCCGAAGAGAAAGGCCGCCGCCGATCTTGCGCCGCGTCCGTGCAATCGACTCTTGATGCGGTAAAACTCAGGCCATGACAACCACAACGCTGAATGGTGCATCGGTTCTCTTACTTGGTGCCACCGGGGGACTAGGCCAAGCCCTTGGCGAGGAACTTGCCGCACGAGGTGCCGCTCTCACACTGGTGGGGCGCGACCAGCAACGGCTCGACCAACTTGTGGTGGCCGGCCCGCGGGTAGCGCTCGACCTGCGATCACCCGATGCGTGCGCCACGGCTATGCGAACTGCGGTGGAACATCACGGAAAGCTCGATGTTGTGATCAATGCTGTTGGTGTCGTGGCTTTCGGCGACGTTGCGACGCTGTCGACCGACACGATGGAAGACCTGTTCATGACCAATACCTTCATTCCCATCATGGTTGCCACCGAAGCAATGAACACCCTTGCCTCTGGCGGTGTGATCGTGAATATTTCGGGCGTTATTGCCGAACAGAACCTGCCCGGCATGGTGGCCTACGGCGCATCGAAAGCCGCGTTGCGCGCGTTCGATGAAGGTTTGGCGCGTGAAGCACGACGCAAAGGTGTGCGAGTGCTGGACGCTCGACCACCGCACACTGAAACCGGGCTTGCTGGGCGCGCCATTGCCGGCACTGCTCCGAAGATGGGCGAGGGATTAGAGCCGGCGTTTGTGGCGCGTGTGATTTGCGATGGAATCGAAAGTGGCGCATCGGATCTGGGGTCTGGCGCGTTTGTTGGGTGAAGGGGGGTGAGGGGGGCCTCCTGTCAGCCCAGAATTCATGCACGAACTAGCGGGTGCAGTTATCGTCCCCTAGGGAAACAATTCAGATCGTATTTCGGGGGAAATCATGGGCCGACTCAATGGCAAGGTTGTATTCATCACGGGGGCAGCACGAGGACAAGGTCGCTCGCATGCAGTGAGAATGGCAAAAGAAGGCGCCGATGTGATCATCAGCGATATCTGTGGTCCTGTTGGAACCTGCATGATCGAACCGGCGACGTTCGATGATCTTGAGTTAACGGTAAAAGAGGTTGAAGCCACCGGCCAACGCGTCGTTTGGGATCGCGTCGACGTTCGTGATCTTGCCGGATTGCAAGCTCTGGCTGATCGCGGAGCCGAAGAACTCGGACACATCGACGTTGTCGTTGCCAATGCCGGGATCATTAATTGGGCGAAATCTCATGAACTGACTGAGCAACAGTGGCAGGACGTGATTGACGTCAATCTCACTGGACCATTCAAGACAATCCAAGCAGTTCTGCCGCATTTCCTTAAGCAAGGAACCGGCGGCTCAATCATCGTCACAAGTTCCACGGCCGGCTTGTACGGACAGCCGTTCACGCTCTCTTACACGGCTGCCAAACATGGCCTAGTCGGGCTCGTAAACGCAATTGCTATCGAGTACGGCGACTTCGGAATTAGAGCAAATAGCGTTCACCCAACTGGCGTCAAAACTGAAATGGGTGTTGCGCCAGGACTGACGGAACTCATCACAGAGCGCGCCGAAACGGTTGGTCCGGTCTTTATGAACACGCTGCCCGTCGAATTTATCGAAGCTTCCGATGTGTCTAACACTGTCGTATTTCTGGCCAGTGACGAAGCAAAATACATAACCGGGATGCAGATGAAGGTTGATGCCGGCGCTGTCGGGCGCTGATTTAGATTTGAGGAGTCAAAAATGAGCGAGTCGTCATTGGTGAAAGACTTTCTTTGTCATTGCGCATCGGGCGACGGTGCGCATGCGGCCGCCCATGCGATGGGAACAGGTCGGCGACTCGGCTTACTCGTTGGTGAGGAAGAACTAACAATCTCGACGACTCTTGAAAACATTGAAATAGTTAATGGTGTTGAGAGCGCTGATGTTGTTGTGGCGCTTGACTCATCATCATTTGGGGCCCTTCGGCGAGAGGAACTTTCGGTTTTTGGTTTGCTGTACTCCGGAAAGCTTCGCATCGTGGCGGGTGAATTTGAGCACTTCGCGGCATGGGAACCGGCGCTTCAGGCACTGCTTTTTCAGCGCCCGATTTTTGACATGTCAAGTGATATTGGTAGCCAAAGAAATCGGTTCTCCACGTCGTGGACTCTCGAAAGTGACACTCGAGAAATGAGCAAGGCCCTCACCGAATTTGGATTTGTCCATATCCGGTCGGTGTTTTCTCATTCGGAGATTGAGGAAATGTCCTCCGAGGTCAATCGTCTACGCGAAGTTTCAGAACCCGGAGATCGTCAGTCATGGTGGGCGTCAATGGAAGATGGTTCAGAGGTGTGTTGTCGCATTACCTATATGGCCCAGCGCTCTGAGATTTTTGCGCGCCTAGCCGATGATGAACGCTTAAATAAATTGGCGGCATTGAGCGGCAATTCACTCAAGGTTGCGCATGATCGCCTCGATGGAATTTCAGTAGTGATCAAAAATCCTGGGGCTACCGCCGGTCTTTCCGATCTTCCGTGGCACCGGGACTGTGGTTTGGGTGGTCACAATCTTTTATGTCCGGGACTCAATCTTGGAATCAACCTTGATCACGCCAATGCCGAGAGCGGACAACTTTGGTTTTTACCAGGTTCGCATTTACATGGAGGACCTATCGGTGATCCAGTGGCCTCGGGATATTCCGTCTTACCGATAGAAACAAATCCCGGCGATGTGACTATTCACTTCGGACATCTGTTACACGCAGCCCCGCCACCAACAGGAACTGGTACCGGCCGTCGGGCCGTGTATGTGAGTTTCGTTGGGCCAGCAGTCTTTGACTCGATTGGGGTTGGCCAGGCCTACAACGACGTCATCTATTCCTCTGACGATGGTTCAGTTCGCAATGTTGCCGAAGCCAGCGCGTAGTTGGACGCAGTTCTACTGCAGAGACAATTAAGCCCATAAACCTTCGACGAGATTCATACTGGATGCTTTAGTGGCGGCGTAGGTCGCCCTGTAGGCAGAGCCGCAAACTGAAGAAACAGACGAAAGAAAAATCATTCCGCCCCGTTTGCGATTGCGCATCAAGCCTCCAAAATGGTGAGCCACTACCACGGGATCGATTTGAGGGGCCAGGGAGCCCTGCAATGGCCGGCCTCGCCGGCGCCGCCCACGCCGCCCGCACTTGCCACTGCACGTATGTGGCGCGCTCGGAGGGACTCGAACCCCCAACCTTCTGATCCGTAGTCAGATGCTCTATCCAATTGAGCTACGAGCGCAGCATTGCTGATTGTAGTGCCACCCTCTGGCTCGGTGAAATCCTCTTGCTGGCACCGCCACCGACTTCCCCGGGGGTCGGTAAGGGGGCAGTAGCGCTTGAAACAGGAACTTATTGAGCCGTTCGTTGGTCGCTGGTCGCTGGTCGTTGGCCGGAGTGGGCTTTGCGTCAGTGGGCGTCACGAGAAGACGGCGTGGGACTGATTACGTTCCGATCGCCGAGGCAATTGCGTAGTAGAGAGGAATGCCAATGGTGATGTTGATTGGGAACGTGATGCCGAGTGCCAGCGTGAGATAGCGACTCGGTGCTGCTTCGGGAATGGCATAGCGAACCACAGCAGGCACGACGATGTAGCTACCACTTGCTGCTAACACTGCAAGAAGTGTGAGATCGCCGACGGGAAGCCGAAGCGCCCATCCAAGTGTGAGGGCCAGCGCTCCGTTGATGAATGGCACGATGACACCGAAGGCAATGAGGAATGGCCCGACATCGCGCACTTCGCGAAGTCGACGGGCGACAAGGAGCCCCATTTCGAGCAAGAAGAAGGAGAGAAGTCCCTTAAAAAGACCGTTGATGAACGGTGCCATTGCTTCACCGCCGGCGGGTCCACTGATGAACCCGACAACCATCGAACCGATCAAGAGGAGATTCACGCCATCGGTAAATGCTTCGCGCAACACCTCTTTGATGGAGATCGGTGCTTCGGTTCCGCTTGGGCCTTCCTCGGGGCTGCGTGCGCCTGCGGGAAAGGGAGCCTCCGGAACGAGCGTGCTCGAATCGGCGGTGGCGATTTGGTCGCTAAGGACTGAAGCGGCCGATACGGCTGGGGTGGCAACGCTTGCGTTGGAATTTTTCAGCTTTGCCCGCACCCATGTGGCGAGGAGCACTGCCATGATGATGGCGGGGGATTCCATTAAAACCATCGCCACGGTCATGTGGCCGCCGGCCTCGTCGCCTCGGGAGACGAGGAACTGTGACGCAGTCACGAAGGTGACAGCGCTAACGGATCCGTACGTGGCGGCGATAGCGGCGGCATCGAAAGCGTCGATGCGCTTGCGCAGGAACAAGAACCAGATCACCGGAATGACCAAAGCGAGAAGAATTGCTGCTCCGATGACTTTTACACCATCACCCGAGAGACCGGCATCGGCGAGTGCTTGTCCCCCTTTGAAGCCCAAGGCCATGAGTAGGTAAAGAGAAAGGAATTTGGCGATGGGGGCAGGAATCTCAAGATTCGAGCGAATCAGACCGATGGTGACTCCGAGAAAAAAGAAGAGAATCGCCGGATCGGTCAGATTCTTGAGGATGTCGGCGTCCATGGGCCCTCCTGCGGGCAGATGCTTCTCTCATTTTGTTTCCGGAATACTAATACCGGAAATCAATTGCCGTCAATCCTCCCTCAAGGCCGAGACTGCCGGTGGTCTTGGGCAGGAGAATTTTTCGGTCGCCTAACCTTCGTTGATGAGCCATGGTCATCGAGTGGGCATTGTTGGCGGCGGGCAACTGGCCGTGATGATGGCCGATGCGGCCGACGATTTAGGGCTGGAGATCACCTCACTTGCCCAAAGTGCAGATGACCCGATCTTCAGTTTCGGGCGACAAGCATTTGTCGGCGATGCACTTGCTCTCGAGGACCTACGAAGACTCGCTGGCCAAAGTGAGGTTCTGACCTTTGACCACGAACTCGTTGACTATCGGGTGCTTGCGCAACTCGAAAGTGAAGGAGTGTTAGTTCGGCCAGGGTCGGCAGCGATGGCAATAGCTACTAATAAGGAACGGCAATACGAGCTTTTTGAACGTCTTGAGATTGCGCAACCCGACACAGTTGTCGTCAGCAATCTTGATTCAGCGTTCGAAGCGATTTCTCGATTCGATGGTGTCGCCGTTTTGAAAACAGCCAAAGGTGGCTACGACGGGCGAGGGGTATTGCTTGATTCGAGCGAAGCAGCCGTGCGCGAATGGTTTCCAGCGACTCAGACAACGGTTCTTGTTCAGCGTCGGGTTGATGTCGAGATCGAAATTGCTGCTCAAGTTGTACGAGCGCAAGACGGCGCCATGGTCACCTACGCGCCAGTCCGAACTATTCAATCCGACGGTATGTGCAGCATTGTTCATATTCCCGCCGATATTGCACCCTCGCTGGAAGACGAAGCAATGAAGATCGCTCGCGTAATTGCCGAAGCGATTGATGTAGTCGGCATTCTTGCGGTGGAGTTCTTTGTTCTTGATGGTGAATTGCTGGTCAATGAACTCGCAGCAAGACCTCACAATTCAGGACATCTCACAATTGAGGCGTCTGCGACCTCGCAGTTCGAAAACCATCTGAGGGCGGTGACCGGTCTTCCCCTGAAACCAACTGACCGGATTGTTCCTGCTGCAGCAATGGCAAATATCGTGGGCCAAACGCGTAAACAACCGCAGGATCAACCATTCAGCCCAGACGTTTTTGTTCATATGTATGGCAAGACGCCTCGGCCAGGGCGCAAACTTGGTCACGTAACTGCAACTGCAGAGACGACAGGCCAAGCAATCAAACTTGCGCTGGATACAGCAAACGAACTTGAACAAGAATCGGAGATGTGATGAATGTTGCGATAGTGATGGGAAGCGACTCAGATTTGAGTTCCATGCAAGGTGCGATTGACATTCTCAATGAATTTGGAGTTGACCACACCGTTCGTTGCGTTTCGGCCCACCGTGATCCCCATGGCATGCTCGAATTCGCATCACAAGCCGCATCGAACGGCGTCGATGTCATCATTGCTGGCGCAGGGGGAGCAGCGCACTTGCCCGGAATGATCGCGTCGGCCACTGAACTTCCGGTGATCGGTGTTCCGGTACGTCGACCGGCGTTTGATGGCCTCGATGCATTGCTATCGATCGTGCAAATGCCTGCGGGGATACCCGTAGCGACCATGGCAGTAGACGGAAGTGCAAACGCTGCATTGTTCGCCGTTCGGATTCTTGCCCGCAGTGACGAGGGACTTCGTGCACAACTGCAGAACTACGCCGCGGAACTCAAAGACGTTGTCGCTACAAAAGACGCACGTCTGCGTGCCCAACCCGGGCGGGAATAGGCTGAACACGCAGATGCGTCATGAACGGGCGGCTTAAGTTTATCCGTTTACCCGTGAGCGGATTGGCGATCTAGGTATTCGCCTACGCCGGCGTGATGTCTATTGACGGTCGCTGGGCCAGTGCTCCAAACCGTTGCAGCGCCGATGCCAAGGTCAGTGGATCTTCCGGAAAATGTCTCCGTCGTGTTTCGAAAAGACATCGCTTACTTACTGGCCGAACTCAAGAAGATCGGTAAGAAAACTTGTTGGTTTTTTCTTCTTGGGTTTCTCGTACTTTTCCCGCTTGTCATAACTACGATCATCTTTGTCATAACTACGATCGTCGCGATCACCTGAACGCTCCCGGGGAACTGATGCAGCTTCTAACTGCAGGTTTGACCGTTCAATGACTTTGTCGAGCTCACCGCGATCAAACCAGATGCCACGACATTCCGGGCAGTAATCAAGTTCGATTCCATCGCGATGGGTGATGAGAAGTTCGCGACCATCTACTGGACAATTCATGAAGCACTCCTTTTGTTCTTGTCTGATGGGTTGTTTGTATAAAGGTTTTCGATCTCTGACGCGTAGCGCTCAAGGATTTGCTTACGTCGCAACTTGAGGGTGGGGGTCAGAAGCGCTGAATCAACTGTCCATTCGTCGGGGAGGATCAGCATCCGCTTCACTCGCTCCGGGTGTGAGAACTGCTCCATCACGTTGTGGACTGCCTGTTCTACTTCTGCGATGAGCTCAGGTTTCTCGCTCAGTCGGAACGGATCGACGACAGTCAGGTGATGGCGCTCGGCCCATTGTGCAATCGACTCTTGATCAAGGGTGAGGAGAGCGGCGACATAAGGGCGCCCATCACCGATGACGCATGCTTGGGCGATGAGCGGCACTGTTCGCAGTGCGGCCTCCAGATTGGCGGGACTGATGTTTTTTCCACCAGAGGTGACAATTAGTTCTTTTTTCCGATCGACTACTCGCAGGTTGCCCACTGCGTCGAGTACTCCGATATCGCCCGTATGAAGCCAGCCATCGGCATCAATCGTTTCCGCAGTTGCTCGCTCTAGGCCGAGGTAACCGACGAAGACGTTGCCACCGCGAAAGAGGATTTCTCCGTCTTCCGCAAGGCGAATTTCGCTACCGGGTATGGCAGGCCCGATCGTCCCGGCCTTGACCAAACTTGAGGTCCAGGCGATCGGGCCTGCGGTTTCAGACATCCCATAAATTTCGGTCAAGGGGATGCCGATAGATCGGAACCATTCGATAGTGCCGACAGGGATTGGCGCAGCACCTGAGACGGCAATCTCGAGTTCGTCAAACCCCAGAGCATCACGGACTGGTGCGAAGGCAACGGTGTCAAGAAACTCAAGTGTTCCGATGTCATCGGCGGTCGCCGTCCCCAACGCGATTCGAGTGCGGATTTCGGTTGCGCTCTTGATCGCATCATCGAAACCTAAGCGGCGTCCAGGGTCGGCATCGATAATTTGTTCGACTCCCGCACATATTTTTTCCCAAATTCGAGGGACACCGAAGAGCAGATGGGGTCGAGTTTCCTTGAGATACGCGGCCAGTTGTGTCGCGTCTGCACAGGTCGTTACCTCATATCCAGAGCTCACGGCGGAGTAATGAGAGGTTGATCGTTCTGCGATGTGGGCCATCGGGAGGTAGGAAACGATGCGCTTTCCTGAAAGGTCTTTGTCTCCAAGAGCAATTCGCAGGCTCTCTGTTGCCCAAAGAATGTTCCGATGGGTCAGCACTACGCCCTTTGGTGGACCTGTGGTGCCTGAGGTGTAAATGATTGTTGCTTCCGATTCTGGATCGATTTGTGCGACGCGGTCGGTGAGATCAATTGGATCGGAAGTTTCAAGTTGAGCGAGATCGATATGACGAGTTGTGGTGTCGGAAGGACGCACAATCACAATCTGCATATTGAGCTCGCGCACCACACTCGATGACCAAAGACGTTCGACGGCCGCGTCATCGAACGCAATTGTCAGAAAAGCCCCAGAGTCTTTAACGATGTGATCAATCTGTTCTGATGACGATGTCGCGTAAAGAGAAATCGGAGTTGCACCAATCGACATGATTGCAAGGTCAATGATGTGAAACTCGGGGCAGTTGGGCAGCAACAGGAGAATTCTGTCCTTTGGGCCGACTCCCAGAGTTGCCAGCCCGCCAGCAACCCGAGCTACTCGCTCAAGGTACGTCGCCCACGTTATTTCGCTCCAATTAGTTCCGTCTTTCCATCGCAATGCGATTTGGTCACGACGTGAACGTGCCGTAGCAAGAAACTCTGCAGGGATAGTGCGACCGTCGATGAGCCGATCGATACGCCTGGCAACATCAGCGGGATGGGCCTCGGGAGTGAACTGAGGGGAAACAATTTTCGCGGTGCTCATGGCTTGAACCTTTCGAATCGAAGTGGACTTCGTTCGAAGGTCTCTCCCGCTCATGAGAGCCGAGTTGCCGGGATCAGATGACCCGTGATGACGACAACCCTGTTGAGGGATACTCCCCTTCAAGAGTGAACTTTATCAGACGAATTCAGAAACCGGTAGTAGAGTTCGTAAATTGTTCGGAAAAACTCAGGATCTCATGGCATTAGTCAGCAAGAAATCCGGAGATGAGTGTCGCAGGAAGGAGCGGGAATGAGCGCAACGGACAAGCCGAGTTGGACGATTTTTACCAATCATGGCCATGTTCTTGTTTGCCTCGCTGGCGATCCCGACCTTCGCACCCGAGACGTCGCCGATGTTGTTGGTATCACCGAGCGCTCTGCCCAAGCGATTATAAGCGACCTTGTCGAGGCTGGATATGTCACTCGTATCAAGGAAGGCCGTCGTAATCGTTACGAGGTACACGGCGATATTCCCCTGCGCCACCCACTCGAGCGAGATCACACCGTTGGCGAACTACTTGTGGCGTTGGGTCGACTCGGTCGTCCGAAGCCGCAGTGAGTGGCGCCCGCCTCAGAGTGAAAGTCTGTTCGTGCCGACATCCGTCGGTGTCACTGATGCCGCTGCCCCCACCCATTCGTCATTGGCAACGGCCGACATCACATCGGGATCGTCGGTTGAGGCGTAGCACCGAGAACCATCGGGCAACGAGCAGATCGCAATGACGGAAACGGGTTCACTCTCTCTGCCAAAGACCACCGACGCTGATTCGATGTTCACTGACCCTGTCGCTGTATCTTGAACGGTATGGCCCGGTGCATCGTCATCGAGAACGGCGAGCTGAGGTTCGTCGGAAGTGGGAAGTGGGTTCGTCCCGGGAGTGGCAGACCAAACACCGGCAACATGTTTTGTCATGTGCATGCCAATGCCGGTAACCATTCCGTTTGCGTTCGGGTTCTCGCGGAGGAAGTCGACGAGCATGCTGATCGAATGGTTCATGTAATTCGAGCCCGGTCCACCGTGATAGGGCAATCCACCAGTGAGTGAGATGGGGCGCGGGTCAGTGTCTGCGAGTTCGAGTGCATCCCGAGCGAATTGCACTGCCGAACCGAAGCAACTGTAGAGATCGAAAGCAGCGATTTCCTCTTGTTGCAGTCCTGCCATTGTGAGAGCGTTCGAAAATGCGCTACGCATCGCAGGTGATGAAGAAAGCGATTCTCGTCCGGCGATATGAGACGCATCGCGCGCGAATCCCCAACCGCGCAAGTAGATGCGTCGGTCCTCGGGTATCTTCCATTGGTCGGCCACGGCATCGGTTACGAGCAGATTGGCCGCAGCCATGTCAACAAAGGGGAAGGCGGTGGTGAGTTTGTTGAACGGAGTGGCGATTGGTCGATTGCCAGCATCGGCATGGGCAAGTCGTTCAGCCGAATGGGCAACTGGATACCAAGCGTCGGGATTGTTGGCGGCAACCTCACTGAGCGATGCGAGGAGTTGGAACATCGCCTGTCGATCGGCCGGCTTTGCTCCTCGCGCAGCCCAGCGAGCCTGACCAAGAAGAGCAAAGGTGAGCCAAGCGGGGAGAACCTCATGGCGGAGTTCGGTCGGGAGGTACCACTCGAGGAGTGATGCTTCGAGGCCTACGGGATTTGGGTCGGGGTAGGACCAATTCGGAGTTTCACCACTGCGTTCTATGCGCCGAACCGTTGCCTGAGCTTCGGCCCCAACGATGAGTGCTGCTGAGATCTCACCCCTCATCATCGAGGCTGCGGCTTGATCGATGAGGCGTTGTGGTGAGGTGCCGGCGATGAGCGAACTGACGCCGTTGAGGTCGTCACGACCAAGTCGATGACCGAGCCGGGCCACGGGGTTGTCGTAGTCCCATGACTGTGTGTGGACGACAGCCAGATGATCAAGTTGTGCAGCAACATCGGTGGTGGTTCCGGCGTCATCGATTGCAAGTCGTGAGACGAATTCCCACATCGAAAGTGGTTCGGGCGCGAACTCCGATTCATCGCGCCATGTGTGGCGAGCAGTTCCAACAATGCAAACGCGTGTGATGTCGTTGGCTGTCATTTCAAATCCATCCATTTGTTTCGACTGGGGGGTTACGGGTTGCAACGATCACAAAAGGTCGGATCGGCTTCTCCGGCTCGTGCGACTTCAGTCTCGAATCCGCAACGCGAACAACCCATGACATCGAATGCAGTAGATGTCGTAGGTAGTCCGCAGAGCCCGCACCGCAGGCCAGGGATTGTTCGAAGTGAGCCGAAACCGATTGCATCGCAATCAGGGCAACTAACTCGCAGACGTTTCACCAGTCGATCGACAGCGGAACTGATCACTTTCCTGCGATCGGGGCAGTAGTGAGCGCGCAGGTCTGGCTCGACAATGACCGAATGCGGTTGATCGGCGAAGGCCTGCTCGACCGTGCTGCGCAGTTCATCAACGTTGTCGATTCCCTTAGCGAGCACTATCCGTGTTTTGGTGAGGGGTTCCTCGGTGACGACGATTGCGCGCTGATCGGGAAACAACTTCGTGATCATCAAACTGTTGATGTCGTCAGTGTTCATAATCACTTTTGCTGGCGGCACTGCAGAGATTGAACTGGCGACTGCAAAAACGCAGTAGTCGAGATCGGTATCGACGTAGACGACAACTTCAGTATCTGCAAGAAGAAATGGTGTGGCCGGATGCGGTCCGAAGGAACCCTCGGATGCGAGACCGACGGAGACACCCAATGATTGAAGACCGGCTCGAGCTTTTCGCTCGGCAGTTTCGCGTGGAGTGCCCAGGCGCTCGATCTCACCGGCGAATGTGCCGAAGTGGTCGGTATCGATCTCTGCAACGGAAACGGCGATGCCGATCTTTGCCAATGCGGGAGAGAAGATCGATTCCTTGCCGTGTTTCGTGGCGAGAGCAGCCCGAGTGATCTCGAGACTCACCGTTGTCTCACGACATCTCCGGAGAGCAGTTCTTGCACTCGCTCTTCGTCGTATCCCAAGACCTCGCGCAAGATCTGTTCGGAGTGTTCACCGGCGTGAGGAGCCCGACCCGGATGAGAGCGAGCTGAGTCAGCGAATCGGAGAGGAGTCGGCAACATTTCGGCGCCATGTGTTTCGGCGGGGAGCCACTCGGTACGTTCGGTGAAATGGGGGTCGGTTGGCAACGTTTTTGATGAATTCACTGGCGCAATTGGCGTGTTGTGACGGTCGCCGAAATCAAGCCAATACGAGGTTGGCGCTGATTTAAATATGGAGATCAACTCGGCACGTAATTCTTCGTTACCTAGCGCGTGGTCTGCGATTTTTTCGCCGGGCCACTGCTCGAATAAATCATTTCGATCGATTCCTACGCAGAAGTTCTGCCAGAACTCACGTTCTGATGCCATAAATAGGATATGCCCATCGGCAGTTTTATAAAACTGATACCGAACGCCATCACGCATTCCGGCTGTTCCCGGCTCACGTCGTTTAAAACCATCGGTTGGATTACCAGTCACTTCCGATTCTGGCCGTTCATAAGCACGCCAAGTTTCTATGCGCAACCAGTCGAAGGCTGCTGCCGATTCGGCCTGACTGAGTTCGATTGAGCAACCCTCACCAGTTGATCGCGCAGCAAGAACCCCCGACAAAATACCAATAGCGCCGAAGAGTGGAGCGGCATTGAGGCCGATCGAAACATGATCGGGAATGACACACCCATCGCCATCGAGTGGTTCAGGTGCCACGATGCCGGCCCAAGCGTCGAAGGCAACTCCGTGACTCGGAAGATTTCGATACGGACCGGATGCCCCGTATCCGCTCATTGCGAGATGCACGATTGGGGGATTTATCGTCCTTAAGACCTCGAACCCCAGTCCGAGGCGCTCAAGGGCTCCAGGACGCATGACTTCCACTACAACATCGGCAGAAGCGACAAGGTCTTTGAAGATGGCGATGCCAGTGGGGTCTTTGAGATCGAGCTCGATTGATCGTTTCCCGCGATTGCAGTGTAGAAACAGTAAGGAGTCACCTTCGATCAGCGGCCAAGTCATCTTTCTGCCGTAATCGCCGCCGTGGGGCTCGACCTTGATGACGTCGGCGCCAAGATCGGTGAGGGGGGTTGTAACTGCAGCTCCAGCGAGAAGCGACACCTCGATGATTCGAAGACCAGCGAGTGGTCGACTCGATGAGGGCCTTGGTTCAGTACCGTCGTGTAGAAGACTCATCAGCAGCAGAATACCTGTAATAAATTTCAGTAATCAAGTTTCTTATGTATCAGTGCTCACTTGAAGGAGAACTCGTGGCGACAACGCCCAAATCATCGTTAACGGAAGATTCGACAGAACTTTCGGCAGAAGACGCGCGAATGAAACCTCGATCGGTAGATGTCACTGAGGGCGCTCAGCGCGCTCCGTCACGAGCGATGCTCCGGGCTGTGGGTCTGACCGATGACGATTGGCATAAACCGCAAATTGGCATTGCGTCGTCGTGGAACGAGATTACGCCGTGCAACCTTTCGCTTGACCGGCTGAGTGCGCAAGCAAAAGAAGGTGTGCGCGCCGCTGGCGGAGTCGGGCTTCGCTTTGGAACCATCACTGTTTCTGATGGCATTTCTATGGGACACGAAGGGATGCGGGCATCACTTGTCTCCCGAGAAGTGATCTGCGATTCGGTAGAAACAGTCATTCATGCCGAACGACTCGATGGCATGGTGCTCACCTGCGGCTGCGACAAGTCGATTCCCGGCATGATGATGGCGGCCGCCAGACTCGATCTTCCCGGAGTAATTGTTTATAACGGTTCGATTCTTCCTGGCGAGCACGATGGCGTGGCTATTGACATCACCACGGTGTTTGAAGCGGTTGGAGCACACGCGGCCGGAACGATGACTCTGGACGAGCTTGGCGACATTGAGCGCAAAGCCTGCCCAAGCGAGGGCGCCTGCGGCGGAATGTTCACCGCAAACACAATGGCTTCGATCTGCGAAGCGATAGGGCTTTCGCTTCCGGGATCGGCCTCGCCCTCGGCGATCGATCCGCGACGCGAAGTCGACGCCTATCGCGCTGGCGAAGCGGTTGTTGAGATGTTGCGATTGGGACTTCGCACTCACGATATTTTGACTCGCAAAGCGTTTGAGAATGCCATCACGGTGTTGAATGCCCTTGGTGGATCGACCAACGCTGTGCTTCATCTTTTGGCGATAGCAAATGAAGCGGGAGTCGAACTCGATCTCGAAGACTTCAACCGCATTGCCGCGCGAGTGCCGCTTATTGCTGACATGAAGCCGGGCGGAAGATTTCACATGACTGATCTTGATCGCGTGGGAGGTGTGCCGATGGTGCTCCAACACCTCCTTGACAACGGACTCCTTCATGGCGATTGCCTCACAGTCACCGGCCGCACGATGGCGGAAAATCTTGAAGCACTGCAACCGCCGAGCCCTGACGGAGTGGTTATTCGTTCCGTGAAAGATCCGATTCATGCCGATGGCGGCATTGTTGTGCTGAGCGGCTCTCTTGCCCCGAATGGTTCGGTGGTGAAAGTGGCGGGACTTTCCAAGGATCAACGCAGTTTCTCTGGTCGCGCTCGAGTATTCGATGGTGAAGCAGAGGCGATGGACGCAATTGTTGCTGGAACCATCGAGCCGGAAACTGTTTTGGTGATTCGTTATGAAGGACCGAAGGGTGGGCCGGGAATGCGCGAGATGCTCGCAGTGACCGGTGCACTTAAAGGCATAGGACGAGGCGCAGACTGTGCGCTTGTTACCGATGGTCGATTCTCAGGAGGCACATGGGGTTTCTGCATCGGACATATTGCCCCTGAAGCAGTCGATGGTGGGCCAATTGCATTTGTGAACGATGGCGATGTCATCGAGATTGATGTGTTGACGAAACGACTTGATGTTTTGGTGTCAGCTGAGGAACTTGAAAAGCGAAAGATTGGGTGGTCGCCAAGAGCGAATGGCTACCCCTCGGGCGTTTTAGGCAAGTACGCAAGACTGGTATCTGGCGCTGATCGGGGAGCGATCACTAATCCGCTTTAAAGGCGGGCTCGGTTACATCGAATCGATGATGGTATTGAACGTTGTACTCGGGCGCATGGCGGCAATGGCCTTGCCATCCTCGGGCATGTAGTAGCCACCAATGTCGACAGGCTTGCCCTGTACTGCGTTGAGTTCTTTGACGATCTCGGACTGCTTCGACGTAAGCGCTTCGGCAATGGGTGCAAACTTCGCGGCGAGTGCGGTGTCGTCGGTCTGGCGGGCCAGTTCTTGAGCCCAATAAAGCGCTAGGAAGAAGTGGCTACCTCGGTTGTCGAGTTCGTTGACCTTGCGCGATGGGGAGCGGTTTTCGTTGAGAACCGAACCGGTTGCACGATCAAGGGTGTCGGCAAGAATTTTCGCCGTTTTGTTATCGGAGGTCTGAGCGAGGTGCTCAAGAGACGCGGCAAGGGCGAGGAATTCACCGAGAGAGTCCCAACGAAGATGATTCTCCTTTACAAACTGCTGCACATGTTTGGGAGCAGAACCGCCGGCCCCTGTTTCGAACAATCCGCCACCGTTCATTAGCGGAACAACCGAAAGCATCTTGGCGCTTGTGCCAAGTTCCATGATGGGAAACATGTCAGTGAGATAGTCGCGTAACACGTTGCCGGTGACCGAGATGGTGTCTTCACCTTTGCGGGCACGGGCGAGCGAGAAGGCGCATGCTGCTTCTGGGGCCATGGTCTCGATGGTGAGGCCGGTGGTGTCGTGCTCGGGGAGGTATTGCTTCACTTTGGCGATGATCTGTGCGTCATGTGCTCGGTTTTCGTCGAGCCAGAACACGGCTGGAGTGTTGGAAAGACGTGCACGAGAAACGGCGAGTTTCACCCAATCGCGGATAGCAGCATCTTTGGTTTGGCATGCACGCCAGATATCGCCGGTTTCAACAATGTGCTCCATGATGACAGTGCCTGCGCTGTTAGAAATACGCACGGTGCCATTGCTGGAAATTTCAAACGTCTTGTCGTGCGAACCGTATTCCTCGGCTTTTTGTGCCATGAGACCAACATTGGGGACAGAACCCATGGTGGTGGGGTCGAACGCGCCGTTGGCTTTACAGTCAGCGATAACTGCGGTGTACACGCCGGCGTAAGAGGAGTCAGGAATTACGGCTTTGCAGTCTTGGCGTTGACCTTCTGGGTTCCACATTTTTCCAGAGTCGCGAATCATGGCCGGCATTGAGGCGTCAACAATGACATCGCTAGGCACATGCAGGTTGGTAATTCCCTTATCGGAATCCACCATGGCCAGTTCTGGCCCCTTTGCCATCGCACTTGCGATATCGGCTTCGATTGCGCTTTGTTGTGTATCAGTCAACGTTTCGACTCGTGACAACACCTCAGCCATACCGTCGTTCACGTTGACGCCCAGGCCTTCGAATACAGCGGAGTGCTTGGTAAGCACGTCACCGAAGTAGGCGGTTACGGCATGACCAAAGATGATCGGGTCGGAGACCTTCATCATGGTTGCTTTGAGGTGAATTGAGAACAAAACATTTTGAGCTTTGGCATCCGCTATTTGAGCAGAAAGAAATGCATCAAGGGCTTTTACGCTTAGGAACGTTCCGTCAAGAATTTCGCCGGCAAGAATTGGTAGCGATTCTTTTAAGACTGTGACGGTTCCGTTGGTGTCAACAAATTCGATCTTGACGGTGTCGGCGGTTTTAAACGTGACCGACTTTTCATTGGCCGAGAAGTCGCCAGCACTCATAGTTGAAACATGAGTCTTTGAATCAGAGGCCCAGGCGCCCATGGAATGAGGATGTGACTTGGCGTAATTCTTGACTGACAGAGGCGCACGGCGATCGGAGTTTCCTTCCCGCAGCACCGGATTGACGGCCGAGCCCTTGATCTTGTCGTATCTGGACTGAATATCCTTTTCGGCTGCGGTTTGCGGATCCTCTGGGTAGTTCGGAACGGCGTAACCCTTGGCCCGAAGTTCTTCGATAGCGGCCTTGAGTTGAGGCAGCGATGCGGAAACATTGGGAAGCTTGATGACGTTGGCTTCGGGGCGAGTGACGAGTTCACCAAGTTCGCCGAGATCGTCGCTGACACGCTGATCGGCGATGAGGGCATCTGGGAATGCGGAAAGAATCCGACCGGCCACGGAAATATCGCGAAGTTCCACTGTTACGCCGGCCACGTTGGTGAATGCATTGACCACTGGCAGTAGCGACTTGG
Source organism: Acidimicrobiales bacterium (assembly GCA_040882655.1). GTDB lineage: Bacteria > Actinomycetota > Acidimicrobiia > Acidimicrobiales > Acidimicrobilacustridaceae > Acidimicrobilacustris. Next base: position 17,102 of record JBBEAV010000015.1, read on the forward strand.
TGGCCAGTGCCGGGGCTTCATCGGTGTGGGTGTAGATAATCGTATGACTGTCGGTTGCCATGGCCTTTTCCGGGTTCGGGGGACTGCTGCGAATGGCTCATGACGCTAGTTCCCTGCGGTGATTGCGTTCCCATTTGCCATTGCCACTAGAGGAGAACTTCGCCGAGATTACGAGTCACTTCGACAGACAATCGTTGGTCGGTAGAACGTCGATGGGCCCCGCCGAAGCAGGGCCCATCACTGCGAGCGGAGAGGGTGGGATTCGAACCCACGGACGGTTTCCCGTCACCTCCTTAGCAGGGAGGCCCGATCGGCCGGACTCCGGCACCTCTCCCGGTGCAGAGTGAAAACCTACAGGGCAGACCCCTGTGATTTCGAATGGCGGAAGGAGGGGGATTCGAACCCCCGGAGGCTTTCACCTCGACGGTTTTCAAGACCGTTGCATTCGTCCGCTCTGCCACCCTTCCGCCCGAGATAGTAGCGACTGGAAAGTAGTCAGCCCAATGGGGTTGTGAGCGGGCTTAGTCGACGCGATTACGAAGTTCTGAGATCCAGTCCGAGGCTTTGGTCTGAGCATCGGCAACTTCTTGGCGAAGCGCGTGACCATGCTCGCCGGCAGCAGGGTAGGAACCCATGAATTTCACTTCGGCGTGTTTTGATTTCAACGAACGCAGCGCATCAGCCACGATCTCGTCGCTGATATGGCCTTCGAGATCAATGAGAAAGCAGTAATCGCCGAGACCACGGCGGGTCGGGCGGGACTCGAGCTTGGTGAGGTTGATGCCACGAGCGGCAAACTCTTGAAGGATCGACAACAACGAACCGGGTTCGTCAGCGCGTTGAAAAACAACAATCGAAGTTTTGTCGTGTCCGGTAGCAGCCGGAATTGTCTTTGGAGCAACCAAAACAAATCGTGTTGCATTGTCATCGTGATCTTCAATTGCACTGGCAAGAATAGTGAGGTCGTACACCTCGGCCGCTCGCGCCGGCGCAATTGCTGCACCAGTGGTTGCAAGACCATCGGTGGCTTCAGCCAACATGCGTGCAGCCTCAGCGGTTGAATTCGATGCCTCAGCGGTGGCATTAGGCAGAGTGGCGTTGAGGTACTTGCGGCACTGCGCCAGGGCATGCGGGTATGACCAGATCTGGGTGATGTTTTCGAGGGCTACTCCAGGGCGCGCCATGAGTTCGAGGTGTATCGGCAGCACGATCTCGCGCTGAATGAGTAAATCGGAATCGAAAGCCAGCGCATCTTGAGTGATGTTGACCGTCCCCTCGATGGCGTTCTCGAGGGCAAGAAACGCATAGTCGGCTTTACCGTCCTCGGCGGCACTAAGCACACTGGCGAAGGAGTCGAGCGGGCGCAGATTGGCAGAGCACAGATCGGCCTGACTCAACAGTGCCTGCTCGGAAAAGGTCCCAACCGGCCCAAGGAAGGCGATTGTGCGGCGGGACCAGTCGGTGCTGGGTGTGGGTGCTGTGGATGAGGTCACGATGAGTGAGAATAGATGAATGGACGCTAAAGCTTTAGGTGAATTGTTAGAAGGGGTTCGTGACGGCAATGTCAGCCCCGACGATGCCGTTGCCCTGCTGCGGCGATTGCCTTTCGCTGATATTGGTTTCGCCAAGGTTGATCACCACCGAACTTTGCGTCAAGGGCTGGCAGAGACGGTGTATGCGCCGGGCAAAGCCGCCGATCAGTGCGCAGCAATTGTGGCCGAACTGCTGGCACAGCCCGGTTCAGCCCCAGTAATTTTGACTCGGGCTTCATCTGACCAAGTTGCGGTTTCGCTTGCTGGTTCTTCAGGCGGCGTGGTGATTGAAGCCGGAGGTGGCGACCCCCTCGGCGCACAGTTGCACACAGTGGTGTGGCGAGCAGCTTCGCCACGAAGCGAGCGCGTTGCGGTTGTGACAGCAGGAACCGCAGATCTTCCAGTAGCCGACGAGTGCGCAGCAACACTCTCGGCCTATGGCATTCAGCCGATTCGTATTAATGATGTTGGGGTAGCTGGCCTGCACCGCATTCTTGATGCCGCCGAGGAATTAGCGGCAGCCGATGCCATTGTTGTTGTTGCCGGCATGGAAGGGGCACTGGCCAGCGTTGTGGGCGGACTCACTGCTGCACCGTTGGTTGCAGTACCGACATCGGTTGGATACGGATCCTCGCTCAACGGCGTTACTGCGCTACTGGGAATGCTGTCTTCTTGTGCCTCAGGGTTGACGGTTGTTGGTATCGATAACGGGTTTGGTGCAGCGATTGCGATTGTGCGCGTATTGAACCTGCGGGTTTCAAAACACAGCGATGTCTGATCATTCGCGCACTCATGTGCATAGTCATGATGATGCTGCGATCGCAGGCCCTGTTGCGTGGGAGGGCGTCACCGTTCCGTCGGCACCTGCGTCAAACAGCACGGTGGCATGGTTTCACTGCTTTTCCGGAATCGCCGGCGATATGGCGCTCGGAGCACTCATTGATGCTGGTGCGGATGTTGATGAGATCCGCTCCATGCTGGCACTGCTTGCGGTTGATGGCTGGACACTAGAAACCGAAACGGTTTTGCGCTCTGGAATAGCGGGAACGAAAGTGCATGTGCACACCGAGACAACACTGCAGGCCCGTCCGGCTGCTGTTGTTGCTCAGATTGTCGCTGATGCCGGTTTGCCCGATCGTGTGCGGCGCCGGGCATTAGCAACGTTCCGTGCGCTGGCTGAGGCCGAGGGGGAGTTACATCGACAATCTCCTGAGTCGGTGCACTTCCATGAGGTCGGCGCGCTTGACGCGATCATTGATGTGGTTGGCACATGTATCGCGCTTGAACTTTTGGGTGTCGATGAAGTGGCGTCTTCGCCGGTTGCCGATGGTCTAGGAACAGTGAACGCCGCTCATGGCGTTTTACCGGTGCCGGTTCCGGCAGTGATATCTCTACTCGCAAACGCGCCGACGTACGGACTCAATATTGCGCGTGAACTCACAACACCAACTGGTGCGGCGTTGCTTGCGGCCAATGTTGTTCAATGGGGTCCGATGCCCGCTCTAACAATTCGTTGTTCGGGGTTCGGTGCAGGCACCACCGATCTTGGTGACCGACCAAACCTCACACGCGTTGTTATTGGCACACGTGCAGACTTCGCCGTAGTTGCTGGACAACAAGTGATGTTGCTTGAAGCGAATGTCGATGATGTCACGGGCGAAACGTTGGCCTATGCAATAGATGCGCTATTAGAAGCGGGAGCACTCGATGCATGGCTCACGCCGATCATCATGAAGAAAGGCCGACCCGCGCATACGGTGAGTGTGCTTATTGATCCTTCTGATTCAGCCGCTGTTCGTGAGGTGCTTGTGCGAGAGACCGGCACAATGGGCGTTCGGGGCAGGCAGCTCGAACGCTGGCCGCAGTCTCGGGAATTCAATTCTGTGGAGGTCGACGGATACTCAATCCGAGTGAAAGTCACCGCCGGCCGAGTAAAAGCCGAGCATGATGATGCCGCTGTCGCCGCTCGGGCTCTGGGGTTACCCCTGCGCGATATTGCCCGCAGAGCAGAACAAGCCTGGCGGGACCTCACCTGATGCGCTAGCGGGTATGAAGAATTACCTCAGCGCGATTTACACCCGCAATGACGTTGCTGGCCGACATGCCCGCTGGTGTCAGAAGTTCAATCCGAGTGATTCCGCGATCAAGTAGGTGCTCAAGCACTGCGGCAACCTCGAGGCGGGCAAGCGCAGCGCCGAGACAGAAGTGGGCACCAAAGCCAAAAGCAACATGGTGGTTCGGCGAACGGCCGACATCGAACTGGTCGGCCGTTGGGCCGAATTCGGCTTCATCACGATTCGCTGACGCATAGACCATCACGACAGAATCTCCGGCACTGATTTTGTGTCCCGCTAGTTCAGTATCGACAGCTGCTGTGCGCATGAAATAAATGACGGCAGTAGTCCAACGTAGGATCTCGTCAACGGCACTGGAGATAAGTGAACGATCGGCAACAAGACGCGCCCACTGATCGGGATTTTCGGCGAGTGCGACCAGACCGCCACTGATCGTGTTGCGAGTTGTTTCGTTTCCGGCGACCAGAATCTGATTGAGAAACATGGCAATTTCATCGTCGGTGAGTCGATCGCCATCGACCTCAACGCTCGAAAGCATTGAGATGACATCACCACGTGGTTCAGTACGCGAGGTGGAGACGAGACGCATGAGTTCAGTCATCATTTCGGCACTGAGACGGTCTTTGCGTTCAGGGTCGTTGAAAATTTCTGTACCCGGTATTGAAGCTTCGGACCAATCCCACACTTTGTCCCATTCGCTTTCCGGAAGACCGAGAAGCTGCGCAATCACTTGAACGGGTAGTGGAACGGCCAGCGGAGCGACGATCTCTATCGGCGTGTCGAGCGGAAGTTTGTTGATGAGCACGCTTGCTGCACTGCGTACAGAGTCTTCGAGTGTGCGAACAACTTTCCGACCGAAAGCAGGTTGCACGAGGGTGCGATAACGCGTGTGGTTAGGCGGGTCGGTGTGCATCATTGTTGGGGGCGTGGCGTAGTCGCTACCGATCTCGAATGTGAGGATGCCCTTGACTGAGCAGAAGGTATCGGGGGCGGTGGAGACAGCCATGCATTCGGCGTGGCGGCTGGCTACCCAAAAACCCTGGGTGGCATTCCAGGCCACAGGATTCTCAGCGCGCAATTGCGCATAGATGGGAAACGGGTCATCGACATCAAGGGTGAAACCCATGAATAGATCGGTAAGTGGTTCGTGAACTTTGCCGTTCGTGGCCATCAAGACTCCCTGTGCTTCCTGCCACAGCGAGTGGCGCTGGTGAAATCCTGCCACAGGAGCGGTTGTCCGCGAGACTGTGGCCATGACAGACACCGCCGCAACTGATCGCCTTTATTTTCGCCAACTGCTGGCCGGGCGCGATATCGCCACCAACGATCCGTTGGCGCAGCAAATGGTGAATTTTGTTTATCTCATTGGTGATCGCGAAACCGGTGAGGCCGTAGCTATTGACCCCGCCTATGACGTTCAGGGCATCGTTGATGTGCTCTCCGGCGATGACATGAGACTCACCAGCGTGCTCGCTACCCACTATCACTCTGACCATGTCGGGGGAGAAATGATGGGCTATTCAATCGAGGGCGTGAGCGAACTACTGGAGATCGTTTCGGTGCCAGTGCATGTGCAGGCTGAGGAAGCGGAGTACGTACGTAAAGTCACGAGCCTCACCGATGCCGATCTGGTTTCTCATCGCAGCGGCGACATCGTTATGGCCGGCGGTATTCCAATCGAGTTGATTCACACGCCAGGCCACACGCCGGGTAGTCAGTGCTTCATGCTTGACGGCGCATTGGTCTCTGGAGACACGCTCTTTCTTGAGGGATGCGGAAGGACCGATCTTCCCGGCGGCGATCCGCTTGCCCTCTACGAAAGCCTCAACCAGAAGCTTTCGAAAGTACCTGACGATTCGATCCTGTTTCCGGGACATCTGTATTCATCGGCACCTTGTGCATCAATGGGCGAAACCCGGGGTACCAATTTTGTATTCCGGCCGAAGACGGCAGAGCAGTGGTTGGCCATGTTTGGCTCTTGAGCAATAGCGACAAAAGGTGTTTAGTTTTGTGACCCGTAGGCATCGGGTCGTCGGTGGGTGAGTACAGGAAGTCGTCTACGAATTTCGGCCTGCAGTTCCGGGTCGAAATCAGCGACCACGGTGGTGTCATTTGCGGGACCGGCATCGGCGAGCACCCTGCCCCAAGCGTCGACGATGAGCGCATGACCGTACCTCTCGAGTCCATCGGGACTGGTACCCCATTGCGCAGCAGCAATAATCATCACTTGGTTTTCTATAGCGCGTGCCCGTAGCAAAACTTCCCAATGATCGCGACCGGTAGCTTCTGTGAATGCGGAAGGAATAACGATGAGATCGGCCCCGCGTAGCGTCTCGGTACGGAAGAGTTCGGGGAAGCGCAGGTCGTAGCAAATTGTGAGGCCTACACATATGCCACCGATGTCGATCACGATCGGCTTGGTTCCGCTGGTAAATGTGTCGGATTCTTTGGAGCGCATATCTTCACTATCAACATCGAACAGATGCATCTTTCGGTAGCTACCGAGAAATTGGCCATCCTCTCCGATCACAAGTGCAGTATTGAAGAGCGCATTGCCGTCACGTTCGATGAACGACCCAGCGATGAGCGCGCACTGATTTGCGGCGGCGGTATCACGAGCCCAAGCCAAGGTTGCGCCATCAAGTGGTTCAGCAGCGCTGCGCATGTCGGTCGTGCGCCCGAGCGATGCAAACAATTCGGGAAGAACTACAAGTTTGGCGCCTTGTTCCCGTGCTGAAACAACAGCCTCACCGGCACGCACAAAATTCTCGGCAGGAACGGGAGAACACTGCAGTTGCACTGCGGCGACCTTCATGGCTCGACCGTACTGCTCAGCCGTTGGGATCGCTTTGGGTTGCCCGCCATTCCTGGCGACCGGCCCGAACCTCAGTTGCCGATACGGGGTGGTGGACTGGATCGGTGTCGAGAATGATTACCTCGACCCCGGGTGGGGGATCAGCAGAGGCGTCTTCGCCTGCAAGCGGCCATGGGGGTCGGGGGGCTAAGGCCACACGGGGAAGACGCTGGAGTGCTTCGTCACGTTCGGGGCGGCCGCCGTACCAGACGGGGTCGAGAATCTGATGCCATTTGTCGGCGCCAACAATGACCACGTCGTAGGACTCGGCAATATCGGCGAGCAGACTGTCGCCAGTAACGATGACCCCCAGACGAGGATCATCGCCGGCGATGGCCTGCAGTTCGGCCACCCGATCATCGATAGGGGTTAATCGGGCATCGTCTTTTCCCAACGTATGGGATGAAATTGCGAAGTCGACCCGAGCAAGTCCCAGTTGTTCGAGGGCAACGAGCGCAACATGCACATGGGCGATTGTCGGAGGATCGAAAGAGCCCGGGTACACAGCCTGTTTGGCGATTGATTGCTCGGTACGCACCGGTTCAGGCTAGCGATCGTGGGAGACTGGTGGACCAACACTGGCCATCGTGAGGTCATTATGTCGAGAAGCCCTTTTCTTCACCCGTTTGCTCGTCCGGCGGCTGCTGCCGAAGAGTTCATCACTATTACTCGTGGTGAAGGGGCCTTGGTCTGGGACGAAAATGAAAATGAATATATTGATGCCATTGCCAGTCTTTGGTACTGCAATGTGGGACATGGTCGGTGGGAAATTGTGGACCAAGTCGCTTCACAGATGGCAGTGCTCGAGAACTACAACACCTTTGACATTTTTACGAATGAAAAGGTTGAGACATTCGCAGCCTTTGTAGCGGCGGCGGCGCCAATGGCTGACTCCAGGATTTTCTTTACGTCATCGGGATCTGAGGCAGTAGAAACCGCGCTCAAATTGGCACGGCTCACACATTCCTTGAGAGGTAATCCCGAACGAACCGAATTTGTTGGAAGAGTGAACTCGTATCACGGTGTTGCGTACGGCGGTGTTTCGGTTCAGGGGCTTCCGCTGAATCAGCAGCACTTCGGTCCATTGCTCGACACTGTTCATCAGGTTGCGGCTCATGACATTGCCGAGGTTGAGGAACTCTTTGAACGCCATGGTGCCCACATTGCCGCATTTATTACTGAACCGGTACAAGGGGCGGGGGGCGTGCATCCGCCTGTGGACGGCTATCTCGCGCGCGTTCGTGAACTGTGCGACCAGTACGGCGTGCTGATGATTTTTGATGAGGTAATTACCGGTTTTGGTCGTTTGGGTTCGTGGTTTGCTGCGTCCTATTACGGCGTGGTGCCTGACATGATCACCTTCGCAAAGGGCTGCACCTCGGGCTACTTGCCGCTAGGTGGAGTGGTCGTAGGCGAGATCGTGCTCGACGCCATCGAGGCCGACCCGAACTTCATGCTTCGACACGGATACACCTACAGCGGTCACCCCAGCGCGTGTGCCGCGGCACTTGCCAATGCGGCAATCCTGATTGAGGAACACTTGTTTGATCGCGTTCCGGTAATTGCCGAACGCATTGGCGGCGGACTCTCAGCGCTTGTCGCTAGCGGCGTAATCGTAGAAGCGCGCGGCGTAGGCGGTATTTGGAGCGCAGAACTTCCTGCTGGTTTATCGGCACCAATCGTGCGCAACGAAATGATGAAGCATGGAGTCATTGCGCGTCCCGTGGGCGCATCAGTCATTGCATTTTGCCCACCATTTGTCACCACTGATGCACAACTTGATCGGTGCGTTGTTGCACTGGGGAAATCGATTGAAGCACTTACCTAGAAAAGGCTGAAGTCAATTCGTTTCGATGTAAACGGGAGTGCCCGCAATTTCCAGAAGATCAATTGCTTCAACCAGTGCAATACGAATGATGCGCTCAATTTCATTGAACTCTGCTGGACCAGCGATCAGTGGGGGCGAAACCTGAATCACAGGATCGCCGCGATCGTCGGCTCGGCACACAAGCCCAAGTTCCAACAGTCGCTTTGACAAGTGGCCCCGCAGCAGCAATTCAGCTTCATCGGCACTAAATGTTTCACGCGTTGTTGCGTTCTTCACCAGTTCGATTCCGTAGAAATAGCCCATACCACGCACGTCACCGACGATCGGAAGATCAAGGAGTTTTTCGAGTGTTGACCGAAATAGGTCTTCGTTGCTTAGGACGTGATCGATGAGTTGCTCGCGTTCGATTATGTCCAGATTGGTCATGGCCACTGCACAACTCACGGGGTGCCCAGCAAAGGTGAATCCGTGCAGAAACGAAACCCCTTGAGCGGCGAATGGTTCAGCGATGCGATCGCTCACGATCATTGTGCCAAGTGGCGAGTACCCAGAGGTGAGACCCTTTGCTGAAGTAATGATGTCGGGCACATAACCCAATCGATCGCATGCGAACATCGAACCAAGACGGCCCCAAGCGCAGATAGTTTCGTCGCTCACCAACAAAATGCCATAACGATCACAAATCTCGCGAACACGAGCGAAGTACTCGGTGGGTGCCGTAAAACAACCGCCAGCGTTTTGGACTGGTTCGACGAAGACACACGCAACGGTGTCGGGCCCCTCACGCAAAATCATGGTTTCTATATCCTCGGCGCATCCGAGGTTGCATGCATCGGCAGAAGAACACATGGTGCAGCGATAGCGATTGGTATTTGCTGCACGACCAACGCCAGGCACGAGTGGTTCAAACATCTGCCGAAAGGCGGGAACACCGGTGAGCGAAAGGGCCCCCATGGTTGTGCCGTGGTAGGAGAGGTAACGAGAAATTGCTTTTGTGCGCAGCGGTTCATTGCGAAGTTTGAAATACTGTCGAGCAAGTTTCCACGCCGACTCAACTGCTTCACCGCCACCAGTAGTGAAAAACACACGATTGAGATCGCCCGGGGCAAGATGGGCGAGGCGGGCAGCGAGTTCGATGGCGTTTGGATGGGCGTAGGTCCAGATCGGAAAATATTCGAGCGTGGCACTTTGTTTGGCTGCTGCCTCGGCTAATTCAGAACGTCCGTGGCCGATCTGAACCGTGAAGAGTCCGGAGAGTCCGTCAAGGTACCGCTTTCCCTCAACATCCCAAACCCAACAACCTTCGCCGCGTTCAATAATTGGAGCGCCACCGTCTCCGGGATCGAGCCGACTGAAATGGCCCCAGAGGTGGGATTGTGCGAGTTGTCGGAGTTCCGCTGGGGTCCGGCTCATAAGTTTCTCCCGCAAGGGGCCGCCCGACAATCGGACGTGCTCTTGACTGCTTCAGTGATTCTTGCCCGGTAATGGCCGGTAGGCAATCGACGGGTTTCAGGAGAGGATTGGGGGCTAGGGAGCAAGAACTTTGTCGGTCCCCTCGGTCAGTCCCACAAGCTTTTTGGACTGGCGGTTGCTATAGGCAACAAAGGTGATGGTGATCGCAATACTGATGACAAGTAAGGCAGTAGAAAACACATTGATCTGTACGGGGATCTTGGAACGTTTCATGTTCCAAATCTGGATCGGGAAGGTGTTGTCAAGGCCTGAGTTGAGATAGGTGATGATGAAGTCATCAAGGGATAGCGCGAATGTGAGCATGGCTGCAGCAATGACGCCGGGAGCGATCAGGGGAAGTGTGATTTTTCGGAAGGTGCGCAGCGAAGATGCGCCGAGATCGAGTGATGCTTCTTCGAGTCGCCAGTCGAAGCCACGGATGCGGGCCCGCACAGTGACGGCTACGTAGCTCACCGAGAACATCACCTGCGCAATAACGATGGTGATGAATCCGCGTGACCAGTTGACGGAAACAAACAAGGTAAGCAGCGAAAAGCCAAGAACTACCTCAGGCATAGTCAAGGGCAAAATGAGGATCGCGCCGATAATTCCTTTTGCTCGAAACTTGTACTTCACCATTGCCAAGCCCAAGAGCGTCCCGAGAATCGTGGCGATCAAGGTGACAGCAACGGCGATCTTGAGGCTGTAAATCAGCGCATTAGTAAGTTCCGGGTACTTCAACGGATCAGACCAGCCGGCGAACGAAAATTTGTTCCAGACGTAGTTGTATTTTCCGCTCGGTTCATTAAATGAGTACAGAACTGTGATGAAAATAGGAGTGAAAAGAAAAAGAAGACCGAGCACGGCCCAAATCCATAATGAGATTCGACCAAGTGCGCGCATCCAATTAGCGGAACTCACACGATTTCCTCAGTCCCGAGGATGCGGGCGTAGAAGATGACCCCAACCAGAATGATGGCCATGAGCATGAATGACAAAGCAGAGAGTTCGGGTCGGAAAAATTCCTTTCCAAAGTTCTTTTCGATGATGTTGCCGATCATGACCGTGCGGTCAGAACCAAGTAACTCGGAGTTGACGAAATCGCCCGCAGCAGGGATAAAGGTGAGAAGCGTTCCGGCAAAAAGCCCCGGTAGCGAAAGTCGAAATGTGATCTTGCGGAAGGCACGAGCGGGTGATGAATAGAGGTCTGCAGCAGCATCAATTAGTCGCCAGTCGATTTTTTCGAGGCTGACATAAATAGGTAGGACCATGAATGGCAGGAAGTTGTAGGTGAGTGCTGCAATAACGGCAAATGGAGAACCAAGCACGCTCTGGTTTTCATTGAGTATTCCTATTGACTGCAAAACCCCAACCACGGGGCCGCCATCGAATAACAAAATCTTCCATGACAGCGTGCGTACGAGATAGGTCACAAAAAAAGGTAAAACCACGAGAGCAAGAAGCAAGTTCTTGTATTTTCCGCCCTTTGTGGCGATGACATAGGCCAGTGGATAACCGATAGCGATTGCGGCGATGGTTGCGATGGTTGCGTAAATAAATGTTCGGATAATTACCGTTGCATTGTCGGAGATGACATTTGAGTAATTCGAGATACCGCCGTCCTCAAGCGATAAAACTCCCAAACTGACTAACGGGATGATGAAGAAGACGAGGAGCCACAACCCACCGGGCGCAATAAGTAACCATGGGGTGAACCGCCGGCGCGCCGGCACGCTTGTGTCGTCGGTACCGCTCTCACGGTGAGTACGACGAAAGCGCGACGGCGCAGCGGCAGTAGTCATTAAGTCGCGCTACTGCTCGGTTGCGGCTACGAACGCGCGCTCGACCTCTTCAGCGACATCTGGACTAATGACGTCGAACTCGTACAACGGAGGAGTGGCCGGAGGCACGATGAAGGGGCTGGCCTGAGCCGCAGGTGTCATGTACTGCTCGGCTCCGGTAACGGGCGGGATGTACAGGATGCTTTCGTAAAGCGGACCAGCAACGGCAGGGTCGTAGACGTAATTGAGAAGCTTGTTCGCTCCTTCGGGATTCTTGGCACCAACAGGAATCATGGCGTTATCGACCCATAACATTCCCCCTTGGCTGGGGATGACCCATTCAAGACCGGGATTATCGGCTTGTAACTGAGCAACATCGCCCGACCATGCCACGGCGATCCACGTATCGCCCAGCGCCAAGTCTTCGGTATAGCTATTGCCGGTGACCTTCTTGAATTGGCCAGCGTCACGTGCCTTTTCGATCTTGTCGACTGCCGCAAGCATCTGCGTTGTTGTTCCGGTGGCTGGGTTCGTACCCATACCGAGCATGGTGAGACCGACGGTGTCGCGCATTTCGTCAAGGATCGTAACCTTGCCCTTGAACTGCGGATTGAAGAGGGCGTTGACGTCGGTGATCTTCCCGCCGACCTTGTCAGGCCAATAGGCGATTCCGGTTTGACCGACTGCCCAGGGAATCGACTTAGTACGGCCGGGATCCCATGATGGGTTAGCGAGACGGGAGATGACGTTCTTTTTATTCGGAAATACAGCACTGTCGAGAGGTTGTACAAGGTTGGCACCGATGTATGCCGCAGCATTCCAGGACGTCAGCACGATGAGATCAGCGCCGATGCCGTTACCTTTTTCCAAGGTGGCTTGATACTTCGTGTTGAACGACTCGTTACCGTCGATGCTGTTGCGGTAGTCCACCTTGATGCCAGTTGAAGCGGCGAAATTCTTAAGGGTGGCTGAGGTGCTTGGATCGTCGCCCTCGATGTAGAGCGGCCAATTGAGCATTGTGATGCTGTTGCTGCCACCACCACCACCACTGCTGTTCGAGTCGGAACTGCATGCGGCAAGCAGCGTTGGCCCCAAGGCAAGACCTCCGAGAGCAAGGCCGCCCATGCCGAGGAATCGACGCCGTGTTGTTCGGTGTTGGTCCATGGCCTCAAGAATTTTCGGATCAATAGGGTTGGTCATGATCGGTCCTCCAGTAATTGTGATTGTTGGTTGGGAATTGATGGCAGTACACACGCTGCGGTGAGTGTCCAAGATGCCCACACATTGTCGCCCGGGCGCAGCAGTGGGAGATCCGCTTCCGGTTCGATGTTGGCGATAATGGGTGATCCGTCGCTTGCTTCAAGCGCAAGTCGAATGATCGGGCCCTGAAACGTGAGATCAGTAACGGTCGCTTTGACCGATTGCAGGTTGCTACTGGGTTGTGTCATCGAAATTGAAATGCGTTCGGGACGAACCATCAACGTGACTGCGGAACCCTCAGTGGGAGCCGACGCTCCGTCTGCACCGCCGAGTGCTGAGCCACCTAGAGCGATCACACGTGTGACTTCGGTTGAACTTGCTGTGACGATCGCCGGCCAGAGATTGGCCTGACCAATGAACCCCGCAACAAACACTGATGCGGGGTTGTCATAGATCTCGGTGGGTGTACCGATCTGTTCAATGCGGCCATCGGACATGACCGCGATTCGATCGCTCATAGTGAGCGCCTCTTCTTGATCGTGTGTGACATACACAAAAGTAATACCGACCTCACGTTGAATTCTTTTGAGTTCGAACTGCATAGCGTGACGAAGTTTGAGATCAAGGGCACCAAGAGGCTCATCGAGCAGGAGCGCCTTCGGAAGATTGACAAGGGCGCGAGCCAGCGCAACGCGCTGTTGCTGACCGCCTGAAAGTTGCGCCGGTCGGCGACTGGCGAACTCTGTCAGGCGAACTACCTCCAGTATTTCGGAGACGCGACTTTTGATTGTGGCCTTTTCTAACTTTTTTGATTGAGGTCCGAAAGCCACGTTGTCAAACACGTTCATATGAGGAAACAGGGCGTACTGCTGAAACACTGTGTTGACATTGCGCTTATTGGGCGGAACCTTGGAAACGTCAGTGCCGTCGAGTCGAATTGTGCCAGTGGTCGGTTGCTCGAAACCGGCCAGCATTCGCAGGGTTGTGGTTTTGCCGCAACCGGATGGCCCGAGCAATGAAAAGAACTCGCCTTGGCTAATCGAGAAGTTGGCGTCATCGACCGCGACGAAACCGCCGAATCGCTTCACGACATGATCGATCTCAATGACTGGGACAGGGGAATGAGCCACAGTGGGAGACGTCATAGCAACCGAGTTCTCTGTCAGCTCTCACCCCTCCAAGGTTTCGGGTCAACCGATGTGGCGCCCGCTCGAATCTCAAAGGATCACAAGAAATGGGGCTCACCGCAAGAATGGGCCCGTGACGGGCTGACAAACAGTGGGTGACAGGTTGGTGAAATAGGCGATGGAGGCGGCGATCCTTGCGGTTTTCTCATTCGTGGCCCACGATGCGGTGATTCGAATTCGGCCCAAGGAGTGAACGTGGCACACCTCAATTTCATTGGCGGCAAGTGGGTTCCATCGCAAAGTGGAGCAACCGACGAGATCGTGGCTCCGGCCACGGGTGCGGTTATTGGATCGGTGCCGTCGAGCGGGGCGGGAGATATCGATGCTGCCGTTCTCGCTGCAACGGCGGCGTTCAGCGAATGGGGCACAGCGACACCTCGCGCAAGATCAGAAGCATTACTGGCGTTGGCCGACCGGCTCGAAGACAACGTGGATGAGTTGAAAGCGATTGAAGGCGAAAACGTTGGGAAGCCCGTATCGATTATCGACTTTGAATTTGATCTCACGATTGACAACCTCCGATTTTTTGCTGGCGCAGCGCGCACGATGGATGCGCAAGCCTCCGGGGAATACCTCGAGGATCACACCTCGATGTTGCGCCGTGATCCTTTAGGCGTGGTCGCGGGCATTGCTCCGTGGAATTATCCGCTCAACATGGCGATCTGGAAGATGGGTCCAGCGCTAGCAACAGGAAATACCTTTATCCTGAAACCCTCGGAACTTACTCCGTTTACTGCATTTCGTTTAGCGGAACTTTCCGAAGGAATTTTTCCGCCGGGTGTCTTCAACGTTGTCGCTGGTCAAGGCGAAACGGCGGGTGACGCAATTGTTCGCCATCCGGGCATTGCCATGCTTTCACTGACTGGCGATGTCGCGACCGGAAAGATGATTGCTCGCAATGCCGCTGACACGTTGAAGCGCGTACATCTTGAACTCGGTGGCAAGGCACCTGTGGTCGTATTCGATGATGCTGATCTTGATGTACTTGTCACAACACTGACTGAGACTGGCTATTACAACTCAGGCCAGGACTGTACGGCACCATGTCGAGTGATCGCCGGCCCGGGGATTTTTGAAGATCTCGTCGGTCGACTCGAAGCATCTGTGGGTGCACTAATTACCGGTGATCCCAACGACGAGCAAACCAATGTTGGACCAGTGATTTCTGCGGCGCAGCGAGACCGAGTCGAGGGAATGGTGGATCGGGCGGTTTCTTTGGGCGCACAGGTAGTTGTGGGCGGAACCGTGCTTGATCGTCCCGGCTTTTTCTATGCCCCAACAGTGGTTACCGGCCCCACACAAAACTCTGAACTCGTGCAGCGTGAAGTATTTGGCCCGGTCATCAGCGTGCAGCGTTTCGCTGATGAAGCTCAAGCACTTTCGTGGGCAAACGATGTCGACTACGGATTAGCGGCATCGGTGTGGACGGGCGATGTCGGTCGTGCAATGCGCATGTCGCGTTCAATGATGTTTGGGACGGTCTGGGTGAATAACCACATCCCTATCGTTTCTGAGTTCCCTCATGGTGGCTTCAAAAACAGCGGTTACGGCAAGGACATGTCGAAGTACGCGCTTGAGCACTACACCGAACTGAAACATGTGATGATTAGGCACTAAAAAATAACCGGCAGAAAACGACATTCTCGGCGATCAAATTTTTCGGACAAGGCCGCGGATAAGGCCAGTAGCCGGGAGGGTGTCTTGGCCTTCTTGAAGAAGGGCAATGTCGACTCACCAGGTTGCTGGGCTCCGTTTTAGGGCTTTGATTGGATGAATTGGGCTGAACTGGGCATGATTGGCGAGTCGCGAGGTGTGACGATCATCGCTGTCTGAGGGGAAAACCGTGGATTTTGAAGAGACTCCAGAGGACGCAGTTTTTCGGGCGGAATGCCGATCGTTCTTGGATCAGCACTCGACTGTGAAGGCCGCTGGGGCTCCTAGAAATGTCATGAGCACCCTGTCGGAGGATGAACACGCCCACGTTCAAGCATGTCGTGACTGGCAAAGAACGAAAGCGGAAAGTGGTTGGGCTGGACTCACGTGGCCAGTCGACTACGGCGGTCGGGGATTGAGTGGTTTACAACAAGGAATTTTCCTCGAGGAAGAACACAACTACGACCTTTCTGTAGGAATGTTTGCCCAGGCCACAGGCATGGTGGGTCCTTCGATCATCGTGCACGGCACCGAGGAACAAAAGAAGCAATTCCTCCCTTCAATCCTGCGCGGTGAACAGGTGTGGTGCCAGTTGTTTAGTGAACCGAATGCGGGTTCGGACTTGGCTGCATTACGTACCAAGGCAGAACTTGATGGCGATGAATGGGTGGTAACGGGACAGAAGGTGTGGACCTCCTCTGCTCATGTGGCGGATTGGGGGATGTTGCTGGCGCGTACCGACTGGGACGCGCCCAAACACCGCGGTATCACCTATTTTCTTCTTGATATGCGGTCTTCGG
This sequence comes from Acidimicrobiales bacterium, assembly GCA_040882655.1. Taxonomy (GTDB): domain Bacteria; phylum Actinomycetota; class Acidimicrobiia; order Acidimicrobiales; family Acidimicrobilacustridaceae; genus Acidimicrobilacustris. Next base: position 33,464 of record JBBEAV010000015.1, read on the forward strand.
GGATTGAAGTTCGTCCTTTGGTTCAAGCAACCGGTGGAGCCGAATTCAATGAGGTGTTTCTCGAAGAAGTGCGCATTCCCAAAGAGAATGTGTTGGGTGAGGTCAATGGGGGCTGGGCTGTAGCGATGACGACTCTCACCAGCGAGCGCGCTGATATCGGCGCTGGTCATGGCGATGGCTTCGGTGGGGTGTTGCGATTGGCCCAGCAGTACGGAAAAGCATCCGACCCGGTAGTGCGCCAAGAACTGATGAAGCTCTATACGAGTTACCAAATTTCGAAGTACATCGGGTATCGCACACGAACCGCCGCCTCGAAAGGCATTGCCCCGGGCCCCGAAGTATCGACAATGAAGATCGCTATTTCCGACCGACTGGCGTTCCAAGGTGATTTAGTCGAGTCGCTGATGGGTGCCGACGGGATGTTATGGGGCTCGGACGCCATAGACGATGGTTATTGGCAAACCATGGTGTTCATGGGTCAATGGATGGCCCGAATCGGTGGCGGCACCGAAGACGTTCAGCGGAACATCGTTGGTGAGCGAGTGCTGGGTCTACCGCGTGAGCCAGGCAATGACCGAACGACACCGTTTCGTGAGTTACCGCATTGACTCTTTCGGTTTTGGTGAGAGTGGGGTAGACAGGAAATATGTTTAATCCGTTTGCGCCCGGTTTTGCCGAGAACCCCTATGATGAATACCGCATTCAACGTGAGACGGAGCCGATACAGCAAACACCGTTCGGTCCGTGGATGATTTTTGATTATGCCGAATCGTTGCGTTTGCTACGCGATGTCTCCTTGAGCGTTGATGTGCGCAAAGCAATCGAAATTCTTGGTGAGGACCCTCGCGATCGAGCCAAGGTGCGTGCCGAACTTTTTCCGGACAGGCCGCCACGGGAAGACACCTCAATTCTCAATATTGATCCACCCGATCACACGCGACTGCGCAAACTGGTCGGCAGTGTCTTTACGCCGAGGCAGGTCGCCGGCCTAGCTCCGATGATCGAGCGCATTGTCGACGAGCACCTCGACAACGTTGAGAAAACTCAAGAGATGGACCTGATCGCTGATCTTGCCTTTCCGGTTCCATTCGCCGTGATCACCGAAATGCTCGGAATGCCAGACGGAAATAGTGAGGAACTGCGCGACTGGTCGCATGCGTTGGTGAAGATCCTTGACTTCACGATTGGTCCCGAAGAACTCACGGCTGCGTTGCTTGCTGGCGAGAATCTTCGTGAACATGTGGCTGAGGTCATTAAGTGGAAGCGGAGCAATCTTGGCGAGGATCTTCTTAGTGCACTAATTCTCGCTGAAGACAATGGCGATGTGCTCAATGAATCAGAACTTCTTGATCAAGTAAACGTGTTGTTCATCGCTGGCCATGAGACCACAGTGAACCTTATTGGCAATGGCACATGGGCGTTGCTGCAGAGCCGTGACCAACTTGAATTGTTACGTGATGATCCATCGGTTGAGGCGACAGCGATCGACGAGCTTCTTCGTTATGATTCGCCGATACAAATCTCACGTCGCATCACTCTTGAACCCATTCAAATTGCCGGTAACACCATTGAGGCCGGGTCATTCATTCTTACGAGCCTTGGCTCGGCGAACCGCGATCCTGCCGCATTTGGAACGACTGCTGATCAGCTCGATCTGCGTCGCTCTGATGCTGCCCGTCACCTTTCTTTCGGCAGCGGCACTCATCACTGCGTTGGAGCTTCACTTGCTCGCCTCGAAGGCACAATCGCTATTACCCGTTTAATTCGACGTTTTCCCAACATAGAGGCCATTGACGTACCTGCCTGGAATGGCCGAGTCGTGCTTCGCGGGATGGATTCGCTGAATCTTTCGTTGACGTAATCACCGAATTAAGTGACAAGATCTCTCCTGTGTCTACCCACGAAGAGCTTCTGGCTCGTCACCGACGAGCGTTACCTGATTGGCTTGCGCTGTATTACGAAACTCCTATTTCGCTGGTAAGCGGCGAAGGCCGACACGTGGTCGATGCTGAAGGCAACCGATATCTCGACTTTTTTGGCGGAATTCTCACGACAATGACGGCGTATTCGCTTCCCGAGGTTGTCGACGCAATTCGTGAACAGGCCGGCAAAATGATGCACAGCTCCACCTTGTATCTCGTCGAGTCAATGATTGATCTTGCTGAAAAAGTGGGTGCAGTTTCGGGGATCCCAGATGCCAAAGTATTTTTTGCTACTTCAGGTTCGGAAGCGAATGAAGCAGCCCTTCTGCTGGCATCAACTGTTCGTCGATCCAACCAAGTCCTTGCCCTTCGTAACAGCTATCACGGACGATCATTTGCAACGATGGGTGTTACTGGTAATCGGGGATGGTCCTCTTCGAGTCTTTCGCCATTTGCAGTTTCCTATGTGCACAACGGAGACATGTTCCGTTCGCCGTTTCGCGACCGAGATGAAAAAGGGTTTGTTGATGCGATAGTTGAAGATCTGCGGCATGTCATTGCGACAACGACAGCTGGTGACGTTGCGTGCATGATTGCCGAACCCATTCAGGGTGTTGGCGGATTCACCGTTCCTCCTGACGGATTGCTTGGCGAATTGCAGGAGGTCTGCCGAGAATTTGGCATTCTTTGGATTACCGACGAAGTGCAAACGGGTTGGGGCCGTACCGGCGAAAACTTTTGGGGCTATCAGGCTCATGGGCTGGAACCGGACATGTTGACCTTCGCCAAAGGCCTCGGAAATGGTTTGGCAATGGCCGGCGTTGTGGCGAGCGCACCGCTGATGGACAGCGTGAATGCCAATTCGATCTCTACGTTTGGTGGCAATCCTTTGGTGTGCGCTGGAGCGCTTGCCAATCTTGACTATTTGTTGTCGAACGATCTTCAAGCAAATTCGTTGCGTCAGGGCGGCACGCTTATCGCAGCCCTGCGCCCCCTCGTTGATGACTGCTCAATTGTTGGCGATGTGCGCGGCAAGGGTTTAATAGTTGGCATCGAACTCGTGGGTGCTGATGGTCGTGAACCAAATGCATCCGCCGCCAGCGCAGTGCTCGAAACCTGCAGAGTGAATGGACTACTCATCGGAAAGGGGGGGCTCTACGGAAACTGTCTTCGAGTGGCTCCGCCACTCTCTTTGACCGATGCGGAATGCATAGAAGGAGTAACAATTCTCATTGATGCTCTCCAGTCAGTAAATAATTCTGCAACCAGCTGATCGGAAACCGAGCGAACGCTTTCGAAGCCTCGTAGGATCAGGAAATGTATTGGTCTGTCTTTGGTTGGTCTGCGCTCGCAATTGCTGTGGTCATGATTTCCACTTGGGTGGTGAGCCTCCCGCTGCGCAACGCTTCAATTGTTGATCCGGTGTGGTCACTGGGTTTTGTCGTTGTGGGCTGGGTGGCATTTGCCGCCATGCACGAACATGTCGATGCTGCGCGCACTGCTGTTTTGTTGGCGTTTGTGACGATCTGGGGCGTGCGGCTGTCACTCCACCTATTCATTCGCAATGCCGGGCATGGCGAGGACTATCGCTATCAAGCCATGCGGAAAAAGCATGGCGCGAAGTTTTGGCTAGTGAGCCTTGGCACGGTGTATCTCACGCAGGGAATCTTGATGTGGATTGTGTCATTGCCATTGCAGTTCGGTATTGGTATCGGCACGAGAACCTCGTGGTGGATTCTGCCGTTCATTCTCGGTGCAGTGGTGTGGCTCATCGGCTTTGGCTTTGAGTCAATCGGTGATGCGCAACTCCGCAGCTTCAAAGCCGATCCTGCCTCGGCCGGTCAGGTAATGGATCGCGGCCTATGGCGCTATACCCGTCACCCCAATTATTTCGGCGATGCCTGCGTGTGGATTGGCATTTTTTTAGTGTCGCTCGGTGCGGGTGGTTGGGCCTTTCTTGGCGTTATCGGCCCGGTCTTGATGACGACGTTGTTACGTCGGGTGTCGGGCGTGACGTTGCTCGAAAAGTCGCTGGTGAAGCGCAGTCCGGGATACGAGGATTATGTGCGGCGGACCAGCCCCTTTCTGCCCCGGCGGCCGAGCGCATGACCTGCTGACGTGGCCATTGAGCGAACCGATCACTACTAGCCTTTCTTTCGTGGGTAAGAACGTTCGCTACGAGGTCACTGCCGCTGGTGATTTCGCTTCGGTGCTCGCTGTTCTCACTGATCACCTGAAACTGCGGGTACTGAGCATCGAGACTGTCGAACGATGCTGGCTTGATACTGCGGCCGCAACGCTTGAGGGCGCCGACACGATGCTGGAATACCGCTTGCCCGTAGCCGAGGGAAGCCCTTCGCTCTCCTGGAGTGCAGCCGGACGCATGCTGGCGCACGATGCTTGCGTATCAGCGACTCTCCCGGTCGGAGCCAGTGATCTGCCCGATTCTTGGTCATTTGAACGTCTCACTGGCCTGCTCGGACCTGACCGACTTTTGGCAAGTACCAAGGTGAACTCGCAGATTGCACTATTGGCTTCGCTGGATGATGAACAGAAAACAACGGCAAGAGTGACGCTCGATTCTTCCCAGCGACCTGATGGCTATCTGTTGCCAATGGTCTTAGAGATCTTTCCGCTTCGGGGCTACGAAACTGAAGCAGCAACGCTCGAACAGCGTGTCCAGGAAAAAATTGCCCTTTTTCCGTCTGACTTATCGGTAAAAGATCGTGTACTCAACGACACGACTAGCGAAACTTCAACTGGGCTCCGTACATCACTATCGGCAGCGAGCGCCTGGCGTGATGCCCTACAACGACTTACCGAAACCATGACGGCATCGTTTGCTGGTGTTCTCAGTGGAGATGACCCTAAGAATCTTCATGACTTTCGCGTGGCGGTGCGGCGTACCCGGACGCTCCTACAAGATGGAGCCGAAGTTATCGACCCTGAATCTCGTGATCGCTTCCGCCATGAATACCGATGGTTGGGCGATATCACTACTCCAACGCGAGATGCGGATGTACTTTCTTTTGAATTTCCGAAACTTGCAGGTGCGGTATCAAATTCTCGTGATGTAGATCTAACATCGTTTTTGGATGTTTTAGAGCGCCATCGAGCGAATTGCCACACCGAAATGGTGACAGAGTTACGTTCGCTTCGCCGAGCCGAATTCGGAATAGCATGGTTGGAATTTTTGGCCGATGATGATGCATGGACCGGTTGCGGCGAATTGGCCGAAGCCCCGGTTGTTAGCGTGCTTACCAAGCGCGTCGAACGAGCTCATCATCAGTTGATCAGAAACGGCAAAAAGATTTCCAAAAAATCGCCTGCAATTTCTCTTCATGAACTTCGGAAGGAAGGCAAGCGCCTGCGCTATTTGCTTGAGTGCTTTGGCCCTCTCTATAACCAAGACGCCTATCACACGGTTGTGGAGCCGTTACGAGAGCTACAGAATGTACTGGGCGAATTTCAAGATACTGAAGTTCAGGCGACCGCGGTACTTCACCTTGCCGCAAAACTGGTCGACGGTCCGACCGATACTTCGTATGCGGCTGTTGAAGCGGTGGCTGAACGACTCGCCGTGCGTGCTGTTAGAGCCCGCTCCCAGTTTGCTCAGGTTTTCGGTCAATTTGATACTCGCAAGATTGAGCGTGCTTTTCTCCAACTCACCGAACCATCGTCTACTTCAACGAAGTCGAAGAGGAAGTCAAAAGATACTTCGTCGGCGAAATCAGCACGGAAGAAGAAGCGATGAAAGTTCTAGCCACCTACAACATCAAGGGCGGGGTAGGAAAGACCGCAACTGCGGTAAATCTTTCGCATATAGCGGCTTCCCAGGGAAACCGAGTACTCGTTTGGGATCTCGACCCCCAAGGCGCAGCAACGTTTTATTTTCGAGTGAAACCAAAGGTTAAGGGTGGCGGTAAAGCCATTGTGCGGGGGTCGCTTGAACTCGGTGACGCCATCAAGGCAACCGATTTCGACAACCTTGATTTGGTACCTGCAGACTTTTCTTATCGTCACCTTGATTTGTGGCTTGATGATGCAAAGAAGCCGTTAGCCCGCATTCGACGGGCACTGCGTCAGGTTGAAGATGACTATGACTACGTGTTCCTTGATTGCCCGCCAAGTATTTCGCTGACCTCCGAGAGCGTGTTCCGAGCGGCTGATGTACTGCTTGTGCCCACTATTCCTACGACACTTTCGTTGCGTACTTATGAACAACTAGATCGATTCGTTGAAGAAAATCCTGATCTTGTAAAAGAACTCAAAATTTTCGGCTTCTTCTCGATGGTCGACCGACATAAGCGCCTCCATCGCCGATTCATGACTGAACTACGAACTGCCCATCCGGAACTTCTCGAAGTGACAATTCCGAACTCCACTGATATCGAGCGCATGGGTGTGCATCGGGAACCGATTGGCTCCTACGGAAAAGGCAGCCGAGCGGCGCGATCGTATGAAGCGCTGTGGTCTGAAATACAGACTCGTCTCTGAGCAACGAAACTGAACGGGTCAATGGCCGACGGAAGATTCGCACCAAGTCCCACCGCTTCACTGCATCTTGGCAATTTGCGCACTGCACTGGTTGCGTGGCTGGCAGCGCGTGCCTCTGGTTCGCGTTTTTTGTTCCGTAGCGAAGATATGGATCGGGTTGCTTGCCGCGCCGAGTATGAATCATCAGCCTTACGTGATCTTGCGCTTTTGGGACTTGATTTTGATGGGCCGATTATTCGTCAGTCAGAGCGTGCTGCAACGTATGCCGAAGTCATCAATCGTCTGATTGCCGAAGAGCGCACGTACCCTTGTTTCTGTACTCGACGAGAAGTGTTAGCCGAAGCGCGCGATTCGATTGCTGCGCCGCATGAAGTGCAAAAGGCTGCTGCTTACAGTGGGACTTGCCGTGAACTGGATTCGCGGGGTCGGGCTGAACGAGAAGCGGCAGGGCGCAGCCCGTCACTTCGACTTCGCTCTAATGGAGAAGTGTTTTCGTTCTCCGATCAAATAGCGGGGTTGGTCGAAGGGTCAGTAGATGACTTCGTCATTCGTCGAGCCGACGGAATGCCGGCTTACAACCTGGCTGTGGTGATTGATGATGCTGAACAAGGAATCGGCGAGGTTGTTCGGGGGGATGATTTGCTTGAGACAACACTGCGTCAGGTTGCGCTGGCGCATTTACTTGGTAACGAAATTCCTCGTTATTTGCATGTACCGCTTGTTTTTGGATGGGACGGCCAGCGCCTAGCGAAGCGGCATGGGTCGGTAACTCTTGCCGAGCAGTTGGCGGCAGGGCGAACAGCCCCGGAGATCCTCGGGACTTTCGCCGAGTCGCTTGGTCTCGCCGAGGTGGGAGAGCGACCCGGCCTTCGCGAACTTGTCTCGCGCTTTCGAGTTGAGAAATTGCCCCATCAGCCCTGGACGCTTCCGGAAGATCTCTCCGGTAGCGTCACGTCGTGACTGTTCTTGTTGATGCCGCGGTTTGGCCATTCGAAGGTCGCAAGTGGGCACATCTCGTAAGCGATGCCAGTTTCGAGGAACTCCATGATTTCGCAGCGACACTCGGAATTCCTCGACGCGCATTTCAAGGCGACCATTACGACGTACCCACTGAGTATCGAGAACGAGCTATTGCGTTAGGAGCGGAACCGGTTTCCTCTCGGGAACTCGTTCACCGGCTGCGGGCTGCGGGTTTGCGTCGCGCACGTGTGGCCACCGCAAGCAACTTGACGTAAACGCCAAGGACCACTGCACAACGACACCAAAGAGTTCGTTAGTTCGATATTGCTTTTCTGCTACTGGATTTTAGAGTGCGCTTTTTAATGCAATGGCGTCAGCAATCGTTTTTGCTTCAGTTGGCGAGATGCCAGATCGGCCGACGAGAAAACAGGTCAACGGTGCCGCTAAGCGCTCGGAGGTGTGGGCGGCAACACTGGCGAGGTCAAGTAACGCATCGATATCGGCCTGGGGTAGTGGCTCGAGGCCGAGTTGATCAGCGAACTGTGCGAGCCATTCCTGTGCATCCATGAGCCGCAGCGTAGATCGGGCGGGCTTCTAGGCTTGGCTCTATGGCCCAGGAGGATGCACTGCGTGTCACCGCATCGGTGCTGATCCCCTTTCACGAATTGTCATGGACATTCGGGCCCAGTGGAGGGCCTGGCGGTCAACACGCCAACCGCGCCCATACACGGGCTGAGGTTCGATTTGATGTGGAAACTTCGGGAGCACTGTCGCAATACCAACGCCAACGCATCACTGATCGGTTGGGCTCGGTGATCACCGTTTCTGTCGATGATGAACGCTCGCAACTACGAAACCGACGCATTGCCCTTGATCGCCTCAGACAGAAACTCACCGCCGCTCTGCGGGTTGAGACCCCCCGACGGCCCACTCGGCCCGGCCGGGGGGCAGTCGAGCGTCGCCTTGATGCCAAACGGCGTCAGGCAGCGCGAAAGCGAGATCGCCGCAGCGGGTTCGAGGACTAATAGTGGTTGGCGTTGTGCCGACGTCGCCGGCATTCACTCATTAGCCTCACCTCGTGCGCTTCGGATTCAAAACCTCTCCACAACACACGACATGGCAGGCGATGCTCGATGTGTGGCGAGCCGCCGACGATATCGAACTGTTTGAGTCGGGATGGAACTTCGATCACTTCTATCCGATTCACTCCGATAACTCTCATGGGCCCTGCCTAGAGGGCTGGTCAACGCTTGCTGCGTTGGCGCAAGCCACGAACCGAATTCGTGTCGGTGTTCTGGTTACCGGCATTCCCTATCGTCACCCGGCGGTGTTGGCCAATATGGCGGCAACTATCGATGTGATTTCGAATGGACGGCTTGAGCTTGGTTTGGGTGCGGGTTGGAATAATGAAGAAGCCGATGCGTATGGCATCAGCCTTGGTTCGACGCTTACCGAACGTTTCGACATGTTCGATGAGAGTCTCGAAGTTATTGTCTCGTTGCTCACAAACGAAGTGTCGAATTTCAGCGGGCAACATTTCTCGCTGACCAACGCGTATTGCGAACCGAAACCAATTCAGCGGCCGCATCCGCCGATCTGTATAGGTGGTGCCGGGCCGAAGCGAACAATTCCCGCAGTTGCTCGCTGGGCCCAACATTGGAACTTCCCGGGGGGGCTCGTTGAGTCTTGGAAGGAATCGCGCGCTCTACTTTGGGAGGAATGTGAACGCATCGGACGCGACCCATCAGAGATCATGACTTCCACCCACATTCTTGCCAATGTGAATGACCCTGGCGTTGCTGTTGCCCAAGCCGAGGCCTATGCCGAAGCGGGTCTTGATATGGGCATCGTGTACCTGCCGCCGCCACATTCCCCCGCAGTGCTTGAAGCACATGCTGTTGCCCTGCAAGCACTGGCCGACTGACCCTCACCTCCTCTCATTTCAACGTTGCCACTCCGGCAATTACGCCCGTTAAGGACACATCATGGAAATTGGAATTTTTAGCCAACCCGAAACCGTGGACAAAGCAGTGGAACACGGGCGACTTTTCGCTGATGCGGGCTTTGGGTCGTATTGGATGCCACAGATTTTTGGCCTTGACACGCTCACTGCGCTCACGGTTGTAGCGCGCGAGGTGCCGGAGATTCGTCTGGGTACGGCGGTAGTGCCCACCTACCCGCGACACCCGGCCATGCTTGCGGCTCAAGCCCGCACCCTTCAGCAGGTTGCCCAAGGGCGATTCACCCTTGGCATTGGTCTCTCGCACCAAATGGTGATCGAGGGCATGTTTGGTATGACCTTTGAGAAGCCAGTTCGGCATCTTCGTGAATATCTGAGCATCCTCATGCCGCTCCTGAACGGCGAAGCCGCAGACTTTGCCGGTGAAACATTGCACGGCCACCTCAGCCTTGTTATTCCTGATTCCACGCCCGTCGATACGCTCGTTGCTGCGCTGGGAACCCAGATGCTGAACGTCACGGCCCGCATGGCGCAAGGTACAGCTACCTGGATGACGGGACCGACCACGATTGGTTCGCATATCGCGCCGACTATCAACAAAGCCGCTGCCGAAGCGGGTCGCCCCACACCGCGAGTGGTGTGTGCGCTGCCCGTATGTGTGACTGACGATGAAGCCGGTGCCCGGGCAAAAGCTGCTGAAGAGTTTCTCGTCTACGGCCTCCTACCTTCCTACCGGGCCATGCTCGATCGCGAAGGGGTTGAAGGCCCGGCCGACGTTGCACTTGTTGGTAACGCGGCGACGGTTCGAGCCGGCATCGAAAAGATCTTCGAAGCGGGCGCGACCGAATTTGTGGCTGTTCCTTATGACAATCGCGACGCAACACTCGAAATGCTCGCAGATCTGCTGTAATCAGACCGGCGCCTCGGCACGACGAAACTCTCGTTGCTCAACAAAGTTTTCCGCCAGATCAATTAAGAGTTCATCGCGCAGTGTGCGGCGGGCTGGATCATCCCAAAGATTGACCTGCTGCAACGGATCGAGGATGAGGTCGTACAACTCGCCTTCTGTTCCGTCATGAACCGTGCCCGGTTGATAGGTCGTGCACACAACGTTGTCGCGCATAATGGTGCGCAAGTGAATCTCTGTTCCATTGGGTTGGCGGCTGTCCCATTCGGTGGTGACGCGCTCAAAGCCACGTGCGGTCGCATCGGCATTGTCGATAGGCAACGGACGGCCTTCCATCCACGTTGGTGGTTGCACGCCAACAATGGCGCAGAACGTGGGGGCAAGATCAAGAAGACCAACTGGGTGCGAAACACGTGCAAATGCGTCAGGCCCACCACCTGCTGAAGGCGCAGGGCGCCAAATCAGCGGCAGCCGCATAAGGGAATCCACGTGATACGGGCCTTTGAAGAGAAAACCGAAGTCGCCCTGGAACTCGCCGTGGTCGGTGGTGAAGACAATGTCAAGGTCATCGCTCCAACCTTTGGCCTCGATCGCTGCCAGCACTCGTCCGATGGCCTCGTCAATGAGTTCATTTTCGATATGTGCCATTGCATTGACTTCACGAATCTGATCGGCAGTGAGTGTGGCCGGAACCCACTTGCCGGGTGCTTCGTAATTACTCACCAGTTTGCCGTCGTACCAGAGACGCCAGTGGCGAGGTTTTGCATCGATAATCGCTTCGCGTTCTGCCTGATTTTGCGGATAGCCAACCGGTAGGTCGAGTTCGCGCCAGTCGACGCGGTGCAGTTCTGATTCGGGCGGGTCCCATGGATGATGGGGGTCGGGAAAACTCATCCAACAGAACCAGTCTTCGTCGCTGGCTAAGCCGTTGAGCCACGAGATCGTTCGATCGGCAACCCAGTCAGTGTGATACCAATCGCGCGGAACCGCATTGTGTTTGATCTGCGGAGCACCGGTGTCACCGCCAGGAACGTCGCTCACTTCGAGATCGCCATCGAGCACCTGAAAAAACATACCGATCGCTTCGGGATGCTCTTTCCGGATGAAGCGCGAATAATGAGTGAAGCCAGCCGCGCCGTGGGTGGCAAGTTCCATGTGATCGAAACCACGATGACCTTCGGTTGCGCCAGAAAACCCTTGGCGGTTTTCTTCGAAGCGTAGGAATGGATCGAGTAGCGGTTCGAAATGACTCTTGCCGATGAGTGCAGTGCGGTAACCGGAGTCGCGAAGTACGGAAGCGACGCTTGGTGCTTCAACCGGCAGGGGAACACCATTCATCCATACCCCATGTGTGCCGATATTTTGCCCAGTAACCATGGTGGCTCGAGATGGCATGCAGACAACGTTCTGAGGTTGGGCGCGCTCATAAGAAATGCCGTTGGCTGCGATCGCATCAATGTTGGGAGTACGAGCGACTTTTCCGCCGTTGGCACCGATGGCGTCATACCGCATTTGGTCGGTGGTGATGAAGAGGATTTTGCGGCCCATTAGCGTTCGTCCTCGGTGTGATCGTTCAGCATGTGAGCAAGATTTGCGATGCCTTCGGAAATAACGCCATCAAGCACGAAGGCCATGGGATCGGGCGAAATTTCGGTCGAATACAAAATCAAACAACCGGGTTCACCGTCTTCAATGACGTCCATCGTGCCGAGGTGGTACTTCACTGGCAATGGGCCAGTGATGCGGTACTGGAAGCGACGCATGCGATTGTCAAGAGTGACAATTTCTTCGAAAACGGGCAACCCTGCGGCCAAAGTAAGAGTGCGGATTCCACCCTCAACCTTTGCATCGGTTACGCCGGGGAACCATTGCACGATACGAGTTGGGTCTCCGATGACCTTCCAAACGTCATCGGCGTTTCTCTGGACTCTCACATGTGATCTGATGGTGGCCATCGAAACTCCGGAGCAGTGAAGTAGGCAGACTACCGTCAATGAAAGTGACAATTCATGTCTTTGTCTGATCGTATGAGGACGTCAATGCGGAGGATCTCCACCTCTGCGATTAACGCTGCATGGACGCGACTACGCCTGGCCGGAGCCATCAACGCTGAGCATCCCCTAGCGCAACGCTACGGGTCGATGGGCCGGGGAAGTTACGTGGCCTTTCCTCGGGGTGATTGCACCAACGCTCATGCCATTTTTATTGGCGAGAACTGTTTCATTGGCGCTGGAGTCACCTTGGCCGTGGGCATGCCGACAGAGACCTATCCCGCCGACAGTCTGCCGGTGATCGAAATCGGCGATCGCACCACAGTGGGTAAGGACTGCTGGTTTGTTGCGCGCCATTCAATCGTGCTCGAAGCCGATGTCACGATTGCCCCAAACGTGTACTTCACCGATCACAACCACACCTATGCCGACCCGTGGCTTCCCGTGGGCCAGCAAGTGCTTCAAGGGTTCTCGGTGCGCGTTGGTTCGGGGACGTGGATCGGTACGAACGTTGTGGTGTTGCCGGGTGCCTCGATCGGCCGCAACTGCGCAATTGCCGCCGGGTCGGTAGTGCGGGGTGACATTCCCGACCACAGCGTGGTCGCCGGGGTGCCCGGTCGGGTCGTACGGCATTGGACTGAGGCCGAAGGATGGGTGCCGCCGCTTACCAACGAAGTGGTTGTTGTTGACGGTTGGCCGGTGGGAGTTCGGCCAGTTAAAAAGAAGTGAGATTTAGCGTGAGCCGCCGGCTTTAGCTTTTGTTTTGAATGCGTCAGCTAACTGGGCATTAGTGAAGTCCTCGCCATTTGGAAGACCAACGGCAAAGCGATAAAGGGCTGTTCGATACACAGCACCGAGCGCAGACATGAGGCAACCGGCAACCACAACCCAAAGCAGTAACAGCGGAATGCCAACCAAAGGCACGACGAAGCTCAGTCCTCCGAAAATGAGAAGACCAGGCAGCATAAAGAGGAAGCCGATAATTCCGATGCCAACTTGAGCAAAGAGATTTTCGCCCCATGTCGTTTTCAAGAGATTTGCAGATTTCTTGATTGCAGCGATTGGCCCGATGCCCTCAATGATGATGATCGGGAGAACAAGCCACGTCACCACATTCCAGGCCGCACCGATTAGGCCGGCGGCGATGTCGCCGAGAAAGCCCGCCTTATCGCGAAGTGCTTGAAGAAGAAGTCCGACTGTTGAATTGATAGCCGACCAACCGAGAATGGAAGGGGTCCGACTCGTTGCTTTTGAGAATGCCTGCCCCATTGTGTAACTACCGCCGCTGAGCCGTTCATTGGCGGCGGAAATGAGGGTGGCGGCAAAGAGTTGCGCCACAAGACCGATGATGAACAGCCCGACAATGCCAACGGTCCAAGAAATCGGAGTCATGGAGAAATCGCTTTGGCCGGGGGCGGGGTTAGAGATGAAATCAGCGGAGACAATGACGCCCCCGCCCACAGCAATAGCAATAAGGCCACAAGTGACTGCCGAAACGGCCGGGATCGCCGCGAGTTTTTTATCGCTTCTAATGACTCCAAAACTTGCGCGGGCTAATGCTTTGCTATTTGCGAATTTTCCCATGGAGAAAGCCTAGCGGAGGCGAGTACTTAGGGTCCGATGAGTGAGTCGATATCGACGATTTCGCCGTGGGCGCCGTCGGGGAGCAAGAGAGCGGCAGTTGCTGCGCAGAGTGCGTCGAGTTTGTCGGCTGTTGCTGCGTAGACCTCAAGTCCTTCACCAACCGGATCGGCGATGTCGTCGGCAGAAATGCCAGGTGGCCGGCCCGTTGGTCGCAGCGCCGCCACAGTTGCGCACCAGTCGCGAACCGATTGTCCGGGCTGGCGTGGACCAACTTTGTTGCCGAGACGAACGATTTCGCCCATCACAAAGGTTCGCTCGATCGCGGTGCGGTCGTGGATGACGATGCCGTGGACGTGATCACGAGTCACGCCGATGATGAGGTCAGCTTCGGCAACGTCTAGGCCCGTGATACGCCGACTTTCGTGGGCGGAAAGGTCGAGGCCACGAGCAGCAAGAGTTTCCACTGCGTGATTTGTTGCGGGTCCGCCCCAACCAAGGGTTCCGGCGGAATGCACGCGAGCTTCCATGCCTCGGAGGGCGAGGTGGTGGGCAAGTAGCCCCATCGCCATCGGTGAACGGCAGGTATTTCCGGAGCAAATCACCAGGATTTCGATTTATTGATCTTAGAAGGCCGCAGAGCTACCCAAATTCATCGAAGCAGCAACGCCAACTTGAACGTAACGAACCACTGACCGCAGCGATTGTTTCGATCATTTTCGTTGCGTTCGTATGATCGACAAGCACGAGGGGTTCGTTGTCGATGCTGTCAACGAGACGAAGTGAAAAATCTGGTTCCGGGACGTCGGGTAGTTGGTTGATTTGCTGGCTCAAATCGTCCATCAGTTTGTCATCGTTGAGTTGAAACACTTCGAGGAGCGGAGTTGGTGCGGGCGGCCACCACAATTTCGGAACGACGGCAATCACTGTGCATTCGCGCCGTTGAACTCTGATAGCGCCCTCAAGAAATTTTGGGAGCCCGGCCGACTGACGGGAATGCTGGCGGTATTCGTCACTGGAGAGTGAATCAAGCGAATCAAGGTCATACATGGTGAGAAACTGGGGTGGATCATCGTCTTGTCCGCCGTCAAGACATTCGAACCTTCGACCGCGCTGAAATCCGGGAAGGGAGAGTTGTTCGCGGTGATGGTCATCGCACCACTTCGAAAACTCTTGATGCAATTTTGGAGGAAGCCAGGTAGCGAGATAGAGCAGTGCAGTTGGTGGCGAAGATGGGGATTCAGCCATTGTCAGCCCTCAAAGGCGGGCAATGTTGTGAGGCCAGCCTCGGTTTCCATATCGGAAAGAAGTTTCTGCTCTTGTGCACGGCGTTCGTCGGCGGTCCCGATGAATCGCTGATGAGATACCACACGAGTCATTGTCGCAGTGGCGAGTACAGCAAGAATGAACGTGGTGATGTAGATCGCTCGAAATCCACCGATTACTGATGCGGCGAGAGCAATGCTGATGCCCATTGTGGAACCTAGCAATGCGATCATCCGAAGCGTTGCCATACCGACCCCAAAATACTCGGGGCTCAGCGCTGCGCCACCGGCTGACGCAACTGCGGGTCGGACAAATCCGTTGGCAATTCCCTGCACGATCAATCCGAGAGTGACTATCCCCATTGCTGTTGCGTTATAACCCCAGAGGAAGAGGATCATTGACAGCGCCATTGAAGTAGTACCGATGAGCCCGCCGAGACGCTCGCCAAACCTTGCGGCCACGCGACCTCCGATAATGGCGCCGAAACACATGCCAAGTGGCAGAGGGAGCATGAGAAAGGCTGTCTGCGCGATTGATTTATCGAAACGTTGTTGCAACAAAAGCGGAGCACTAAAAAACACGGCGTTACTTGAAGCTTGCGAAAGGAACTCCGAGATCGCTGGCATGGAGTAAGCCGGATTGGCAAGTAGTCCAGTGGGGAGGAGGGGGAACCTCGCATGTTTTTCAACTCGCACGAAGAGGAAAGCCAAGAGAGGCGCGGAAGCAAGTAAAGCGAGTTGGATAGGTGAGGTCCAGCCCCATGAAGCCCCACGATCGAGATAAAGCAGGATCGAGCCCGTTGCCAACATGAGGGTGAGACCGCCGGCTACATCGAATCCGATAGTTGTTCTGCGCTTCGTTTCATCGAGCCAACGCAGGCACAAGGGAAGAAAGAGCAGTGCCAGAACACCCTGCGCAATAAACACGCCTCGCCAACTGATTGCTTCAACCATCGGCCCGCCGAATGCCAGGCCGAGTGCCGGCGCCGCCGCAGATACGAAGGCCCACATGCCAAGCGCCCGCGGTCGGGCGTCAAGGGGAAATGTTTCCATGATGAGCGCTACTGCAGTGGGCGCAGTAGCGAAGCCGGCAGTCTGACTGATTGTTCTGAAGATGATGAGTGAAGTTGCGTCCCAGGAAAGTGCGGTAAGGATTGCCGCAGAACCGCACACGGCAAGGCCAATGAGAAAGACGCGGCGTTGACCTTTGAGGTCGCCGAGGCGACCGAACGTGGGCAGCATGACAGCACCGATAAGCATGGGTAATGACAGCACCCAAGAAAGAGTTGAACGAGAGGCGTGCAGGTTGTCGCCTATCTCGGGTAGTGCAGCAACCAAGATGACCGCAGGCCAGCCCGACACAAAAACGCCGAGCATTGTTGCGAGGAGTACTCGCCGCTGTTTCCCCTTGTCCACGGGACGACACTACCGGTGAGGTTCGCGTGCGGTGGCGGCCATTGCGGCTACTAGCGTTTCTTGAACAGGAGGAGAACCGTGCCGTCACTCTCGACACTCGTCATCACTGCAGGACCCGGAATCGGAGACTCGCTCGCAAATCGACTCCGAGGTCGAGGTGATGAGGTGTTTCTAACTGATCCTGCGCTTGATCTCACCGATGCGGCAACAGTCGGGGATTCGCTCCGATCACTTATTGGCAAAAAAAAGGTCGACAATGTGGTGCTCGCCGCTCTCAATCCTGCGGCATTTCAGGCATTGCCAATTACTGGTCTTTCTGAAGATCAGTGGGACGATGCTGCTGAGTGGTCAATGCGAGCCGCTTTTGTTTCACTGCAGCAAGTCCACGAAGTCATTACTGACGGCGGTCGTGTGATTGTGATTCTGCCGACTGTGGCTGCGACGGGGGTGGCTGACCTGGTTCCATTGTGCACTGCAGTTGAAGCGATTCGCGTCATGGCGAAAGCTGTTGCCCGTAGATGGGGAGCGCGTTCGATCACGGTGAACACGATCGAAGTTGAGTTGACGGCATTCATACTGGGCGATGCTGAGGCCAGCGATATCGAGTTGCCGGTGGTTCCCATTCTTGGTCAGCCCGCGCTGCCGCTTGGTTCCGCAGTTGACGATGTATTGGGTCTCTTCGATCTCTTGACTTCTCCGTCGGGTGGAGCGGTGACCGGTGCGTTGCTGGTTGCCGACCGCGGAACGGTGATGCAGCCATGACTGGACTTATCGGATTAATGGAAGGCCGTGTGGTTCTGGTGACCGGCGCTGGGGCAGGAGTCGGACGTGGGGTAGCGGCCGCATTTGCATCAGCGGGTGCGATCGTTGGAATTGGTGTGCGCCGACCAGAAGCTGCCTCTGAAACCGCCGAAGACGTTCGTGCTGCTGGGGGTATCCCGGTGGTATTGCAGTGCGATGTTACAGATGCAGTTCAGAGCAAAGCAGCGATTGAACAACTCGTCGCTGATTACGGACGACTCGATGCTGTGGTGCATAACGCCGTGAGTGGCCGATCAAGTGAAGCAACTGATTTCGAAAACACAACCCTTGCCGAATGGGAAGACCATGCTTCGGTCACCGTACGCGCAACCTGGCGGCTCGCCGTGCAGGCATATCCACATTTGAAAAAGTCACAAGGCGCGTATTTGTTGATGAGTTCGCCTGCGGGTATCGAAGGATCAGAACGAGCCCCGTTTTACAGTGCCGTGAAAGCGGCTCAGCGCGGTTTTGTGCGTGCCCTTGCACGCGAATGGGGCCCCGACCAGATTCGGGTCAACAGTGTTGCTCCATTGGCGATTTCACCCGCACTTGAAAATATGAAGATTCTTGAACCTGAGCGCGTGAAACGTATCGAAGGGTTGGTGCCGTTGGGTCGGCTTGGCGATCCTGAAACCGATATCGGACCACCCTCAGTATTTTTATGCAGCGAAGAAGCTCGTTATGTCACCGGGCAGACGCTGGTCGTGAGCGGTGGTCGTTTTACCAGTCTTTAAAACGAGAGCGCTGGAGCTACCAGTTGGCCAGTCGAGTGCGGAGTTCTTCGTTATGCACAAAGACCGGAAGTTCTTCGCGATCGTTGTAGGCCGGTCGTACCGAGGTGCCCCCATCAACACAGAGCACTTGCCCAGTGACATAGGCCGACATATCAGACATCATGAATAACACGGCTTTGGCAATGTCCTCGCTCGTTCCCCGACGGCGCATGGGGATGACATCGAGATCGTTGCCATCGGTATCACCAGCTTTGCGCGTTGATGCACTTTTTGGCGTTGCAATAGAGCCGGGCGCAACTGCGTTCACCCGAATATTTCGGCTACCCCACTCGATAGCAAGTGAGCGGGTAAGAGAAAGAACCGCAGCTTTTGCAGCAGCATAAGCCGACCCATAGGGCATACCGGTTAACGCAGAGGTGGTGGCAATATTTACGAGTGTTCCGCCATTGCCTTGCTCGACTAGGCGACGGCCAACAGAACGAACGGTGTTGACAGTGGAACCGAAGTTCAACGCCATGACATCATCAAAGGCCAGATCATCACTTGCGAATGGCGCCCACTGCGGCGGCCACATACCGCCAGCCACCTGCACCGAACCTCGCAATGGTGCCAGTTCGCAGGCATGATCGACAGCGCCAGCAATTGCATCTTTGTCGCGACCGTCGGCGATGAGGCCAATATGCGTTATGCCGTCAGCAAGAAGGGCGTCGGTGCAAACCTTCAACTTTTCGCTATCAATGTCCACAGCAACGATCGATGCGCCGGCGTGGCCTAAGAAGCGACTGATCGAGGTTCCGATTCCGCCGCCTCCGGCACCCATGACAACAATGGAAAGACCGTTAAGGCCCCAAGGGCTGGTGAGCTCAGACATCGTGGTTGGCCTCGTGGTGGGGGCGGGTTGCATCTGGGCGGTGCCAACCGCCGCCGGCCCAGTTGCCCCCGTCGACGTGGATTGAAGTGCCCGTGATGAATCGAGAGAGATCTGAAGCGAGGAAGAGTGCTGCTGCGGCTGTGTCTTCGGTTGTGCCGTAATAGCCAAGCGGGGGAAGAAAGGCCGGAAGGAATTCAGGATCAGAATCGAGCATCGCCATTTGGAGTTGTTTCTCGACCTCGGATGGTTGTGCGTCGGGGGAGATGGAGTTGACGCGAATGCGCTGCGTACCAAACTCGAGGGCAAGAGATTTCGAGAGACTTTCAAGTGCAGTTTTCATTGCGGCGTAGATAGCAAATCCGGGACCGGCTTGGTGGGCTTCGATTGAGGTGATGTTGATGATTGAGCCGCCGCTGGTCATGAGTGGTGCCACTCGACGAGTGAAGTGAGTGACCTGAGTGAAGTTCTCGGCGATGAGTGAGGCCTCGCCCTTGGGGTTGACGTCGAGGAATGGCGAGACAAAGGTGCCACCGGCGTTATTAACAAGAACATCGACACGCCCGTGCGTAGCGGCAATTGACTCGACGAAAACATCGACGGCTTCAGCATCACGAACATCAAGAACGGCAGAGATCACAGGGCGGCCGAGTGCCTTGATTTGTGCAGCAACGTCAGCAAGAAGTTCCTCTTGCCGGTCGCAGATCGCCACAGTTGCCCCGCATCGGGCAAATAGCAGGGCGGTGTCGCGACCGATGCCTTCTGCAGCGCCAGTGATGATGGTGATGCGGTCAGTCAAGAGAATTGATCGTTCGTCGAAAAGGTGAGCCATGGCCTCACTCTCGCACATCTGCTGTATCAGTGAAGACTTAGGTGCGGGCAGACCCAACCGGGCGGCGCCAACGCAACATAGTTGCCCATGCGACCCACGCCAACGCACCTAATGGGATTTCAAGCAGGTAGACAAAGCCTCGAAAGAGGAAAACTGCGGCGGTTGCTGCGTTTTCGGCTCCACCGAAACTGATGAGAGCAGATGCAGTTCCGACTTCAACAAATCCAACGCCGCCGGGTGTAAGGGGAATTGTTTCAAGAAGGCGGGCGAAAGCGAATGCTGCGAATGCTTCGGTAAGTGTGATTCCATCGATGCCGACTGCACGGATACACGCAAAGAGAAGCAGAAACTGAGTGAGGTTAAAAAGAAAAATCCACAACGTAATGAATAGCCAATGTTCTTTGACGAGGCCGATGCTTTGACGGCGGAAAGAAAGAATCGCTGTAGCGATATCGGGTGGGTTGTCGTGGTGGGCGATACGGCAAATCCAGCCAACAATTGATTGGCCGATTCGGCCGATTTGTAAGGCAAGTCGTTCGCTTCTCACTATGAGACCAAGAATGACTACAGCAGAAACAAGGATGATGAGGCCGAGGACTGCGGGGAGGATCAGTTTGCCGGTTGTGTCTCTAGCGAGCAAAAGAAGGATCACAGCAAGGAGAGGCATCGCCAATTTCGCGAGGACGTTCCAGATTCCCGAAACTAAAATCGAAAGCGTGATTGCCGGGGCTTTAAATCCCCACGACATGTTTATGGCGTAGGTAGCGCCTGCGCCGACGGCACCACCGAAGGGGAGCAAATTTGATACCGCACTACCGGCGAGATTCACGCACAGGGCCTGCATGTGTTTGAGCCCAGGAAGGGTGTTTGTGAGGACACCGGTATAAGCCAACATCCCTAGAATCCACACGACGAAGAGTCCGGTAATCTCTAGGGACGAAAGTTTGCCCATTTCAGCCCAAACATTGGCGTAATCAGCTCCGGTAATTTTCGGGATCACAAAGACGAAAATTACGAGAACAAGCACCAAAGAAAAACCTATTTCGGCTATTTGACGAGTCGCAGATTTTTTTTGAATCTCACGGCTAACAGCAGCAATGGCGTTGGTTGTTTCATCAGGTGGAAGATCCCGAAGCGCGTCAGGAAGTTCCTCGTTCGGGGCGTCGGTCATTTATCAACGGGCAAGAAGAGATCTGGGAACATTCCAGCAACAATAGGGCCTGATGTGTTTGAGAAAATGAACCATTCAATGCTGAACGCGAGCGCAAATATCTCATCAGGTAGATCAAGAAATACGGCCAGAGTTCGAACCGTGTCAACTGCGCCGGTAGCTTGCGTGGCATGAGCGGCCATTGATGCCCTTCGCTCCCTCAGCACTGAACTGACGTCGACCGTATGGGTGATTTCGGCATGCGGTGTGTACCAACTTGAGAGATCAACAGGTACGAAACCCGGGGGAATTTCGAGCCCCATACTTTTAGCGAGTTCGATTCCACCGGAGAGAAATTCCCGATCGATCGTTGCTTGCGCAAGTAAAATATTGGTCTGGTGCGCAGCGGCCCAGGCCACCTTGTGAACCTGGACATGGTCGGGGTGCCCATAGCCCCCGTTGCGATCATCAGTAATGAGGAGTCCGGCATGCTCCTCGATCAGAATTTTGGCGAGTGCGAGAGCGGCACTGTCAACGGTCGCGGCGCAGAATGTGTTGACGGGCCAGGTTCCATCTGGGTCGGGGGCGTGGCCCGAATCCAGATAATCGAGGAATGCCACGCGGGCAACACCAAGAGCAGCCCCGGAGGCCTGAGCCTCAGCGGCGCGCCTTTCGGCAAGCGCCTCGCTGGCACTGAGTACACCGGCACCGACGTCACCAGCGCCACCTTTTGTGGCGAACACAAGAACGACACGGTGTCCGGCCTGAACCGCCCGGGCGAGGGTGCCGGCATCAAGGAGGGCTTCGTCATCTGGATGGGCATGAAAGACGACGAGAGTCGCAGGTGACATGGCGACATTCTTACAGAGCCGCAGTGGGTACTACCGTAATTCTCGTCCATCGTTTTGAGGAGTCGCATGACCGGCACGGGTGAGAACGCGCAGTCGTCGCCCACTCAACTCAAGATCGCTTTGATCTCAGATTGTTATGTACCCCGTCTTGGTGGAATCGAAATGCAGGTGCACGATCTCGCTCGTCAACTCCAGCGAGCCGGCAACGATGTCGTTGTCCTCACCACAACCCCAGGCCCGGCAGCTATAGATGGAGTGCGAGTGCATCGGAT
This sequence comes from Acidimicrobiales bacterium, assembly GCA_040882655.1. GTDB lineage: Bacteria > Actinomycetota > Acidimicrobiia > Acidimicrobiales > Acidimicrobilacustridaceae > Acidimicrobilacustris. Next base: position 55,471 of record JBBEAV010000015.1, read on the forward strand.
TGACGTACCGTTACTCCCGTTCGATATCCCTTTCACTCGCAAAGCATTCCGTGAGGTCACTCGTTTGCTGGTTGAAGAAAACGTTGATGTTGCCCACTTTCATGGAGGAGTTGTCAGCCCGCTTTCTTATCTCGGAGCCCGCGCAGCGCAGAAAGCTGGAATCCCGACTGTGATCACAGTGCATTGCATCTGGAGTTACGCGACTCCGCTTTTTCTTGGTTTTAACTTGATCACCAGATGGGGGAAATGGCCGGTCGTTCTCTCGGCCGTGAGCGAGGTGGCGGTTGGCCCAATTCGGAAGATGGCGGGGAAGGGAAGCCAGGTCGTGGTTCTTCCAAACGGGATCGAAAATGCAATTTGGAGCGTGGTTCCTGTTGAGCACGATCAATCGGTTGTCACGCTTGTCTCGGTGATGCGACTCGCTCCCCGAAAGCGTCCGATGCAACTACTACGTATGGTCGAGCAAGTCGTAGAGCAGTTACCGGCCGGCCAAAAAATTGAACTGGTCATCATTGGCGATGGTCCCAAATTATCTCAACTTGAAAAATTTGTCCGCTCGCACGGCCTCAACGATGTTGTGAAGTTGGTTGGTCGGCGGACACGCGAAGAAATCCGAGACATCTTTGCGCGTTCAGACGTCTTCGTTGCTCCAGCAAACCTTGAGTCTTTTGGTATTGCTGCGCTTGAAGCGAGATGTGCAGGGTTGCCCGTGGTTGCGAAATCGCAGACGGGTATACGCGAGTTTGTTCGTCATGGGCAGGAAGGACTGCTTGCCGACTCCGACGCAGACATGGTTATGCAACTCACAAAAATTGTGAGCGACGAAACTTTACGCAGCCGCATGGCAGCGCATAATCGGTCCACTCCCTCGCCGGTCGATTGGTCAGATGTAGTGCAGCGAAATATCGATGCCTACCGACTGGCAATGAGTCTGCGAGCATAAAATTTGTAGGCGTTCATTCAGCGGGTGACGGCATTTGTAGCGTTGGTAACCGGAGTGCCGCGCCCTGAGCGAGTGAATCGACGGGCAACCAAATAGGCGAAGGTGAAGACTGCAAACCCGGCGACAGCATCGAGTACGAAGTGGTTCCCGGTGATGATGACGAAATAGACCGTGAGCACGGGATAGAGGATGACAAGGGTTTTTGACCACCAAGACTTCATACGTGGCAGCAGAGCGATGAGAGTCCAAAATGCCCACCCGCAATGCAAGGAAGGCATAGCCGCAAACTGGTTGGAGATGGTCTTCATAACTTCATTATTGAAAGACCAAAAAGTTGGATACTCGACAAGAGTGTCGACAAAACCGAACCACTTTCCAGCGTTGAGGCCTTGTAAAAGAATTGTGTCATCAAGAAGTCGGGGTGGCATCAAGGGGAAAAAGGCGAAGCCGATGAGTCCGCAGAGAGTCCCGATCATGAGTGTGTTTCGGAAGAGCGGATACGTGTCGGGAAACTTTCGGTATAAGAATCCAAGAGTAAAAAGTGTGGCAGCGATGTACATGGAGCCGTAAAAGTAATTCGCGAAAATGATGAGAGGCGTGAAATTCAGCGCCCAGTTTTGCATTGCTTGTTCATGCCAGATCCCAAGAAGGCGTTGCCAATCGATGATTTTCAACGCATTTTCGTAGGCCTTGTCAGGCTTTCCCGCAGAGAGGTTACGAACGGTCTCGTAGACAGCATTAACGGCGAGCACAATCAACACTTCACGCCACCAAAAGAGTTTCTTCCCGTCGGAAAGGGTACGCCCCGCCAAGAGATTCTTCTTTGGCGGGCCCATCGGTATGGAACCGCTGTCAAGGCTTGTGTCCGTCATTCTGCGACCAATCGTTGGACAGAGCCGCTGCGAGTGAGGATGTACAACTCGCCTTGGCTGTCTTCGGCGAACGCCACGATTGAGTTCGCGCCGAGCCGGGGACCGATGGGCTTGTCGTCAAGCACAATTGCTTTACGTTGCAACAAACCCCGAACCGTTCCCGAGCAAAAATCACCGTAGATGTAAACAGCCCGCATTTCAGTGATCGCGCCGCGGTACACAAAGCCTCCGATTACGGGACAGTCGGGGCTGGTTAACGGCGCGACGATAAGGGGGGCAGTGAGAGTAGACGGGGCTTTGTCGGGGGCCGGACCTGGTTCCTTCCCATCGAGATAGGGCCAGCCGAGGTTGGCGCCACTACCGCCTCCCTTAGAAACAGGCAGGTAATCAATCTCGCTGAACTTCCCATGGCCGGCGTCGGCGACCCACATATTCCCGTTGGCGCGATCGAAACTAAATCGAAGGGGATTCTGTGCGCCAGTTGTCCAGATCTGCGGCGCGCCGCCACCTTTGGCGTAGGGATTGCCGGGTGGAATGCCGTAGGGGTCAGCGAGTGTCGCTCCACCGGGATCAATACGCAGGATCTTGCCGAGGAGCGAGTCTGGATTCTGCGCAAGATTCTCGGTGCCGCCCGTTGGTGCATCACCGACTCCGATATAGAGGAATCCGTCGTAACCCAACGTGAGTTGTCCTGAGTAGTTGGTCTCGCCCTCATGGGGGATGGAGAGAAGAACGCGTTTTGAAGCAGGGTCGACAAAGGGGGCAGGAATGACGGGAAGAACCTGCGTTGTACTGGTTGAGGGAGCGACGGTGGTCGTGGTCGTGGTTGCGGTTGTGGGCGGCGCCCCAGGAACGGTCGGGGCGGCGACAGGTGGAGCAGGTGGAGCAGGTGGAGCGGGAATTGTCACCGGCGGGGGAACGAGGTCAGTCACTGCCCAGGATGCAATAACTAGATCGCCATCCTTACTTACGTAACTCAAGAAGAGAGTTTGCGCGTCGCTGCTGAAGGCAATACCGAGAAGGCCTCGCTCTCCTTGCGTAGCGACATCTCTGGAAATGTTGAGAACTGGTACCGGGAATGTTTTGAATCCCTTGCGCTGTGTTTGCCCTAATTCAAGGTTCCACGAGGTCTCGATTTCGATGGCTGTCACGAGGCCTGAACGTTGACTTACCCAAAGTTGATTGCGTGCCGGCCGCGAAACGATGTTTGTCGCGTCACCGAATCCATCTGCGACCTCGGTGGCGCCCATCGTTTTGGTGATTGCTGTCGGCCCGGTTCCGGGGTCGACAGCGGTGGTTGGACTTGCTGGCCCCGATGAGTTGGGTTGCGAGGAGGTGGCTGGGGCCGAACATGCGAGTAAGGCGATTCCGAGAAGCAGCGAAAGCGCGCCGAAGATGGCTCGGCGAGCGAGACCGAGCCTGGTCTGGCCTGAATTGTGAGGGAAGTCTCGTGGGCCCATGGCGACATGAGGTTACTGACCTGGATCCGCGTGCGGAGCGCAGGTTGATCAGGGCCAGAGTCAGCGGGGAGGGCGAATGAGGCCTTCTTGCACAACGGTGACGGCGAGCTGGCCTTCGCTCGTGAACACTGAGCCGGTAGCGAAGGCACGACCGCTCGCGGCGCTAGGTGTTTCCTGGGCGTAAAGCAACCATTCGTCGGCCCGGAACGGACGGTGAAACCACATGGCGTGATCGAGGCTGGCCATAAAGACGTTGTCGATGGGCCCGAGCGCATGAGGCAGCAGGGCAGTGTCGAGAAGTGTCATATCGGACGCGTAGGTGAGCGCGCAGGTGTGCAGCACCGGATCGTTGGGCAGTGTGCCAGTGGCCTTCATCCAAATGCGCTGATAGGGCGGAAGTTCTCGATCTCGATCTTGCGGCGACCAGTCACAGTTGCGAAGATCGAAGGGCAGATCCATCTCGAATCGATGATCGTCGTGTTTGGCGGCAAAGTCGGCCCATCGCTCTTGAACAGTGGGGAGTGTCTCAGGTGCAGGCACATCGGGCCTTGTCGCTGAATGATCGAATCCGTCTTCAGGTACCTGGAACGAAGCCGAAAGACTGAATATGGCTCGGCCGTGCTGAATTGCAGTGACGCGACGGGTGGTAAACGAAAGACCGTCGCGAATCCGCTGGACCTCGTAAAGAATAGGTACTCGTGAATCTCCGGGACGAAGGAAGTAGGCGTGCAACGAGTGGACGCGAGTTTCTGCTTCCACTGTGCGTGCTGCAGCGATGAGCGCTTGACCGGCCACCTGTCCGCCGAAGACTCGCTGTTGTTCCGATGGGGGACTGATACCGCGAAACATATTGACTTCGATGGGTTCGAGATCGAGGAGGGTAAGGAGTGCGTCTACTGCGGCTTGAGTCACTTCTTCAATCTTTCACATTCAGCGCGTTTTGTCAGGGGTGCTTCCGGCCTTCGACGGTTGGGGCCCGGTAAGGTCCACCGATGGCTACAAACTTTCCGCAAAGTTTTCGTTGGGGTACAGCGACTGCCGCTCATCAGGTAGAGGGTGGCAACTGGAATAACGACTGGTGGGCATGGGAGCACACTCCGAATGGACCCTGCGAAGAACCCAGCGGCGATGCCATTGATCAGTTCCATCTCTATGACTCCGATATTGCGCTATGCGCAGCCCTCGGCTTCGATAACTATCGGTTTTCCATCGAATGGTCGCGAATCGAACCAGAACCGGGTGAGTTCTCGCAATCAGCATTAGATCATTATCGACGCGTCTTAGCGTCGTGCCATGCCCATGGCATCGAACCTGTCGTCACCTTTCACCATTTCACGACACCGCGCTGGGTGGCCGCCGAAGGGGGCTGGCATACAGCGTCAACTGTCGATCGATTTCTTCGTTTCGCAGAAAAGTCAGTGAATCATCTCGGTGACTTGATCGGCACCGCATGCACAATCAACGAACCGAATATTGTTTCGTTTGTTGGCTATCAGATGGGCTTCTTTCCACCGGGGTCGACCGACGACGCAGAGTTCGCAGCGGCAAACACAAACTTTATTGATGCGCACCGTCGAGTCGTTCCGATTCTGAAAGGCGGACCGGGAGACTTTCCGGTTGGTTTGACGCTGTCTATGGCGGACTATCAGGCAGTCCCTGCGGATGATTCCGATGCGATCGCTCGCCGAGATCAGATTCGTGCGGTGTCAGAAGATCAATTCCTAGACATCGTTCGAGAGGACGACTTTCTCGGCGTGCAGGTCTATAGCCGCACGCGAGTTGGTCCGAACAGCGTGTTGGCTGGCGAAGACGGAGTTCCAACCCTTCCGATGGGTTACGAGTTCTGGCCCGAATCACTTGGCGCGTGTTTGCGACGTGCGTGGGACTACACCGGGGGTTCGGTTCCCTTACTCGTGACAGAAAACGGAATTGGTACCGATAACGATCCCCAACGAATCGAGTACGTGCAGCGTGCGCTCGAAGGTGTTTTGGCCTGCATTGACGAGGGAATTGATGTGCAGGGCTACACCTACTGGAGTCTGATGGACAATTTTGAATGGGCTTTTGGTTATCGACCGCGATTTGGAATCATTGAGGTTGATCGTTCGACGCAACGTCGAACAGTGAAACCAAGTGGTGAATGGTTGAGCAAAATCGTTCGAGCAAACTCGTTGTAGCAGGGGTGAGAACGCAGAAACTGCTCGCTACAAGTGTGATCTGAACGGCAACTAGCATGACGTGGTTCGACTTTTCCACGTCGAAGTCTTTAAAGACAACACTTCCGACGGGGACGAAATGATGGATTCCGTATTGAAAGCTTCGGCCGAGGCTGCCCGAGGATTTATGCCCCCCGATGAAGGCGTGGCGCTTCACGAGGCCGCCCTACTTGTTGCCGATGGCGCTGCTCCAATGCTTGAGATTGGCAGCTATTGCGGGAAGTCGGGGATCTATCTCGGGTCGGCTGCGAAAGAGCGCAACACCATCCTTTTTGCCCTCGATCATCATCGCGGTTCGGAAGAGAATCAGCCCGGCTGGGAATGGCATGAGCCCGATCTCGTGGATGTTGAAGTTGGTGTGATCGACACGCTGCCGCGATTCCGTCGCACAATTTTCGACGCAGGTCTCGAGGGAACCGTCGTCGCACTTGTGGGCGATTCGCCGACTGTTGGTTCGCGTTGGGCGATCTCGCTGTCGTTCTTGTTTATCGACGGCGGGCACGGTTCCGAGCCGGCTCATCGCGATTTCGAACTCTGGACACCGTGGATCGAAGCCGGGGGAATTCTCGCAATCCACGATGTATTTCCCGACCCCGCCGATGGCGGTCGTCCCCCGTATGAGATCTACTGCCGCGCCATCGAGTCCGGTGAGTTCATCGATATCTCAGCAACAGGTTCATTGCGGGTGTTACGTCGCGTCTGAACGGCGGTAGGGCTACTAATCAGTTCGGTCGCTGATTGAATCTTCAGCATCAATTTGAACTAACGGCGGAAGCGCGTCGTGGTCGATGAACAAGCCCGATGCGGGAGAAGTGCGGCTGAGTGCGTCGGCAGCGAGAATGATTGCCGCGTCGGTGTAGGTAGTGCGTTCGTCGGCCGGGAAGTGGACCTCATCGGGAAAGACAATTCCTGTCCAGTAGTGACCGTCTTCGCAACGCAACTGTTGGGCCCAACTGAACAGTGCAAGCGCATGATTGCGATTTCCAACTGAAAGTTCGGCGATGAGACATTCGCAGGTTTCGGCAGCAGTGATCCACGGGCGGTCGCTAACGCAACGAACCCCTCGACCTTCGACAACAAAGGTTTCACGTCGTGCATCGAGGCGAGCGCGAGCTTCGGTGCGAGTGAGAACACCGCCAAGAACGGGGTAATACCAGTCCATAGCCCAACGGGCTTTCGGTGCGAATGCGTCAGGGGCATTACCCAAGCAGTGCTGACGAATGACGTGAGCCAAGCGAGCCGCGCTTAATTCCCAGTCGGGACGTTCGTGGCCAAGCAATTCGGCAATCGCAATTGCGCAACGCAAGCTATGGCAGATACTGGAAGAACCTGTGAGAAGGGCGAATGACCACGGCGTGCCATCGGCATGCCGTGCCCACAAGATTTCGCCGCGGGGCGTTTGCAGATCAAGAATGAAATCAATCGCTTTCTCAACGACTGGCCACATGGTTTCCACAAACCCCGGATCGCGAACCACGAGCCAGTGGTGCCACACGCCAGCAGCGATGTAGGCAATCGTGTTGGCATCGAGTTTGTCCTGTTCGATTCCGTTCGCAAGGTAGTACTGATGCCAGGAGCCGTCATGACGCTGAATGTCGGCGAGCCACTGGTAGGCCAGTTCGGCTTCGGTACGCATGCCGGCAAGGTCAAGCGCCATTGCTGCTTCGATGTGATTCCACGGATCGGCGTGGCCCCCTGGGTACCAGAGAACCATTCCGTTCGGCTCTTGCCAGTCGGCAATCGCTTCAGCGGTCTGGCGAACCTGCTCAGCAGTGATGATGTCGTCAACGGAAGGAATCTCGGTCATTTTGTACCTGACATTGCGGCGTATCGGATCGGCTTTGTTGCGTAGATAACCAGCGACTTACCTAACACGGGATTGAGTGCCTTCTCGGTGAGTCGGGTTAGCGGTGGAGCCGACATGATGTCCCACTCAAGAAACTTCGTGTAGGCCTTCACCGCAACGTTCGAGTCATTACGGGGGCCCACTGCACAGCGCAACCACCAATAGGGCGAGTGCAATGCATGGGCTCGGTGCGAACTGCTAGGAACAAGTCCTGCGCTCTTCATCTTTTGGCGAAGAGCGGCTTCGGAGTAGATGCGGACATGGCCGCCCTCAGATTTTGGGGCGTAGTACTCGTCTGAGAGTTTCCAACAGATTTTTTCAGGAAACTCGGCGGGAACGGTGATGGCAATGGTGCCACCGGGACGGAGTACACGAATGAACTCGGAAAGCGCTGCAGCGTCATCGGGAACATGTTCCATAACTTCCGAGGCGATGATGCGATCAAAGGATGCGTCAGTGAAGGGAAGTTTTGTGCCATCGCCATTGACCGATGCGCATGAAATCGTTGGGGCGATTTCTCCGGCTTCCTTCATGGCGTAGGCAGTGTCGGCAACCTTTTGGAGCTCGGGTACCGCCATATCGCAGGCAACAACTCGTGCGCCGCGACGGAGTGCTTCGAAGGCGTGGCGACCAAAGCCACACCCCAAATCAAGGAGACGATCACCGGGTCGTAACCCCAGCCGGTCGTAGTCAGCGGTAAGCACTTTTCAGGCCCCCGGCTGCGTGAGGCGCGAGCGTTGGAAACGCGGGGCAGCACCGGCACCGCCCGGACGTCGGGCTTGAATGTGAGCGGTTTCTGCGAGAAGAGCGCGGTAATGCTCGACAGTGCCTGTTGCGGTGTGACGCCATGTCCAGCGGTCGATGACGCGCTGCCGGCCTGCGGCTCCGATGCGATCTCGAAGTTCGGGGTCGTCAAGGGCAATACGCAGCATTGCGGCGAGGGCTTCGCTGTCGCCGGGGGGAACAACGAGTGCGGTCTCATTATGGTTACCAACAACCTCGGGTAGTGCTCCGCCAGTAGTGGCAACGAGAGGTACACCACAGCTCATTGCTTCGATAGCAGGAAGCGAGAAGCCTTCGTAGAGAGAAGGAACAACGGCAACTTGTGCTTCGGAATAAAGCTCGATGATTCTTTCTTCTGGCACACCGGTAATGAAAGTGACGGTGTCACGCAGGCCGAGTTCATCGATAATGCGTGCCGATGGCCCGCCCTCTTTGAGGCGTCCGATCACAACGAGTTCGATATGGCGTTCAGTGCGGAGTTTGGCGACTGCCTCAAGGAGATAGCGCAGACCCTTCATGGTGACATCAGCACTGGCGGTGGTAATCAACCGGCCAGGAATGCGCGAGACGCTCGGGATTGGCTTGAACAGTTCCTGATCAACACCTACTGGAACAACATGGAGCCTATCGAGGGGCACATTTTGGTCGGCGTGAATATCGGAGAGCGAATTTTGGGACACGGTGATCACGCGTGGCATGCGAGAGGCAACACGAGTTTGCATTTTGGTGAATCCGTACCAACGGCCCTTTGAAAAACGCTTCCACGCGGTTTCGGCGTGTTCCATTTCAAGACGGCGATCGACGGTGATGGGGTGATGGATGGTTGCGAGCACAGGCAGGCCATCGCGTTCCATGCCGAGCAGACCGTATCCAAGGCATTGGTTGTCTTGGACGAGATCGAACTCATTGATACGGCCATGAAGGTGCTTCCACGCTCGATAACTAAACGCAAGAGGCTCAGGGAATGAGCCAGCGATGAACGTACCGACTTCGATGGCATCGCCAAGGTTCTTGATTTCGAACGGCATTGGTAATCGCATCGGGAACGCATCGTTGTAAATATCAAGACTTGGGAGTTCAACGAGAGGGACTCGGGGATCAAGGACAGGAAAAGGCTGGCCGCCGAGCACTTCAACCTCGTGACCAAGGTCAACGAGGGCCTTTGTGAGGTGTCGGGTGTACACGCCTTGACCGCCCACATGGGGTTTACCCCGATAGGTCAGGAAGGCGATGCGCAGAGGGAGCTCGCCATCAGCGGCAAGTTCGGTGCGCCCGGAGGATGCGGGGCGGGAGGACATGGGCTTTCAAGTTTCGTCGGGAATCTTGACAAAGGTCAAAAGAAGACCAGATCGTTCGCCATAGTGGGGATCGGGGGGCTTCTGGCGGGCCCATTCGCGGGGGTTGCGGCGGAGAAGCGGCGGGGGTTGCTCAGGCCGGCTGGCGAGGTTTGAGCCTTATTCGCAGTGCAGCAAACCTGTTAGTGGCAAACCACCACGAAACTGCAAGCAGTAGAACCGACAGCGCAATCACAGGAAATGGACCGATCACGGTTGCGATCGTGTCACCAGAGCGAAGTGCCACCGGTTGTTGAAGAACAGCCTGTTCAGAAATCACTGTGCGCTGAACAACATCACCATTGGGAGTAACGATGGCGGAGAATCCAGTAGGGGCCGCTTGTAAGACCCACCGGCCAGTTTCGATAGCGCGTAGTTGGCTTGATGCCACCTGCTGCGTCTGTACTTGAGTGAGCCAGTAACTCGAACCGTTGGTGGGATTGAGGAGAATCTGCCCGCCTTGCAACACGCCGTCTCGGCCGCGATTGGTGAAGAAGATTTCCCAAGAGATTGCAACAGCAAGTTCGCCTGCCGGGGTATGCAAGATGGCAGGCCCGGTTCCTGCAACTGCATCACGAAGCGGGAGGCCACTGTTTTCGCCGGCAACAGTTTCGAGAACGCTGCGAAGCGGAACGTATTCACCGAATGGCACCCGACGCACTTTGTCGTACCGCTCACCGCTCGAACCATCAGGTAGATAGACGATTGATGCATTAGTGAATCGTGATGGGCTGAGTCCTTCAGTGATTCCAACAACGAGTGTGGTGTTGAGTTGCTGCGCTAGAGCAGACAGTTCGGTGTTCTCACGATTAGTGGCAATAGGACCCTCGATAGCAACAACATTCTCGGGCCACAGAACAAGATCGACAGGAGTGGTGACGAGAGAGGTTGCTTCCACATGACGATTGAAGACGTCGCGGGGGTCGGTCTCGTCTGCACGCGTCCCTTGCGGGCCTCCGCCTTGGACAACGGCGGCGGTTATCGCTCTGATGTCATGGCCATTCGGGGCAATGATCGCCAAGGCCCAAACAGCAACGACTCCGGCGAGGGCAAGCGAACCAATGAGATGGCGTCGTTCCCATAGCGCCGATAAGGCAATGCCAATAACGGCAACTGCAAACGTGACGCCGATGGCGCACAACACTCGAGCGATCTGGCCGAGGGGGGCGTTGGCTTGGCCCATGGATGTAGTTGCTAGTGGCACTCCTCCGAATGGAAAGGTGCATCTTGCGGCCTCTGCCAATGTGAAGGCTGCGGGAAGAGCAATCCATCGGACCCAAGAACGGGGACTGCGGCCGGGGATGAGAAGGCCGGCAATACCCACGTACGAGCCAAAGAGAACGACAGCTATGAGATATCCGGGGGTGGTGAGGTCAACCATCCACAACATGGCTGGTGCGAACCAACACATTGCAAAAACTGCCGAACGAAAAAAACGGGCGCGAGGTTTTGCGCCACGCAGGAGTCGATCCCAGATTGCGATACCGAGAAAGGCGAGAGGCCACCAACCCCAAGGAGGTACTGATGCCGCCAGGCAGAGGCCAGCCAACGCGGCGCGGAGGGTTGCTCGAAGAATGCGCGGGTTGATCATTGGCTTACGCCGGCAACGGTTGTGAGCGTCGTCCGATGCGGGTCACTAACTCCCGACCGGTGAGCACAATAAAGAAGAGAGCGACGGCGGTGCCGGCCATTGTCGCACCGGCGGCGGTGTCGAAGTGGAAGGTGATGATCAGCCCAACAAAAATTGATGAAACCCCGATGAGGCAGGCGGTCGCCATCATTGCGGGTACACGACGAACGAGAAGCGCGGCTGTCGCAGGTGGCGCAATGAGTAGGCCAAATACAAGGAGCGTTCCCACGGTACGGAACGACGCGACGATGGCGATGGCGATGAGCGTGAGCATGGCAAGGTGGGCTAGGCGAGGACGCATTCCGAGGGTGGCGGCCTTTTCTGGGTTGAACGACAGCGCCAAAAACAAACGGTGGAATGCAATGACGGCGACCAACGTGAATATGGCGGCCACGGATTGAAGCCAGATATCGGAGTCTTTGACGCCCAATACAGAGCCGAAGAGGAACGAGGTGAGGTCTCCGGAAAATGAACGTGTTCGAGAAATGATGACAACACCGAGCGCAAGCATGCCGACAAACAGCAGCCCAATGCCCGTATCGGTTGAAAGTTTTGAGGCGCGGTTCACGAGATTGATTCCAATCACCATCACGATGGCCGATACGAACGCGCCAATGGCGATGTCGATGCCGATGATGAACGCGACTGCGATGCCGGGTAGAACACCGTGAGCCAGGGCATCGCCCATGAACGACATTCCTCGAATGACGACCCACGTGCCGATGAGCGAGCACGCGATTGCAGCAAGAGATCCTGCGAGCAACGCCCGCAGGATGAACTCATACTGAAAGGGTTCGGTTAGCCAGTCCACAGTGCTCGGAGGCTAGAGCCTGCATTCGCTGGAAGCAGGATCTTCAGCGTCCGCTGAGTCCATTGGCGATAAGGCGAGCCGTTGTGACGATGAGGCCGGGGTAGGTCGCCGTCGGACTTCCCGGCTCGCCAAGTGTGTCGGTGGAAAGCTCGATCACGCTGACTTGAGAGCCAATTTCGCGGGCCAGCGATTCGATCAGTTTCGAAGAAACGGTGCTTTCCGAGAAGATCGCTTTCACATTGTTGGTCTTAACGAGCGCAACGAGATCGCTTAGGTCAGCAGCGCTGGGCTCGGCCAAGGTCGAACCTCCGGGGATAACAGTGCCGATCACCTGAAGATTGAATCGCTGTGCAAAATACTCAAGCGCGTCGTGGTTGGTAATGAGTTTTCGCTGACTCGGAGGAAGCGGATCGAGAAGTGCTCGTGCCTCGGCTTCAGCGGCACGAGCGGTATCGGCGTAGGTTGCCGCTCGCTGCTGGAATGGTGCGGCATCGAGCCCGGTCGTTGTTGCGAGTTTGGTTGCCACAAGAGATGCCGCTTTGGCCATACGTTCCGGATCCAGCCATACATGTGGATCTTCGGAGCCGTGGCCGTGTGCTTCTTCTTCGGCGGGTGCTTCTTCTTTGTGGCCGTGTCCGTGTCCGTGCCCGTCGTCTTCGGCGTGTGTTTCTTCTTTGTCAGTCGTACTAATGGAGAGTGGATCAAGTTCTTCTCCCAAAGCGAAAACGGGGACACCATCTTTTTGTGCTCCATCAAGCGCCGATTCGAGACGTTCCTCGAGTCCGAGCCCGTTCGCCACGATCAACGAGGCATCTCGTAATCGGGCGATCTGAGCTGCTGAAGGCTCGAAATCATGCGGATCAGTGCCGAGGGGGATGAGGACGTCAACCTCGACCTGATCGCCCCCGACCTGGCGCACAAGATCGCCGAGGATCGGCGTGGTCGCCACGACCAAAGGTCGTTGGACGGTTGGAGTGCTGGGTGCAGTCGAGGAGGTTGATGCGCTCCCGCAGGCAGCAACAACACCAAGGCCGGCTACGAGGGCAAGCGCCAGAACCGTTCCGAGCGATTGCCGAGTCGCCCGGGCCCTGCGGTGATTTGTGGTGGGTTGAGGCACTGCGACTCCAAAACAGAATAGTGGGAATGAGAAGCGTTCTCATTATGGAGTCTGGATGGGGCCCTGTCAACCGGTTTGAAAACCTGAAACTTTCTATTGGCCAGCAGAAAGTTTCAGTCGAGGGGGTAGAAGTCGATCGGCGATAACGGAGTAGGGCTGCACCTCAGCGGTAATTGTGAGGGTGCCAGCACGCTCGAATTGAAGAGTGATGGGAATGGTCTGGCCCACCACAAGCGGGGTATCGATACCGGTCAGAAGCAATTGGTTGCCTCCGGGAGCGAACTTCATATCGGCGAATCCGGGAATATCGATGGAGCCAACAGTGATGTAGGAACCACCACTCGTGAGGGTGTCTGGAGTGCTTGAGGTTGTCGTTGGATCAATGATCTGCAGGGCGATGGAACTGGCGGCGGGAGTCGAGGCGCCGAGCAGTGTGTCCGGACCACCTGAGTTGCGAAGGTTGAAATAGGCGCCGGTGGGGTTGTTGTCTGAGCCAACGAGTTCAGTAGAAGTCGAAAGAGTGGGCTTGGGGCTTTCGAACGGACGGAGAAATGCGACGAGCAAAAGAACACCGGTGCAAAACACCACGACGTACAACGGGGCAAAACGCAAAATGCGTGTGTAGATGCTGCGCTCAGGGATTGAAGTACTGGGAGTCGAATCGGTGGTCACACTTCGTCCGTTCTTTGCGGGGTTGCAACGATCGTTGTGGAGTCCATCCTTGTCGGCGAGGACCGCTCTGGTCAGGTCGGGGGCGAGCTCGGCCGATCGCCTTGAGCAATAGTGTTTAGCCACAACGCCAATTGATCAGTGAGGGGCTGATCAAAGCGATGACCACCAGCCACCGTGGCCCATGTCACGATCGCACCGGATCGCGTAAATGCTTTTGCTGCAGATCGGCCTCGAAGTGGTTCAACCAGCTCGTCGTCTTCACCATGGGCGAAGAGAAGAGGTCGATGAGCAGCGCGCTCAAGAACCAGCAGATGATCATCTCGGCTTGGCAGATAAGCGGCAAGCGCAGCGACTGCGCCCGGGGCTATCGAGGTATTTGGATCGACAAGATGAGCCAGCGCGAGTGCCCCACCTTGCGAAAAACCCGCGACTACCAGTTCATCTTCGGTGAGATTATTTTCGGAAAGAAGTGTCGCGCAGAGTTCGTCAATCGTTGCGATTGCCGATGCCAGCGCGATGGGGTCCGGCCCGTTTTCGTCAACGTCATACCAGTACGGTCCGCGTGGACTGGGGTGTTGTGGTTCAACAACAACGGTGAGCCAGCGTTGGTCTGGGTCGAACGCGCTCACACGATGAAGGAACGGCTCAGGTGCATCGCCATAACCAGGGATGAGCAACAAGACGCGCTCTGGTGATGATGGCCCTATTCGGATGTTGCGCAATGCATTGGTCATCGAACCCTTCCAGCAGCTGTGGTTGCACCTGTCCACCAATCAATGGAGTCATAGCGCACCACACCTCTACTGTTTGGGGAGTGGATGATCATGCCATCGCCAACGTAAATACTCACGTGGTCGGGTTCTCCGCCACCAAAGCCCCAGTCAAAAACGAGATCGCCCGGTTGAAGCTGATCGAGTGAGATCCGCTCAACAATATTCCACTGGGCGCCAGAGTTGTGTGGGAGTTCAACTCCAAGCTGCATCCAGGCCCAGCGAGTGAATCCGGAACAGTCGAACGCGTTGGGGCCGCCGGCGGCGTACACGTAGGGAGCACCGAGCTTGGTTTTGCCGGCGTCGACAACGGCCTGACCAATAGCCATACGCCACGCCGCGGCCGTGATTTGAGCACCGCTTTCGGGAATGGTTGCAGGCGCTTTGGAGGCCGAGGTGCTGAAAGAGGTGAAAACAGCGTTGCCAACTGCTGGTTGGCCAGCAGGAACGGCGCTGCTCTGATTCGGGGCAACCCAGAGACCAAGGGTCGCAAGGGCGAGAGCAAGGGCAACGGAAACGAGGCTGGTTCGGCCGAGGTGAGTTGAGCGCATTGTTACGAAAGTGTTGCGGTTTTATGGCAATACTGCAACGTGGCTGCAACATTTCTCGGACAATATCGCTGTGAACAGGGGAAACAGTCGAAATTTTTCGATTGCAACTCACCCATTTATGACTATTTTGACGCTCTGAAACTCTTCAGCCGATGGCGTATGCCGCCTGTCGACCCTGGCGGATGCACGCCGGAAGGCCCAGGCCGTCATAGGCCGCGCCCGCCAGATGCACCCCGGGGGCCACATCGGCAATGCCTGCTCGCCAGCGCCTAACTCGTGCTGGGTGGCCGGGCTGATACTGCGGAAGGCCGTCGATCCACCGGGTGACTCGCCACGAGAGGGGTGCTGCATCGAGACCCATCGTGGTGGACAGGTCGGTGGTGAGAGCGTCGACAAGATCGGTATCGGTGAGGTCCAGCGCGTGGGTATCGCCGAATTTCCCGGCGGAGACCCGAAGGATGGCAACCTCGGGGTCGTCGAGATGCGCCCATTTGGCCGAGGCCCAGGAACAGGCAGTGAGGGTGGGAAGGGGGTCGGTCTGTGCGACTAAGAATCCGCTGGCATCGAGGGCTACACCCAGCGCCTGTTTGGAAACCGCAAGGGCCACCATGGCTGCGGAGGCGTAACCAAGTTCGGCGAGTTCCTGCGCAGGCTCTGGCGCAAGAGTTTCAAGAAGTCGAGCGGTGATGTGTGCCGACGTAGACAAAATGACTTCATCGGCCAGCAGTGGGCCAGCAGGGGTCGCAACGCACCATGCGTTGTCGACGCGAGCGAGCGAAGTGGCGGCGCAAGAAAGATGGACAGCAACACCGGCCTTTGTGATTTGGGCCAGAAGAAGATCAGTCAGCGTTTGCGTGCCCACTGGAATACCTCTGAACACAGGCGCTTGAGGATCGATTGCGGCAGCAGCACTTTGCGCCCGCAGCGCCGATATGAGGCTTGGCGACTGACGAGCGGCGGCAGCGATCTGCGCGGCACCAGCAGCAAGGCTCAGGTAGTCGGCGTCGCCTGCGTTCACTCCCGAGAGAAGTGGCGAAACAAGTTTCTCGTGAATTTCATCGCCAAGACGAGCACGGATAAGCGCACCAACCGATTGATCGTCGACTCCGTCGGGGTCGGGGCCATTTGCATGATCAACCCAATCAGTACGGATGAGGTCCTCGGTAGCTCGAGCGATTCCTTTGGTGCTGATGATGCTTGATGCCGCTAGCGCATCAAGATCAGTAGGCACACCCAATACCAGTCCGGTCGGGAGGCGGTGAAGTGAGCCGTTCACCCAGACATAAGCGGATTTTTGCACCGGGGAAGTGAGGACAGTGTCAAGCCCGAGTTCATGGCAGAGCTCCAAAGCTTCGGGCACACGAGCAAGAAATGCATCGGCTCCGCAATCAACGGGTCGTCCGGCGAACGGGGTCGTGAGAATCTTTCCACCGACCCGATCACTTGCTTCGATGACTGTGATGTTGAGGTCGGGCCTTTTCGTTGCCAACGTAAAGGCCGCAGTTAAACCAGTGATGCCGGCTCCGACGACGAGGACTCGGCGTTGGGTGGTCATTGCACCTGATTCACGACGAGATCTGCAAGAGCATTGATAACAAGAGCGTTGTCATTCATTGAACGAGTTCGCGCAAACGCCAGACCTAGTTCGTTCGCAAGAGCGAGTGTTTCAATGTCAAGGTCGTACAACACCTCAAGGTGGTCAGCCGTGAAACCCTGCGCACAGACGAGCACGCCCTCTACAGATCCCTCGGCGGCGAGTCGACGAATTTCATCGAGAACGTCGGGACCGCGCCACGGCTCGGGGGTACGGCCAGCACTTTGCCAGCACAATGCCCAGTTCGGAAGAGCTAAAGACTGCGCGACGTGCGTGGCGCTGGCCAGCAATTCATCGGGATACGGATCACCTTCAAGGACACGTTCAGGGAGGGAATGAGCAGTGAAAAGCACAATGTGGTTTTCGGGCAGCGTTGCCCGCGCATCACGCACAGCGTCGGTGAGGAAACCTAAGTACGCGTCTTCCGCAAACCAGCGCTCAATGGCATGGACCGTCACGCCATGTTGCTCTCCAGCTTCGATTGCACGGCGTTGGTATTCGCCAACGCTAAATCCCGAATAGTGCGGCGCAAGTACAATGCCAACTGCTTCGGTGATGCCTGCGGCTGCCAATTCCTCGACGGCGTCTTCAATGAACGGGGCTGCATGTTTCTGGCCCAGAACGACCATCCATGAATCGGGCATACGTTCACTAAGTGCTTTTTCTAAGCCGAGTCGTTGTGCTTCGGTGCGTTCAGCCAGTGGAGAGATGCCACCGATTGCTTCATATCGACCAACAAGGTCAGCGAGTTGCTGCGGTTCGGGAGCACGACCGCGACGAATATGTGTGTAGTAGGGCTCAATTTCGGCGGGCGTTCTTGGTGTTCCGTACGCCATAACAATCAGTCCAAATCGTTTTGCTTCACTCATGACGTAGCTCCATCGCAGCGGCCTTCGGAGTGAACGAGTTCAACGACGCGCTCAAGCACTGTGGGATCGGTTTCAGGCATGACGCCGTGGCCGAGATTGAAAATATGGCCCGGGTTACCGGCGTTTCGACGAAGGACATCGCGAGTCGCTTCGGCTACGACATCCCACGGAGCAAAAGTAAGCGCAGGATCAAGATTGCCTTGCAGGGCAGTGTCCGCAGGCACACGCGTGCGAGCAATATCAAGCGGGACGCGCCAGTCGACTCCAACAACATCGGCTCCAGCACTGGCCATGAGGCCTAGTAACTCTCCGGTTCCGACGCCAAAATGAATGCGCGGCACGTTGAGATCTGCGACCTCGGCGAAGACGCGCTGACTGTGCGGGAGCACAAACTTCTCGTAATCGGGAGGGCTTAAGGTGCCGGCCCAAGAATCAAAAACTTGCAGAGCTACTGCCCCGCTTTCGATCTGTGATCGCAGTGAGGCGATTGCCAGATCGGCAAGTTTCTCCATCAACTTGTGCCACAGGCTGGGGTCGCCATACATGAGTGCCTTCGTGCGCGTGTAGGTGCGTGACGGTTGGCCTTCAATTAAATAACTCGCAACGGTAAACGGTGCACCAGCGAAGCCAATGAGTGGGACGGAAAGTTCGCGGGCCAAAATACGGACGGTTTCAAGTACGTAGGGAGTATCAGCTTCTGGATCGAGTGGGCGTAAGCGTTCGAGATCGGCGGCGCGAGTGAACGGTTGGTCGACAACAGGGCCAATGCCTGGAGCAACATCGACACCAAATCCGATTGCGGCAACGGGCACGACGATGTCGGAGTACAGGATGGCGGCATCGACGTCGTAGCGACGAACCGGCTGCATTGTGATCTCAGCAGAAAGTTCAGGATTGGCGATGGCTTCAAGGATGCTGCCCGAACCACGGATAGACCGATATTCCGGAAGGGAGCGGCCGGCCTGACGCATAAACCAGACCGGAACACGATCTCGTGGCCCGCCAGGGATGTTGCGGCAGGCTCGAAGAAAGGGGGGGAGAGTTGTGGCAGAGGCATCGTTCACGGGCACACGCTACCGAGATGGCCTCGTCAGAGAGAATCCAGCGGGTTGAGATGTAGTTCGGGGCTCGCCTGAGGTCATTGAGTGCTGGCCCGCTAAAGTGAGGAACCCCCTTCTAAGCCCCGCTGGCAATTGTCGGTGTTGCGAGGAAGGGACGACGTCCACCTGAGGGAGCCCATGGCCCCACATCCCGACCTTGATGCTGAACAGGACTACATCGATCACGCCTATGCGTGTCTGGAGGAGTCGCGGAAAGCAGCGACCCGCCTCACCTCGATGGTCGAGGTCGGCCGGGGAGGAACCGAGCAGGCCCGATTCGAGCGTGAAGTGATCCACGAAACGGTCGTCAACCGGCTTACCCATCTGGAATTGGGGAGCGCGGCGTTGTGCTTCGGCCGCATTGACCGTGAAGCGGAAACCCCCGAAGAGCAGATGGAGAGCTTTTACATCGGCCGTATTGCCGTGAGCGATCCGCAACAAGATCCTGTAATTGTCGATTGGCGTGCGCCGGTGGCAGAACCGTTCTACCGGGCGACTGGTCGCCAGCCCATGGGCCTCGCCCGTCGTCGCCATTTTGCTACCCAGGGCCGTCGCCTCTTGGGCGTTGAAGACGAACTTTTCGGAGCAACGCTGGCCAGCCTCGGCATGCCTGTCGGAGAAGCAGCGGCCGCCGCCGGTGAAGTGGTGCGCGGACAGGGTGCACTTTTTACCGCACTGGAAACAGCACGAACCGGTCGGCTTGGCGACATTGTTGCGACTATTCAGGGCGAACAAGACGAAATCATTCGTGCGCCCCTCCCGGGAGTATTAGTCGTGCAAGGTGGGCCTGGCACTGGCAAGACTGTGGTTGCACTTCATCGGGCGGCCTACTTGCTTTACACCCATCGCTTCCCGCTCGAAGGCCAAGGCGTTCTTGTCATTGGCCCCAACCGACTGTTCCTTGGCTACATCGAGCAAGTGTTGCCATCGCTTGGAGAAGCCGGAGTTGAATTAGCGGTGCTCGCTGATCTTGTTCCTTCTCTAAGTATTCGTTCTTACGACGTCGGTCTCACTTCGCGAGTGAAGGGCGACCCCCGAATGGTGTCGTTTCTCTCGCGCGCGATTCGTGATCGTCAGCGACCACTTCGATCCGACCTCGTAGTCGGATACGGATTACAACGCCTTACCGTTTCACGCTCTCGTAGCCAGCAGATTATTTCTGATGCTCGTCGTCGATACCGACGCCATAATCCGGCGCGGAAATATGTTGAGAATGAACTCTTTGCCGAATTGGCATTATCCGGACGGGGCGAGATCGCTGCCTCCGAAGTGCGTGAGCGATTACGACGCGACTCGACAATTCGAGAAGCGCTCGAATGGATGTGGCCAGTGCTTACCCCAGCGCAGTTTCTTCATGACCTCTTCGGTGCTGAGGCCCTGCTTAAAAACGCTGCTGCCACGTCGCTATCTGAAGCGGAGTGGCAGTCATTGCATCGCGATCGATCCGATATCGAAACAGAGACTGAATGGACCCACGACGACGCACCGTTGCTCGACGAAGCGCGCTCGTTGCTTGGCCCGAAGCCCCAGCGTCGTCGCAATGGGGATCAGAACGACGAGGATGAAATCCGCACCTACGGCCATATCGTCGTCGACGAAGCGCAGGATCTCTCTCCGATGCAGTTACGCATGCTGGAACGGCGTTCGTTGAATGGTTCGATGACGATCGTCGGTGATATTGCGCAAGCAACTGGGCAATGGGCCCACGAATCCTGGGACGAGATTCTTTCGCTGCTGCCAACCAAGCGGGAACCGCGCCGAAATGAACTCACGCTTGGCTATCGCCTACCGGCACCGATTATGGCGTTAGCGGCCCGCGTACTTCGTCGTGCTGCCCCTGACCTGCGTGCGCCGCGTTCGGTTCGGGAAGATGGTGCCGAGCCCGCAATTTTTTGTGCCGAACCGGGTCGACTTGCAGAAGCGGTCGCCGAGGTGGCGCTGATTGAACGGGAGGCCGTCGACCCGGGGCAGGTGGCAATTGTCTGCACGTCATCAATTATCGACGAGGTATGTGAGGCCCTCGAGAATGCCGAAATCGCGTTTGGTCGGGCGACTCGCCATGGCCTTGAACATCGAGTCACGGTGGTTGAAGTTGGGCTCGTGAAAGGTCTCGAAGTCGACGCGGTCATCGTGGTTGAGCCCGCACTCATCGTTGCTGAGCAAGCCCAAGGAAATCGTGCTCTGTATGTAGCGCTGACTCGAGCGACGAAACGTCTTGCGATCGTTCACGAAGACGAACTTCCCGAGTCTCTCAGGGGCTGATCTTTGGTACTAACGATTCTGGCGCCGGCTTAGGCGGCGGTAACAAGTATTCGTTGTGTGGCAAAGCGGGTAATTTCAACGCTTTGCCCGTCGATTGCAATGATCGTTCGGCCATCACCCTCAAGTGCAGTGACGATTCCCGAATGACCGGGAAGCAATGAGGAGGATTCGAGAAATGAGAGCAGCCCCGGAGTGAACTCAAGTTCCTCGGGAATTCGAGACACTGTGAATGACTGGCCAACTTGGAGTGTGTCGAGCGTGACCGACGAAGGCGGCTGATAGTCAGTTCCGGGAATGGGGTTTCCGTGCGGGCATGTGGTGGGGTCGCCGAGTGCATGCATCATGGCGGCTTCAACTGTTGGCGAAATCACGTGCTCCCAACGCCCTGCTTCCTCGTGCGCGTCGGCCCAGGAAAGGCCAAGCATGTCGGTAAGGAATCGTTCGGCAAGACGATGGCGGCGAACAACGGTTTCGGCGAGAGCGAGACCATCAGGAAGTAATCGGATCACGCCGCTGTTGATTTCAACAAGATCGGCTCGTTCCATACGGCGGATCATTTCCGAGACCGCTGGTCGGGAAACGGCGAGTCGATCGGCGATACGGGCTTGGATGACGTCGACGTCGTCTTCGCGCAATTCGAAGATGGCTTCGCAGTATTCCTCAAACGCAGGGTGCCATTCACGCTGTTTCACAGGAGCCATGAGCAACAGTCTACGGGGCAAACGCTGAATTGCGAGGTCGGTTTTAGCCCCGACCCAAAACGCGAGTAACCGTTATCTCTATGACAACGCGATCGTCACGTTGTTTCGGTTCTCGGTATCGCACGCCGTAGCGGGCAACGGCTTGGGCAACTCGATCCGGGTCGTTCGTTAGGGTTGCGGTGCCTTCAAGAGAAAGCCAGCGACCGCCATCAACCTGGCATACCGCTGCGGGGGAACCGGGGCGCTCGGCAATGTTGCGGGCCTTGCGACTACCGGCCCATGTGATGACACGAACCAAAGACTCTGATGGGTCCCAGGTGAAACCAACAGCGACCACATGGGGGGTGTTATCGGCTCGCATCGTGGTGAGTGATGCCAAATGGCGTTCGGTGAGAAATGTCACGATCTCGGGCTCAAGGGCAGCGGGGTTATGGGCCATCAGTCACTCGAAATCGCTTGAAGGACATCAAGTCGGGCGGCGCGACGGGCAGGGTAGAGGGCGGCCCCGACCCCTGCGATGATCGCAATGATCACGATGATGATGAGCTGACTCCAAGGTATGGCAAACGTGGTGATTCCCTCGTCGACAAGAGCGGTCACGAGGGCCCAACCGAAGATGATGCCAATCACAAGTCCGATCAGCGTGCCCATCAAACTGATGATGACCGATTCCAACCTGATAGTTGAACGAACTTGTCGGCGGCTCATGCCGACTGCGCGAAGCAATCCAAGTTCTCGTGTGCGTTCGTAAACCGATAACAACAATGTGTTGACGACGCCAACGATGGCAATGACAAGGGCAAGAGCAAGAAGCACATAGACAATTGAGAGGAACTGATTGACCTGATCGGTCTGCGCTTTTTTGTATTCGTTGAGGTTCTGTAACTTTGCACCGGGAACCGTATTGGTCACTGCTTGGAGTCCAGGAAGCGCTTCATCAATACCTGATGCTGAACTGTCATCGAGTTTGATGTAGACCGCAGAAAAGGTTTGCTGCGATGGGGGCACAACCAAGTTGTATTGGTCCGTTGAAATGATCCAGCCCGGCCCCGTAATCGGAAACTCGGTTTTGTAGATTGAACTGAGGGTGAGGGTCGTTGCTCCGCCCTGAAGGAAAACGAGTTCGATTGGTTGACCAATCACGAGCTGTTTGTCTTCGGCGAGTTGATCAGAGGCTGCGATTTGCCCAACCGCAAGTGAAGAGAATGATCCTCCAACATCCGAAAAATCAATGACTTCGGAGATCGCTGGTGGATCGACCGCCAGAACAATCTTTCCGGAGCCGTCAATGTTCGCGAATGTTGCACTGATACCGGCTGCAACTTGCACGCCGGGTGCCGATTCAAGTTCTGAGGCCATTTTTTGGGGAAGAGCGGTGGAACCAAAACTCTCTGTTGTCACAACGTATTGGCCTGTGACGGATTGATTGATTGCGTCGACGGTTGAAGCTTTGACTGACTGGGCAGTGACAGCGATGAAACCGACGAGGCCAATTCCAATCATTAGCGCCGAGGCCGTTGTTGACGTACGGCGAGGATTCCGCATGGCGTTTTCGCGCGCAAGTCGGCCGGTGATGCGGGTTGATCGTTCCAATGGCCACCCAAGGACGCTGGCAAATGGAGTGGCGATGACTGGGCCAATCACAGTGAGTGCGATGAAGACAAAGAACGCTCCTCCACCAATGATTTGCAGCCCGGAATCTGAATTGCCGTTAAGCCCGAACCAGAGCAGGAATGCCCCGAGAGCGAGAAGCGCAAGACCGGAGGTAACACGAAGTTTCGATGTTCCGGTTCTGTCGACAGCAACATCACGCATGGCAGCAATAGGTGGAACGGTCGAAGCTCGTCTTGCCGGGAAGAGCGCCGATACCAACGTGATGGTTGTTCCGATGAGTATCGAAACAAGTATGGCGACGGGAGGAATTACAATCGGCGTGTCGGGACCAGAAAAACCGATTGACTGCATGAGGTTATTGAGTCCGATTGCGAGCAACACCCCGAAGCCGACGCCCACGAACGAGGCAAGAAGTCCGACAAAAAATGCTTCCAGAACGATGGAACCTAAAACCTGCTTGCGGCTGGCGCCGATAGCTCGCAGCAAGGCAAGTTCCCGGGTTCGTTGCGCCACGATGATGGAAAACGTGTTGTAGATAATGAACGAACCGACAAACAATGCGATCAGAGCAAATACCAGCAAGAACGTACTGAAAATTCCAATGATTTTTTGGAACGCGCTTTGGCTCTCCTCGGTGAATTCCGTACCGGTGATGGCTTCAGTGCCAGGGGGGATGGCGTTTGATACGGCGGCGCTCAGTTGTGTTTGTGATTCGTTGTTTGTGCCCGCTACTGAAATCCAGTCGTACATCCCTGGTTCACCAACAAGATTCTGCACGGTGGCAGTGGAGAACAACGCCGACTGAGCGCCACCCCAGGTCTCAAGTTTGCCGAATTTGGCGATACCAACGAGTTGGAAGGATCGAACTCCGGTGGTGACAGAAACGTTGACGGTATCGCCGATGGAGTATCCCGAGTCTTTGGCGCTCTTTGCATCGAGAACGATGTCGGTGGCAGCAGTTGGCGGAGCCCCCTCGACGATTGACCAACCGTTGAGGGCGGGAGAGGTCAACCAATTGAGTCCAAAGTTTGGCGGTCCTTGCGCCGTAACGAGTGGTTGGTTGTCCTTGTCAAGAACTCTGATTTGGCCTACGACTTGGCCCTCGGCTGCCTCGACTCCGGGAACTTCGGTAACTGCAGGAAGAACGTTCTCCGAGATTCTTGTGCGTTCAGGTCCGAAGGGAGTATCCACTTCATTTGTAGAACGCACGACAACGTCGATTGACGCGTAGACGTCGGCGAAAACCTTGTCGAAACTTGCGCTCACACTCGAGGTGAGCACCTGAGTTCCAGACATAAAGGCAACGCCCAGGAGTACTGAAATGGCAGTTGCAATGAGACGAACTTTGTGCGCGAGAAGCCCACGAAGCGTAACTTTCAGCACTTCAGGCTCCGAAACTCTTCATGCGGTCGATAATCGAATCGGCGTTGGGCGAGTGCAGGTCATCGACGACTCTCCCATCGACGAGAAAAATGACTCGGTCGGCGTAACTCGCAGCGAGGGGATCGTGAGTCACCATCACGATGGTTTGCGCGAACTTATCGACGGCCATGCGCATGAATTCAAGAATTTCTGATCCACTGCGCGAGTCAAGGTTGCCAGTGGGTTCATCGGCAAAAATGATTTCCGGCTGACTTGCAAGTGCGCGAGCAACGGCGACGCGCTGTTGTTGTCCGCCGGAAAGTTCGCTGGGGCGATGTGAAACCCGATCACCGAGACCCACCGTGGCGACGATGGTGTCGAGCCACTCTTGATCGGGCGCCCGTCCAGCGAGGTCCATCGGGAGGGTGATGTTCTCGAGCGCTGTCAGCGTGGGAACCAAGTTGAAGGCCTGGAAAACGAATCCGATTGTGTCTCGGCGCAGACGCGTGAGTTGCTTGTCATTGAGCCCACTGAGATTGACCTCGCCAATGAAAATTTGGCCCAAATCGATGGTGTCAAGGCCAGCGACGCAGTGCATCAGTGTGGACTTACCGCTTCCGGATGGGCCCATAATTGCAGTGAACTTGCCTCGTTCAAATGTCACACTCACATCGTCAAGAGCGGTTACGAGGGTGTCACCTGCGCCGTAGATCTTGCTCACGCCCACGGTATGAGCGGCAGTTGAAAGGTCGGCGGGGGGAGAATTGGTAGTCGTCGTCACGGGGAAAAGGCTAGGCCCTAAACGTGCAATGGGGACAGGCGGCTTCCTGTCCCCATCTCTACATTGTGTTTGGTTGCGTTCAGCGGTTGGGCTGAGGAGTCATTCGGAGGTAGGGCTTGAGTTTTGTGAATCCTTTGGGGAATCGCTCGGTTGCTTCCTCATCCGTCAGGGCCGGCACGACGATGACGTCCTCGCCGTCTTTCCAGTTGGCAGGTGTGGCGACCTTGTAGCCATCGGTGAGTTGCAGAGAGTCGATGACTCGGAGGAGCTCATCGAAATTCCGACCAGTGCTGGCCGGATAGGTGAGGATCAGTCGAACCTTATTGGCCGGATCAATCACAAAAACAGACCGAACGGTGAGGGTGTCGTTGGCGTTCGGGTGGATCATGTCGTAGAGGTCGGCCACCGAGCGATCGGGGTCGGCGATCACGGGAAAGTTCACTGCCTGGCCTTGGGTCTCTTCGATATCGCCTTCCCATGCGAGATGGGAGTCAACTGGGTCGACCGAGAGGCCGATGGGCTTGACGTTGCGCTTCTCCCACTCGGGCTTGAGCTTGGCCACGGTGCCTAGTTCGGTAGTGCACACCGGGGTGAAGTCCTTGGGATGCGAGAACAAAATGGACCAAGAATCACTTTTCCATTCGTGAAAGGAAACGCTGCCTTGCGTGGTGTCAGCGGTGAAGTCAGGGGCGATATCGCCGAGGCGTAGTGCCATGATTTGAAAGCCTCCATGGCTCATTATGTGGATGGGACTGCGAGTATGCCCGAATTCGGGACAAAAGTCGATCTGTTTGGTCGGGAATTGCGGAGCCGGTGAAAATCTGAGTCTCGAGAGGTTGTGTCCTGCTGAATTCGGCCAGATGGAAGTCAGTGGCCGCCGGGGACGAACCGCTCAAGCGACGCTTCAATTTCTGCCCACGCAGCTTCACGACCTTCGAAATCGCCCACTTCCGAAAACTTCCCGGGCTCAAGGTCCTTATAAATCGTGAAGAAATGTTTGATTTCAGCGAGAGTCTCGGCGGGTATGTCGTCAATGTTTGTGGCATCACGCCAACGGGGCTCGCGGTGATGAACGCAGACAATCTTGGCGTCTCGACCGGCGTCGTCGGTCATCCAAAGTACGCCAACGGGTCGAACGTGAATCCAACAACCGGGGAAGGTCGGGTCCTCGGTGAATACCAAAACGTCTAGAGGATCGCCGTCCTCGGAGAGCGTATTGGGGATGAATCCGTATTCGGTCGGGTAGGTGGTTGCAGTGAAGAGCCGACGATCAAGCCGGATCTGGCCGGTCTCGTGGTCGATTTCGTACTTGTTGCGACTGCCGCGTGGGATCTCGATTACCACATCAATGGTTTCCATATCCCTAGTCTTATCGCTTCTGTCGTTGTTGGGAATCGGTCCGCTTCAGGGTCTGTGCGAGACTCCTCCATCGTGAGCATGCGCAAACTGACCTCAACCGACGGATTCGTCGTTATTGACCTTGATGATGCCCCAATAGCGATCGGAATTGTCCGGTCGGCTCCGAAGGTGCTTGTCGACGGAGCGACCTGGCTCGCAAGATCCGAGACCTATCGCTTTGCATTCTTTGGCCGGAAGGTCTCGGGCGCGTCCGCCGCAGTGAACTCGCCTCCCGACACCAAAACTGAAGCGATCGCTGCGTTTGCAACGGAACTTTCTGGTGATGGTTATGAAACTGTTCATCTCAGTGCGGGTAAGGGGGTCACAGCAGCAGATTTGGCGGGGCTCCGCGAGCGTGACCCACGCCCCGAGTCGTGGTTGACCAATCGTGATGCAAACGTTGCGGCCGGAATCGTGGCCGCAACCGATCGAACTCTTGGCGGTCTTTCCGGGAGATCAATCGCTGTTGAGCAGTTCGATGCAATGAGCACCTCACTGGTTGAACTTTTTCGTTCCGCTGGTGCGACTGTCATTGATCCTGCGGATTCAGAAGACCCCAACGCAGTGCTCCATATCGAAGCCGATGCATTGGTCGCTGGCTCGAAGGTGGGGCTAATTGGCCACGGCAATGTGGGCAACGTGCGCGCAAAATTGATTGTTCCGAGCGGACCAATGCCCGTCACCACAAAAGCGCTTGCGGCGTTTGGGCGCGAGGAAGTTCTGGTGCTCCCGGATTTTGTTACGACATCGGGTCACTTGGCGGCGTGGCCACTGGAAGATTCATCAACTGATCCGGCATCGCTTATCGGAGATGCAATTGCTCAGGTTCTCGAACATCCGAGCGGGCCTCTGCTTGGTGCGTGCGAGATTGCCGAAGAGTTTCTTGCGAGTTGGGCCACCGTTCCGTTCGGTCGGCCGATCGCTTGAAGGCTATGGGATCTTCTGCGGGAATGGTGTGGTTTCGTCGAGATCTTCGGCTCGATGACAATCCAGCTTGGGCTGCAGCGACTTCAGAACACGATCTCGTCACGGCCCTGTTTGTTGTCGACCCTGTGCTCTACGAAAGAGCGAGTTCACGACGGATCTCGCGACTTTTCGGCGATGTCAAAGCGCTTGATGCTTCACTGACGCGCAACGGTGGTCGTCTGCTCGTTCGCATTGGCGACCCGCGAGTGATGGTTCCTGCTGAAGCGAAGCGGCTTGATATTTCTGCGATTCATGTGAACCGAGATGTGACGCCCTATGCCACCGATCGGGATATGCAGGTTGAAACTGCATTGCAAGGCTCAGTGGTCGAATGGGTGCCCGAATGGGGAACGATGACGCATGAACCGGGCTTGATTCGCACAAAGGCGGGCACTCTTTCGCAAGTATTCACGCCCTTTTTTCGGGTCTGGGAGCGAACACCCTGGACTCCATGGCCGACTCCGGGCGACGCGAAAATTGCGAATGATCCTGGAGATTCGTTGCCTGAGCATCAGGGGGTCTATCCGCTTCTTGAAGGTGACATCGGAGAGGCAGCGTTGCCCGGCGAACAGGGAGCGCAGGCCCGACTGGCACTGGCGGTTGAGCGCGCCGACTCCTATGCCGAAGATCGCAACACTCCATCGATTCTTGGTACCTCGCAACTCTCAATTGATCTTCGATTTGGCACGTTGTCGCCGCGCTTCATTGCCCGAGTTGTAGGGGAGTCCTCACCCGGTCGCGCTGCGTTGGTGCGACAACTTGCATGGCGCGACTGGTACGCACACATGCTGTACGCCACGCCCTCGCTTGTTGAGCAACCAATGAAGCCTCAGTACGCGAAGATTAAATGGCGCAGTGATGACAACAGTTTTCTTGCATGGAAAAATGGTCTCACTGGATTTCCTTTAGTCGACGCCGGAATGCGACAACTCAAGGAAACAGGATGGATGCATAACCGTGTTCGAATGGTCACGGCCTCATTCCTCGTGAAAAACCTGCTGATCGATTGGCGACGTGGCGAAAGGTATTTCCGGCATGTGCTTCTCGACGCTGATATCTCTCAGAACGTCGGTAATTGGCAGTGGGTGGCGGGTACGGGGCCAGACGCTTCGCCCTACAACCGAGTCTTCAACCCGATATTGCAAAGCAAACGATTTGACGAAAATGGTGCGTACATCCGACGTTGGGTTCCAGAACTCGCAGGGCTTGATTCGAACGCTATTCACGAACCATGGGAAGTCGGTCCGCTTGAGTTAGCGGCGGCAGGTGTTGAATTAGGAATCGAATACCCCGCACCAATTGTTGATCTGGCATTCAGTCGAAAACGAGTGCTCGAAGTATACGGAGCAACGAAAAACTGATTTTCAGGATGCTCTCGCTGCGTCCTGCACGGAGCGGCGGCTAATCGATCGAGGAGAGTGACCGGAAGCGGCGCGCTCTTCTTCGTTCTCTCCGCCCCAAAAACCGTTCTCTCGATTGTCACGAGCCATTTCACGGCAGTCAAAATTTACTGGGCACGCTGCGCACATGGCGCGGGCGGAGGCTTCTCTACGTACCCGGCGTTCTGGTCGTTCCCCGGCAATTCCAAAAAACAGGGTGGTTCGGCCCTTGCATGATGCGAGGTCCATCCACTCTGGACGGGCAGCGGCGGCAACCAACATTGTTTCCATATCGACTCCTAGGTGGTGAGACCAAGTTGCACGGTGTAGGACATGAAACAGAAGTTAGTGCTAATTATTTCAACTTGCTCCGGAAAGTTCCTTTTCTGCCTGTGGCATGGGCCACAGGTCCCGATTTCGGCTCGTTAACGCAGAGCAGTCGGAAGAGATTGACTGGAGGTGGAGCAAGGTCCGGCCCCTAGGCTCGGGCTGTGACTGTGTTTCTCGTTGGAGCTGGGCCGGGCGATCCGGGGTTGCTGACGGTTCGCGGGGCTGAGGTGCTTGCAGTGGCTGATGTTGTGGTCTTCGACCGACTTTCGGTTGGCGCTTTGCTTGATCTCGCGCCGCCCGGGGCTGAACGCATCAGCGTGGCGAAATCCGCAGGACAAGCCCTGATGGAGCAGGACGATATCAATGCCCTCCTCGTCGCCAAGGCTCAGGAGGGGCTGACTGTGGTTCGGCTCAAAGGCGGCGATCCATTTGTTTTCGCCCGAGGTGGAGAAGAAGCGGCCGCCCTCGCTGATGCCGGGATTCACTTCGAAGTTGTCCCCGGGGTCACCTCAGCAATCGCCGTTCCTGCCTATGCCGGGATTCCCGTGACACTGCGGCACTCGTCAACTTCTTTCACTGTCATAACTGGCCACGAAGACCCGGACAAAAGTGACGAAGTTAATTGGGAGGCGGCCGCGCAATTGGGCGGGACCATTGTCATCTTGATGGGGGTTGGGCGAATTCAGAAGATCGTTAATCGGCTCGTCGCTGGTGGTCTCGACCCAATGACTCCGGCGGCGGCTATCCGGTGGGGAACTCGACCCGAACAGCACACAGTTCGAGCACCAATCTCGCAACTCCCGCGTGAAGAACTTGCATCGCCGAGTGTGATCGTGATCGGACAGGTCGCTGCACTTGATCTCTCATGGTTTGAATCTCGCCCACTCTTCGGCAAAAAAGTGATCGTCACTCGTCCGCGCCACCAGTCCTCGGCCCTGGCCGATCGCCTCCGCAGTGAAGGTGCAGATGCGCTCATCATTCCCACGATCGAGATCGTTGATCCTCTTGATAACGGTGCCGCGTTACGAACGGCTGTTCAAACTTTGGTCACCTACGACTGGGTCGTTGTTACTTCAGCGAATGGTGCCGCCCGTTTCTGCGAACAACTCCGTGATGCTCGCGATCTAGCCGGTGTTCGAATAGCGGCGATCGGACCAGGAACCGTCGAAAGGCTCGCCGATAACCATCTGGTAGCCGATCTCGTGCCGGATCGGTTTATCGCAGAGTCACTACTTGAGGCGTTTCCGTTACCTCGTGACGCCGACAAGGGCCGGGTAGCACTAGTTCGAGCTGAAGTTGCTCGTGATGTTTTACCCGATGGCCTGCGAAATCTCGGCTGGGAGGTTGACATCGTTGATGCCTACCGAACGGTCGCAGTGCAACCAACTGAAGCAGATCGTGAACGAATTATTGGAGCCGATATTGTGACCTTTACATCAGCGTCAACCGTGGAGAATTGGGTTGCGGCCTTCGGCGCTGACACCCTGCCCAAGATGGTTGCATGCATTGGTCCAATCACTGCCGACACTGCGCGCAGGGCGGGTCTTCGGGTCGACGTCATCGCTGAGGTTCACACCATTGACGGGCTTGTGGATGCAGTTATCGAATGTGCTGCTTCTCCGAATGCACCTAAAATAGGGGCACCTCGGGCGTCGCACGGTCGCTCAGGATTTAGCCGCCAACAGCGGCGTGCATAGGCTCTCTACTAATGAGTTTCCCTCAACGCCGTCTCCGTCGCCTTCGCCGTACGCCGACACTTCGCCGGATGGTTGCCGAAACGCGACTTTCAACTGACGATCTCATCGCGCCTCTCTTTGTCCGTGAAGGAATAACTGAGCCTCAACCGATTGCGTCGATCCCGGGTGTGGTCCAACACACGTTGGGTTCGCTTCAGGCTGAAGTTGCCGACCTCTTGGGTTTGGGTGTTCCTGGTGTCATTTTGTTTGGTGTGCCGGCGACCAAGGATGAGAGTGGATCAGGGGCCTGGGATCCGGACGGAATTGTTCAAATTGCATTGCGGGAATTGCGCGACACCTTTGGCGACAGGGTCGTGCTCATGGCCGACCTCTGTCTTGACGAGTACACCTCCCACGGCCACTGCGGTGTTCTCGACGGATATGGAAGTGTCGACAACGACGCCACTCTTGACCTCTATACAAACGTTGCCATTGCGCAGGCTGCCGCTGGCGCTGACATCGTCGCTCCTTCCGGAATGATGGACGGTGCCGTTGCTGCAATTCGCGACGCACTTGATGAAGAGAATTACGTCGGAACTGCGATCATGGCGTACTCGGCGAAGTACGCGTCGGCTTTGTACGGACCCTTTCGAGACGCGGTAGACGTCACGATCGCGAACGGCGGCGACCGCAAGGGTTATCAACAAGATCCAGCAAACGCACGCGAGTCACTCGAAGAGATTCGACTCGACATTCTTGAAGGCGCAGACATCGTGATGGTGAAGCCAGCGATGTCCTATCTCGACGTCATTGCAAGAGCTCGCCCCGAAATTGATATTCCGTTGGCCGCCTATCACGTCTCCGGTGAATACGCGATGGTGAAAGCTGCTGCTGAGCGGGGTTGGATCGATGGCGAGGCAGTTGCGCTCGAACATCTCACATCGATTCGCCGCGCCGGTGCCGACATGATCCTGACGTATTTCGCGCGTGAGGTCGCCGAACTTCTTAACGATTGAAACCATGAAACCAACAAACGAGTCATTATTCGAACGCGGTCAGCGCGTAATCCCCGGCGGAGTTAATTCACCAGTTCGCGCCTTTCGTTCCGTTGGCGGCACCCCTTATTTTGTGGCTAGCGGTAGCGGTGCTCGTGTCACCGATGTTGAAGGGACAACGTTTCTTGATTTGGTTCAGAGTTATGGCGCAATCATCGCCGGCCACGCGCATCCAAAAATCATCGAAGCCATTCAGAAGGCGGCTGTTCACGGAACATCGTTCGGCGCTCCTACACCCCGTGAGGTTGAACTTGCTGAAGCAATAAGTGAGCGGGTGCCGTCTTGTGAAAAACTGCGCATGGTCAACAGCGGGACCGAGGCAACTATGAGCGCAATCCGTGTCGCTCGCGGAGCGACTGGCCGTCCAAAAATCCTCAAATTTGCTGGCAACTATCACGGCCACAGCGATGGCCTTTTGGTGTCGGGCGGCACTGCGATGGCATCACTTGGAATTCCCGCATCTGCCGGTGTTACCGAAAACGCAATCGCCGATACCGTTGTTGCGCCCTACAACGTTGTTCCCACTCTTGATGACACATTTGCTGCCGTCATTGTGGAGCCTTGCGCAGCGAATATGGGGCTTGTCCCTCCGGCCACTGGTTTTCTTGAGGGTCTGCGTGCGGAATGCGATCGCGTGGGGGCGTTACTCATTTTCGACGAGGTCATCACTGGATTCCGAGTTGCCCGCGGCGGTGCTCAAGAACTTCTTGGTGTGAAGCCTGATCTCACAGCGTTCGGAAAAATCATTGGCGGAGGTTTGCCTGTCGGGGCATTCGGTGGCCGTGCCGATGTCATGGACAACCTCGCCCCACTCGGTCCTGTGTACCAAGCGGGAACGTTGTCAGGAAACCCACTGGCAACAGCGGCCGGGCTCGCAGCACTCGAACTTCTTGACGTCGATGCGTACGCGCTTATTGATTCACGTGCGGAGTGTCTGGCCGGTTCGTTCGCAAATGCATTCGCAAGCGCAGGCATCAAGGTGTGCGTTCCACGGTTCGCAAGTCTTGTTGGTCTGTATTTCGGTGAGACTGCACCAAGTGACTACGTAAGCGCGTGCACCACTGACGAATCGTTGTACGCAGCGTTTTTTCATGCGCTACTTGCTCGCAACGTTGCAATTGCGCCGGGGGCCTACGAGATCATGTTCCCGGGTTTAGCTCATGACGACGAAGTACTAACAGCAATCGCTGACGCAGCCCACTCGGCGGCCGCTGAAGTTGCGGCTGCGACGCTGTAGGAGCGTAATCAGCAGTTGTCAGAACAGAAAACGCCTGACCTAACTGCCGACTGGTGTTGTCCAGTTGGGCTGAATCGTGAGTTTGCCGGCCGGGTCGAACAGAGGCGTGCCTTCAGGGGCGACGAGTTCACCGGCTGCATTAAGCATCGGCTTTCCGTCGGCGTAGGTTATGTTTTCGGTTGCGGCATCAACAGTAGGTTTGCCACCGGAAATCGTTTCCCACTCGTAACGAATTACTGCGAGTAACTCGGCTTGAGTGAGCGTTTTATCGAAATTCGGCATGGGATTACCGTTGTAACTCAGAGTTTTGTGCTGGCCACCAACTCGAGCAGGGTCGCCGTAGGGAGTTCCGGCCGGGCCGGTTCCGTTGGAACCAATCCAAACGAATTCAAGCATTCCGATCATGTCAGGGAATGTCGCAGTCAAGTTGCCCTCGTTCATAACGCGACCAACACCGCCGCCACCTGCAGCGCCGTGACAACCAGCGCAGTTGGCAGCAAAGAGTGCTTGACCAGTTGCCAATTGCGAAGGGGCGCCGCTTGATGCAGGAGAAAGTGCGCCAATATAAATAACTGCCCAGAGAGGAAGAAAGGCCAGCACAGGCATGGCCCAAAACGGGATTTTCTTACGTTTGAGTGCCGCTTCGACGTAGGCCGGCACTGGCTCGGATGCAGCCGCGGGTACTACAGCGGCGGGGGCCGCAGCCGCAGTAACTGCAGTTTTTTCCACCGCTGCGCTTTCGGCAACAGGGGCAGCATCAGCCGCAGCGGGGGTACCGCCATCGAGCGACGTCCGACGGTCTTTGGAGCGCTTGAGCAGATGCTCGGGGACTTCGGTCACGGTTCCTCCGAAGTAGTCGGGAGAGTGCGAGTAGAGGTAGTGGCGTTGACCTCGGTTTAAGCGGTCAATGTCAAGGTTGCTAGAGGGAATCTAGACCACGAAGAGAGCACTGAGCCAAGTATGGACAATTGAACCTCGGGAAATCACCGCGGTGAAATGTCACGCACACGAATCCAGGCTGCAATGTCTCAATTCCCGTGTGTCGGTGCTAGACATTGAAGGCGCCTAGCCAAGAAGTTCGGGTTCGGCACAGTTCTGTCCGTGCCAATTGTGCAATCGTTCACAAGGGAGGCCAATCCGGGTGGTTGCGTTCATCGCATCGGTACTTGTGATGGTCTTATTGACCGCACTCGTGATTCCGGTGGCTAAGCGGCGTCCAGTAGGAACCCCAGTCACTTGGGGCGAGGCCATGGTGGTAGCGGTCTATGTCTTTTTCCTCTTCTTTTGGGCCTACGGGCTCGTTCCTCATCTGTTTCTCACATGGGCAGACAACGAACTTGGTTGGCGCCCAGACAAACTTCTTCTCGGCCCCGGTGGCATTCTCAAGCCCCAGTCCCTTGACGGGTTGAGCCCCATTACGATCTCGTATCAGACAATCAGGGATATTCTTGCTGTCCTTCTCTACGTGGTCCTGCTGGGCGCAAACATTGCACTTTGGATGTGGTGGCAGAATCGCGGAAAGCGTGTTGAGGCCGCCAAAACCGCCAAGGCCACGGCGACCTCCGAGTACGGTCGACCGATGGCTAGGAACAACTAGTTATGGCGCGAATAGATGCCAATCCTCCGATGCCAGAGTTCCGCGACGATTACGTCCTGCGGGAAGTCGACGCCGAGTGGCTTTCCAAGGCGGTCAAGCCAAAACAGTTCATCCACATTGACCAGTCTGAATGCATCACTTGCGAGGGCTGTGTCGATATCTGCCCATGGAAATGCATCCATCTCGTCCGCACCTCTTCCATTGACGAGGCCCTAGGGACAGAACTTCCCGGCGACGACCCCGGTGACCATTCGGTCTTTTTGATCGATGACGATGTGTGCACTCGCTGCGCGCTTTGCGTTGATCGCTGCCCAACTGGTGTGATCATCCTCGGGAAGGTCGGTGCTGCACCGGCCGATGGCGATTCTCACCAACGCATGCCCACCCACGGCTATGGGTACGGGATGCGCCTCGGCTAGTTTTTCGTTTCACAGATTTTCTTTAGTTTTCGCTGTTTTTCAGTAATTTTTGAATCCGAACCACCCTCCCGGGATCGATACCGATCTCGGCTCACACGGAGCAACTGCCTTGGCCAAAACCATGGAGCGACCCAGCGGGAAGAAGACCCCCGCCCAGCGCGTCAGTGAAATCGTCGACAAAACGCAAGGCTCACAAGCCTGGAACTCTATTTTCCGTCCAGGCTCGGTGTTCCGAAAGGGCTACACCGATAGCCCCCGTAACCGTTCTTACGTGATCATGAACAGCGTGCTGTACCACCTTCACCCCGTGAAGGTGAAGCGTCATGCGGTAAAGGTCAGCTACACCTTGTGCCTTGGAGGGCTCAGTTTCTTTCTTTTCATTCTGCTGACCATCACCGGCATTTTCTTGATGTTCTTTTATCGCCCCACCGCTGCGCAGGCTTGGAACGACATCTACACGCTTCAGACTTCTGTTGCTTTCGGCCTTCTGGTCCGGAATGTGCACAGATGGGCCGCCCATCTCATGGTGTTGGCAGTGTTCTTGCACATGGCCCGTGTCTTCTACCACGGTGCCTATAAACCGCCTCGCGAGTTCAATTGGGTAATCGGCGTCATTCTCTTGACCCTGACTCTGCTCCTTTCCTTTACTGGTTATCTCCTTCCATGGGATCAGCTTGCACTTTGGGCCGTCACCGTAGGTACCAACATGATGGGGTACACCCCGGTCTTCGGCGAGCAAGTGAGGTTCGTTCTCCTTGGAGGCAAAGAAATTGGTACCGACACGCTGTTGCGTTGGTACGTGTTACACGTGTTGTTTGTTCCATTCGTGACAGTCATCTTCCTTGCGATCCACTTCTGGCGGGTTCGCAAGGATGGCGGCATCTCCGGACCATTGTGATCGAGGAGCGATGACAGAGATACCCGAACATCTCCGCAAACGCGCTGAAGAGGCGAAGGCCAAGGCAGCGGCCAAGGCAGCCGGCGACGCGCCCGGCGGCGCAACCACGGCAGCCGAGGCACCGGCTACCGCAGCACCGAGCGCGGGCGATAGTCGTATTCCGGCCCATTTGCTCGAGCGATCAAAATCGGCAAAAGCCAAAAAAGACAGCGGTACCGATGTTGTTGCTGCCACCACTGGCGGCGGTGTTGCTACTGCGGTGGCCGAAGCGGCGCCACCTCCCACGGCCACTGGCCCCGGTGGGCACACACAACGCCTACTCACGGTGGTCAAGGCCGGTTCAATCCAAGACCTGAAGTCAGTTCCCGTAGACAAAGTCCATGTGTGGCCGCATCTTCTAGCCATCGAATTTGTGGCGGCGTTGGCGATCACGGTTTTCACTCTGATTTTTTCGGTCTTCGTGAACGCTCCGCTCCTTGAACTCGCAAATCTCAATGAGACGCCAAACCCATCGAAAGCACCTTGGTACTTTCTTGGCCTTCAGGAACTCCTCACTATGTTCCACCCAATGGTGGCCGGTGTGACCATCCCCGGTATGGGTATTTTCCTGTTGATCCTTGCTCCCTACATTGATCGCAACCCGTCAAATAAGCCCGAAGATCGCAAGTTTGCGATCTCACTCTTTACTGTGCAACTGATGTTCTGGGCAGTACTGGTCATTATTGGTTCCTTCTTCCGTGGGCCTGGCTTCCTTTTTGTGACGCCATGGACCGGCGGCCTGTTCTTCGAGTTGTGATGGCACAAACGCAGGAGTCCCTCAAATGAACCCTCTCGTCATCGTCATTCCTGTCCTCGTGGTTCTCGCCGGCGTGGTGCTTTATGCCGCATCACGGCGACGTGATAGTGCTGGTGTAACTGGCGCCCTTAGTCGCGAGACGGTGAAGCGAGATAAGCCCGCAGTTGCGCTTGAAGGGGACGCTGAATTAGCTGGCGTTTCCGGTCGGCAGGTCGAGGCCACTGCGGCGCTCGAGCGCCGCCCGAGCGCACCGGCCCTATCGAACACTGAGATTGCTCCGTTCGTGGCCCCTGATGCCGATGCCATTGGTATCTCACGAAGAAAGTTCTTCAACCGATCCATCATCGTAATGATGGGTCTCGCGTTGTCGGGCTTTGGTGCGGCTACTCTTGCCTTCCTTTGGCCAATGCCCAAGGGCGGATTTGGCTCGAAGATTCGAGTAGGCACTATCGCCGATGTTCAGGCAAAAATCGTCGCCAATAAGGGCTTTCTCTACTCGGCTGAAGGCCGTATGTGGTTAACCTCCTACCCCAAGGCGGCGACGGCGAAAGCGAAGGCCGTTTATCCGGCGGCAGTGCTTCCGTCAATGGAAGCGGGCGTGGTGGCTCTTTATCAAAAGTGTCCGCACCTTGGTTGTCGGGTCCCCTCTTGCGTGACTTCGCAGTGGTTCGAATGCCCATGCCACGGTTCTCAATACAATCTGGCCGGCGAGAAAAAAGGCGGTCCGGCCCCCCGCGGTATGGATCGATTCGCAACCTCAGTAGCGGGCGATGTCCTCACGGTCGATACCGGTCAGATCATTCAAGGCCCGGCCATTGGCACCAATACCACTGGGCAAGAAGCTGAAGGCCCACATTGTGTGGGTGGAGGAAGTCACTGATGTACGACTTGGTCATTTTGGCGAGCGCACAGCAGACGATCGGTTATGTCGTCGCCGGCATCCTTCTCGTTGCGTTTGTTGTCGCCATTGCGGTGAATGTGCGCAAGAGCCGATCGGAGATTGGCTCGGAAGTTGCACTCGCTGCGAATCGCAAGCCGTACATGAACGATGAGGAACTCGAGACCAAAAAGCTCGATCGCACCCTTGGTTTAGGTCTTGTTGCACTTGGTGTTATCGCCCTCACCCTGCCGCTGTACTGGTTAGCTGAGCCTGGCCGCCAAGAAGACTCAGTTAAACTTTTTGAGAACATTGCGATTTCTCGGGGCGAGGAGATTTATACGGTGGGTGCGCAGTGCGCGAATTGCCACGGACCCAATGGTGTCGGTGGTGTTGCTAGTTACACGCTCCTTGACCCTGCAACCGGCGCATATGTCGATCAGGTCGAATGGAAGTCTCCTGCGCTTGACACAGTGATGTATCGCTATACGCCAGAGCAACTCACTTACATCCTCAATTACGGCCGCGGTTACTCACCGATGCCGGCATGGGGTGCACCCGGCGGTGGTCCGCTCACCGAGCAGCAAATCGAGGAAGTCATTGCGTACCTCTTTTCAATCCAGTTGCCGGCTGCAGAATCTCAAGCAGCAGTGCAAGCACAACTCGACCTTGTCTGTAAGGCCGACGCCAACAACAACTGCACCGTGACTGGCGCCGAGTACAAGACCCTTGGCGAAGCAATCTTCAATCTTGGCTACAGCGATGGTTTCGCCGCCGGCGCTTATGCCTGCGGACGTTGTCATACTCCGGGGTGGTCCTTTGGTGATGCCGGCGTGGCCGGCGGTGGCGCGATGGGCCCAAGCTTTATCGGCGGTTCTGCGGAGCGACAGTTCCCGGTTGCCACTCAGCAGGAAGCCTACGTATCGGCTTATCCAAAGATGGGAACGGCCTATGGCGTCAACGGCTGGTCGAGTGGCCGCATGGGTAGTTTTGGCACTAATCCAAATGCTCAAGACCCTAAGACGGCACTGATGAGCCAAGACCAAGTCATGCTTACGCCCAACCAAATAGCGGCTGTTGTCGCCTACGAGCGGAGCCTCTAATGGAAACGCTTCAGGTCTTGGCTGGTATCTCGTTCGATCCGGGCATCCGCGGCATCCTTGTAGTGCTTGTGGGTGTCGTGGTGCTGATGGGCTCTACTTATTTGTTGTTAAGCACCAACCTAGGCTCGCGCCTTGGGTTCCTGGTTGCACTCACTGGTCTTTTCGGTTGGCTTGTCATCCTCACCTTTATTTGGTGGCTCACGCCGCCGGCAATTGGTCCGCGAGGCAACATCCCGACCTGGCAACCGGTGGAGATTTACGTGAACGGCGGAAATGATCGGGCTACGACTGACCCACTTAACCTGCTAGCCGACCCTGCTTCGTTGCCCCGCGCCGACGAAATTCTCGCCGAAAACCCAGACCTTGCCGAGGAATTTCCCAATCCGAGTGGAACGTCACTGTCCGATATCCAATCCAACAACCCTGACATTGTAAGCGCCTATCTTCCGCCCGATTCGCTGAACGGTTGGAAACTTGTCTCTGCGTCGAACGCAGGCGAAGCGCAAGCTGCGGCCGATCTCGAACTGGTTAACTCTGGTGTTTTCAAGTCTGCAGCCGACTATAAGAAAATCAATACGTGGCAGTTTGGCGGGAAGCCAACATTGAAAGACGACTGCCCTGATGGCGGTGTTGTCTGTCGAGTCGTGCATCGAGTGTCCTCGGCCATTCAAGTGAAAAATCCTACGAATTACAGCGTGGTGCAGGTGCAGCAAGTAATTCCACAGGTAACAGTCCCGGGCCAGGCACCCCCAATCCCAAAGGCTGACCCAAGTAAGCCAGTCATCTCGGTTGTTTTCGTTCGAGATATCGGCAACGAGCGCGTGATTCCGTTCTTGTATTTCGTCATCTCTTTGGCACTGTTTGTTCTCACAGCTTGGGCCTTGCACAATCGTGACAAGACACTCATGAAGAACAAGGCCATGGCCGAAGCCGCGTCGAAAGGGAACTGAACCTCGTGGGGCAGTACCTGCCGATCTTCGCAATGCTTGTCTTGGCGATTGGCTTCGCCGTGATCAGCCGCGTGGTATCGCAACTCCTTGCGCCCCGGCGTCCCTCCGAAGCAAAGTCCTCACCCTATGAATGTGGCATCGTTCCCGAGGAGGGCCGGCCCGAGCGTTTCCCGGTGAAGTTTTTTCTTGTTGCCATGATCTTTATCGTGATTGACATTGAACTCATCTTCCTGTTCCCGTTTGCTGTGGTGTTTCGATCACTTGGGGGTTACGGAATCGTTGCCATTCTCATTTTCACCGCAGCAGTGTTTGAGTCTTTTGTGTATTTGATCGGCAACGGTGCCCTTGATTGGGGCCCGGTAAAGCAACTCCGTCGTTCCGAAGCTGTTTCTCCTGCTCGGACGGCAACAAGCACCATCCGTCGCGTCGGCGCTGAGGGCCGTCCAAGTCGAGAGGCTGCTTAAGTGTCAAGTGAAAGCAGACCCACAGGCGGAATTCTCGAGTCAGGCCTCGAAGGACTAAGCCATAACTTTTTGACCGGCACGCTTGAAGAGTTGGTGAAGTGGGCGCGTCGCCACAGTGTGATGCCGGCCACCTTCGGGCTGGCTTGCTGCGCACTTGAAATGATGGCTGCCGGCGGACCTCACTACGACCTTGCCCGTTACGGAATGGAAACCTTCCGTGCCTCGCCAAGGCAAGCTGACCTCATGATCGTCGCCGGGCGTGTTTCACAAAAGATGGCTCCGGTAATGCGCCAGATCTACGACCAGATGATGGAACCTAAATGGGTCATTTCGATGGGCGTCTGTGCATCTTCAGGTGGCATGTTTAACAACTACGCCATCGTGCAAGGTGTCGATCAAATCATTCCGGTTGACGTTTACGCGCCAGGTTGTCCGCCATCTCCGGAAACGCTTATGCACGCAATCCTGACCTTGCACGACAAGATCAAGAACGGTGAACTGACTCGCCGCAAGGGCGAGGGCGCCGGACTCGTCATCGAGCAACTTGGTATTTCGGGGCCAGTGCCTGTCACTTTGGGTCAGGGCTGAACATGACTGATGTCGACGCCGGATCCGGCGAGGCTGACACCTTGGCTGAGATCGCACCCGAAACACTTTTCGGAGCATTGTTGACTCGTTCGCACGAACAGTTGGTGGTGCATCCGTTGCGAGCGGCCTATTTGCCGTTACTCGCTACATTGCATTCCGAGGGTTATCACTCAGTGATTGATCTCTGCGGTGTCGACTACCTCACAAACTTTTCACGTTCACTGC
This sequence comes from Acidimicrobiales bacterium, assembly GCA_040882655.1. Classification (GTDB taxonomy): domain Bacteria; phylum Actinomycetota; class Acidimicrobiia; order Acidimicrobiales; family Acidimicrobilacustridaceae; genus Acidimicrobilacustris. The sequence continues at coordinate 96,717 of JBBEAV010000015.1, forward strand.
CGGCAGGGGTCGAAGCCGAGCGATTCGAAGTTGTAGTGAATCTCATTAATCATCGTGAGCGGGCCCGTCTTCGACTGCGAGTCCAAGTCCCCGAATCTGACCTCGTGCTTTCTTCCGCATTTAACCTTTATCCGGGAACCGAAGCGATGGAACGTGAAACCTTCGACATGTTTGGTATCGCGTTCGACGGTCATCCCGACCTCACCCGAATCCTGATGCCCGAGGACTGGATCGGCCACCCACTGCGCAAGGACTACGACATCGGCCGTATTCCTGTTCAGTTCAAGGGCGCCCCCGCGAACCGTTGACCCCATGACAGCGACACACGAGATCCCAACAAACGTGAATCAAACCTCTGAGGGTGGTCAGCAACTGACCTCGGCTGGGGTTCTCGCCGCCGCCGAAAAACTGCGCGAGCTCGGATCGGTTCTACGCCTTTCTGAAAATGAAGCACTGCTTGCCGAGCGCGACCAAATCCCTGATGACGAAACCATGATCATCAACATGGGTCCGCAACACCCGTCTACTCACGGTGTGTTGCGTCTTATGTTGGAACTGCAAGGCGAAACCGTTCTTCGCTGCAAGCCAATCATCGGATATCTGCACACGGGCATGGAGCGAACCGGCGAAGAACTCAGTTACTTGCAGGGCCCGACCAATGTGACTCGGATGGATTACGCCGCGCCACTGTTTACCGAACTTGCGTTTTCTCTCACCGTCGAAAAACTGCTTGACATTGAAGTACCTGAGCGTGCGATTTGGATTCGCATGCTTATGACCGAAATGAATCGCATCTCATCGCACCTTTTGTTTATGGCCACTAATGGCATGGACCTTGGTGCTGTTTCGATGATGCTTTACGGCTGGCGCGAACGCGAAGAGGCACTTCGTTTCCTCCAAGAAGTCACCGGCCTCCGCATGAATCACAACTACATCCGTCCGGGTGGCGTTGCGGCCGACCTCCCCGATGGATGGCGCGACGGCGTACTGCGCCTGCTCGACATGCTTCCTCCTCGTCTTGACGAGTACGACACGCTTATGACCCAGCAGCCAATCTGGCGCGAACGCTTGCAGGGTGTCGGCGCAATCACCGCCGAAGAGTGTCTAGCCCTCGGTGTTACCGGCCCCATGCTTCGCTCAACAGGTTACGACTGGGACCTGCGCCGAGATATGCCTTACCTCGCCTTCGACCAGGTTGAGTTCGATGTAGTTGTGGGTTCCTATGGCGATTGCTTTGATCGCTATGCGATTCGGCTTGCAGAGATCCATGAGTCAATGAAGATCGTCCGTCAGTGTCTCGAGAAGATGCCCAAAGGTGACTATCGCATCCAGGACAAGAAAGTCACTCCGCCACCGCGAGCACGAATCGACGAGTCCATGGAAGCGCTTATTCACCACTTCAAGATTTTCACTGAAGGGTTCAAAGTTCCAGAAGGCGAGGCTTACGTTGCCATTGAGTCGCCACGTGGCGAGCTTGGTTGCTACATCGTAAGCGATGGTTCCTCGAACCCCTACCGCATGCACGTTCGTGCCCCAAGTTTTGTGAACCTTCAGAGCCTCCCTCATCTGATGCACGGCAGCCTGATCGCCGACGCTGTGGCGATTATTTCCAGTGTCGATCCAATCCTCGGGGAGGTCGATCGCTGATGGCTCGTCTCACCAATGACAATGTCGAACTGGCTCGCGAGATCATGAGCCTTTACCCGCGTCCGAAGTCAGCCCTCATTTCTCTCTTACATCTTGCGCAAGAACAAGACGGTCATCTCACTGACTCAGCAATGGCTCATATTGGCGAGCTTGTCGGAGTGTCATCTGCGGAAGTTTTGGGCACGGCATCGTTTTACGAGATGTTCAAGATGGAGCCTGTTGGTCGTTACATGGTCAACATCTGCACGAACATTTCATGCCAGTTGGTCGGCGGCGAGGAACTGCTTGCCCACGCGGAATCAACGCTTGGAATCCGTCCAGGGCAAACCACTCCCGATGGTCTTTTTACACTGGAAGACGTCGAATGCATCGCAGCGTGCACGGAAGCGCCGTGCTTGCAGGTGAACTATCGCTACGAACACCGCATTTCAAACGAAGGCTTTGACCAACTCGTCAATGACCTGCGCACCGGCAATCGTTCCGATATCCCTGATCACGGTGTGCTCGCTCAGATTCGTCAGCACATACCAGAAGACCGCCGCGCTGGTTCGGTCACGCCTGAAGACACCGCAGTGCCAGCATGGATTTCCGCACCAGAGGAGGCCGAGAAGTGATTACTAATGCCCCAAAAATTACGACCTCACGCTTCGACAATGCCGACAGTCATACTCTCGCCGGCTTCGAAGCCACGGGTGGGTATCAGGCACTTCGTAAGGCGCTGTCAATGGGACCAGCCGCAGTTGCCAACGAGGTCAAGACGGCAACGCTTCTTGGTCGCGGGGGTGCGGGTTTTCCGGCTGGAGTGAAGTGGGGGCTCGCCCCTGAAAATGTGTGGCCGCGTTATCTCGTCGTCAATGGCGATGAATCAGAACCCGGCACCTACAAGGACCGCATGCTTATGGAGCGCGATCCGCATCAGCTCATCGAGGGTGTGCTTTTGGCCAGCTATGCCATTGGCTGCGGACAAGCATTCCTTTATGTACGAGGCGAAATGCCGCTTGCTCAAGAGCGAATTGCCACAGCCTTGAACGATGCGTACGCCGCTGGCTACATCGGCAAAAATATTCTGGGCTCCGATTTCTCTGTCGATGTCGTGCTCACTTGGGGTGCGGGCGCCTACATCGTGGGTGAAGAAACGGCCCTCATAGAGAGCCTCGAAGGCAATCGCGGAATGCCGCGCCTGAAGCCCCCGTATTTCCCAGCGGCCAAGGGCCTCTACATGCAACCGACGATCGTAAATAATGTCGAGACGCTCTCGAATTTACCGTGGATTGTTTCCAATGGTGGAGACGCCTTTGCTGCACTTGGCGCAGAAACCTCTCGCGGTACACGCATGTTCGCAGTGTCGGGTCATGTCAAGAATCCGGGTGTGTTTGAAGTCGAGTACGGAGTCACCACCTTCCGCGATCTGATTTTCGCCCCGCAATACGGTGGTGGCATTCTCGGTGATCGGGCACTGAAGGCATTTATTCCTGGCGGTGCATCTGCGCCGTGGTTTTTTGAAGAACACCTAGATCTTCCATTAGAAAAAGTTACTGTCGATCGAGCCGGCTCAATGCTGGGCTCTGGTGCGGTTGTCGTGATGGATGACACCACCGACGCAGTCAAAGCCTGTCTGCGTCTTGTCCGATTCTTCGCTCGCGAATCTTGCGGAAAGTGCACTCCTTGTCGGGAAGGCACAACCTGGCTGGAAAACATTCTGCAGCGCATCCAAGACGGATACGGTCGTCCGAGCGATCTCGAGTTGCTTCTTGATGTCGCCGACAACATTTCACCCGGAATCGCCTGGCCCCCGAAGCAGACGACTATTTGTCCCCTCGGACCATCGGCCGTGTCGCCGATCGCGTCAGCAATGCAGCGATTCCGCCCTGAATTCGAAGCCCGCATTACGCAGGCTGAAGAAAATCGGCACATGGTTCCGGTAACCATCTCGAAGGCAGCCTCCTATGGCTGAGGCTGACCTGACTCAGCTCGACGGAGTGACCGTCGAAATCAACGGCGTGGAAGTCATTGCTCACAAGGGTGAACTCTTGATTGAGGCCGCCGAGCGCGCCGGTTCCTACATTCCGCGGTTCTGTTACCACGACCGCATGAAGCCTGTCGGCATGTGTCGTATGTGCTTAGTCGAAGTTGATACGGGTCGTGGACCTGCGCTTCAGCCCAGTTGCATGATCGAGTGCACCCCAGGCATGAAGGCCGATACCGAGTCGGACGTGACGAAGAAGGCTCAAGACGGCATTCTTGAGTTTCTTCTCGCTAACCATCCTCTTGATTGCCCAGTCTGCGATAAGGGCGGCGAATGCCCGCTTCAGGATCAGACCATGGCCTATGGGCCCGGCGAAAGTCGTTTCGTCGAAGAGAAGCGTCACAAAGAAAAACCCATTCCGATCAGCGATCTCGTTCTGCTTGATCGTGAGCGGTGCATTTTGTGTGACCGTTGCACTCGGTTTGCCAAAGACGTTGCTGGCGATCCACTGATTCACTTCATTCATCGTGGCAACAACACCGAAGTTAATACTTTTCCTGATGAGCCTTTTGCCTCGTACTTCAGCGGTAACACCGTGCAGATCTGTCCGGTAGGTGCGCTTACGGCATCGACGTACCGCTTCAAGGCCCGCCCTTGGGATCTTGAAACCACTGAGTCAACCTGTCAGACCTGTTCGGTTGGTTGTCGCATCTCCATTGATTCATCTCGAGACCAGGTGCAGCGTTTTGCTGGCGTTGACATTGATCCGGTGAACTGGGGATGGCTTTGCGATAAGGGCCGTTTCTCAAGCGAGGTTGTCACCTCGGAATCCCGGCTCTCTGAACCGCTCGTGCGCGACGGATCAGGTTTTGTTGCTGCGAAGTGGTCTGATGCATTGAACCGTTTTGCGAAAGCGCTTGGCAGTGCATCTTCACCTCAGTCGATTGGCGTCATAGGGGGCGCTCGCCTGACCAACGAAGACGCATACGCATGGTCAAAATTGTTCAAGGGTGTCCTTGCTACCGATAACGTTGATGCGCAACTTGGGGATGGGCTACCGGCCCATGCGGTCCTCGGACTTCCGGCCGCAACCATTGACGAGGTTTGTGCACCTGGCGGCACCGTGTTGTTACTTGGTCCGGACGTGAAGGAAGAACTTCCTGTTCTTTTCCTCCGTCTCCGCCATGCAGCGGTCGAAGATCGAGTCTCACTTGTGGAAATTTCGCCGCGGTCCACAGGTATTTCCTCGCTCGCAAAAGCTTCGGTTCATCCTCGTCCGGGAGAAACTGCCGAAGTAGTCGCTGCCGTTCTCGGCTCGGCTCCGATTTCGCGCGAAATTGCGGGCATTGTCGCCGACGAACTTGAGGCAACACGGCTTGTTCTGGCTTCAGCGATTGGTCCAATCAAGGTCGTCCTTGGGCGTGCTTCGGTGGCGGAGTCAGCGAGCGTCATCGTCGCCGCCGCATCGGCGATACTCGACGCCCGGCCCGACGCCGTTTTCCTCTCGGCCCTTCGCCGTTCCAATATCCGCGGTGCGCTTGATATGGGTTTGGCCCCAGGCCTGCTCCCGGGACGGATAACAATCGAGGAGGGGCGCGAGTGGTATTCCGAAGCCTGGCCAGCGCTTCCAACCGCCTCTGGTCTCGATACGGAAGGGATCCTTCGTGCCGCTGCCGACGGAAAAATCGACGTCTTAGTTCTCCTTGGCGCTGATCCACTGACCGATTTCCCCGATGCCGATCTTGCCGAACGTGGTCTCACAGGTGCTCGAACTGTTCTTTCAGTCGACACAACGCTGAACGCATCAAGTAAGCGAGCCGATGTCGTGCTTGCGGCTGCTGGGTTCGCAGAGAAAGCCGGTACGACTACCAATATTGAAGGCCGAGTGAGCACGTTATCGCAGCGGGTTACCCCGCCCGGAACGGCACGACCCGATTGGATGCTGGCGACGGAACTTTCGTCACGTCTTGGAACTGATCTCGGATTCGAATCTTTTGCTGATGTTCTGGCTGAGATTTCTTTTGTTGCGCCATCGCATTTGGCTCTCGATCAGGCGATTGCCGAAGGTGTTCCCGACGGCGTACTCCTTCCGCTTGATGTTGTTGTGATCATTGATGAAGATGATGAAGACATCGTGATCCTCGATGAAACAGTTACCGTTTCCGAGGACGGCGCTGAGGTCGAGGTAACTGCCGATGTCGTTTTCGAAGAAACTGACGGTTCTGAGGCTGACCAAACGAACGGACTCATCGAGCTCATTGTCGACGATTCAGATACTGCTGGTTCAGTGCCCGCGTTCGTGGAGTTCATTCCAGTAGGAACTGTCGTGATCCCGCCGGTTGATTCCTATGCGTTCCGACTCGTTGCAACTCGAAAGCTTTATGACCAGGGCACACTTGTTCAGTCGGCTCCCTCTTTGGCCCCGCTTGCTGTCAGCGCTTCAGTTTCGCTGAATCCTTGGGAGTTCGACCGCCTTGGCGTTGCTGCTGGCGGACGAGCCACAATTCGAACGGCCAAGGCATCTGTAAGCGTGACAGTTCATTCCGACATCGGCGTCCCGCGCGGTGTTGCTGCGATGATTGTCAACCAAGCCGATGGGCGCGTAAGCGATCTTATTTCAGCTGATGAGTTAGTTTCCGAGGTCAGAATTGAGACCTCCTCATGAACTCGGGCAGTTTCGAAATTTCATTTTTAGTTGTGAACTATCTCTTTGGAGGTACCCCGAATGTTTGGTGGTGACCCTCTTTTAACTGGTCAGGTTGATCTGACTGTCGTTCTCATCGTCTTGCTCAAAGTGGTTGCGGTATTTGTGTTTCTTTTGGTGGCGACCATGCTGATGATCTGGTTTGAGCGGAAAGTTGTCAGTGATTTTCAGAATCGCGTTGGACCGAATACTGCAGGTCCATTTGGTATTCTCCAGACTCTCGCCGATGGCATCAAGTTCTTCTTCAAAGAAGACCTCATCCCTGAGAGAGCCGAGCGAAGGGTCTTTATCCTTGCCCCGTTACTTACTGTCGTGCCTGCATTTTTGCTTTTCACGATTGTCCCGTTTGGTGGAGATTTCAGTAACGGTCATGACGGATCGGTCGAATTGTTTGGCCGCACGACGTATCTTCAGGTAGCCGACCCGGCCATCGGAATCCTTTTCGCGCTCGCCATGTCATCAATTGCGGTCTACGGGGTAATGCTTGCCGGTTGGTCTTCAGGATCAAAGTATCCACTGATTGGTTCGGTGCGCGCTTCGGCGCAAATGGTCTCATACGAGGCTGCCCTCGGCCTGTCGGTTTGCGCGGTTGTCCTCACTACCGGAACCCTCAGCACTCATGGCATCGTCATGGCGCAGGCAGGTAGCGGATGGGGCGGCTTCATACCCCACTGGAATTTGATTGCCACGGGCTTCGTACCGTTTGTGGTGTTTTTGCTGGCCAGTCAAGCGGAACTCAATCGCCCGCCTTTCGACTTAGTGGAAGCCGAACAGGAATTGGTTGGCAGTTATCACACTGAGTATTCGTCGATCCGGTTCGCACTTTTTTTCGTTGCGGAGTTCATGAACTCCGTGACCATGGCGGCAATTATCGTCACATTGTTCCTGGGTGGCCCGGCGGGACCAGCACTTCTCGGACCAGGTTGGATGTGGGGGATCATTTGGTTTTTCGTCAAGATCGTTGCGTTTCTCTTCCTTTTTGTTTGGGTTCGAAGCACGCTTCCCCGAGTCCGCTACGACCAACTCATGGATTTGGGTTGGAAAGTCCTTATTCCGCTATCTCTAGGTTGGCTACTCCTTCTCGCTACATTTTGGGTGGCACGTGACCAGCAATGGAATGGCTTCATCACTATTGCGATTGGTGCCGTTGTGGGTCTTACCGGTTACGGGCTGCTGAAAGCGGCTATCGCAACATCTCGTGCTCGCCGACTTGAAGGGGTGGTCGACTGATGGGTTACCTCGGTGGCTTTCTCGTTAGCTTGCGCCAAATTGGCCGCAAACAACGCGTTACAACTCAGTATCCAAAAGAAAAAGCCCCTAAGCCGATTCGAGTGCACGGACGTCACGTCCTCAATCGGTACGAAGATGGCATGGAAAAGTGCATTGGTTGCGAACTTTGCGCCGGGGTATGCCCCGCTAAGTGCATCTTTGTGCGCGGTGCCGATAATCCAATTGACGAGCCGGTGTCACCAGGCGAGCGATTTGGTTACATCTACGAGATCAACTACCTGCGCTGCATCCACTGCGACCTCTGTGTTGAAGCGTGTCCGACCGAAGCCATTACCGAGAGCAAGATGTTTGAGTTCTCGTTTACAAATCGCGCTGACGCGATCTACACCAAGGCCGAACTCGTTGTTGATGATGACGGTAAGCCGCAAAAAATGCCCTGGGAAGATTGGCGCGAAGGCGAAGATCTCCCCACCTCGGCCTGGATGCGGGCAACCTCGCCTTCGGGTTCTGCTGCGTTTGAAGGTGTCGTCGGTTGGTCTGGCGAACTCGGATACGGCATCCGTGCTCCAGAAGCTGCGCAAGACATCAAGGATTCGATAGCGACTCCGCTTGACATGATTGATGAACAAAGTCATGCCCATCAGGATCATGCACCCGGAACGCAGGAACATGTTTCTCCCGGGCACACCGACAACGATGACGAAGGCGAACGGGGCGGTGATCGCTAGTAATGGAAACCGCCGTTTTTGTTGTCTGCGCCCTCATCGTGCTTTCCGGAGGCCTCGGTGTGGTGTCCTCGCGCAACCCCGTGCACTCGGCGCTGAGCCTCATAGCGACTCTTTTCGGCATCGCCGTGCTCTTTCTCAACCTTGGCGCGGAACTGCTCGCTGTTGTTCAGGTCATCGTTTATACGGGGGCCATCGTCGTTCTCATTCTTTTCGTCATGATGCTTCTAGGCGTTGATAGCGAAGAGGATCTCGATACCGAGCCGCTAGTGGGCCAGCGTCTTCTTGCCGGACTTGTTGGGTTGTTATTCCTGGGGGCGATTCTGGCGATCATCATCATCGGTCAGGACGCAATAGTTACGGGCTCTCAGTCGGTAACCAGTGCTCTCTCACCGACGGTTTCGAATATCACGCAGATCGGTACTGAACTGTTCACCACCTACGTGTTTTCCCTCGAAATTACTGCTGGCTTGCTCACCATCGCTGTTGTCGGAGCAGTTGCGTTATCGCGTCGACCTCGTGATGTTCAACCCATCCCCGAGCCAGCGTCCATGACTGAAATGGGCGACGAGCCACTCACCGCCATCCCCGAGGAAGGCGCGCACTGATGGATTCCAATCTTTCACTTGCGTATCTCATGCTCTCGGCAATCCTGTTTGTGATTGGTGGCGTCGGAGTGCTTATCCGGCGTAATCCGCTGATCATGATCATGTGCGTTGAACTCATGCTTAACGCCGTCAACCTTTCATTTGTCACCTTCGGGAAGATGCTCAATGACATCTCCGGTCAGATCATCGTGTTTTTCGTCATGGTTGTTGCCGCTGCCGAAGTTGTTATCGGGCTCGCCCTCATCGTGGCAATGGCTCGACGTCGACCAGGTGCTACGGCCGATGATCTTCGGACGCTGAGGGGATAGGGGACATGGTCGGTCTTGTTTGGTTGATTCCTGCGCTGCCCCTCGCTGGGTTCTTGGTATTGGTGTTCTTTGGAAAGCGCATCGGTGAGCCTCGCGCTGGTTGGATTGGCACCGGGGCAGTTGCGTTGTCATTTGTGACTGCGTGCATTGTTTTCGTTGGGCTTTGGGGCGAACCTGATCACACCTATCAACTTTCGCTGTTCGAATGGATTCCCGCCGGAAGATTCAGCGTAGATATTGGTTTCCTGCTTGATCCGCTTTCAATGGCGATGGTTCTTTTTGTGACAGGGATCGCGTCGCTGATTCATCTCTACTCCACCGGTTACATGCATGGTGACAGTCGCTTTCCCCTCTTCTTTACCTATCTGAATCTCTTCGTCTTCTCGATGCTTGTTCTGGTGCTCGGAGATAATTTGGTTCTTACGTTCTTGGGGTGGGAGGGCGTTGGTGCTTGCTCCTACTTCCTCATCGCTTTCTGGTTCGAAAAGGATGAGAACGCAAGTGCAGGCAAGAAAGCTTTCATTACCAACCGTGTCGGTGATTGGGGCTTCATGGTCGCAATCTTCATGACCTTTTTTGCCTTTGGAACCGTGACGTATAGCGAATTCCTGCCGATGGCCCCAGGACTGGCCCAAACCACCGCGACATTTATCGCCTTCATGTTATTTGTTGGGGCAATTGGCAAGTCAGCGCAGATTCCGCTGTTCGTTTGGCTCCCTGATGCCATGGCTGGCCCCACACCGGTCTCGGCGCTTATCCATGCGGCCACGATGGTCACTGCTGGCGTGTACTTGCTCGTGCGCGTGAACCCAATCATTGCTGCTTCCGCATCATGGATTCCATGGACGATCGCAATCGTTGGTTGCGCAACAGCGTTCCTAGCTGCCACCATCGCCTTGGCCCAACAGGACATTAAAAAGGTCCTTGCCTACTCAACAGTGAGCCAACTTGGCTATATGTTCCTGGCCGTAGGTGTTGGCGGCTATACCGCCGCTATCTTCCACATGATCACGCATGCATTCTTCAAGGCGTTGTTGTTCCTCGGCGCCGGCTCAGTTATTCACGGCATGCACGATGAACAAGACATGCGGCGCATGGGAGCGCTGCGAAAGATCATGCCTGTCACTGCAGTGACATTTATTATCGGATGGCTCGCCATTGCGGGCGTCCCGCCGTTCTCAGGCTTTTGGTCAAAGGACGATATTCTCGCCTATGCGCTGAACAAGAGTCCGATCCTCTACGTAATTGGTCTCATCACCGCTCTACTTACGGCGTTTTATATGAGCCGCCTTGTCTTCCGAGTTTTTTACGGTGACGCACGTTGGGGCGAATCAGCAGAGGGCGAACTAGCCAATCTGAAAGCGCATACCGCAATGAACGCGGGCACTGGTGTTGACGCTGTCACGGGAACTGACACTGGAACTGGAACCGGCACTGACACTGATGTCTTGGTTGACACTCATGAAGATGAGGGTACTGGCCTTAGTTCGGTGCACCCGCATGAGTCCAAGTGGCCAATGTTGGTGCCGCTCGTAGTGCTTGCCTTCTTCGCTGCTATCGCCGGTTTCCTCAACCTCCCGTTCACCGACCAACTCCAGTTTTTGAATCGTTGGCTCGAACCAGTAGTTGGCGAGAATGAGGCCCACTTCGAAATGGGGGGAGTAAAACTCACCGTTGAACTACTTATTTCAACGGTGGTTGCCTTCTCTGGAATTTTTGCTGCCTACTTCGTCTACCTGAAGAAGAAGATTGACCCCCGCCGCATCGAGCTTCCATTTTTCGCCAATGGTTGGTACATCGACCAGAGCATCACTGCCTTCATGGGCGGAGTTGGTCGAAAGGGTTTTGAACTGATTGCCATGTTCGACAAGGTGGTCATCGATGGTGCAGTGAATGGTGTCGGCCGAGCTACACGCGGCGGCGCCGCTCGGCTCCGGACCGTCGAAAACGGATACGTGCGTTGGTATGCGCTGATGATCGGCGTTGGTGCGGTTTTGATGGTCGCCTTCGTGCTGACGCAGGTGAGCTTCTGATGAGCGTTTCAATTCTTTCCTCGGTTTTGGCTGCTGCAGGTTCGCCATCGTTTCCAATACTCGCATCACTGGTTTTTGTACCGCTGGTCGGAGCGATCCTCATCGCACTCATGCCAAAGTCACGGCCCGAGCTTTCGCGTCAAATGGCCATCATCACGGCATTGCTCACCGGAGTATTGAGTATTGCTCTACTGGTGCAGTTCAAGACCGGTGAGGCTGGGTTCCAGTTTGTTGTTCAACAGACGTGGGTGGAGTCGCTCGATATCAAATTCTTCCTCGGCGTCGACGGCATTTCCTTATTCCTCGTTGTCCTTACCGGCATTTTGTTCCCGATAGCGCTCTTCGCAGCGAAGCCGGACCACAGCCCAAAGGGGTACTACGCCTGGCTCACGCTTTTGATGGCCGGTTGCATGGGTGCTTTCTTGGCCCTTGATCTCTTCCTTTTCTTCCTCATGTTTGAGATCACCTTGGTGCCGCTCTACATGCTCATTGGTAAATGGGGTCATGGCCGGCGCATTTATGCTGCCACCAAGTTTTTCCTCTACACAATGCTTGGCTCGGCTTTCATGTTGGTCTCGATCGTCACGCTTGCTGTGCTTGCTGGCGCCGGCGACAACGGTGGAGTCTCATTCGACTTCACAAAGATCATCGCCACCGACAACTTGGCTACTACTACTGGTCGTTGGTTATTCCTCGGGATGGCTATCGCTTTTGCGGTCAAGGTTCCGTCATTTCCATTCCATACATGGTTGCCCGATGCTCATACCGAAGCACCGACCGCAGGCTCAATTGATCTCGCCGGAATCTTGCTCAAACTCGGAACTTACGGTTTTCTTCGTTATGGGCTTGAACTTTTCCCTGAAGCAACGGTGTGGTTTGCGCCGGTGATGCTGACGCTGGCCACGATTGGTGTGGTCTATGGCGGCATCGTTGCTGCGATGCAACGAAATCTCAAACGTCTCGTTGCCTATTCATCGGTTGCTCACATGGGCTTTGCTCTGATGGGAATCTTCGCATTGAACGTTGAAGGTATTGAGGGCTCGGTGATGCAAATGGTGAACCATGGCATCACCACCGGTGCACTATTTATTCTTCTCGGCTTTCTTTACAGCCGCCGCCATACCTACGAGATTTCTGAACTCAAAGGCATCGCCAAAGTAGCCCCGGTATTCGCAGGTGTTTTCACTCTGGTGATGCTCGCTTCAATAGGCGTACCGGGCCTCAACGGTTTCGTTGGCGAGTTCCTTGTTCTTCTCGGTACGTTCGCCTCGAATCGCTGGTGGGCAGTCGTAGCCACCACCGGTGTGATCATCGCCGCGCTTTATTTGCTTTGGGCCTATCAGCGTGTGTTCCAGGGCGAGCCTGACGAGGCAAATAAATCATTCCCAGATTTGAAAATTTCTGAAAAACTCGTGATGCTTCCTCTTGTCGGCCTTATTATTTTCTTGGGCGTCTACCCCAAGCCAGTCCTCGATCGAATCGAGCCCTCAGTGAAGCGAGTGGTCACTCGTCTCGAGGTGAAGGTTGAAGGATTCCGTGAGCCCGTCACCCGTGATGGGGCCGATCTCCTTTTTAAAGCAGGATCCTCGCATGGGCTGAATGAGGAACACTCTCTTCGTAGTAACCCGAACGGAACGGGGGCGAACCAGTGATTGCCACTCTTTTTGCTCAGGTTGACTCGCCGTTGCTCCGCGACGGCACCGCTGGCGGAACCTCAGAACTATTAGCCGACGGAATCGTGAAAGTGACAGGTCCGTCCGTTGATTGGCTTGCGCTGTTGCCGCTTCTTTTTTTGCTAGTCGGAGCGTTGCTGACACTCACGTTTTCTTCACTCTTGAGAAGTCGCGTACCCAAGAGCCTCTTCACGTACACCACTGTTGCGATCGCTATCGCTGCAGCGATCAGTGCCGTCCCCATGTGGGCTCGGGTGCAAGGGTGGGACACCTTGCTTTGGTGGACCATCGACCACCCCCAGACCGGACCATTCAGCACCGTCGGCGGAGCAGTCGGAATCGACGGCTTCTCATTGTTCATCACGATGGTGTTGTGCATAGGCGTCGTACTGACGGCGCTTTTGGCCGATAACTTTTTGCGACGAGAGTCCATGACGGGTCCCGAGTTTTATGTCCTGTTGCTGCTCTCAGCAGTCGGTGGCGTCATCATGGCGATGTCGAATGATCTCATCGTGTTGTTCATAGGTCTTGAGACGTTGTCTATAGCGGTCTACGTGCTGGCAGGCATGAACTTGCGCCGGGTGCAATCCCAAGAGTCGGGTCTCAAGTATTTCGTCCTCGGTGCTTTCTCATCGGCGTTTCTTCTTTATGGCATAGCAATGCTTTACGGCGCCACTGGTTCAACGAATTTTTCTGACATCCGTGATTTCATGGCGGCAGTCGTTCCAATTCATAACGGCCTCCTCTTGCTCGGCTTAGTGCTCGTCCTTGTTGGTCTGGCGTTTAAAATTTCAGCTGTTCCTTTTCATGCATGGAGCCCAGACGTCTACGACGGTGCCCCGACTCCGTCAACGGCGTGGATGGCTGCTGGAGTCAAGGTCGCTGCAGTCGCCGGATTGGTTCGTGTCTTCATGTTGACCTTTTCGAACTACGGATCAACCTGGAAGCCAATCGTTTACGTCTTGGCCATTCTTTCGATGGTGATCGGCGCATCGCTGGCAATCGTGCAGAGCAACGTAAAACGAATGCTGGCCTACTCTTCCATCAGCCACGCTGGTTTCATTCTGATGGCGGTTCAGTCAAATTCCAGCGACGGAATAACGGCCGCAGCGTTCTACGTTGCGGTGTACACATTCATGGTTGCCGGTTCCTTCGGTGTGGCCACGATCGTCGGTCGTAAAGGCGATGGACACCACGAACTTGCTGACTACAAGGGCCTCGTGCGCTCCAACCCGTGGTTGGCTGGCTCTTTCATTCTGCTGTTGCTCGCCCAGGCTGGAGTTCCCTTTACTGCGGGTTTCTTCGCCAAGTTTCTCGCAATCACCGCAGCTGCTGATGCTCATGCTGTTCCACTGGCAATTATTGCCATGGTGTCAGCGGTCATTTCCGCCTTCTTGTACCTCCGAATCATTGTCGCCATGTTCATGTCGGACGACGAAGCAGGGGCTGGCGCGCCAATTGACCGATCGCAGCGTCTCCGAGTCCCCTTTGGAGCTGGTCTTGCCATTGGGATCTGCGTTTTCGTTACCGTGGGATATGGATTGCTCCCCGATCTCCTTCTTCAGCCTGCGCGTGAGGCAACCCCTGCGGTGGTGCAGTACGAGCGTCCCAATGACGCGCTCAGTGCCGGTAGCGGCCTTTCCGTGGGTCCCACTTCGGGTTCCGGTGCTGGGTCCACCACCGCTGGTGGCTGATCCCTCAAGATTGCATCGCTCTCTCTCCCCACAAGGATTTCATGCCGTGTTCGGCCCTTCTGTAGAGTCCCGGAACAATGGTTGAGTACTCCGATTTCGTCCGGCAATATCTCACCGTTGCGATTTTCGCGGGCGTGGGTCTTGGCCTCGGCGCTGGACTGCTCGCTATCGGCAAGGTTTTCCGCCCGGTTCGCCCGCAAGAGCAGAAGTACTTGGTTTACGAATCTGGCGTCGATCCTGTTGGTTCGGGCTGGTCTCAGAGCCAGATCCGCTATTACATCTACGCGCTGCTCTTCGTAATGTTCGACGTTGAGGCGGTCTTCATCTTCCCATGGGCGACGCGTCTTGAGGCTTACGGGCTCTTCGGCCTCATTGAGATGCTTATTTTTGTAGCAATTTTGGCGTTGGGTCTTCTCTACGCCTGGAGAAAGAAGGTGCTCCAATGGGCTTAGTCGAAAGCGGCAAACTGCCGAAGCCGCTTGCCAAGTTGCTGAATATCTCTCGGAAGTATTCCATCTGGGCGTACCAGTGGGGCCTTGCCTGTTGCGCCATTGAAATGGGCGCGGCGTTTGCATCGCCTCGCTATGACGTCATGCGCCTGGGAGTTATTCCGTTTCCTGCGAGTCCTCGCCAGGCCGACCTCGTTGTGATTGCCGGCACGGTTACCGACAAACTCGCTCCGGCAGTGGTTCGACTTTATGAGCAAATGCCCGATCCGAAATACGTCATCTCTATGGGTTCCTGTGCCAACTGTGGCGGTCCGTACTGGGATAGTTATTCCGTCACCAAGGGTGTCGACCAGTTAATTCCCGTCGATGTGTATGTGCCCGGTTGCCCCCCTCGTCCCGAAGCCTTGCTCGAAGGAATCATTCTTCTGCAGGAACGTATTGCGCACGAGGACATGGCCGAGCGTTGGAAGGGTGAACCAATTGTCGTCAGCTGACACTGAAACGCCTGCAGAGGCAGCACCCGTAACCGATGAGGTGCGCGAGGCAGTTCTGGCCGAGTTCACGTCGCTCTTAGGCGATGGTGTTGTCGGTTCACATATCCGACCCGGCGACGACCTCTGGATCCGTGTAGATCGTTCCCACTGGCTTGAAACTGCCAACATTGCGAAAGCAATGGAGTACCGCTTCTTCGATTTCCTTTCGGCGATTGACTGGCTTCCTTCGCCATTCGGTCGCGATATGGATTCACAAGAGGATCGCATTGTGTCAGGCGCCCAGCCAAAAGCACCCGAAGTAATGGTGCAGGGATACGCCGGGGGCGAAACCCGCTTCCAACTTCTGGCCCGGCTGTACTCAATCAGCGCCGGTATGGGGATCACGTTCAAATGTGATTTGCCCGACGGGGATCTCTCGGCCCCCACTTGGTCCACCGTATTCGCAGGCGCCAATTGGCACGAGCGTGAGGCTCGCGAAATGTTTGGTCTTTCTTTTGATGGTCACCCAAACATGATCAACATGTATTTGCCTGCCGATTTTGTGGGTCATCCACTTCGTAAAGACTTTCCGCTGTTGGCTCGTCGGGTTCGCCCGTGGCCTGGCATCGTTGACGTCGAACCAATGCCCGGCGTTGCTGACGAAGAAGGAGAGGGCGAATGACCGCAGTAAGTGATCCCCAGTCCGTCGCTGAACTCGCGGCCGAAGCCGTGGACAATCGCGTCAACCTTGATTTCGAAACCGAGGGCATGACCCTCAATATGGGCCCTCAGCACCCGGCAACCCATGGAACGCTGCGCATCATTGCTCGTCTTGATGGTGAACAGGTGATTTCGGCGGAACCGATGTGCGGCTACATGCATCGTGGCTACGAAAAGCTCACCGAGGTCCGCACCTACCCGCAGATCAATGCTCTGATTAATCGCATCGATTGGTTGGGCAGTTTCGCAAATGAAGTTCCCTTCATCCTTGCTGCCGAGAAGTTGATGGATGTTGAAGCGCCACCTCGGGCACAGTGGATTCGCACCATTCTTTTTGAAATGTCCCGTGTGGCAAACATTTCGTTATTCCTCGGCGATTTTGGTTTGCAACTTGGCGGTATGACTGCGGGCTTTTACGCCTTCCGGGATCGCGAATGGGTTCTCAACCAGATCGAATCGGCTACGGGCGGTCGATTCCACCCGAACTTCGATCGAATCGGCGGACTCAAGGACGATTTACCGAAAGGTTGGATCGAGCAATCGCATACAGCCATGGACAAACTCCTTGCGTTTTGCGATCAACTCGAAGATCTTCTTGTTGGCAATGAAATTTTTCAAGCACGTACGCGCGGCATTGGTGTCATTCCTGCGGATATTGCACTTTCCTACGGACTTTCGGGTGCCAACCTTCGGGCTTCTGGTGTCGATTGGGATCTTCGTCGTGACAACTGCCCCCCAGGGCTTGTCTATGACAAGGCCGACTGGAAGGTCTGGACCCATCCCGACGGCGATTGTTTTGCCCGTACTTGGGTCCGACTTCAGGAAACCCGCGAAGCGGCCAAGATCGTGAAGCAACTTCTTGACACAATTCCCAGTGGACCAGTCATGGCCAAGGTCCCCCGAATTATCAAGGTACCCGAGGGCGAGGCCTACGTCGCCACCGAGAATCCTCTCGGCGAAATGGGTTATTACGTGGTCTCGAAGGGTGACCTTGTTCCGTTCCGAGTCAAGATCCGCTCGGCATCGTTTAACAACATTTCAGTTCTGCCATGGGTGGCTCGGGGCGCCTATGTCCCCGACCTCATCTCGATCCTCGGCAGCCTCTATTTCATTCTCGGTGACATTGATCGATGACTCTTCTTCTCGCATCATTTGATCCGCCGTATTGGCTCTCAACCCTCATAAAGGTTGTTGTTGTCAGCGCAGTTGTGCCCACTACTGCACTGATTCTCGGCATGGTGTTCTTGTTCAAGATCATGTCCTGGATGCAGAGCCGTCTTGGTCCCCAAGAGGCAGGCCCACGCGGGTCGCTTCAGCTCCTTGCTGACGGCGTGAAGTTCCTTCAGAAGGAAGATATTGCTCCTAATGGCGCCGACACCTGGGTCTTCAAGGTCGCACCTCTCGTGGTGCTTATGTCAACCCTTCTTCTCTATGTAGCGCTTCCGGCCTCGCTGCATCTCGTTGTTGCCGATCTCGATGTCGGTGTGTTCTTTGTTCTTGCCATTGCCTCGCTATCAGTCATCGGCGTGCTTATGGCGGGGTGGTCCTCGGCCAGCAAGTACTCGCTCATGGGCGCACTGCGTGCTGCTGGTCAGCTCATCGCCTACGAACTCCCAATGGTTCTTGCCGTCATCGGTGTGGTGATCCAGGCCGGCACGATGAGCCTGAACGGCATAGTGCTGGCCCAAAACGATGGGCTAATTTTCGGTTGGGGCGGTATCGGCTTTCCCTACATTCTCACCCAGTTCCTCGGCTTCATTATTTTCATTGCAGCGGTGCAGGCCGAATTGACGCAGCCCCCGTTTGACATGCCCGTTGCCGAATCAGAAATTGTCTCGGGATATCAGGTGGAATACACAGGCTTCCGGTTCCTGATTTTCTTCTTGGCGGAGTTTGCCACCGCATTCGCTTTTGCCGGTATTGCTGCGGTCTTGTTCCTTGGCGGCTGGGCAGTTCCGTGGCTACCAGCAACAAGTGACTGGTATTACGTTCTCGGTCCGGCCGTATTGTTTGCAAAAGTCATGGTTGTTGCATTCATTATCTTTTGGGTGCGATTCACATTCCCACGTTTCCGTGAGGATCAGCTTCAAGGTCTTGCTTGGAAAGTGCTTATTCCGTTAGCCCTCGTGAACATTGTGATCACGGCAGTAGCAAAGGTTGCGTTCTAATGCCTCCTAAGCCCAAGGTTCCCGGACTCATCAAGGGCCTCGGCGTCACGTTTGGCGAGATGGTCAAGACGCTCAAGGACGGTCCTCAGACCACTCGCTATCCACATGAGCGCGAGGAAGTTGCACCCCGGGCGCGCGGCGTGATTGCGCTTCAAGAAGAGAACTGCACATCCTGTATGTTGTGTGCACGCGAGTGTCCCGATTGGTGCATCTTCATCGAAGCACATAAATATCTAGCGCCTCCCCGTCGTGAAGGTGGTAAGCCGCGCCAAAAGAATGCTCTTGACCGCTTCGATATTGACTTCTCACTCTGCATGTATTGCGGAATTTGTGTTGAGGTTTGTCCCTTTGATGCATTGTTCTGGAGCCCAGAACACGAGTATGCCGAAATCCGTATCGCTGACCTGCTCCATGACAAGACTCGTCTTGATCAGTGGATGCAAACAGTGCCGGAGTTCGAACCCTATGAAGCTGGCTCTGAAGCAAAAGTCAAGAAGGTGCCGCGCTGATGCTCGCTCTGCTTGTCGCGCAAAATATCGCGTTCTACATCATTGCGGCATTGATGGTGGTTGGTGCGCTCCGAGTTGTCACCTGTAAGAACCTTATGCATGCAGCGCTATGGCTGGTACTTGTGCTTGCCGGAGCCGCTGCTCAGTACATTTTGTTGGCCTCCGAATTTATTGCGATCACCCAAGTGCTTGTGTATCTCGGTGCCATCATTGTGTTGTTCTTGTTCGGCATCATGCTGACCAGAGCGAAGACAGGGGCCGATGGCGATCTTGATAACAACAAGTCGGCAAAGCTCATCGCCGTGGGTATTTCGGTATTGCTCCTTGGCCTGATGGGCTACTCGCTCATTGATGGTTTCCGAGATACTGAGTTTGGAAACCTCATGGTTCAGAGTACGGCTCAGGTGGGCGATTCCATCTTCTCTACGTACTTAGTCCCATTCGAAGTGTTGTCGGTGCTTCTTCTTGCCGCCCTCGTCGGTGCCATCGTGATTGCGAGGCGTGACTGATGTTTCTTAACCAGTTCCTTCTGCTGGCTGCGATTTTGTTCTGTATCGGCGTTTATGGAGTAATTGCTCGTAAGAATGCCGTCCTCGTTCTGATGTCTATCGAACTCATTTTGAATGCAGTCAATATCAACCTCGTTGCGTTCGGGGCGTATTGGAATGCGTACGACATAACCAATGTCTCGGGTCAAGTCTTCGCCCTTTTTGTCATCGCAGTTGCGGCGGCAGAAGTCGGCGTTGGCCTCGCACTTGTGCTTCTCATCTACCGGAACCGACAGAGCATCGATATCGATGATGTCGACATGCTGAAGGGTTGATCGGCGTGTTCAACATCATTGACAAGGTTTGGATTATTCCCGCCATTATGGCGTCCTCGTTTGTACTCATTCTTTTTTTCGGCAAGCGCTGGGGAACTCGAGCTACTGCTGGTATCGGTATAGCGGCCGTATCGCTTTGCCTTTTGCTCTCAGTAATTGTTGCGGGCAACTGGATCAATCGCGTCAACAACCCACCGACTGGCGCGGCACTTGCGGCCGATATCGTTCAAGCAAATGGGCTTACCCCCCAGACGGGCAAAACCATTAGTCAAGAGGTGAATGCGGCCACGAAGGATTCGGGCCAAACCGTTGCTACTGAAGCGGGAGGCGCCGATAGTGCCTCTGCTGAAGCAACGTCTGCTGAAAATGGCGGTGGGTACGGCGAGAAATACGAATCGGTTCCACCGGTTGTGCGATCAATCACCTGGTTCCAAATCGGTGGCATTGAATTTGAATTGGGCATGCTCGTTGATGGTCTGGCCGCAATGATGCTCATCACCGTCTGCATTATTTCACTGCTTGTGCACATCTACTCAACTGAGTACCTGCGTGGCGATGTGCGGTTCACTCACTATTACGCTTTTCTTTCTCTGTTCACCGCCTCCATGCTGTTCTACGTTCTCAGTTCCAACACGTTGCAGATGTTGGTGGGTTGGGAATTAGTGGGTCTCTGCTCGTTTGGACTTATCGGTCATTGGTGGGAAGAGAAGAAAAACTCCGATGCTGCTCTGAAGGCGTTCCTGACTAACCGTGTGGGTGACATCGGCCTGATCCTCGGCGTCATCATTACGTTCTTTGCGGCCGGAGGCATCAGTTTTAACGTTCTTCACTTAAATGAGTACGCCCTCTCGAATGGAGCAAACACCACCTTGCTACTCATTGGTGCGTTGTGTCTGTTCGGAGGTGTCACCTCTAAATCGGGACAGTTCCCGTTGCACACGTGGCTTCCCGATGCAATGGCTGGTCCGACTCCAGTTTCAGCACTTATTCATGCGGCTACAATGGTGGTCGCTGGCGTGTATCTCATCGCTCGTCTTTATGGTGTGTTTTTCGCTGGACTCGCTATTGGCAGTAGCACCTTCCACTACGTCGCATTCATCGGTGGTTTCACCGCAATCATCGGCGGCTTGTTGGCATTTGTGCAGTCTGACCTTAAGAAAGTCTTGGCCTACTCAACTATTTCGCAACTTGGTTTAATGGTCATGGCCCTTGGCGTCGGAGCATGGACCGCCGGGGTTTTCCACCTCTTTACCCATGCGTTCTTCAAGGCGTGCCTGTTCCTCGGTGCTGGGTCGATAAGTCACGCATGTCACCACACTTTCGATATGCGCGAGATGGGCGGTCTACGAAAAAAAATGCCGGTTACCCATGGCACATTCCTGATCGCCACCCTGGCGCTGGCGGGCATCTTCCCACTGGCGGGTTTCTGGTCGAAGGATGAAATCCTGGCCGGCTCCTTAAACGGGCAATCGAATAAGTACATAATCATGCTTGTCTTTGGTCTGATTGGTGCTCTCCTTACGGCGGCTTACATGGGCCGCGCCTATTGGATGACGTTTTGGGGGAATTATCGCGGCCATGCGAAACCCCATGAGTCGCCGAGAGCTATCACCGTGCCACTTGTGATCCTTGCCGTCTGTTCTGTTCTTCTTGGATTTCTTAACTTCCCTAAGACGTTCTTCGGGCTGACCTTGCCCAGCGGAGTTACGACTCGTTTTGAGCATTTCGTCGAGCCCACTTTCGCATTCCCACCGTTGCAACATGCGCCGTTTACGCCGTGGCTTGCGATTGCATCCACAATTCTCGCTGCTGGTGGCTTTTTCATCGCCTATCAGTACTTTGAAAAAAATCGCGGTCCGCATGGTCTCACCTCTCGCAGCAAAGTGGCGATGGCTGGTTTTACGTTCCTCGAAAACAAGTACTACCTCGATGACCTCTACACGGGGGTTATCGCTGGAAGTACGAAGGGACCGATTGCTCGTGGAGCGAATTGGTTCAACCAACATATTCTCGATGGTTTTATTAACAGGATCGGCATAGGCGCTCGCAAGATCGCTGGCGTGGTTTACGTCCTTGCCGATCAACTCATTATCGATGGCGCAGTGAATGGATCTGGTCAGGGTTCAGAAGGGGCGGGTCAACTGCTTCGGAAAATCCAGACCGGAAAGGTCCAGCAGTACGCCTCGATCCTCTTTGCCGGCGTGGTCGTCCTCGCCGGTGTACTCGTGTTCGTCGTCTAGGAGCCCAGGACAATTCGATGAAAGATTTCCTGAACAGTTGGGGTATCAGCCTGATGGTGTTCCTCCCTCTCGTGGGAGCACTCGCCATGTTGGTCGTGCCAAAAGCTAAAGAGCAGTTTCACAAGGTGGTCGCGCTTGCAGCGAGCCTCCTAGTGGGCTTCATTGGCATCTTGATCATGACCAACTTCGACTATGACGCGGGCGGTCGCTTGCAGTTTGTCGTTGATAAGGCATGGATCCCGATCATTAACAGCCGTTATGTGGTCGGCATCGACGGCATCTCGCTGCCAATGATTGCGCTCACGTTGCTGGTGGTGCCGCTGTGCATCATCTACTCGTGGAATCGCTTTCCAGAACCGAAGAACCCGAAAGCGTTCCTTATTCTTATCCTCATCCTTCAAACGGGCATGCTTGGGTCGTTCGTTGCCCAGGACCTCATCTTGTTCTTCGTATTCTTCGAGGTCGTCCTTCTACCGATGTACTTCATGATCGGTGTTTGGGGCGGGGAAAAGCGTCAGTATGCGTCGCTCAAATTCTTCCTGTACACACTGTTCGGTTCAGCGCTCATGATTGTGGCGTTCATGGCCCTGTACTTCCTGTCCGATCCAATTGACGTCGGTGGACAGATGATGCATTCGTTTGACATGCGCTTACTACCGGAACTGGCAACTGGCATTTCCTCGGGTGCAGCACTTTGGATCTTCGGTGGCATGTTTATGGGCTTTGGTATCAAAGTCCCGATGTTCCCGTTTCACACGTGGTTGCCTGATGCCCACACTCAGGCGCCCACCGTTGGTTCGGTCATCCTTGCTGCGGTGCTTTTGAAACTCGGCACGTACGGTTTTATCCGAATCGCGATCCCCATTCTCCCGGAAGCTGCCGAGAAATGGGCGCCGTTTATCGGCTTGCTTGCAGTCGTCGGCATCATTTACGGAGCGTTCTGCTGTCTGGCCCAGACCGATATGAAGCGACTCATCGCTTTCTCCTCGGTTTCTCACATGGGTTTCGTGATGCTCGGAATCGCAACGTTGACCACCTTTGGTTTTCAGGCCGCCATCTTTGGCATGGTTGCCCACGGTCTGATCACTGGCATGCTCTTCTTCGTGGCTGGTTCCACAAAGGATCGCTACCACACGCTCGATATTTCACGCCTCGGCGGCATGCTTAAGTCGATGCCGCATATGGGTTGGATCCTTGGCTTCTCTGTCATGGCTTCTCTCGGTCTTCCCGGTCTGGCCGGCTTCTGGGGAGAGTTCCCCGCGATTCTGGCGGCCTACAACCCGGGGGCAGGACTGAATGTGGCCTTTTTCCGAGTTCTTATGGTGATTGCGGCGATCGGAACAGTGTTGGCCGCTGCTTACCTGCTGTGGCTTTACCAGCGAGTTGGCTTCGGGGTCCCGTCAGAAGAATTCGAAAACGATCCGCATCTCAATGACGTCACATTCTCGGAATGGGTTGCATGGACACCGATGCTCGCGCTGATCGTTGTGCTCGGCTTCGCACCCAACATCATTTTCAGGGTCACCGACGGTGCGGTTTCCAACACCATCGCGATCGTGAACGGGCTCGGAGGCTGATCCGTTGCTCGCCCAGTTACTGACATTTGCCTGGACTGCCCCGAGCCTCGACTATCACGCTCTCGCGCCCGTAATTATCGTGGCCTTGACGATCGTGGTTCTGATTTTGCTCGATGTATTCACCGGCGAGCGCTTGCGTTGGGTGTCATCATCAGCCGCAGGTATTGGCCTCCTCCTTGCGCTGATCCCAATCGCCACATTGGCCTACGACGGTGTTGATCGAGTGATGTTCGGCGGTGGATATGTTGTCGACACGTACGCCTTGGTCCTTCAGGCATTGTTTCTAGTCGCTGGGTACGTCGTAATTTTGCTCTCGACTAACTACATCGCCGAAGGTGATTATTACGAGGGCGAGTATTACACGATGATGCTCTCGTCGATCTTGGGCATGATCGTCATGGCTTCGGCTCGCGATCTCATCAGTATCTTCATCGCCCTTGAACTTGTTTCCATCCCGGCGTACATGTTGGCCTCATGGCGTAAGCGAGACCAGAAGAGCAACGAAGCCGGACTTAAGTACTACCTCATGGGCGTCTTCGCTTCCGCGATTTTGCTTTACGGCATGTCATTGATCTTTGGCATCACCGGTTCAACATTGCTTGTCGTAATTGGCGCCAATCTTGGCTTATTCATTTCTTCACAGCCCATCATCACGTTGGGCATCGTGTTTGTTCTCATCGGATTTGCCTTCAAAGTGTCCGCAGTCCCATTCCACCAGTGGGCCCCTGATACGTATGAAGGCGCGCCAACTCCGGTGACGTCATTTCTCGCTGTCGCATCGAAAACCGCTGGCTTTGTTGCCATTCTCAATGTGCTCTTCATCGGGTTTTACTCTCGCAGCGATGTTTGGGAACCACTGATGTGGGCTCTGGCTGCTTTGTCGATGACTGTGGGCAATCTCATCGCCCTGCGGCAGACAAACGTGGTGCGGATGTTGGCTTATTCAGGTATCGCCCAAGCCGGCTACATTCTGGCGCCACTCGCTGTTGCTGGGGCAAGTCTCACTACCGGGAGCGAAGTGCTTCGGTCGATCGTGATTTACCTGGTGATCTATGCCGCAATGAATCTTGGTGCGTTCGCCGTGGTGTTGGCTGTTGCTCGTAAAACTCGTTCGGCTGAGATCACGAGTTTCGGCGGCTTATTCTCCTACGCTCCAGCGCTCACGGTGTGCATGACGATCTTTCTCTTCTCGCTTGCCGGTATTCCTCCGGCGGCTGGTTGGTTCGCCAAGCTTTCAATTTTCAGTTCATTAGCTTCGGCTGGCACGGCGTCGGGTTACGTGCTCGCAGTGATCGTTGGCCTCAACTCGGTGATCGCGTTCGGTTATTACGGCCGCCTCACTCGTGTGATGTGGATGGACGAAGCCCCTGATGGCGATCGCACCCCGATCAAGGTGCCAGCGTCACTATCCTTCGCCCTCATCATCACCATGGCGTTCACATTGGTATGGGGCGTACTTCCAGGCCTGCTGACCCATTTCACCGACCAGATCACGCTGTTCTCACTGTTGCGCTAAGCCCCTTCGGCCAGCGCCTGGGCTAACGACTATGAACGAAACGTTCCGTACTCGGTTCCCGGTCGGAACAACACTTTCGTTTGCTGCCTACATGGACTTCGCGTTGTACGACGAGGTGGTCGGCTTCTATGCAACAGCAGGCGGCGCTGGTCGGCGAGGCGACTTCATCACGAGCCCCGAGGTCGGACCGCTATTCGGAGCATTGATTGCTCGACGCCTTGACGAGGAATGGTTGGCGTTGGGCTCACCGGAAACATTCGTTGTCGTTGAATGGGGAGCGGGGCCGGGGACGCTCGCTCGCTCGGTCGCTTTCGCTGCGCCCGCCTGCTCGGATGCATTGCGCTATGTGATGGTGGACCGCTCGGCGCGACAGCGTGAACTTCATGCCGTGCATCTCGAAGGTTGGAGTGGCGACCTCGATGCTGATGAACTCGATGCATTCTTCCGGATCACTCAGAGCGGACCTCGATTCGCGTCGAGCGCAAACTCGCCCGAGTCATTCTCCGGTGTGATTCTCGCGAATGAACTTCTCGATAATCTCGCCTTCGATATTGTCCGCCACGATGGTGAAGGAAACTTCGAGCGACTTAACGTGCACCATGCCGAAGACGGGCTTGAGTTTGTGGTTGCTCCAACTGAAGTGCCTGCGTCGTTTGCCCCGGTGTTGGCCTCGGCTGCGGTGGGGGAGTGGATGCCACTCCAGGAAGATGCAGTGCGATGGCTTATGGCTGCGATGGACCGTCTCAAACGCGGCGTCGTGATCACCATCGACTACGGGGCATCAACTGCAGAAATCGCGGCGCGTCCCGAAATGGGATGGTTACGAACGTTCGCAGGCCAGGAGCGCAGCGGCCACCCCCTTGACGCTCCTGGAAGTTGTGACATCACCACCGATGTTGCGATCGATCAACTTGCAACCGTGCTCGTACCGACCGTCATGACCACACAACGACAGTTCCTTGAACGTTTGGGTATTGCGCAACTCGTCGAAGAAGGCCGTCAGATTTGGACCGAGAAAGCATCGGCTCCTGATGTCGTGGCATTGCGAGCCCGAAGCCGCATCGGAGAAGCGGAGGCATTGCTTGAACAAGGAGGTCTTGGTGATTTTTTCTTGACCGAGTGGTCGGTGCGCCCGGCGACGTAGCCCCCGGGCTGCGAAGCCGCGGCCGGTAGGATCTAAAAGGCTTAGGACGAACAATCGTCTTTCTTTGAGGGGGATGCAATGACCGAACCGACGATCGAGGACTACTTCCTTGAAGAGCGCACCTTCCCGCCCTCGTCTGAGTTCAAAGCCGCCGCCCTGATTTCTGACGACTCGCTGTACCGCGAGGCCGATGCCGATTACGAGGCGTTCTGGGCCCGTCAGGCCCGTGAACTTCTCACTTGGAACTCCGATTTCGACACCACTCTCGAATGGGAGCTTCCATTCGCCAAGTGGTTCGTTGGCGGAACGCTGAACGTTTCGGAGAACTGCCTCGACCGTCACGTTGCCAATGGCATCGGCGAACGCGTCGCCTATCACTGGGAAGGGGAGCCCGGCGACAAGCGCACCATCACCTATTCCGATCTTCTGGAAGAGGTCAAGAAGTTCGCCAATGTCTTGAAGGGGCTTGGCCTCGAAAAGGGCAACCGCGTCGCCATCTATATGCCAATGATCCCCGAACTTCCAATCGCTATGTTGGCCTGCACCCGAATTGGTGTTGCCCACTCGGTGATCTTCGGTGGGTTCTCACCTGACTCGATTATTGATCGCGTGCACGATGGTGAATGCAAAGTCATCATCACCGCCGATGGTGGCTACCGCAAAGGCGCAGCTTCGTTATTGAAGCCCAACGTCGACGAAGCAGTCGCATCCTGCCCCACGGTGACCGATGTTGTTGTCGTGCAACGCACGAACTCTGAAGTCACCATGGTCGAAGGTCGTGATCACTGGTACCACGATCTCATGGCTGCAGCCTCGCCTGAATGCCCAGCAGAACCGATGGATTCAGAGCGGCTGCTCTTTTTGCTCTACACCTCGGGCACAACGGCAAAGCCCAAGGGCATCATGCACACGACGGGTGGCTATCTCACTCAGGTGGCGTTCACCTACAAGTATGTGTTCGATCTCAAACCCGAAACCGATGTCTATTGGTGTTCGGCTGATATCGGTTGGGTGACGGGTCACAGTTACATCGTTTACGGACCGCTTGCGAATGGTGCCACCTCGGTGCTGTACGAAGGCACCCCCGATACCCCCGATAAAGATCGCATGTGGGACATCATCGAGCGCTATGGCGTTACCCAGCTCTACACCGCACCAACCGCGATACGCATGTTTATGAAGTGGGGCGAACAAGAACCACAGAAACACGATCTTTCGTCATTGCGTCTGCTCGGTTCGGTTGGCGAGTCCATTAATCCCGAAGCGTGGATGTGGTACAACGAGCACATTGGTGGCAATCGTTGTCCGATTGTCGATACGTGGTGGCAGACCGAAACGGGTGGCCAGATGATTTCGCCGCTTCCAGGTGTCACAACGCTCAAGCCGGGTTCTGCGTGCTCCGCCCTTCCGGGTATCGGCGTTGAAGTGGTTGACGAAGAGGGTCATCCCATCGAGCGTGGTGGCGGTTACCTCACGCTCACCCGTCCGTGGCCAGCGATGCTTCGCGGCATCTGGGGCGATCCCGAGCGATACAAGGACACCTACTGGAGCCGCTATCCCGGTCGCTATTTCGCTGGCGATGGCGCCAAGATCGATGATGACGGCTACATCTGGCTACTTGGTCGTGTGGACGATGTCATGAACGTGTCTGGCCATCGCATTTCAACGACCGAGGTTGAAAGCGCACTTGTCGACCACACCTCTGTTGCGGAAGCGGCAGTTGTTGGCGCGGCTGACAACCTCACTGGCCAAGCCATTGTTGGCTATGTGATTCTGCGCGGGGGAGTGACCGCGGACGATGCGCTTGTTGATGAGTTGCGCGCCCATGTTGCGCAGAAGATTGGACCCACAGCGCGACCAAAACGCGTCATCGTTGTTCCTGACCTTCCTAAAACTCGTAGTGGAAAGATTATGCGTCGATTGCTGCGTGACATCGCCGACGGCAACACGCTTGGAGACACCACAACGCTGGCCGATCCCAGTGTTGTCGATGCGATACGCGAAAGTGCTCTGCATGGCCCGGGGAGTGGCGCGTGAATGCAGCTCTTGAAAATTGGTTTTGGCGCGAAGGTACCGTTGTAACGGGTACAGCTGTTGTGTTCGACATGGATGGCGTGCTGTCGAATGCCAGCGATCGCCAACATCACCTTGTGAATCACGATTGGGACGGATTTTTTGAGGCCTGCGGAGATGACGAAGTCATTCACGAACTGGCGCGGTTACTCAGTCTTTTAGCGTCTGATTTACGCGTCATACTTCTCACTGCTCGCCCATTGCGAGTGCAGCCGCAAACACTTGCGTGGCTCGCTCGCCATGATCTGCGTTGGGACTTGCTATGCATGCGCGAGGATGGCTCAGGTCAAGAAGCATGGCAATTTAAACAGCGGACAGTCACAGATTTGCGTGCTCATGGGTTCGATTTACAGCTGGCCTTTGAAGACGATCGTCGTAATGCAGACATGTTTCATGCTCAAGGAATTCCGTGTGTATACATTCACTCGGGCTATTACGAGTAACCAATCGATCGGTTACTCGCGGAAGTTTTCGAACTGCAACGGAATCTCGAGGTCTACCTCTTTTAAGCCGGCAATGACCGCTTGAAGGTCATCGCGCTTTTTGCCAGTGACGCGAACCTGTTCACCTTGGGTTTGTGATGACACGCCTTTGAGGCCGAGTTCTTTGATGGCCTTGTTGACGGCCCGAGCCTTCTCGCTGGAAATGCCGGCAACGATCTTTACTGTTTGTCGAACCGTCCCCCCGGCGGCGTCTTCAACTTTGGCGTAGTCAAGCGACTTAAGTGACACCTTCCGCTTGACCAGTTTTTCTTCAAGCACCTGGCGAACGGCAGAAAGCCGATCGGGGCTGGCCGAGGCCATCTCGATGGCCATGTCTTTGAACTCAATCGAGGAGTTGGTGTTCTTGAAATCAAAGCGGGTGGAGAGTTCTCGTGACGCCTGATCGACGGCGTTACGGATCTCTTGTTCGTCAACCTCGGAGACGACATCGAAACTCGGCATGAATTCCCTCGTTATGACTACTCGCCAGCGAGGCGAACTGAGTGGGTTCCAGCCGGCAGCCCCGCCCGATGGGCGGGGAGCCGGATGGTGGGCCGGGATGGATTCGAACCATCGAAGGCAGAACCGACGGGTTTACAGCCCGTTCCCTTTGGCCACTCGGGCACCGACCCTGAAGGGGGAGACCTTAGCGGAGCGGCGCGAGTGGCCCGAAAGCGCCGAAAGTGCCCTTCAGAGCATGCGTTGCATCACGACGACATCGAGCCATTTGCCAAATTTGCGCCCCACCTCGCGTTCTGTGCCAACCGAGGCAAAGCCCTGAGAGGAGTGGAGGCCGATCGAGGCGTCGTGACCTCCAACGATTCGGGCCATAACAACGTGGAAACCCCTTGTGGCGGCGATAGTAAGAATCTCAGCCAAAAGCGCTCGGGCAATGCCTTGACCTCGGAAGTCGGCATGGACATACACCGAGTCCTCAACCGTGGTGGCGTAGGCAGGTCGGTCTCGATAGGGCGAAAGTGAGGCGAATCCCACGACGTGGCCATCGATTTCGGCCACCACCACCACCATTGCCCCCGATCGCTCGTCGATCCAAGCCATCTGTTCCTCAAGGGAGCGGGGCACTAGATCGAAGGTCACTGTGGAGGTTGTGACCTCGGAGTTATAGATCTCACGGGTTGATTCAGCATCCTCGGGGCGGGCAAGACGAAGGTTCACACTGGTCACCGTACCGGCGCCATTGGTGGTGAGTTGGGAATCCCTCGTTGAGCGTGTCAAGATAATGCCTCGTTTATCGGGCTTGCCCGATGCGCCCCCTTAGCTCAGTCGGCAGAGCGTTTCCATGGTAAGGAAAAGGTCGACAGTTCGATTCTGTCAGGGGGCTCTGTGCTGAAGGGGCTCTTGCCCGATCGGCGCTCACGTCGGCGTAGCTCAGCTGGTCAGAGCACTCGGCTCATAATCGAGTGGTCGTCGGTTCAAGTCCGACCGCCGACACCAATCGGGAATCCGATTCCCACTCGGTGCAACATCAGGGAATCTGCACCAACCGCAGGACAAAATTCGCACTAAAAAGTATCTACCATCTGCACTACCAGCAGCACCCAGAGTACGAAGTACCCAAATCAGTTGTTCTCAAAACAGGCATACGCCACGAAAAGCACCAGGAGAAAGTAATGGCACGCGAGAAGTTTGAGCGGACCAAGCCCCACGCGAATG
>JBBEAV010000016.1:0-29891 GCA_040882655.1 Acidimicrobiales bacterium
CTCAGAACGACTCGTCAATCTCCGCAAGTGGAATATCGGAGTCGGAGGTCTGCATCTCGTGCAGGGCATCCTCATCCTCGTTCTGAGCAGTTCATTTGCCATTCCAATCGTCGCAGCGGTGCAGACCGGACCCCCTGGTGCTGAAGGTTCGCTGACGACTGCAAGTAAGACTTTCCTCAGCTTCAACTTTGCAATTGCCATCGCAATCTTTTTGTTTCTTGCGGCCGGCGATCATCTCCTTACGTCGGTGACCCCCATCCGGGCCTGGTATGAACGCAATCTGCTTCGCGGAGTGAACTACGCACGTTGGATTGAATACTCCGTTAGCGCATCAATCATGATCCTGCTGATCTGCCTGCTGAATGGCATCAACAACTTCTATGCTCTCGTTGCAATTTTTGGCGTCAACGCCGCCATGATTTTGTTCGGCCTCGTGATGGAACAGGTCAATCAGAATCGGGAGTCCGTGAACTGGTGGCCATTTATCTTTGGCTGCATTGTCGGAATCATTCCGTGGATTGCCATTGTGATCGCGCTCTACTCGGCAGTTACCGACAACACGATGATCAATGGTATTCCCGCAAATGCCGATGGGGTACCCGTCTTCGTTTTTGGAATCGTCGTTTCACTGTTTTTGTTGTTCAACTGCTTCGCTCTTAATCAGTGGCTGCAATACCGAGGTAAAGGCAAGTTCACCGATTACCTCTACGGCGAGAAGGTGTACCTCGTACTCAGCCTTGTCGCGAAGAGCGCACTTGCTTGGCAGATTTTTGCCGGCACTCTTGCCAGTTGACCTCTACGATTTCGGCAACCGCCGAATAACCGCGTCGACGAATCTACGGGGCGCCCCACAATCCGTGGGCAGGAAAAAGCAGGGCTCAAAAAGTTCGGCTTCGAGCAACGCAGGTGATCCATCGTCAAGGTGGACGACGTCATAGCGTCCGTAAAGAAGTTCCTCGTTGGCCGCGAGCCAACCGCTCTCGCGAGCGACCGACGTTGCGACTGTCGATGCAACTTCGACAACGGCAAGGACATCATCGGGCGCAACGATTGCCGTGATTTCCTCCCGATAGTCGCCCCCCACAAGCGCACCACCTTCGGCCAGAAGCGCAGCTTTGCGAAATGAATGGGAAACCACGCCGTCGAAGAGAACCGTTCCGATTTCGCCTTGATCGTTAATGCGCGAGGCAAAGGGTTGCACCATGACCGTTACGCCCTCGGAAAGAATCCGATTGGCAAGTTCTTCAGCCGCCAAGTCGTCGAAAGCAAAGCGCCCAGTGAGGCGGCTTCCTGCCGAGATTGAGGGCTTTACGACAATTTCTGAGGTCTCTGCAGATGCGATAGCCGTCTGAAATTCTTCTATTGACTGGACAAACGCAGTGGGTACGACAGGCACACCATGCGCAGCAAGATCGGCGAGATACCGCTTGTCCATGTTCCATGCAATAAGCGACACCGGATTGTGAATCCTCGTCATGGGTCGCCGCGCGTCTAGCCACTGGCGAAAGTCGTCAAGACGATCGACGTAATTCCACGGACTCCGCACCACGACCAGATCGAACGCATTCCAGTCGATTGAGTTGTCCTCCCACGCTGCTTGAACAAGTTCGATACCTACATCAGCGAAGGCAGCGGTCTGCAACGGAAGGTCGACGTCGTCATGAATTGCGTCTTGGTCAATCGTCGTCACAAACGCGACTCGCATGGTCACACGCTAACGAGCACGATGAAGGCTTGGATGAAGAGACGCTCTCAACCTTGTGATGACCAAAATTGTGTCCAAGACGGCCATGTCGCAGGCACGGTGCCCAAACCATCGTGACTCTTTGGCCATTCCGCAGGTGCCATCGAGAGCGGGGACGTCGGCGCTTGCTCGCCATACCAAAGTTCATGAATTCGACGAACGAAGTACCACTTGCCGTCGCGCCGCTCATAGGTGTCTCGATACAAAATGAATTGGTGTATCCAGCGATCGCCGTCCTGAATCTGCCCGTGGCAATACACCTGACCAGTTGCATGAGCGGAATCGACAATGTCGATCGCGTGCGTCCCAACGTTCAGCATCGAAATCCCAATTGCAGCCAAAGAGTCTGCGAACGATGCCCGCAACGCCTCACGTCCGAGGTTGTCGCGACCAACACGAACGTCGTCAACAAACAGTTGGACCAGAGAGTCGAGATCGCGGGAGTCAACCGCAATGGCGTAGTGCGAAGCCAATTGGCGAATTTCTTCAAAGGCCAAAAGCCGTTCGATGGTGGCGGAAAGTTCCTCGGATGCCATGCAGGGAGCGTACGACGGCATGAACCGCAGCATCCGCATTCGATGCGCCGTAATCTCCGGTTATGGCCGATCGCACCCACGCCTCCACCGTCTTTGCTGACGGGTCGATCTCCCTTCGCCTCTATCCCCATAACGAACTCGCCGCGGTCGATATCGTTGACCAGTTATGTATTCAGGCGGCCATAGCGACTGATCACGGCTTCGATGGGGTGATGACGTCGGAACACCATGGCGGATTCGCCGGCTATCTCCCGAATCCGTTGCAAATCAGCGGCTTCCAACTTTCAGCGATGTCGAAGGGATGGGCAGCGGCCTGTCCCGTTTTATTGCCGCTTCGGCCGGTTGCAATGCTGGCCGAGGAAGTTGCTTGGCTCGATGCGCGTTTCCCTGGTCGCGTCGGAATCGGTGTTGGCTCGGGTTCGTTGCCTCTCGATTTTGAGGCCATGGAAATCGATCAAAACTCTGCGGTCGATGTTTTTAAGCGGGATCTTCCTTGTCTCGTTGCGATGCTGGCTGGTCGCGAACTTGGTGTACTCAGTGGGGATAGGGCATTGCGCGAACTCACCGATCGATCGATTCCCGTCATCAGCACAGCAATGAGCAGTGCTGCGGTTCGGCGCGCCGCCAATGCAGGCGCCGGAATCATTTTTGATGGTGGCAGCAATCCTGATCGACTGCGAACACTCTCCGATGCCTACATCGAAGCCGGTGGCCAAGCCCCACGCATTTTGATCCGCCGCGTGTGGTTGGGTTCACCGCCCAAAGAGGCGTTTGAAGCACAGTTTGAGGTGTATCAGAGTTACTCGCCGGCGGAAGCACTTTCGCATTGGCGCAACAACGGTTGGATCTGCAGCGATAACGCTGCATCACTGGCCGCCGAACTCGCCGACGCAATGCGAACAACCAATTCCACGTGCCTCAACCTGCGAATCCATGCCCCTGGCATCGCTGCGACCGCGGCACGCGAGCAAATCGCTGCACTCGGATCCGAGGTGCTCCCCCGCTTACGAGAACTTCTCGCAAACGATTAACAACTCAGGCCTCAATACCTTCAAGATCCTGCCGTACCAACGTGCGATAGAGATCGGCGTATAAACCATCAGCAGCAAGCAGCTCCTCGTGACGGCCGCGTTCAACAATTCGGCCTGAGTCGAGAACAAGGATCTGATCGGCACCAGTAATAGTTGAAAGTCGATGAGCCACAACTAAGGCCGTGCGACCGGCAAGCGCCGTCGCCAACGCCTGTTGCACTAACGACTCATTTTCGGAATCAAGGTGGCTTGTTGCCTCATCGAGTATCACGATCGCTGGCGACTTGACGAGGACACGAGCTATAGCCACGCGTTGCTTTTCGCCGCCCGAAAGCCGATGGCCGCGCTCACCTACGACGGTGTTGTATCCACCGGGCAGAGCAGCGATCACGTCGTGAATCTGCGCCGCCTTGCACGCAGCGACGATCTCTGCGTCGGTGGCATCGGGGCGGGCATAGCGAAGATTTTCGGCCACAGTGTCGTGGAACAGATGTGGGTCCTGAGAAACAACGCCCACCGCTCCGCGCACGGAATCAAGGGTGAGATCACGAACATCGTGACCGTCAATACGGACGGCGCCTTCGGTGACATCGTAGAGGCGCGGTACCAACGAACTCATCGTCGTCTTGCCCGCACCCGACGGGCCAACGAGAGCAATCAACTGCCCAGGAAGAATCGAAGCGGACACGTCGTGCAGTACTTCAGTACCGGGGCCATCATCAACTGAACCGCTAAGACCAATTTCAAGTGAAGCGAGTGACTCTTCAGAACCGGATGGATAGCGGAACGTGACGTGATCGAATTCAATTGCTCCTTGTGAAGCAGGAAGATCGATTGCATCTTCTTTGTCATCAAGCGAATTGCGAAGATCAAGGACTTCAAACACCCGATCAAAAGAAACAAGTGCGGTCATGATGTCGACGCGAGCGCTCGAGAGCGCAGTGAGAGGTTCGTAGATGCGTGTCACTAGGGCCGCCAAAGCAACGAGCGTTCCAAGAGTGATGGCGTCGGAGATTACGAGCTGACCGCCTACCCAGTACACGAGCGCTGTACCGATTGCACCAACTAGGGCAAGCGCAATGAGAAACGTACGGCTGTACATTGCGCTCTTAATACCGATATCACGAACCTCAGCAGCCCGGTCAGAGAATTCTCTGCTTTCACGTTTACGACTTCCGAACAACTTCACAAGAAGCGCGCCAGAGACATTGAATCTTTCGGTCATTTGCGTATTCATTACTGCATTGAGATCAAAGCCCCGCCGAGTGATTGTTGAAAGACGCCGACCGACTCGCTTGGCCGGGATGATGAACACCGGCAAAACTAGAATGCCAATAAACGTGAGTCGCCATTCCAAATAAAACATTGCAATTAACGTGGTAACGAGCACGATTACGTTAGAGACAACCGAACCAAGAGTTGTCGTGATCGCTCGCTGCGCTCCAATGACATCGTTATTTAATCGGCTCATCAAGGCGCCGGTTTGGGTACGAGTAAAAAACCCAATCGGCATCGCCGAAACATGATCAAACAGTTTCACGCGCAGGTCGTAGATCAAGCCTTCACCGATACGTGAGGAATAAAGGCGCTCAAAAAATGACATGGCAGAGGAGAACACTGCCGCCGCAATCACGACTGCCGCTAGTACGTGGAGTAATCCACGGTTTCCTTCGGGAATGGCGTTGTCGATGATCTGTCGAAAAAGCAAAGCAGGGGCAAGGCCCAGCATTGCTTGGATCACAATAACGATAAGGAATGCGATGATCGCTAAGCGATATGGGCGGGCATAGGAAAGCACCCGAAGGACCGTACGCCGCCCAATCTTTGCGTTTGCGACCGCATCGCGGTTTCCGGCCATCATTGAGTGAAGCGAGCTGGGCATCATGATGGGATTAGGTTACGGCGGCGCAGCCAAAGCTAGACATTTAACGCGCCACCGACGCCCTGAAGGCGTCGGTGTTGGTGGCGGAAAGTGAGGGATTCGAACCCTCGGTGACCCGAAGGCCACAACGGCTTTCGAGGCCGCCCCATTCGTCCGCTCTGGCAACTTTCC
This sequence comes from Acidimicrobiales bacterium, assembly GCA_040882655.1. Taxonomy (GTDB): domain Bacteria; phylum Actinomycetota; class Acidimicrobiia; order Acidimicrobiales; family Acidimicrobilacustridaceae; genus Acidimicrobilacustris. Next base: position 5,365 of record JBBEAV010000016.1, read on the forward strand.
GTCAGTGACACTAGTGGCCCTTCTTCAAGAGGAGCCAACGCGATCACTGCTCAGCGCAGGTTGGCGAAGTAATCAGAGAGCAGTTGACTGCATTCCTCAGCTCGAACATCGGACTTTGTCTCGAACTCGTGGTTGAGGCGAGGATCACTCCCCAATTGATACAACGAGCCGCATGCACCGCTCTCGTAACTTCTCGCCCCAAACACCACGCGACCCACACGAGCGTTGACCATCAAGCCGGCACACATTGCACACGGTTCAAGCGTGACCACAACAGTTGCGTGATCAAGGCGCCACGATCCGACTGCGGCGGCAGCGTCTCGCACTGCGAGCAACTCTGCATGGGCGGTGGGATCTTGAGTTTGCTCGCGTTGATTGTGGCGACGAGCAATGATCATCCCGTCGAGGACGACTACTGCGCCAATGGGCACCTCACCCTCCTCGGCAGCTAGATGAGCTTCCTCGAGCGCTACTCCCATCAGTTCAAAATCGGAGAGTTCGTGACCGGAGGGATGAGGGGTGTCGTCTGCAACTCCCATTTCGGCTCCGATCACGGTTCACTCTTCGCGGCACTTGCTGGCGGAGGGAGTGGGATTCGAACCCACGGTGAGTTTCCCCACACACGCTTTCCAAGCGTGCCGATTCGGCCGCTCTCGCACCCCTCCAGGTGACCGTCCGTATGTGCCAGACGGTGTTCCGAGAAGACAGAGTATCGTTCCTTCTGACCCGCTTTCGCGTGTGGCGGTCGGGTCCTGTGCAATCGGAACCCGCGAATCGAGTCAGGGCCGGAAGGCAGCAGCTCTCAACGGGATAACCGGTGTGCCGCAGGTCGCCTGACCGTCACACGGGGAAGCGGGTCTTTCTGCGTCCAAGGTTCAGATTGGCCTCATCGAACCGGGAGGTACCTACCCCAGCCGATCGGTAGGCTCGCCCCGATGTCCTACCAGTCGCTCTACCGCCGTTACCGCCCGAGTCGCTTTTGCGAAGTGCGCGGCCAAGAGCATCTCGTGACCGCTCTGCGCAATGCCGTTACCGAGGACCGTCTCGGTCATGCCTACCTCTTCTCTGGTCCTCGGGGCACCGGCAAGACCTCAACCGCTCGGATTTTGGCCAAGGTTCTCAACTGCGAGAATCCCATCGAAGGCGAACCATGCTGCGTATGCGATTCATGCCTTTCGATCGATGCGGGCACCAGTTTCGATGTCCATGAACTTGACGCCGCATCCAATAACGGAGTCGACGCGATTCGTGATCTGATTTCGAGCGCCTCGCTGGCAACACCTGGTCGTTACAAGGTGTACATCCTCGATGAAGTCCACATGCTCTCGACAGCGGCGTCGAATGCACTGCTGAAGACACTCGAAGAGCCACCGTCGCATGTCATCTTCGTGTTGGCCACCACCGACCCCCAGAAAGTGCTCGCCACTATTCGTAGCCGCACTCAACACTTTGAAGTGCATCTGCTTTCCGCCGCTGACCTCGAAGGTCTTGTCGACCACGTCGTCGCCGACGCTGGTCTTGAACTTTCGCCCGAGGGCCGCGCCTATGTGTTGCGTGTTGGCGCCGGATCCGCGCGCGACACACTTTCGGCACTCGATCGCGTTGTCGCTGCTGGCGGCATTCCCGATTCTGAAGATTCCGTCGATGAACTTGTCGAAGCATTGTGCGAGCGCGACACAGGAAGAGCGCTGATCGCTGTCGAAGGCGCTCTGTCTCGCGGTCGCAACCCTCGAGTACTCGGGGAAGCGCTTATCGCCCGACTGCGCGACGTGTTCTTGGCTTCTGTGGGCGCCGACCTTTCGCGCTTAACCGACACTGACCGCGCCCGCGCTACGGAACAGAGCCGTCGTCTCGGACCGGCCGGGGCAACTCGCGCACTTGAATCACTCGGCGAAGCATTCGTTGGCATTCAGGATGCTCTTGACCCCCGGATCCCGCTTGAGGTTGCCCTCGTTCGCCTCACTCGTGACGATGCCGATGTTTCACTTTCCTCGCTAGCCGATCGAATCTCTCGCCTTGAACGCGATGGCGTTGTTGCCGCAGTCAGTCCCGGCAAAACCGCTCCTGGCCCCGCCCGGCCTACCTCGCTGCCACCACCCATCGTCGAAGATACCGACGAGTTGGCCGATTCCAGCCCTATGCCTCGCCCCGGGAGCCGCCCCGCTGATGTAGCTCGTGACCAACTTCGCCGCCGAGCTCCCGGCGACGAAGCCGCTCGCCCCGCTCGCCCACCAAACCGTGGTTCCGCTGGCTCGGCGCCGACTCGACCGGAACGCCCCGCAAGGCCGAGCTCGGCTTCATCCCAAACTGCTCCCGCTACTGAGCGAGTCACATCACCTCCCGATCAGAGCGCGGCCCCCACGACCACACCGGCCGACACAGCGGAGTCGATACCGCCAGCGGCCGCACCCGCGCCTCCGCCCACTACATCGAATGCTGCGGGCGGAACGGCCCCGGCGCTTGTCGACCTGACAAGACTCTGGAGCGACACGTTGTTGCCTTTGCTTCCGCAACGATCCAAAGCCCGATTCTCTGCTGGTCATTGGGTCGACGTGGTTGATGGAGTCGCCATTTTTGGTCTTCCGAACGAACCGCACGCCAACCGGTGCGAAGAACTTCGACCCGAGGTTGAAGCGGCGTTATCTGCGCATTTCGGCGCACCCGTGGCCATACGACTCGTCGTGGACGGATCAGGCCCCGACCCATCGGCACCTCGAACTATTGCCGCAGCCCGCCGTGCAGCAACCGACGAGAACCCCATCGATCATTCAATCGACCTCGATGACCTCACTAATGCAAAAGGTGCAACCACTTCGGGTGCCGACCGTATCTCTGTGATGTTCCCCGGTGCCGAACTCGTCGACGAGAGTTAAGTCCCTTGTCCCTCTGCCCCCTTGGAAGTCCATATGTCTGATCAGTTTGACCTTGGCACAATGTTGAGCCAAGCAATGGCTATGCAGCAGCAATTCGAGGATGCACGCGCTGATGCTGCAACTCGTGAATTCATTGGGCGTGCCGGTGGCGGAGCAGTCGCCATCTGCGTCACTGGCGGTCTTCAGGTTCTCAGTGTCTCAATTGCTCCAGAAGCGGCGAATCCTTCAGATATCCCCATGCTTGAGGATCTCGTGTTGGCCGCATTTCACGATGCGCTTGCTCAGATCGATGCAATGCAACAAGAGATACTGGGCCCGTTTCAAAATGCCGCCATGCCCGACCTTGGCTCTCTCGGTGGTCTTGCCGACCTCGAGGCGCTTGGGCTCTTCGGTGCAACCGACAACATCATTGAGATCGACACACCAAATCCCGGAGAGCGCGCGTGAGCGTGTACGCCGGCCCCGTTCAAGACCTCATTGATGAGCTAGGACGTCTCCCCGGTGTTGGCCCCAAGTCTGCGCAGCGAATTGCGTTTCATCTCCTCAAACTCTCGACTGATGATGCCGTTCGCCTTGCGAATGCAATCGTGGTCGTAAAAGAGCGCGTGAGTTTTTGTACTACGTGTTTCAACGTGTCCGAGGGTGAAGCCTGCGGCATTTGTAGCGACACCAGGCGCGAACAGAACGTGGTATGTGTAGTTGAGGAACCTCGCGATATTGTTGCCGTTGAAAAGACGGGTGAATATCGAGGTCGCTACCACGTTCTCCAGGGCGCTATCAGTCCCATTGAAGGCATTGGCCCGGATCAATTGCGGGTCAAAGAACTCCTCAACCGAATCGACCCCGAAAACATACAAGAAGTCATTCTCTGCACAAACCCAAACATCGAAGGTGAAGCCACCGCAATGTATTTGGGGCGCTTACTTAAACCTCTCGGCATTCGTGTCACGAGAATTGCCAGCGGACTTCCTGTCGGAGGCGACCTCGAGTACGCAGACGAGCTCACGCTCGGTCGCGCCCTCGAGGGGCGCCGAGACGTCGACTAGTTCAGATTGTTTCGAGGAGGATGGCGTCGCCCTGACCGCCGCCGCCGCAAAGCGCTGCTGCGCCCTTGCCGCCACCACGACGATTGAGTTCCATCAGCAGATGCAGCGCAACTCGCGTGCCTGACATGCCAATGGGATGACCAAGAGCAATCGCCCCGCCGTTGACATTGGTAATGGCATCGGTAATTCCGAGTGTGGCCATTGATGCAACCCCAACCGCAGCAAATGCTTCGTTGAGTTCGAAAAGGTCAAGATCGCCCACGGTCATACCAACGCGCTCGAGAGCGTTCATGATCGCGTTAGCCGGCTGATCAAGGAGAGAAGCATCGGGACCGGCAACTTGGCCGTAACCAATGATGCGTCCCAAGGGCTTGATGCCGAGACGTTCGGCGGCTGCTTCAGATGCAACGATAACGGCCGCACCGCCGTCGGAGATCTGCGACGCATTCCCCGCTGTGATGTTGCCGGCCTTATCGAAGGCGGGCCGAAGACCACTCAGCGACTCGTACGTGGATTCGGCGCGAACGCCTTCATCTTCTGAGAACAACTTGGGGTCGCCCTTGCGCTGAGGAATTTCAACCTTGACAATCTCGTCATTGAACAATCCGTCGGCCTGTGCCTTCACTGCACGAGCATGAGAGAGCGCTGCGACGGCGTCTTGGGATTCACGACTGAGGCCAGCGGTAGCTGCGTACTTTTCTGTACCTGCGCCCATCGCCATTTGATCAATGGCGCAGAACAAACCGTCGAACATCATTGAGTCGACAACCTTGCCGTCGCCCATGCGCAAACCGGCGCGAGCGCCCGGCATGAGGTAGGGAGCGTTCGTCATCGACTCCATGCCGCCAGCAACAACGATGTCGGCTTCGCCAGACTGAATGTAGAGATCGGCGAGATGGATTGCATTCAGGCCAGAAAGACACACCTTGTTAACGGTGGTCGAGGGTGCTGACATCGGAATGCCAGCCTTGGTCGAGGCTTGACGCGCGGTCATCTGTCCGGCACCGCCGAGCAGTACCTGACCCATAAACACATAATCAACTTGCTCGGGCGTGAGCCCGGCGCGCTGCAAAGCAGCGCGGATAGCAATTGCTCCGAGATCCGTCGCTTCGAACCCAGCTAATGCGCCAGAAAGTTTGCCGATTGGCGTACGAGCGCCAGAGAGAATGACCGATCCAGCCATGTCTGAACCTCCAAGAGGAATCGTTCCCAGCCATCGACTCAGACAGACGTTCAACTGGGGGGACGGCGATGTCCCGGAGGCGAACACTACCCGTCGGTAACTGAAGCCACATCATGACCGATAACGGCCCAACCCATGGCCGGGACAGTCGCTGAACCGGTAACGTGCCCACCCATGAAGCAGATTATCGACGCCATCATTGAAGGGGCCCCGGGCAAGGAACTCGAAGCCATCGCCCTGCCTGAGTCGTACAAGGCCACTGTGGTCCTTGCCTCTGAGCAGACGATGTTCGAGGGCATGAAATCTGAGGACAAAGACCCCCGACAGGCGCTGCACCTTCAAGAGATCGCTCTTCCTGAACTCGCCCCTGACGAGGCTGTTATTGCGGTGATGGCAAGTTCGATGAATTTCAATACGGTGTGGTCTGCCATTTTTGAGCCCGTCTCTACCTTCGGGCTCTTGAAACGTCTTGGCAAAGAAAGTTACTGGGGGGCGCGGCACGATCAGCCGTTCCACGCTGTCGGCTCCGATGCATCGGGTGTTGTTCTTCGTGTCGGAAGCGCGGTACGCAAGTGGAAGGTGGGCGACAAAGTCGTCGCCCATTGCAACTACGTCGACGATCAAGATTCATCAAGCCACAATGACTCAATGCTTGGTGATAACCAACGCATCTGGGGATTCGAAACAAATTATGGCGGTCTTGCTGAACTCGCAGTGGTGAAAGCCAATCAATTGATGCCGAAACCGGCGCATCTTTCCTGGGAAGAATCCGCAGTCAATGCTCTCTGCAATTCAACCAGTTACCGAATGCTCGTTAGCAAAAATGCCGTTCAAATGAAACAAGGTGATGCGGTTCTCGTGTGGGGCGCATCGGGTGGTCTGGGTGGATACGCCGTGCAGTACGTGCTTAACGGTGGCGGAACACCCGTTGGCGTTGTTTCCTCTCCCGAAAAAGTTGAACTTCTTCACGACCTCGGCGTTGAACATGTCATCGACCGACGCGAGGCCAACTATAAATTTTGGGCCGACGAACACACCCAGGACGAGTCGGAATGGCGTCGCCTAGGGAAAGACATCCGATCGATGATCGGTCGCGATGTCGACATCGTGTTTGAACATCCTGGACGCCAAACCTTCGGCGCTTCGGTTTACGTCGCCGGTCGTGGTGGAACGATCGTGACCTGTGCAGCTACCAGCGGCTTCATGATCGAGTACGACAATCGCCATCTTTGGATGAAGCTCAAGAAAATCATCAGTACTCATTTCGCTAACTACGCCGAGGCATGGGCGGCAAACCAGCTCGTCTGCGAGGGAAAAATTCAGCCGATCTTGTCGGCCGTCTACCCGCTCGAACAGGCCGGTGAAGCGGCATACCAGGTTCATAAGAACCTTCACGAGGGGAAAATCGGCGTGCTTTGTCTTGCGCCTGCAGAGGGCCTTGGTATCGACGACCCCGCGTTTCGCGCCGAAATCGGCGAAGATCGCATCACCGCATTCCGCCGTCACGGCGCCTAACGCGAGGGAAGCAAAGGACCGCACCAATGGCTATCACCGCTCGCCGTCCCGGCGAAGAACAATCAGGAGTTCACATGAGCGAAGCAGCATCATCCCAAAAGCCGCTCCTCACCGAAATTGACCACATCGCAATCGCTGTTCCTGATTTGGGCGCAGCGATCGACTACTACCGAGAGACTTTCGGCGCCGTAGTCGACCATCGCGAAATCGTCGAAAGTGACGGAGTCGAAGAAGCGCTCCTGAAGGTGGCTGAAAGCTACGTACAACTTCTCACTCCCACTCGAGAAGATTCCACAGTGGCGAAGTGGCTCACCACTCGCGGCGGACCTGGAATTCATCATGTCGGATATCGCGTTGCCAACTGCGCCGAGGCGCTCGACGCCGTCAAAGCCCAAGGCTTTCGTGTGCTCGACGAGACACCACGACCGGGTTCACGTGGGACCACCGTTGCGTTCATCCACCCCAAAGACGCACTAGGAACATTGATCGAACTCGTTCAAGAGTAAAGAAACTCTGCGCCTGCTTCAGCAGTTTTTCTGTTTCCATGTCGTGACGATTGCTGCAGCGGGAGTGGCTGCAGCAAGTTGAGACGACCTACTGATCTCTGCAACCGCCGAGTCGGCGCTTGAGGATTCGGCAACTATCTCGCCCACTTTTGTTGCATAGTTCTCGAGACTTTTCACAGATCCTTTGATCTCTGCGGGTGCGCCCCCCTGAGCTGCCGCATAGAGCCCTACATTGCTCGCAGCATCGACCAAAATTCGCTGCCGCTCAGCATTCCAATTGCCCGAGTTCTTCGGTTGCAACTCGTCCAGTGTCAACGCAGCAGCGAGCGCCGAGCACGTCCCTTTCTGCGTGGCCGGAATGGTTGTGGGCGCCGGCAGCGCTGAGGTCGGAATAGATGTCGATTCACTAGCGCTAGTTGCTGGTGATGCCAATTGAGAGGAAGACGAAGAAGATGAAGAAGATGTGCTCGACGAGCCACAGGCAGCAAGAGTGAGACTGGCCGACAGCACAAGGGCTACTCCGATTGATTGCCAAACGGGCGCTGTCGATCGAAGGGTTTTCATGACCTCACTCTACGAGTGTGTTTGCCCGCTACCGTGCCGGCTATGACGGGTGCGACTTACACAGTCACTGAACTTATGACAGCCACTGCTGAAGCGATCAAAGATCGCCTCAAAGGCCCAATCTGGGTCGACGGCGAACTCTCGGGCCCCCGTGATTCCCGTGGTCATTTCTATTTTGATCTCGTTGATCGTGACGCAAAAGGCGCAGTCGTGGCCAAGGTGCCTGTTGCCCTCTGGAGTCGTGCTCGGACCAAAGTCGAGCAGAAACTGCAATCAGCCGGCACCGTTCGCCTCGAAGAAGGAGTCAAAGTCCGCATTCACGGACCGCTTGAATTGTGGCTGGCCGGTGGACGCCTTCAACTGTCGATGCAGGACATCGACCCGGCGTTCACCCTTCAAGCCCTTGAATCAGAACGCGAGCGAGTTTTAGCGGTTCTCCGGTCGGAAAATCTGATCGATAAAAACCGAATGCTCTCTCTTCCTGAAATGCCGTTGCGCGTCGCTTTGATTACTGCCGACGAAAGTGCAGCTCAGGCTGACTTCATGCATTCGCTCGTCGAAAGTGGACTTCCCTGGCAGGTCCAATTCATTGATTCCAAAGTGCAAGGGGCCGGAGCCGAACGCAACATTGCGGCGGCTCTGCGCACAGCACAAAGAAATCAGGTTGATGTCATTGCCCTTGTTCGTGGTGGTGGATCACGGCTCGATCTCGCCGTTTTCGATCATGAACTCGTTGCTCGAACAATCGCAACATCAACGGTTCCAGTGTTCACCGGCATCGGACATGAGATCGATACCAGCGTTGCTGATGTCGTTGCTTTTAGCGCCAGCAAAACGCCCACAGCCTGCGCCGAATCCCTTGTTGCCCTCTCCTTTGAGGTTGTGAGTAGAGGTGAACGAGCATGGGGGGATATTGCTGAGATCGTGTCAACTGCACTCGAATTCGAACGTGAGCGTCTGGCTCGTTGTGCTCAACAGGCTGCTCTCGGTGCCCGCACCCTTCTCACCGTTGAACGCCACCGCATCTCTGCGACAACATCACGGCTCAGTCGATCGGCAGAAACCAGCCTCAGATCCGAAAGGCAGGATCTCGATCTTTTTGCTGCACGACTCAGCGCCGTTGACCCTGTTCGCACTTTGGCCCGGGGGTGGTCGATTACACGCACCTCCACTGGAACCATTGTCCGGACGAGCGCCGATGTCGCTGTCGGCGACACCCTTATGATCACCCTGACTGATGGCACCGTCACCAGCACCGCAACCGCAATCGATTGAGAGACACCATGGCCACAAAATCGAAGCCCGCTGATTCGCTCGGTTACGCAGAGGCCGTTACCGAGCTCGAATCCATCCTCACCGAACTTGAAGCTGACGACGTTGACGTTGATCACTTGGCTGAACAGGTTCGCCGTGCAGCCGATCTCATCGAAGTGTGTCGCGGACGACTTGAAAACGCTCAAGTAGAGGTCACCCGAATCGTGGCCGACCTCGATGCCCTCAATGCAGACAATGAGGACGACTGACGAGTGAGTGCTCCTTCTCCCACCGACACACCAGCAGCGATTGCCTCTGTCGCTGGTCCGGTTGAGGCGCGCTTACGATCGATTCTGCAGCATGAGCAAGACCGCTGGGTGGCCGTTGATGCCGACCTCGACGCTCCGATGCGAGTTTTGAGCGACTTTGTTCTCACTGGCGGCAAGCGATTGCGCCCCGCTTTCTGCCACTGGGCTTTTCTCGGTGCCGGGGGCGACCCCGCTGACGAGCGAGTGGTCGATGCTGGCGCCGCGTTTGAACTTCTCCACGCCTTCGCCCTTGTGCACGATGACGTTATGGATGGTTCCTCCACTCGTCGGGGCCAACCAACAGTGCATCTCTCTTTTGAGGCTGACCATGAAGCGGCCCAATGGGGCGGGGAGTCCCGTCGCTTTGGTGAGGGCGTGGCCATACTTGTGGGCGACCTCGCTGAGGTCTATGCCGATCGCTTAATGACCGGCGCTCCCGAGGCGGCATTCCGAATCTGGAATGAGCTCAAAATCGAATTAAATATCGGTCAATTTCTTGATGTACTAGGCGCGGCCCGAGGCGATGTTGACCTTCAAACGGCACGGCGCATTGTTCATTACAAGTCAGGCAAGTACACGATCGAACGACCGCTTCACATTGGGGCAGCCCTCGCCGACCGACTTGATGAGCTTGAGGTGCCGCTTTCGCTTTTTGGCGAACCCTTAGGCGAAGCTTTTCAATTGCGCGATGACATTCTTGGAACATTCGGTGACAGCAATCGAACCGGAAAGCCGGTGGGCGATGACCTCCGCGAAGGAAAACCAACGCCAATGCTCGCCATCGCTCGCGACAGAGCCACCAAGAAACAACGCACCACGCTCGGTCGCGTAGGTTCTCCCGACATCCGGCTCGACGAAATCTTTGAGATACAAACTATTTTTGGTGAAACGGGTGCCTTAGCCGAGGTCGAAACAAGCATTCGCTCCCTCACCTCGGCCGCCATCGCTGCTCTCGATAACGCCGAGATCACTGCCGAGGCGCAAACGTCGCTCGTCGAACTTGCGATCTACGTCGGTGACCGCGACTACTAGTAGATGACAGTCGCCGCCACTGCAACCCGATGAGAGTTACGCAAATGATGCTATTGCTTGTTCTAGCGGCAGTTCGATAACACCGATATCGGCGGCCACTGCGGTTAACCAATCGGGACGAATTCGAGCGCTCACCACGATTGGGTGTTCGATCTCGGAATCTTCAAGCACAAACCGCACGTAGTCGAGGGCGTAATCAGCCGGCCGCGGATCTCGACTGAGTTCGAGAAGTGCATACGGGTCAGGAGTCCTCACTCCTGATGCCGGCAGCACATTCACGTAAGGGGTTGGTGGCTGTGCCCCGCCGCCAACGATTCCCGATCCGTCGAAAAGCACTACCCCATGAACAAGCGGGGTGCGTGCGCCGGCAATCAGTAATCCAATCCAGGCGCCGAAACCTCGCCCAACAATCGTCACGGGCCCGCGGTGGGCCAGCACGGCATCGACATCAGATATCAACCCCTCAGGCGTGTACCCGCCACTTACAGGAATATCCGATTGACCATGCCCAGTGAAATCCAACGCGAGTACCGGGCCATTCCAGACGTTGGTCCAGGAGGGTCGGCTCGTTGGCGATTGTTCACCTAGACCATGAAGCAACAGCAGTGGGCGGCCTTCCCCTTCGGCCAAGGTATGAAGCGCGAGTTTCAGTGATCCACTCGGCAAAAATTCTGTAGTGCGCATCATCGCAGGGGCTCCAAAAATTCGAGTACGAGATCAGCGATGAACTGTGGCTGCTCGATGTGAAGGAAGTGCCCAATAGCTTCATAGAACTCGAGGCGTCCGCCGGGCGGAAGGAACGGTGCAATGTCAGCGCGCCGACTCTTCCAACCCATCGGATCGTCTTGCACTCCAGAGAGCACACCGAGGAATGGCATCTCAAGTGCAGCGAGATGATCCATTGACCAACCCGGACGCCACGGACCAAAACCGCCTAGATGTAAGACGGGATCAATTTTCCAGCGCCAGCCCTTGGCGTCATGACGAGCACCGACAGTTACGAGATACTCAAGCCATTCGCGAGATAACCGCGGATTCATCGGTTGCCGCCGCTCGGCTAATCCTTCGATGGAGTCAGGTCGACGGGTGAGTTCGTTACGGCGACGCCGACGATCAAGGCCGGCAGCAAGATCGGCGCGCCGCATTCGTCGGCGCTCACGGTCATTGACATCCGGCGAAGAAAACTGGGAGGGAAGTCCGTCGAGATTCACGAAGGCTCGGGCCAGCGACGGTCGACCGTCGAGCAAGTCAAGAAGTTGCCCGCCACCTTTGGAATGACCGAGCAGTACGATCGGATCACTACTTAGAGATTGAATCACCGCAAGGTGATCGCGCACATCGGCCGACCACCCGTACATGTGGGCATGATCAGAGTCGCCATGGCCACGGGCATCCCAAGCGATGACACGCCATCCGCCGTCGGCAATCAGCGGGGCGAACACGTCAAAGGTGCGGGAAAAATCAAACCCACCGTGCACCATGGCAAGGATCGGTGCGTCGGGCTCGCCCCATTCGTTCACGGCAAGGCGCAGACCGCTGCTCTCAACAGAGCCCGTGCGATCGGGGCCCTTCGCCCCCGGGAATTCACGTGTTTGGTCTGAACTTGGCACGTTTGCGAGCCTAGGGCTACGACGCTGATGACCTGAATTCACTCTCGCCGTAGACTGACAAGACCATGAACACGCCGCATATCGACGTTCACGACACCGCCGACGAACGCCTTCGGCGCGACGGCCAGCGCTACACCGCAAACCGTCGCGCGCTCATTGACGCATTGAGCGCCGCCGATCGACCCGTCACCGTGGTCGAACTCATTGATGTCACCCCAGGCATGGCTCAGAGTTCTGCATACCGGAATCTTTCAGTCCTCGAAGACGCCGGCGTCGTTTTACGGCTTGTCACTGCTGACGATACGGCTCGTTATGAGCTCGCTGAGGATCTGACCGGCCATCACCATCATCTGATTTGCGAGCGTTGCGGATCGGTAACCGATATCGATGTGCCTATCGAGCTCGAAGATGGGGTCATGGCGTTCTCCGCTTTGGTGGCCCTTAGCCATGGTTTTCAAATCGAACACCATCGTCTCGATCTCATTGGCATCTGCCCAACCTGTTCGGCTTCGGCCTCCTGACCGCTACCCTCCGAACGATGTCCACTCCGTCAGCCGAGGCCTCGCGCCGTCGCACCTTCGCCATCATCAGCCATCCTGATGCAGGCAAGACCACGCTGACAGAGAAGTTTCTTCTCTATGGCGGCGCTCTAAGTAGCGAAGCCGGTGCAGTGAAAGCCCACTCTGGCCGGCGGTCAGCCACATCTGACTGGATGGCCCTCGAACAGCAACGTGGCATCTCCATTACCTCGACAGTGCTCCAGTTTCCCTATCGCGATTGCGTCATCAACCTGCTTGACACCCCCGGCCATCGTGATTTCTCGGAAGATACGTACCGGGTGCTGGCCGCTGCCGATGCCGCCGTCATGGTTCTTGACGCAGCCAAAGGTATTGAGCCGCAAACGCTCAAGTTGTTCGATGTGTGTCGTCAACGCGAGATGCCACTCATCACATTCATCAACAAATGGGATCGCCCCGGCCTTGACCCGCTTGAACTCATTGACGAGATCGAACAACAAATCGGACTCGTAGTGACTCCGGTGACATGGCCGGTCGGTATTGCCGGCGACTTTCGCGGCGTCATCGATCGACGTGACGGGTTGTTCACCCGCTTTACCCGCGTGGCGCGTGGCGCAACCGAAGCCCCTGAAGAAGTTATCGAACCGGCTCAAGCAAAAATCGATGAAGGTGAGGCCTGGCAGGCCGCTCTTGACGGCATCACGTTGCTTGATGAGGTCGGTGCCGATCTCGACGTTGAACTTTTTGTCGGAGCGCAATCCACCCCGACATTCTTTGGTTCCGCACTCACGAATTTTGGCGTGCGCAAACTCCTTGATGCGATTATCGACCTCGTACCTTCACCCAGTTCCCGACCAGACGCTGAGGGCGCCATCCGCCACCTGGATGACCCCTTCTCGGGTTTTGTTTTTAAGGTGCAAGCAAATATGGACCCATCCCACCGTGATCGCATCGCGTTTCTTCGCGTGTGCTCTGGCAAGTTCGAGCGCGGCATGGTCATCACTCATGGCACTACCGGAAAGCCATTCGCAACGAAGTACGCACATCAGGTGTTCGGTTCGGAACGTGAAACAATCGATGAAGCGTTTCCCGGCGATGTTGTTGGCCTTGTGAATGCAACCGATGTTCGTGTGGGCGACACACTTTGGCTCAATACCCCCGTTCAGTTCCCCGCCATTCCTAGTTTCGCTCCTGAGTACTTCTCGGTCGCTCGAGTCAAGGACACCGGTCGTTATAAACAATTTCGACGCGGCATTGCCCAACTCGATGAAGAAGGTGTCGTTCAGGTTCTGCGCGATATCGATCAAGGTGATTCAGCGCCCGTGCTTGCTGCGGTGGGACCCATGCAGTTCGATGTTGCCGTTTACCGGCTCGAAAACGAGTTCGGAGCACCGGTCGAGTTATCGCCAACCAACTACAAGGTGGCTCGCCGCACTGAGCGCGAAAGTGCATCCAAGTTGCAGGGGATGCGGGGTGTCCGGATTCTCGAGAGGGCCGACGGTACGCTCATGGCGTTGTTCGAAAGCCAGTTTTGGCTCGAGCGCCTCGAGGCCGACAACCCCGACCTCGTGCTCGAGCGATTGGTGGCCGAGGGCAGCGCCGGCTGACCGGTCGGCGTTTCCCCTTCTCTGAATCGGGTGTCGCCATGAAGCACGCTAAATCGGTGCCAAAAACCCCCTGGCGAGTGTTTGCTGCTGCTGTGGTTGCGGTTGTAGTCATCGTTGGTGGTCTCATGATCGTGACCCGAGGCGCTGACTCCACTCCTACCGATGCCGGGAATGCATCGTCCGACACAACGGATTCCACAGCGAAAGGAACGACAACCACAACAGAGGCGCCCTACAACGGCTGGGTAAATCCAAAGTCTTCCGAGACGATGTGGAGTGCCAAAGTTCCGGGCATACTCACGTTCCGCGGGAACCCGACTCGTTCGTACTACGGAATGGGCCCAGTGCCTAACGCACCAAAAATTCTTTGGTCATATCCAAAAAGCGGAGGCATGTGCGGAAGCTCCACTGACGGTTCGGGCACGTCAACCTGGTGCGGAACCGGGTGGACTGGTCAACCAAATGTTTATGAAACAAATGGCAAAACAATCGTTTCGTTCGGAGCATATGACTACGCCGTTCATTGGATTGATTACATCACCGGCGCCGACGTCATAAGTCCGTTCAAGACTGGCGACATTATTAAAGGAACGGTAACTACCGACCCTGACGGCTTTCCATTGACCTACAGCGGATCTCGAGATAACTACCTTCACATCATCGCCACCGATCGCGGCACCACTCCGGTCGAGCTTTGGAAACTTTCTGCGAGAGATGGCGTACAGCAGGTTTGGAATGATGACTGGGACAGCTCCCCACTGATCATCGACGATTACATGTTCGAGGGCGGCGAAAACAGTTGGTTTTACATCATCAAGCTGAATCGGGGTTACGACGCGGCCGGGAAAGTCACAGTCGCTCCGCAGGTCGTCTTCAAAACGCAAAGCTGGGATGCAGAACTGCAGTCCCAGATTCCTGATCGGCAATTCTCAATTGAAAACTCCGTCGCCATCACTGGCAACACCGTGTACTTCGCAAATTCAGCCGGACTTGTTCAAGGCTGGGATATCAGCACATTGAAATCCGGAGGAACTCCAACTCGCACATTTCGTTTCTGGACTGGGGACGATACCGATGCCTCGATCGTGGCCGATAAAGACGGATTCCTTTATGTCGGTTCGGAGTACGAACGTCGCAATGCTCGTTCCACCGAAGTCGGGCAGATGATAAAGCTTGATCCATCGAAGCCTGATAACCCCATCGTTTGGTCAGTGAAGGACCAGGCTGCAGGCAAACAGGGAATTTGGGCAACGCCCGCCATTGCCAACGGCATTGTCTATTACGCAACGAACAGCGGGCGGGTTCTCGGAATCGACCAAATCACCGGAGCAGTGGTGTGGCAAAAAAACCTTGGGTCGCAAACCTGGGGTTCACCGGTTGTGGTTGACAACACTCTGATCGAGGGTGATTGCCAGGGCAATCTCAACGCTTATGACGTCTCAAACCCACGGATTGATCCGCCCTTGAAATGGACCGTCAAACTCACTGGCTGTATCGAATCCACCCCTGCCGTATGGAAGGGCCGGATTTTTGTAGGTACTCGCGGCGGGCAGCTCTATGCCATTGGTGATCAATAGAGGGTTGATGTCCCGGGCCAAGCCGGGACCAGCATCTGAGCGGCCCGTTTTAGTGCATTTACTCCGGTCTCTGAGCCGAAAACTGCCATTTCGGGGCTGAGCACGCTGTCGGGGTACTGTTCATGCTTCGCACGGGCCGGTCCCGTGCGAGTTTTTTGCCCGCTCCGCATCTCACGGAGCCCTCACCAGGATGGACCAGATGACCCAGGTTCTCGCCGCCGAAGGTGGCTACCAGGCCTTCACGCTCACCAGCACGGAATGGGGTTGGCTGATTTTTGCCGCCGCCGTTGCTGTGGTCGCGCTCTTACTTGGCGTCGTGCTTATGCGCGGCGTCCTCAAGCAAGAACAAGGCACCGAAAAAATGCAAGAAATTGCCGGCGCTATTCAGGAAGGCGCACTCGCCTACCTCAAACGCCAGTTCCGGACGATTGGCGTCATTGTCGTCCCGTTAGCAGTTGTGGTGTTCCTCACCTCAACCGCAATTAACAAGATGCCAATCCTCGCAAAAGACGGCAAAAGTGTTATCGGAGGCGAAGAGGTCATGACCTTCTTGCAGTCCGGCATCTTCCGCACGGCCGCTTTCATCGTGGGCTGTCTTTTCTCTGCTGCCATCGGCTTCTTCGGCATGTGGCTTGCGGTGAGAGGCAATGTTCGGACCGCTGCCGCTGCCCGTCGTAGCGACTTCGATGCTGCGCTCAAGGTGGCCTTTCGCACCGGTGGCGTTGCTGGGCTTCTGACTGCCGGCCTTGGCCTACTCGGCACAGTCATCATTGTGATGCTGTTCCAAAACACCTCGACCTCGATCCTTATTGGTTTCGGTTTCGGTGGCTCTTTACTCGCTCTCTTCCTTCGTGTTGGTGGCGGTATCTTCACCAAGGCCGCTGACGTCGGCGCCGACCTTGTCGGAAAGGTCGAAGCTGGTATCCCCGAGGACGACCCCCGTAATCCGGCCACCATTGCCGACAATGTGGGTGACAACGTGGGCGACTGCGCAGGCATGGCCGCAGATCTTTTCGAGTCTTTTGCCGTCACCTTGGTGGCGTCAATCATCCTTGGTGTTTCGGCGTTCCAAGCCATCGGGCTTGGCGTCGACAAGATCAGCCTTGACGGTGTCACCATCATCACTGGCGGTGGCGTTGCGGTGAAGGGGCTCATCTTCCCGCTTGCAGTCGTTGCCATTGGCCTTGTGGCCTCAATGATCGGCATTTTCGTCGTGAAGGGTCGTCCCAGCGATGACAACGACGCCTTGAAAGCCATCAACCGCGGCATTTACACCGCTCAGATCATTGCGATCATCGGTGCAGGTCTGGTCGCATTTTTCTATATCGGCAATCCGGCAGGTTCAACCGTTTCGCATCCTGGCGCTCGATTGTTTGGTGCCATCGTTGCCGGTGTCGTTCTTGGCTTTGCTGCTTCAAAGATCACGCAGTACTTCACGTCAACCAAAACCAAGCCGGTGAAGGACATTGCCAAGGCAGCACGCACGGGCCCGGCAACCACGGTGCTGGAAGGCATTTCGCTTGGCCTTGAATCCGCGGTTTGGGCACTCATCGCCATTGCCGTGGCCATCGGTGCTGCGCTCATGCTTGGCGGAGGCAACGTTGCCTTCTCGCTGTATCTCGTTGCCCTCACCGGTATCGGCATGCTCGCCACCACTGGCATCATCGTGGCCGAAGACACCTTCGGTCCCGTTGCTGACAACGCTGCCGGTATTGCAGAAATGGCCGGCGAGTTCGAAGGCGAACCCGAAAGAATCATGGTTGGTCTCGACGCAGTGGGTAACACCACAAAGGCCGTTACGAAAGGCTTTGCTATCGGTTCCGCCGTCATTGCGGCTGTTGCGCTGTTCGCCTCATACGCAGAGACGATCGTCCGCGCCACTTCTGACGTTGTCGATGTTGCCTACCGCGAACTGAACGGCACGCTTACCGAACTAGTGAATATCAACCTTGCTGACCCCAAGACCTTTATTGGCCTTCTCATCGGTGGTTCGGTTGCATTCCTTTTCTCTTCTCTTGCCATTCGCGCTGTGTCTCGCACCGCCGGAACTGTGGTTGAAGAAGTTCGTCGTCAATTCCGCGAGAAGCCCGGCATCATGGATTACACCGAGCGCCCTGACTACGGACCAGTCATTGACATCTGTACCCGTGCATCACTTCGAGAACTCGCCACACCGGCGCTTCTTGCAGTGCTCACGCCTGTCATTATCGGCTTCGGCATCGGTTACCTCGCACTTGGGGCTTTCCTTGCTGCGGCAATCGTGACCGGACAGCTCATGGCTAACTTTTTGTCGAACTCCGGCGGTGCTTGGGATAACGCCAAGAAGTACATCGAAGACGGTAACGAAGGGGGTAAGGGTTCCGAGTGCCACAAGGCCGCCGTTATTGGCGACACCGTTGGCGATCCGTTCAAGGACACTGCTGGCCCCGCTCTCAACCCGCTCATCAAGGTAATGAACCTTGTGTCATTGCTGATGCTTCCTGCGATGATCGAACTGCAGGACAACAACTTGCGCTATGTCGTTGCTGCTGCAGCACTCATAGTTGTTGTCGGCGCCTTGGTTGTATCAAAGCGATTTAGCAGTGGCATTGAAGCTCCGACCGAAACTGTCAACGTCTGAGTTAGTGCTTTCACAACTTCAACCAAAAGGGGCTCGGCATCGGCCGGGCCTCTTTTTACTTTCAACAAGGCCCTTGGACCTTCAAACAGCCTCGCAAACCTCAGACTGCAGAACCTCACACGGTCAGATTGTGTTCAGATATTCGATGAAAACGCGTAACAATTGGACAGTATTGACGAAACATTGCGTCCCTATGGTGAAAACAGGGTTGCGTTCGATTCAACCATTCACTGAAGGAGACCGTAGTGAAATTTACCGGGAAGAAGCTGGTCGTAGGACTAGCAACAACAGCGGGGGTGCTGGCGTTTTCGGCAGTTCCCGCATTTGCCCAGGAGGAGGTCACTGAAGTCCTCACCGAGGAGACACTTTCTGCCGAAGCGGTCCAGATGGTCCTCGACAATATCTGGGTACTCATTGCGGCCGTCCTCGTGATCTTCATGCAGGCTGGGTTTGCTCTCGTCGAAGCTGGTCTCACTCGAGCGAAGAGTGTTGCGAACATCGTGATGAAGAATCTGATGGACTTCGTAGTCGGCGTCCTCGTCTTCGCAGCAGTTGGCTTCGCTTTTGCCTTTGGCGAAGGCAACGGATTCATTGGCACCGAAGGATGGTTTCTCAACTCCGAAACCTTTAGCGCCGGCTGGCTCAATCTCAGTCTTCCGACATTTTTCATTTTCCAGGCCGCTTTCGCTGCAACCGCTGCGACAATCGTTTCTGGAGCAATGGCCGAACGGACCAAATTCAAGTCTTACTTCGTCTATAGCGCTCTCATAACCGCGATTGTGTATCCCATCATCGTGCATTGGGTATGGGGCGGCGGATGGCTGTCCACGCTTGCGACGCCATTCCATGACTTTGCTGGATCCGGTGTGGTGCACACAACTGGCGGAGTTGCAGCACTAGTTGGAGCAGCAATCCTCGGACCTCGCATTGGAAAATACGGTCCCGATGGGAAGCCACGAGCTATTCCTGGCCACTCAATCCCTTTTGCGATTATCGGTTGCTTCATCCTCCTGGTCGGCTGGTTCGGCTTCAACGGTGGATCGGAACTCGCTGCAGACTCGGCCGTACCGGCGATCGCCCTCACGACACTGCTCGCTGGTTCTGCTGGGGCACTTGTTGCGACGCTGGTTACTTGGTTCAAGGATGGGAAACCCGATGTCGCTATGGCAGGCAACGGTTTGCTTGCTGGCCTCGTAGGCATCACAGCAGGCTGCGCTGCGCTCAATAACTGGAGCGCCGTCATCGTCGGAGCAATCGCTGGCGCACTCGTTGTGGGCTCGGTGTACTTCTTCGATCGAATACGTGTTGACGACCCGGTGGGAGCAGTTTCGGTCCACGGAGTCTGTGGCATCTGGGGCGTTATCGCTGTGGGCCTCTTCGCTGCTGAAGAGTCCGACTACTGGAAGCAAGGACTGTTCTTCGGAGGCGGCACCGACCAACTCCTTTCGCAGCTTCTTGGAATCGCAGCGATCGTTGCCTTCACCGCCGTCACGATGACCATCATCTTCCTTCTGCTGAAGAAGACCATCGGACTTCGCGTAAGCCCGAGCGAAGAAATTCAGGGCCTTGATATTAACGAGCACGGATATGCCGGATACGGCGTCGACGTCGTCACCGGGTTCAGCGAAGAAGTACTCATCGGATCGACGGCTAGCCCGTCTGGAAAGCAGGTCTAATTATGGCAACGCTTATCACTTCTGTGATTCGCCCTCATGCCCTTGAGGGAGTGAAAAACGCTCTGAAGGCAATGGAGATCACTGGGATGACGGCCTCTGAGGTGAAGGGTTTCGGGCGACAGGGAGGTCAAACCGAAACATATCGGGGAGCTGAATATAAAATTGATTTTCTCCCTAAAATTAAATTAGAGATCATCGTTTCCGATGAACTCGTTGAGAAAGCGATTTCAACAATCGTGGCCGCAGCTGGGTCGGGGAAAATCGGTGACGGAAAAATCTGGACCATTCCACTTGGTTCACTCACCCGAATCCGAACAAGCGAAATGGGAGACGAAGCAATCTGACCGACCGATCCCAACGAGCAAAGGAAAGGACTCGACCTCGGTCGGGTCCTTTCTCATTTCCCGGCTCAACGATCCTACGAATATGGCGGAAATTCAATGGTGAAGACTGCTCCACCATCGGGGGCGTTGCGGCCCGTCACCGTTCCGCCATGGGAGCGCACGATCTGTTCAACAATCGCCAAACCCAGCCCTGATCCGGGCTTCGAACGAGCTCCAGCGGAGCGATAGAAACGGTCAAAGATATGTTGCTGGTCTTGTTCGGCAACGCCTTCACCGTGATCGCGCACCGCAATGAACCCGGGGCGGACCGTGATATCAACAGACGTCGGCGCATCAGTGAATTTCGCAGCGTTATCCACGAGGTTGCTAATTGCCCGAGTGAGTTCTCGGGGTCGCCCCATCATCGGAGCAGCAACAGCATCGACATTTACGATGCGGCCAGTGCGTCGTCGAGTTCGCTCTGCCACACGTTCGACGATCTCATCGAGCGCAATTTGCTCTTCAGGTTCGTCATCCCATGTATCGGTTGCGAGCTGCACAAGTTCATCCACTAACGAACCGAGTTCACGAGTTTCGGACTGAAGATCGGTAAGAATTATGTCTAGAGTTTCGGGCGGAAGATTTGGATAACGCTGCAGCGTCTCGACATTTGTCCGAAGACTGGTTAACGGTGTCCGAAGCTCGTGTCCGGCGTCTTGCACAAGTTGTTGCTGCTGATCGCGAGATTGGCCCAACGCAGCGAGCATCGTCGCGAACGAACGGGCCAGCCGACCGGGTTCATCCCTTCCTGCCACAGGAATATCAACGTCAAGTCGGCCAGTAATTGCAACTTCTTCAGCGGCGTTCGTGAGCAAAAGGAGCGGGGCCGTTGAGCGTCGAGCAATCAACCAGCCTGCCAACGCACTCGCTGCACTTGCGAAAAAGACAATAAAAAATAGCGAAAGCCTTAGAGAAGAAAGCACACGATTGGTTTCGCCGTAGTCCCTTGCGATTTGAATCGCTCCACCTTGTGTAACCCCAACAGTTTGTACTCGCCAGGTCCCGGTCTCGGTTTCAACTGTCCGGATTTGTGTTCCACGACCGGCCTCGGCAATCTCTTTGTCACGGGCATCAACGGGAAGATCCGCAATCCCACTTGCTGCAATCGATTCGCCATTTCGATCAAGACACTGGAAGGCAACACCCTCTACCTCGTCACGATCTAATGGCCGACCCCCCTGCGGAAGCCGACGATCTGAATTAGCCAAACACGCCAAGGCTGCTTGACGGCTTTCGGGGCCTTGGTATCGCTGTACGTAGACGTTCAGGTACTGGTCAACCTCAGATCGCACCCGCCGATCGGTCACAACGTAGGTGGTGGTCGCAACGATTACTGCAGTAACCGCCGTGAGGATCGCCATTGCGATCGCAATCTTTGCGCGCAGTGTCATGGGGAGCGCAACGAGTAGCCAACACCGCGGACGGTCTGAATAATTCTGGATTCGCCGGCATCCTCGGTCTTCCTCCGCAAGTAGCCGACATAGACAGCGAGCGCTTTGGACTCGGGACCAAAGTCATAGCCCCAGATCGAGTCGTAAATTACGGAGTGAGAAAGAACGACCCCAGTGTTACGAGCAAGAAGCTCGAGCAGATCGAACTCCGTTTTTGTGAGTTCCATCTCTCGTTTGCCCCGCCAGGCTCGCCGTGCGGCTTCATCAATGACGAGGTCATCTACGGTGATCTGCGCAGGAGCATCGTTGGCGTCGAACGTACTGCGGCGAAGAAGTGAACGGATACGAGCCAACAACTCGTCTAGTGAGAACGGTTTCGGCAGGTAATCGTCAGCGCCCGCATCGAGCCCTGAAACTCGATCAGAAACCTCGGTGCGCGCCGTGAGCACCAAAACTGGAAGTCGAGAACCAGCAGACCGCAATCGGCGACATACCGTCAGGCCGTCCATGTCCGGCATTCCTAAATCGAGCAGGAGCAGATCGACATCAGGAGCACTCGCAGCTTCAAGCGCCGCCACCCCATTAGTCACCGCAGTGACGGAGTATCCCTCGAGTTCAAGCGCACGAGTGACTGATTCGCGCACGGCACGATCATCTTCGGCAATCACTACTTGGGCAGCCATCTTTTAGTGTCTAGTCGGTGATGGTGAGGACTAGGTAAGGAAAAGCCCAAGCACTGACATCGCAGTGAGCCCTCCCCCGCCTACTGTGAGTAAATGCATTTTTCATTCTTCACCCGAGGTTCTTCACGCCTGATCGCCGCTGGGGTCTTTGCCGCCTCTCTGGCCCTTGTTCCCGCTTTGGTTGCCTGCGGGTCTTCATCAGACTCAGGTGGTTCATCCCCGAGTTCCCAAGCCCCCGATGCGCGCACAACCGCGTTGGAGAAAGTAGTTGTTTCGGGTGATGTCGGAGGTAAGCCCACGGTCACGTTTGATCCTGCGTATGTAGGTGACAAAGAGGGCCATATCGTGCTCGTTCCTGGAACTGGCGAAGAGATCAGAGCTGGTCAACGCGTCACCGTGAACTACGTCGCGACCAATGGAAATGACGGAAGCGAACTCGATTCCACCTACGACAAAACTCCGCAAAACATCATCCTTGACCAAAGCTCGCTTTTGGCGCCCGTGTACGACGCAATGGTTGGGCAAAAAGTCGGTGCCCGCGTGCTTGTTTCCGCCGACGTCACCGAAGCACAAGGAACGTGGATCCTTTTTGTGTTCGACATCCTCAGTGCACAGGATGTTCCGACCGCCGCATCAGGAACCCCGGTCACACCACCGGCCGGCCTTCCCGTTGTAACCGTCGTTGATGGTGTCCCCACCATCACCCCGCCCACAGGAACACCTCCGACCACACTCATTGCCCAGGTCCTCATCAAGGGCAATGGTCCCGTCATCACCTCGGGCCAGACCGTCCTCATGCAGTACACCGGCATGATTTGGGCCAGCGGCGAAGTGTTCGACTCCTCGTGGGGTGGCGCTCCTGTTGAGTTCCCCGTCGGGCTGGGTCAGGTCATTCCCGGATTCGATGAAGGACTTGTTGGCCAAACCATCGGCTCGCGCGTGCTTCTCGTTATTCCGCCCGAGAAGGGCTACGGCGCAGAAGGCAACGCCGACGCCGGCATTGCCGGAACCGACACATTGATTTTCGTCGTCGACCTTCTCTTGGCGAGTTAGCCCCGCCACTCAGCGGCGCTCACAATCCGGGAAAGTCACCCATCATCGAAATCATCAATGGCGATTCCGGCCCGCTCGTCGGTTTTGTGGGCCAACTGGTGATTTCCTCGTGATGTTCGGCAACGAGTTCTGGGGTCAGTTGACGGTCAGTGAACCCGTCGTTCACGGCAAACCCAACGCGTGACACGTGGCCAGCCCCAACGGCGAAACACTGCCCGCTGACATCACAACTTTCATGGGCCAACCATGCAACGAGGGGCGCAACCTTGCGCGGGTGGAGCCACTCGGCGAGTTGATCGCTCCACGGGATCGGGCCAAAGCCTGTTCCAATGCGCGTCTTGGCGTACGGCGCGATCACGTTGACACCGATGCCTGCGGCCTCGCCTTCCTTTGCCATCGCAATCGTCAGACCAATCACACCGGCCTTCGCCATCGAGTACACCGTGCTGTTTTCGAATCCGCCGTAGCCGGCACCGGACGAAACGTTGATGATGCGCCCGCCGCCGTTTTGCTGCATGACACGCCACGCAGCACGCCCAACATTCAGCGTTCCCATCAACTGTGTCGAGATGACGGTATCGATGTGCTCATCGGGGAAGTTAGCGAATGGCTGCATTCGAACTTGCCCAGCATTGTTCACACAAATGTCGACTGTTCCGAATGCGTCGATCGCTGTCTGAATAATCGCGTTGGCACCTTCGACGGACGCGACTGTGTCGTAGTTTGCCACCGCAGTGCCGCCGGCAGCAATGATCTCGGCCACAACTTCGTCGGCCGGATTGACCGCCGGGGCGGCGCCGTTGTCGTCGGTGTCACTGATGGCTACGCCGAAATCGTTCACGACGACGCGGGCACCTCGAGAAGAGAGCAACAGCGCGTACTCGCGACCCAGACCTCGCCCGGCTCCTGTGATCACTGCTACGGCCCCGTTAAACGTCATTTCATTCATGATGGCAGTCTTGCGCGGTTGCCAGAACTTACGCCGTTGCCATTTGAGCCAAATTCAGACGAGGCCGCCGTCTGCCCTAGGATGCAGTCTCCCGCCGGCGCTGGCCGGCCACGGGGCTGTAGCTCAGTTGGCTAGAGCACCTGCTTTGCAAGCAGGGGGTCGTGGGTTCGATTCCCATC
>JBBEAV010000017.1:0-27320 GCA_040882655.1 Acidimicrobiales bacterium
TTGTCATGGCCTGAGTTTTACCGCATCAAGAGTCGATTGCACGGACGCGGCGCCGGATCGGTGACTGCCGTTCTCTTTGGCTCACAGATCCACCGCCGCAGGCTTCGACTTCGTTAGCCGGCCATGCGTTTCGGGCACGTGCAAAGGGTGCGGCCGAGTCACACATCGCCACGCCGAGGTTCGCCAATTATATGTGACAAAGTCAGTCTGTGTATTTCAACTGGCTGACTCCAAAAGCGCAGGCCCGCACCGCCGGCGGCAAGGGCATGGGGGCTTATGTGCTTGAGCCCATCGAAGCGGGCGCAACTGTCGCTGCGTTCGGTGGTTGGCTTGCCGACGAGGCCGAGTTGCGTTCACTCCCCGCTGAACGGATCTCACGCACTATGCAGGTTGATGAACACCTCTATTTAGTGTCGGGTGAAACTGGCGATCCTGGCGACTATGTCAATCACTCGTGCACGCCCAACTGTGGTTTGGCCGGAAACATGCTTGTCGTCGCGATGCGCGATATCGCCGTTGGCGAGGAACTGTGCTTCGACTACGCCATGAGCGATGGTGGTGACTACGACGAGTTCGAGTGCCTCTGCGGTACCGCCGAATGTCGCGGTGTGGTCACTGGCCGCGATTGGAAACTTCCGGAACTCCAGTTGCGATACGCCGGTTGGTTCTCGCCGTACTTGGCTCGAAAGATTGACGAAGAAACACCGACAACGTGAGCTGTGGGTGATTAGTACTCATCAACTTACAAACAGGCTCTAAAGACAGCGCATGGAGTAACCCACAAGACCATGCTTGAGGGCGGTTGTAGCCACTGACGCAGCGAGCTGTCTCTAGAATCAGCAGATGATCTCCCGTCGCCGCAACGCCGCCCGAACCATCCTGATCGCACTCACCATCACCGTGGGCGTCTTGGCCGCAGGGTGCTCAAGCGACAGTTCCACCTCTGGTTCAAGCACTACCACCGTCGCCGCAACCACCGGCAAGCCTGAATCTTCGGTTGTGCTCGATAAGCAGACACAAACTGTGCTCGATCAGTTACTGCAGTACCCAAGCGGTTCTCAGGCACAGGTGTCGTCCGCGATCCTCACCCTTGCTCCTGGAGTTTCTACTGGCCTGCACAAGCACGATGCGCCCATGTACGCCTACATCCTGGAAGGCACCCTCACCGTGACCTACGAAGGGGGCATCGTGAAAGAGTTCTCCGCCGGTTCGGCAATTCTTGAAGCAGTCGGCACCCCACATAACGGTGAAAACAAAACCGATAAACCGGTGAAAATTTTGGTCGTGAATATGGGCGCTGAAGGCGTGGCGAACTCGGTAACGCTGTAACGCTTTGCCCGCTTAGGAACTTGGTTTGCTCCATCGCGCGAGTTCGGTGCGAAGCCAACCGTTTTCCCAGAAGCTCACATCGCCGCCGTTGTCGAGCAAGTACTGATGTGCGTTTGCCATCAGTGAGCGCAATCGGGGGTTGTCTGCTTCAGTCTGCGCAATCGCTTCACCCAACGTGAGGGCTAATGGCGCATTGCCTCGTGCCAGCGCTGCCTCTGCACGATCTAGGGCTGCATCAGTTCCGGTGAGCGCAAGAAGTTCCGCCAGCGCCGCAGGAGCGCTATCGGGATAGAACTCGGTGGTTGATTCAAGTTTGAACCAACCGACATATTCCTCCCAGAACGTACGTACCGCCCATGAGACCTTGCCATAGCCCTGACCAACACGAAGTTCGGGCGGCAACTCGATCTTGTCCATCAATGTCCACATATCGACACCAGCATTGAAACCCTTAAGCGCTTCTTCGTGCACATAAACCACAGCATCGTGAAGACGTTCGAGCGAAGCCTCAATGAGATCGGCGCCATGGATCGCCTCGAAGCGGCCGGTCACAAGAATTTCTGGCCGAAGCTCGCGGACAAAACGGTTCGTTGCCAGTTGGGGTTCGACGAATCGATACTTATCGCCGCGAATTGTGTTGACATTTGGAAAGTGCGGAAAGAGCGGACCAAAAAGGTTGCTGACAAGAGCGATCTTGTGATCCGGGAGCCAGACGATCAAACAATCAGTCGTTTCGCCAACGGCCGCAAAGAGATCAACACGGAGTCCGTCAACTGTCAGCGAAAGTCGATCTTCAAAAAGGATGTCGGGCATTGGCTCTGATTGTGCCATTGAGACACCCGGGTTTTCTTTGGCAATACGAATTGCATCCGTGCCAAGCATGTCGAACCAGATACCTGCCGTGCGCATGCGTAGCCCCTGAATACGTTTGTCGTCACGCTGGTGGGCGGGGTTGTTGGCCTGCGCAACATACTTCGTTCCCGCTTCTTTAAAAAGATCAACTCCGCCAACATGATCAACATGCCCCTGAGTGGTGAAGATGTAATGCGTCGGGCCTGGGCAGATCGAATCGAACACTCTCTTGTGATGGGGCGCCTCATACCCCATGCCTGTATTCACAATGATTCGGCCGTTATCGGTAAGGATCATGTACGCCGCAGTAGTGCCGCCCGACCGATAGATGAATCCATCAACGATCGGATACGCCGGATCGTCATAGACCGGCGTCAGCAATTCTTTCCCCGGACGGGTATCAATTAAATGATCGACCTGCTCATCAATCCTCATTTGACTTCAACCTGCACAGGGAATGTCTGCATATAAGCGGTGTAACGAGTGCGAGCATCTTCGGGGGAAATACCGAAATCGCCGCGCAGGTCATACATCATCTTTCCTTCTTTTCCTCGGGGGTGATCAGCCTGATAGGCCACCACCTCAGCGCGCGCTGTGTCAGTGAACTCGATCCCTGCTGCGTCATAGATGCGCTGCAATGTTCCGATTTCATCAGCCATGTATTCGTGGAAATACACATCAACAGTGCGATCGGGGGGAAGGAGATGACGATCACGAAGGGAAGAGTCAAGCAAATGACCGATCCTTTCCATCCAGTAATCGCGATACCACTCCGGTTTCGAAGTTCGATAGGAGGAGCGCGCACCGTAAGTAACCATGGTGATTGTTGATTGCAACACTGCTACCGGATCACGATGAGTTACGACAATGGTTGCGTCTGGGAATGTCGCCAGAAGGGGCCCGATCTGCTCGAGATGCTGCGGGCATTTGAGCACCCATCGCTCACGAGGCCGATACCACTGCATGATTTGAATGACAGTTTTGGCATAAGCGTAGGAAGAAGTTTGGTCGTGAGCGAAGTAATAATCTCTCCACTGCGGCACTCGCGCTACCCATTCCACGGTGTAACCAGAGAAGTCTGGATTCATCAGTTCGACTTCCTCATGCACATGGTCCGGCTCCATTGGATGCATTGCAGCAATGAGGGGTGCTCCGGTCTGCAGCGCCTCCCAGGCCGTTTGACAACGATCCCATCGGGGGTTGGAGCCGTCGGCCGAAGGTTCTTCTCGTGAGTCAGGCACCGGTTCGAATGATTCCCAAAGCGGCATCGATCGGAAGCGGGAATCAGAGGCCAGCAGGTTTACAAGGTTCGTGGTGCCTGAACGCGGTAAGCCAATCACGATCACAGGCTTTTCGATTGGGATATCAAGAATCTCAGGATGCTGTTTGAGTAAATCGCGAATCCGCAAGCGATTTGTTGCATATCGAAGAGAGTCACCGAACATCATCATGCGTCCCAGACCTGTTCGATCAGGGTCAGCGTCAACCTCTTGTAACTGCAGTTCAAGACGCTCGAGGAAATCATCAGATCCAAAATCCTCGAGTCCCGACGCGGCAATTGCCGTTTCACACACTGCGTCAACCGACAAGACCGTCTGTACCGTCTCACCGTAGTCAACACCCATGCGCTGAATTTCGGTGAGCACCGGCGCTGCTAAATCGTCTATGCGAATCTCATTCATAACGCTTCCCCCCGAGACCTCCAGGTCTCTCCCTACTTACCGTGAACCCCCACAACGTATTAGCAATACTCCGGGAGTGCATCGGGCTCTCTCACCCCATGTTCAGGGGCAAGAATTGTCAGGTCTCATCCATAACGATCATGACCTTGCCGCAGTCTTTAGACCCTTCGAGAATGGCCAGTCCTTCCCCGAACTCTTCAAGCGAAAGCTTATGAGTGATGAGCGAGGAAAGATCTCGTCGTTCAAGCAACTCGATCGCGTCTTCAAACCTCTCGGGGTACTCCATAGAGCCGCGAATGGTGAACTGTTTCATAAGCACATTGACGAAATTTGTAAGCACTGGCCGATAGTGCAACGCCACAACTACGAGTGTTGCGTCAACTCGGCCGTTCTGCAGGACATCGGTAATGACGCTGTCGGCACCCGAAGCTTCAATGTAGATATCGGTGGCCGGAGTTGGTCCGAACATGAACGGCGATTCGCCGTGTATCCGCTTGAGTTCTGACCAGATATCCACCACGGTCGGGTCGAGCACATGCGCTGCACCCATCTCTTTCGCCAACTGCAGGCGCGAAGGACTCAAGTCAATTGCTACAACATCGGTCACTCCGCGGTCAGCGAGTGTGGCGAGGGCAAGAAGACCAATCGGGCCGCATCCGAAAACGACAACCTTGTCGCCGGGCTTGGCATCCGATTGGTTAACTGACTGCATACCCACCGCCAATGGCTCGGCTAGCGCTGCGGTTGTGAGCGAAAGCGAGTCCGGTACTTTAAAAAGTCGACGACCACTTGCAGCTTCAGGAACATAAAGGACTGGAGTTAACCCACCTTCTGGCCCACCAGTGCCCATCTGCCCGCCACCAACATCAGAAGGGCACACCACAACTCGATCGCCGACAGCGAGTCCATCGACCTCAGATCCAAGCCAGTCGATGACACCGGCCATTTCATGGCCCAGTGGAATTGGATGACCTGGTGTCATGCCCATATGGACGTAGGAGACATCGGTGCCACAGATTCCACAGGCGGCAACGCGCACGAGCGCATCGCGCGGTCCCGGTGTCGGCGTCTCAATATCGTCGAGTCGCCAGTCGTTCACCCCATGCAACATGATCTGCTTCATTGCGGTTCCACTTTCTGCGGCTGAGCGCTTTGCTCTAGAGCATCGGGGTGATCAGCCCAGCCCAACGGTAGCAATGTCGCGAGTTGACGGGCCGGTGCTACACAGCGACCAGTCGCTTAATAGGTAAAGCCAGTGGCGGCTATCCAGGCAGGATCAACCTGGAAGATCCCGGCGGAGGTGACCTGATTAACCGTCACCGGAGCGGGAATTCGGTTACCGGTGGTGGCGTCAAAGGCCACAGTTCCTGTCCAGCCCTTCCAACCCGTTGTGGCGGCGAGGGCACTTTTCAGTTCAGCCGCAGAAGTGCCACCAGCGCGACTGATCGCGTCAGCAAGCAACATCACCGAGTCATAGGTGTACGGGGACCATGAACCAGGAGCTGCATTGAACTGCTTTGTGTAGGCCGCAACTAGCGATGCGCTATTCGGAAATTCGGCGGGCGAGGGAACACCAACAACGGGGCACTTTTGCGCCGCAGGAATACCGGCAGCCGTGATGTAGCCGTTGTCATATGCGCCATAGTCAGTAAGACAATTCGCTGAAGTTTTCGAAGCAAGCATTGCCTGCGCAATCAAACCAGCTTCGGGGTAATAGGTGATGACATAAACAGCAGAGGGATTGGCAGCCAAAACTTTGGTCACCGTGTCGGCATAGGACTTCGCCCCTGGCGTAATTGATTCTGTGGCAGTGATGGCAACGCCTGCCTTGCCCAACGATGCTGTCATCGCCTGAGCCGCAGCTTTGGTGTAGTCGGTAGTCGAATCAACGATGAGAGCCACCGATGTTGCTTTCAATTGCTTCACCAGCGCATCGGTCGCAACCGGGGCAATTTGCGAGGTCATCGGCTGCAGTGTGAAGCCCATGCCCGCCGTTTCATCAGAAGATGTCAACCGCAATGGCACCAGACCCGCTGCGGTGTAGATCGGGAGGGTCTTGAGACCAACCCCTGAGTTATACGGGCCGACAACTGCCTGAAGCCCAGCCTTTACCGCTTTATTTGCTGCTGCGACGCCAGCATCGGGGTCGCCTTTGTCGTCAATCGCAATGATTTCGATCTTTTTGCCACCGATACCGCCATTGGCGTTCACCTGCTCGGCTGCCTGCTCGGCGCCATTCAACATGCCTTGACCCAACTCGGAAAGGCTGCCCGTAATTGGCGCCTCTAGGCCGATCCGGATGGTGTCCGAGGACTTCGATGAAGAGGAACATCCAGCGGCCAACGTTGCCACTGCGACAAGGGCACAGAATCCGATAGCAGCAATGGACTTCGTTCTCATTTGATCTCCTTAGGCGACTGCGTCAGCGTAGTCAGGCCGGAAGGAGCAGTGTGTCACCGCAGGCGCTCGGTTGGAGTTCCGGATGTACGCGGATCGTGAAGTAAGAACCCAGTGCGTTTCAGGTCAGCGAAAACTTCACTCGACCCAGCAGGGTGTTCGTTACGGCCACACCGAAACTGGTTCGGCGGAACAGAAGGTTTACCGGCCACAATGGAATATGGCCAAGACTCCGATTATTCCTGTTGTCGATATCTCGAACCCTGACGCCACCTCGCTTGAGGCTCTCGACGATGCCTGTCGAGATCACGGATTCTTTCTGCTAACTGGCCACGGACTCGATTCGGTCTTAACCACCACCTGGTCTGAGACCGCCCAGTTCTTCGACGCTCCGCGTTCTGTTCGGGCAGCAATCATGCGCGACGCGCAGAATCCGCTGGGCTGGTACGACCGGGAACTCACCAAGCGAGTTCGCGACCATAAGGAGGTCTTCGACTTTGTCGACCCCTCGGTCGGCGATGTCATGAACCGCTGGCCCGATCTTCCCGGCTTTCGCGATGCCATGGTGCAGCACTTTGAAGCTATGAGCGATCTTGCCGAGCGGACGTTGACCCTGCTGCATAGCATCCTTCAACTCGGTGACCAATCCTGCGAGGCACTCAATTACTCCCGTTTCGGCAGCACCGTTCGGCTCAACCTCTACACCGTTGGGGATCCAGTGCCCGATGATGAACGAGACGGGCTCGCTGATCTTGGTGAGGTAGCTCTTGGCCATCACACCGATCCCGGCACTCTCACGCTGTTACTCCAAGATGACATCGGCGGGTTACAAGCACTCTCGAACACTGCCGGTTGGATTGATGTACCACCCCAACCGGGAACAATCGTTGTGAATCTGGGTGATTGCACTCAGGCATGGACCAACGACCGCTACCGCGCTGCGGTTCATCGCGTCATACCAATGAATGAACACCGGCGCTACTCAATCCCGTATTTCGCCAACCCACTGCGAGAGGCCATCGTGGCGCCATTATCGGAACTTGCCCCTGACGGTCCTCGCTACCGGCCGTTTGCGTGGCGAGACTTCATGGCGGCTCGGGCCTATGACAACTTTGCCGATGCTGGCGCCGAGGACACACAGCTCACCGACTACAAGATGTAGCGCAATCACCTCGGCTCTACGTCAACGGGCCAGATGGTCAAAGCCTTAGGAAGCAAAAATTGATCTCGCCCGATTACTGAGCGATCAGCGGACAGAATGAGGACATGGAACATCTCTGGTTTTTTGTGGGAATTCTTGCGGGTGCTGCGGTGTGGTCACCCCTCGAGTATCTGTCGCTCTCGCTCCGTGACCGACGGATAGTAAAACCAAACTCAACTGTGATCGTTTGGCAACTTTTTCTGATTGTTTTACTCATTGAGTTTTGGATTGCTTCGCTGGCTGTCTCGAAGAATGGCATGGAAATCAAACAGTTTCTGCTTTTCCTACTTCTTCCGTTTGGCGCGATGGTCCTTGCCACTATTTCTAAACCCATCATCGAGCCGGGTGTAGATCAATTCAACGGATTTGAGTCGCAGCGAAACATTTTTTTTACGATCCTTGCTGCACTCCCGGTTATCAGCCTTTTACGCGAGGTCACTGCAGGGGAAACCATTCCATTCGACGCCGACCTCACCTATCGCATTCTCATCTTTGCCGGCGCACTCATTGGCCTCATCATTCGCAGCCGTAGATCATCGTTCGTGCACGCACTTGCCATGTTGGCTCTTATCAGCGCATACCTACTTGATGTCTATTCGACAGTTCCTGCCTAATAGACAAAACGTTTAGGGCCAAGCAAGCGGGCATGCTTCTTCAGTAAGAAGATCACCGTCTACCAGCGCACTGTGATGCGGCTTTGTCAACGAACCTTCAACAAGTTTGAATTTTGTCTCATCACCTACATACCGAACACTTATGGCGCGTCGACGCTGAGTCGGACTCAGGTTGCCGCTTGCGGCGTGAATCGTACGAGCATGATGCACCGTGAGATCCCCCGGCGCAGTTTCAAAACTAATAATCCGAGCCTCGCCGACCACTTTGTCGTAATCGGGTACCTCCGCTCCCTCGGTTCCTGGCATTGAAAGATCAGATACAAACATATTGGGCCTGTACTTCGTGTGATCTAAATGAGAACCAACGACAAACCGGACGGCACCCATTTCTCGGGTTACAACGTCAATCGGTACCCACGAGGTGCATACGAGATCTCCATCGAGATGGAAGTAGGCCATGTCTTGGTGGAAGCCTGTCTTTTCCTGAGTTCCCGGTTCTTTCACCAGAACGCTGTCTTCATAGAGACGAACCTCATTGCTCTGCAGAAGGGAAGCCACAATTTCAGGAAGTGGCGACCGAAGCGCAAAGTCTTTGAATTCCTGTTGCATCAGCCAATGATCGGTCCCGGCCTTGAAATGTCCACGCGGTGCACCTGAGGCCACCACTCCTTCGTCGACGTTTCTTGCAGCGCCGGCCTGAGCCTCTAACTGATCAGCCATTTCAGTTAGGTCAGTCGTGGCCGAACTCTCAAGAGCTTCGTCAATCGGCTGAGCCATCGAAAGAACAAGATCGACCGGAAGTATTGAGCGAAGACAAACAACGCCATCTCGCCAAAAGGCTTCAACTTCTTCCGGGGTGACCGAGCGGGTTGGTTTTATCCGATCCATGGATGGAGTATTGCCCAATACATTCTTCGGCGCCCCGAAAATCAGATGATGAACTCTTTGAGTTCGTCAGCGTCGGCAGTGGCCTGCCGCTTCGCCATCAAGATTGCCGCGGGGACCGACTTCGGATCCATCAGTTTTGTGAGATCTACCGATTCCGGGTACCGATGAAACACTGCTGTTCCCGAGTTCTTCAACTGTGCAATTTCTTTGGCAAAGCCCCCGGGGGTCTGGGTCATCGCCCCAACGGCTGCCGGTGTTCCATCAACCAAACTCAGCACTACCGCCCGATCACAACCAGCGAGAAGGTCAAGGTGAGTTCCGGAACCACTTATACCGCCGTCCATGCATCGCCGATCTCCGATTGGTTGGGGGCTGAATATCCCCGGAACTGCACTGCTGGCCGCGACGGCTCGTTCAATCAGAACTCCAGAATCTTGGGTCACGACGCATCGTTCACCAGTCAGCGTGTCAACGCAGGTGATGTGCAAAGCCTTGCCCGGCCACTTACGCGAAAGCAATAACACAGCGACGCTTCTCGCCATCTTGCCGGCTGATGGAGTTGCGGCTGCAAGAGCTTCGTGTCCGATCGACCGAATTACCGCAGGATCAGCATCTTGCGCGGCAACAAATAGATCAAGTGCTCGTTGTTGACTTGGTTTAAGAGACCCTGAGGGGGCGAGCGCACTGATCAGCGCTGGTGTCTTAGAAAAAAACGATACCTCGCGTTCAAAACGACGGAGCCCTCCGGATTCAAGGATTGATGCAACAAGTGAACCTGCGGAGGTACCGACCACACGGCCGGCGCCTTTCAGATTGATACCTAACTTGGCCAACTGTTCGAGATACGTCACCTGCCACGCAACGAAAAAGACTCCTCCACCACCAAGCGACAATCCGAGATGAATGCCATCTCCAGACCGTCGAGAAAAATCGATCGGCTGAGCTAAATCATCATTCGCCATCAACGCAGACTAGCGATTACACAAACGTCACTTCTTACCGTTGAGACCGGTAGCCAGTTCGAGCGACTTCACTCACTACCGCTTGATCGAAATCGTTATGTCTACCGCACTGATCGTTGAGGTCTCACCTGAAAACCATGAGGCATTCGGTGTTCCCGCTACGAATTCGTTAAGAAACGCAACGGTCAGGCCAGAACTCAGTTCCATATCGCGCTCATACGGCATGAATCCAGCTCCGCAACCTTCTTGCGCCTGTGCCCTGATTGCCGTTGCCACCAATGCCGGCGCATCCGGAAGTTTCGGAATCTCATCGAGATACATACAGACATCGGTAAACGACTGATGAGCGGCATCAGTTAAAACCGCAAGTACCACTGGTGGACCAGTGATGAGATCAAACGGCCGTTGTGAATCTTGGGCAAGGGGCGTCGTGGTGTCTTTCGTACCCACCATCAACATCACCGGAATCTTGATGCCAATGAGTTCAGCGTCAGAGAGTCGACGCGTGTACGGCGCTTGGCCGACAACAGCTTTGATACGTGGGTCCGGCGTAATCGTTCCCGCCGGACCAGTGTGTCCACCGGCCGTAGCAAGCACGGTGTAGCCGCCATAGCTATGCCCAACAAGACCGATGCGGTTGGCGTCGATTCCACTTTTCAGTTTTGGGTATGCGGAAGAAGATCCCGAGGACTGAGCCAGTGCCCAGTCAATCTGCGCTTTCACAACATTGGGACGCAGGAAGTCGTTTTGATCCTGCGTCACCGAACTGCCAACGAATTGATCGGCGGCGGTGTTACCTGCATGGTTGGCCGACAACACGACATACCCATGGCTCGCAATGTCTTCTGTCAGGAACGAAGCAACGAAGCTTTGCCCACCGCTTCCGTGCGAATAGACAACAAATGGAAACGATCCCGAGGTATTGATGGGCGCGTCCTCAATGGCAACTTTCGAATCAAAGTAAGCGGTGGGAAGCAAGGAGTAGCGGGCGGGTGTTCCCGTTGATCCATCAACGGCTGGATACCAAAGATCGGCAGTGATGGTCTTGCCGGTTATCGGATCTGGAATCGTGACCGTGTCGTGGCCCACGGCGTAGGTGCCCGAACGTGCCGGCATCGGCGAAGGCGCAGACGGCGCCGACTCGGAACTGCCGCCACCGCACGCGGCGAGAAGTAACGAACCGATAACTACGAGTAGGGCAGGGAAAGAAAGGGAGCGAGTGAGCTTTTGCATGGGCGACACCTTTCCACAGTGAGAGAGCAGGTCAGTGTTTTAGAGAGAACAAACAGCAGCCTCGACCGTAAGTCGCTACGTTTCTCCTACACGAGGGGGATGTTGATGGAACTGAAACATGACCTACCCGATGGCATGGTCGAATGGATCGCCGCGACAGGTGGGGGCGAGATCACCCGGCTGCAGCGTCATGTTGCCCGCCGAGAAGCATGGGTGGTCGACGTCTCTCGGCCCGACGGCACGGTGCTCAAAGGATTCCTCCGGTTGGAGCGAATACCAGCAGGCCCCAAGTCCTCTACCTCGCTTGATCGCGAGACCCGCATCATTCAGGCCCTCGCTGCTACCGACATTCCTGTTCCCGATGTGTATGGAGTCAGCGATGAGTTGCACTGCACTCTCTTTGAGCGAGTTCGAGGTCGGTCCGATATCGATAAACTTGATGACCCGGTGCAGCAACGCGCTGTGATGGAGGATTTCATCCGAGTCATCGCAAGAATGCATACTCTCGACCTTGATGCTCTTGGTCTCGACGATGTCATGCCCTACTTGCCGACCACACCTCAAGAGGCAGCACTCAACGATGTCGATCTTGCCCTTGAACAGTGGGAGTCGTTTCTCAGTACCCATTCCGACCCGCTTATTACCTACGGAGTCAGATGGCTCCGTGACCACGCACCAACATCAATCGCAAGACTTTCCTTAGTTCAGGGCGATACTGGTCCAGTTAATTTCATGTTCGATGGCAATGAAGTAAGCGCCATCATCGATCTCGAATGGGGGCACTACGGTGACCCCCTCGAAGACCTCGGAAATATTTGCACTCGTGAGTTTTGGAACCCGAGTGGTGGACTCAACGGATTGTTCCACCTCTATGAATCAGTATCGGGCATCCCGTATACAAAGTTCGCTGCGCAGTACTACCGCGTGCAACAAAACGTGCGAGGAATGATCCCTATTCATGCAGTTTCGGTCAATGCCCATCCACGCGAGTCTCTTGCGTGGTTCCTTTGTTACCGGTATCTAGGCGACCGGGCGACATGTGAATCTTTAGCCGAGGCTGCGGGCCTGGTCGTCGAGCGCCCAATCATGCCCGACGAGACCTTTGGCCACGGGACCAAGGATGTTCTCGCTGACGCCGCGCTGTGGTCACTCGAAAAGGATGTCGCTCCCAACCTCTCCGACCCGTTTGCGCAATCTCGCGCTAACGATGCTGCAATTCTGATCAAGATCATCGATCGGAAACGGCGTTTTGGCGCACTCCTCGATGCGATCGAATGCGATGAGCTCGCGCCTCTTCTTGGGGTAAGACCGCCAACGCGCGCTGAGGGCATGGAAATGCTCAATCAACGAATCCGCGACCATGAATTCGACAACGACGCAGTCATTACCTATCTCACGCGTAGGGCCTATCGCGATGAGTGGCTCTATGAACCTGCGGTATCGCTCTACCCCACCCGCACTTGGTCAAAACTCGATGACTGAGTTACGCCAATTCCTGCATCATCGTTGCCACTTCTGACGGGTGCGCAGCAATTCGTAGCGCACCGGCTTTTTCCAATTCCGCCTTGGTGCCAAACCCCCAAGAAACGCCTATGAATTCGGTGCCCGTAGTTTTTGCACCATACGCATCATGGTTGCGATCTCCGATCATCATCACCGTCTTCGGGTCTGTGACAGCAAAACGGTCAAGGGCGTCGGCCATGACCACCGACTTGCGGGCCCCGTCTCCGTCGCTCTCGGCGCCAACAACAATCTCGAATTGGTTATGTAATCCGGCGTGCTCAACCACGGGAATGGCAAATCTCGCTACTTTCGATGTGGCCACGCCAAGTCGGTAGCCCGCGTCATTCAGTTGCCTCAAGAGTTCTGCCACTCCCTCATACACGGTGTATTCGTGCATTCCCCCCGCGGCATAATGCTCTCGGTAAACAAAAATTAACGACTCAATCGTTGCTGCATCATCAACCAGCGAACCAAAACTTGCAGAGAGCGGTGGCCCGATAAATGTTGAGAAATGCTCGTCAGTGAGCGGAGGAAGACCATGATGGCGGAGTGATTCGTTGGCACAGCGTCTGATCCCGGGAGCGGAATCGAGAAGAGTTCCGTCAAGGTCAAACAACACTGTTTCAATAGCCATGCCAGCAGTCTTACCCACGAGACAAACGGTCATATCGCAAATGGAAGCGGCAACGTAAACAGGCCCAGCCGAAGCATGGGCCCGTTTACGTCACTACCTCACTACTTACGA
This sequence comes from Acidimicrobiales bacterium, assembly GCA_040882655.1. Classification (GTDB taxonomy): domain Bacteria; phylum Actinomycetota; class Acidimicrobiia; order Acidimicrobiales; family Acidimicrobilacustridaceae; genus Acidimicrobilacustris. Next base: position 13,407 of record JBBEAV010000017.1, read on the forward strand.
AATAAAGACTGGGTTAATCGGTGAGCCAGTAGCGCCCGTGACTTTGAGAGGTGACACTGCGATGATCCCCTCGTAGTTTCCGTCTTCGCAGGGCTGACGAAGGTCGAGGTGCTCGAGCATGAAAATGCCGGCCCGCACTAACAGAACCTTGTGCACAATCAGAAAATCGTTGTTATCGAAAGGAATTACCTCAACGGCAGCGTTATCAGAACCAACAGCAGTGACATCCATTGATGCCAACCATTCTGCTGCGTCTGAACCAATGCCCGCCTGAGCAAACCCTTCCGGTTCACCCTTCGCATTATTGGCCCACCACATATCGAGATGACCGGTACGAATGAGCACAACATCGCCAGCGCGAACCTCGGTGCCTTGTGCTTCAGCCGCAGCCTGAAGATCGGCAGCCATAATCATGGTGCCGGGCTCGAGCCATTTATCGGCACCCTTAAGTTTCACGATGTCGAGAATGACAGCACGGGCAGCGAAACTGTCGACTTTCTCGATACCAAGTTTGGCGGCACCACTCAGTGCTCGCATTTCGCTAAACGGCACACCGTTGTAATGCTTGTAATCCTCATAGACATGCACAAGTGCATCCATATGAGATGTGGTGTGCGAGGCGAGAACGAGCACATCTTCATGCGCACCGGTGCCCGGTTTCGCTCCGTAACCGGCATAGATGCCATCGTCTGTTCCGTCTTGCAGTGTGAGCCGCATTGGCGTGCCGCGATAATCAAGAAGCGGAACACCCTGCCCTTGAATCGGGATACCCAGGCTGTACACCTTGCCTGTGGTTATTGAAGCGCTGGCTGCCTTGATTACTTCAGGTGTGAGGTGATTGAGCGCACCGCGCTCGTCGTCTGCGCCCCATCGGCCCCAGTTGTTCGTGCTCATGATATTTCCCCCGTACGTAGCGATTTGGTCTTAAAAGGCACAACTCGGGCAGCAAGGCTGCTTTGCGAAAATGGTTAGGCCAGTGCCGGAATGATCTCGTTGCGAAGCAGTTCAATTTGCTTCCAACCTTCGGAAACTGGCATCCCACCACAAAGTGGGTGCATGGCAAAGACGGCGCCGTCACCTGCGGCCTTTGCTTCTTCCACCGCTTCAGCAGGCGAGACAACTTGATAGAGACCCTCTTCTCGAAGTTCAGCCACGCTCTTGGCGTGTGAATGAGCCGAGGATTTGATATCGGCGGTTTGCCAAGATGAATACGTAGTTGCTTCGTGGAGGATATGCGAACCCATCGCGGCCCACCCAGCGTCAACGTCCTCGGCAAAGAAGACGTGATGGAAATCCTCGGGCGGCGCCATGGCGAATCCCTGAGTTCCGTATTCGGCGCACTTCTCGTAATAGTGCGCCTCGATCTCCGGCACCGGAGCGGCCCACATAATCGGAAGCCCAAATCGCGCGGCACGGCGTGCTGCCGGCTTTGAGGTACCTCCGAGAAGAAACATTGGGTGAGGTTGGGTATACGGACGAGGAGTCACACGCACGGTCGTACCGCGATACTCAAAAGGCTCGCCCGACCATGCCTTCAACATCACGTCGACGCTTTCATCCATGATTTTTCCGCGGTCAGCCCACGACTTGCCGTGTGCTGCATATTCGCTTGGTCGGTATCCAAGACCGCCAATGACGGTAAGGCGGCCCTTTGACATGAGATCAATCACGGCAATGTCTTCGGCGATACGCAACGGATCGTGAAGCGGAACTAAAAGTGCCGAGAGCGATACGGAAACATTTTTTGTACGGCTCAAGATGGCCGCCGCCATAGTGAGCGGAGAGGAACTCCAACCATTATCGGCGCCATGGTGCTCTTCGAGGGTCACCATTCCGCCACCGAGTTCGTCAAGAGCTTGGGCCATATCAAGCATGGCGTTGTAGCGATCGGCCATCTCATTTGGCTCGAGCCCTGGCTGAATACAATTGAAACGCATCATTGTGAATGCCATGTCATGTCCTCTTCTTTATGAATTGTGATTGTGCCCCAAACGGAGCGGGTGTGACGACAAGCGGACTTGCCAGTACTTAGTTATTGAGCGGCCTCTGCCGCCGCAAGGATCTCAATCGCTTCTTTAATGCGATTGGCGTGTTTCGTTTCTTCCCGGCCGTTGCGAAGCAGCAACTCAATGATCTCGGGATTAGTTTCATGTGCTGCCCATTTTTGGTACCCGATATCTCCCTGAAGTTCACCTTCAACAATCATCGGTAGCGCTGAAGCGTCAACCGAATCGGGAAGGTCAACTTCGAACTTTTTGAGGACCTCGGCCGAAGGCACATACTCGGTACCAGTCTTGAGCGAGATCACTTTCATCATCCGCCGAGCATGACCAATCTCTTCACGACCATTTTTGCGAAGTAATTCCGCTGCCTCTTCGTTGTTGAGACGAGCAGCAAGTTCGTTGTAAAGAACATCGCCACTATTTTCTACACGAATGAGTAGTTCAGCGGTCTCGATATCAAGGATTTCTGCTTCACCGAGCTTCATGGTTGCTTCGAAAAAATTCATATCTGAATCATCGCACCTAGCGAGAACGCCCGCCCTGTCGACCCGCAGAACGGCTGGAACCCTGACGTGAAGGCCCTGAAGACCCTCCTCCGCCGGTTCCCGACCGAGTTTTGCCCGAACCGCTAGAGCTGCTGCGCCCCTGGCCGCTACCGCTGCGCTTCGGCCGACCATTGGCCGAGGGGGCGCCCGCTCGCGGTGAACGCGAATTGGGTCGACCCCCGGGCTTAGTGGTCGGCTCAGGAACATCAAGCAGTGCTTTCACTTCAGAAGCGCTCTTCTTCAGTCGCTGACCGGGAGCAATCTCCTGCAGTAGCGGTGAATCGGGGCGCACCTTCGTGACGGTGGGCTTAATACCCGCCTTGCGCATCAGCTGGTCAGTGTCCTTGCGCTGTGATTCCGTCGCAAGAGTGACAACCACTCCTTCGTTTCCGGCGCGTGCTGTGCGTCCAGAACGATGGAGATAGGCCTTGTGCTCCATTGGTGGATCAGCGTGAATCACAAGCGACACGTCATCAACATGGATGCCGCGCGCTGCAATATCGGTAGCGACCATGGCCGCTGCCGTTCCGTCGGAGAACGCCGCAAGATTTCGCGTGCGAACATTCTGCGAAAGATTTCCGTGCATCTCTACCGATACAACTCCATGAGCGTTCAACTGACGCGTGAGTTGCTTGGCTCGATGCTTCGTACGAGTAAAAATAATTGTTCGACCAGGTGCAGCAGCAAGGTCAACGATCACAGGAAGACGATCGTCATTCGTTACGTGCAACACATGATGGGTCATCGTGTTCACCGGTGATTGTTCGGAATCGACGCTATGAGTCACCGGATCACTCATATAACGCTTCACGATGACGTCAACGCCCTTGTCGAGCGTTGCCGAAAATAAAAGGTGCTGAGCATCATCGGGTGTGCGATCAAGCAAACGCTTGACGCCGGGGAGAAAACCAAGATCAGCCATGTGATCGGCTTCGTCAAGAACACAAACCTCGACGCGATCAAGTTTGCAGAAGTTCTGGCTAATCAGATCTTCAAGACGACCGGGGCAAGCAACAACAACATCGACGCCTTTGCGCAGCGCGTCGACCTGTGGGTTCTGTCCAACACCACCGAAAATGGTTGTGGTGCGAAGACCAAGTCGACGAGCAAGCGGCGAGATGGTGGCGTCGATCTGCAATGCGAGTTCGCGAGTAGGCGCAAGGATTAGCGCTCGGGGTCGAAACGGTTGACGATCAAGTTGCAACATAGAAAGTCGAGTGAGCACAGCGAGTCCAAAGGCAAGTGTCTTGCCTGAGCCGGTACGACCGCGACCAAGTACGTCGCGACCCTGCAATGAATCAGGAAGGGTCGAGACCTGAATGGGGAATGGATCGATGATGCCGTCAAGGGCAAGAGCGCCACACAACGTCTCGGGAACGCCCAGATCGAAGAACCCATTGTCGGGATCGAGTGGCGGAAGTGACTTTTGGGGGGTTTGAGGCTTTTCGGTGCGTGTCCGAGGACGCGCGCCCGAAGAGGAACGGTTGGTACGGGGGCGGTGTTCCGCCATATGAGCTATCTCCTACTGAAGTCCGCTGAGAAAGCAATGGGCGTAGTGAGCACGAACGATTTCGATCAAAGAAACCGGAGTGCTGGGGCCTGAAGCGGTTCAGCGGCGCCGCTCCCGAAATGGACCGACGAAAACACTCTAGTGCGGCGACCTGCGTTTTCCCTCATCGCCCTCAGTGTCAGTGACGCGTGCGAGGCTCGCACCATGGCATTCGGACAGCAATCAGGCCCACCCGCATCTTCGAAACAGGTCGAGGAACTGCTCGCTCTGTTTGAAAGCGCAGGGTATTCCTCGTTTCGTGAAGCACGACATATCTACGGTCTCACACAGCGTCAGGCCGGCGGAAAGTTCACTCGCAACGAAGCCGACGAACTCATTGCCCGCCTCGCTGCGGGCGAAGGCGAACTCAATGTTGAACAGGCCGAACGCGCCATTGCATCTTCCTCTGATGTCGCCGAGCGCGCTGCGAAACGTGCCGCTAATCGTCAGGCTGAAGCTGTTGCTGCGTTGCCCGACGAAGTTTTGGCCGATGAACTGGCCCGTCGCGGTTGGGTCTGCATCCCTGGCGAGTAATTCGTACTTGATCAGGGTTGGCCAGCATGCGGCACGGCAACTTCAACAACTTCGATAGCACCATTGCGTTCAAGAGGCGCAACTCGTGAATCTGAACTTGGTGCGGTCATGGCAAACAGGTGTTTTCCTTCAGGACCACCGAGCATGCAGGCATAGGTATTCATCGTTGTTGCTATCTCGTCCAAAATGACTCCGCCTTCACCAACGCGAAGCAGTCGAGGCGTAAGCGCTGTAGCAATCCACACGGCACCCTCCGCATCGAGACAAATGCCATCAGGTGCCGCCATTTCTGGCGAGAGGTCGGCCCACACCCGAGGATTCAAAAGTGAGCCATCAGCAGCAACATCGAACGCCGTTAAACGCAGCGCAAGTGTTTCGGCCACGATCATGGTTTTTCCATCGGGAGTAATGACCATTCCGTTGGGAAAGATCATTCCGTCTGACGCGATGTGCACAGAACCATCGGTATCGACTCGACACATCACGGTAGTAAGCGAATCAGGGTCGGCAAACAAACCCTCGATGCCGTGTTCATCAAGGAACACCTCGTAGTCGAAACCAAAGTTGCCTACATACGACCGGCCATGTTGATCAACAAGCAAATCATTTGCATGCCAAGAGAAATACTCGCCTAAATCCGCGTGCGTTGAAACTGAGGTGCCATCCCAGCGCAGGAGTTTTCGATCAAGCATTGACGTAACGATCAGATCGCCATTGGGCAACCAACCGAGACCTGAAGGTTGCGATTCGACCTCAACCACTCGTTCATCATTCCCATTGAGATCAATCGCATGCACGGCGTGATCGTAGAAATCGGAATACCAAAGACGATCCTCGTGCCACCGTGGGCCTTCGCCAAAAAATATTCCGTCGCGTAAAATTCGAGTGCTCATGACGGCATTGTTGCGTTCTTTACGACTATCCGCAGTTTCACCGCATCTACTTCGAGAACATTTCCCTTCACCACAGCATCATCGAGCGCAGTAATCCAGGCGTTATTGAACGACTCTCGACCATTGGGAAGGGCCCACGTCGTGAACGCGGCCGGGGGCGGTGTCACTGTCGTTCCAAACAACCCACAGAATGCCGAACCGGTTTGACCGAGGCCCGACAATGTGGCCACCGGAACATCGACATGAGGGCTCCGGATTCCTCCGGTGGCGTTTCCCTTGGCATCAAGCACAAACGCGTTGTTCTCAATGTCCAGTAACGGGCGCGACTCCGGCGCTTGACCAGTTCGTATCCAGTTGTCGAGCGAATTCAACGCCGCCCGCAACACATAGGTGTGTGGTCCGGAGTTAATTGGCGTTGTACATGAAAGCAACCCGCCATAAAGCGAGGAGGGTGGAGTGAGCATCGCCTGGAACAATGCAGCGTCGCCAGCGCCATCACCGTTATCAGTATCGCCAATCCCGAGGTTGTAAGCATCGGCGTGGGCAGTACCGGCGACCTCCCATGTGCGGACCATGTCCGAATCGGGCTGTCGGGCGCCAACAAAGTTAAGTCCCCTCCCCAACATGTCGGTCTCTGCTTGAAATTGCAGAATAGGAACCTTGAGGTCGGTTCGAACGCGCTGATCGGCCGGCATTTTCACATCGACATTGAGAGCAGCACCCGAAGTGCCACGACTGTGGATGAGGTAACCATCCCAAACATCAGTATTCGGCGCTATCGCATTCACATAGGTAGTGAGACGAAATGCAGACTGCGATTCGCCAATCGCGATCACACGCTCGGGTTGCAGGCCGCCGAGCAAAACATCATTGGCAAACCATGCCGCTGCGCCGGTTTGTGTGTACATGTCATAGGAGTATTGATCGCCAGGGTGAACTAGCGATCCGTATCGGCCCGGGTCGGCGGCCTTCAGCGTGTAGCCCGCAACCAGTCCCATTGACGGACCGCCATCGATACCGACGACCTGTGCAGAAAGGCCGACCCATGCGTAGCCCTCACGCATGAGTTCGACATGGGTGTAGGTCCAGTCCGGTCCGGCGTCGAGACCACCGGAAACGTTGAGCCATTCAACAATGACGTTTCCGTTGAAATTCGCCGGATCACTTGGCCGACGAACGATGGCTCGGGTCTTGTAGTCAGCAGTTGTTGCTGGGCTCACTGTCCAGTTGCCATCAACCGTTATTGCTTGCGTTGACTGAAACGAGGTTGCTTTGCCACTAATGAAATATTCAGATTGTTCGTACCCTGCGGCCGCAAGGTCGCCGGTAGCTGCAGCAATAAACGGTTGACCACGCCCACCCGTTGCCGCAACAACCGTCGGCACAGTCACTGATTCGCGCGCCGGAGGTGAGGGTTCGATCACCTTTAGCTTCGACGTGGAATTGTCATTCGAGGAACAGGCCACAGCACTCACCCCCAAAAATGCAATAGCCAGCACTGCGCCGAGGCGTTTCAGATTTTGCATTCAAGTCGCTTCCAGTTCGGGTGCAAATGGCAACCGCAACTTATTTCAGGACCGATGAAGCCTTTGCGGCCGCAATCAGATGATCGAGGTCGTCTTTCAGTATGGCGTTGGCCGAAACCGCATTCTTCGCTGATTCACTGAACTTCGCGACGAAATCGTTGTGGGTTCCGTATCGGGCTTGGAGCGCCGGTTGAGTCAGTGGCACGGTTCCGCCAAACAACTGGCAAAACGCATTGCCCTTTTGACCAAGACCGGTCAGTACCGCAATCGGAACGTCGACGTGGGGGGTCCGAATTCCGCCTTTAGCGATGCCAAGTTCATCGACGTTGTAGCCGGTGCCAGCGGCATCAACCTCAAGTTGTGGCTGCGAGGCCGGCACGACACCTTTCGTGATCCAAGTGTTGAGATCGCGGAGGGCCGTACGCAGGATGTACGTATGCGGACCTGTGTTGATGCCGGCTGCACATGTAATCAGACCGTCGTAAACGCTATTTGGCGGGGCAAGCATTGACGCGAAGTAGGTGATGTCGTTCTTGCCATCACCGTTATCAAATCCACCACCGCCGAGGTTGTAATAATCGGCATGCGCTGTTCCCGTGGCCTCCCAGCCTCGGAACGTCTCTGTATCTGGTTGACGAGCCTTCACGTAGCCACGCGCTCCGGCGACGTCAGTTTCTGCACTGAACGTCAGAACCGGGAGCCCAAAATCAGCTCGGATCGTTGTGCCAAGCACTGGACTTACTGCCGGCAGCGGATCAACCGATAACGGCGCAGCATTTCCACTTCGACTGTGAACAAAATACCCATCAAAAACTTTGGCTGTCGGTGCAATCCCGTTGATGTATGTCGTAAGGCGACTCGCCGATTGCGACTCGCCCATCGCCATCACATTCTTTACTTTGAGATCACCAAGCACAGCCGATGAATTGCGCCGCACCACTGCTCCCGCCTGGCTGAACATGTCGTAGGAGTAGTTGTCACCGGGATGAGAAAGCGACCCATACCTAACGGGATCAAATGATTTGAGAACACGATCTACACCGAGTGACATCCCGCCACCTTCGATTCCAACTCTCTGAGCCGAGACACCAATCCACGCGTATCCAGACCGAGTCATCTCGGTGGCCATGTAGGTCCAATCCGGAGCGGTATCAATTCCCGCAGTGACGTTGAGCCACTCAACAATGACTGTGCCGTTGAATTTTTTCGGGTCAGAGGGTCGACGCACGACAATTCGATTCGAATACGGAGCCGTTCCTGCAGCTCTCGTTGTCCACATTCCATCTGCAGTCAGCGGAGTATCACTGGTAAACGCTGAAGCGGTGCCCGATAAGAAATATTCGTCTTCTTGATAGCCAACCGTTTTGAGATCAAACACCGTTGGCTGTTGACCTTCCCGGGGGGGAGTCGGGGCAACGACAATGAATCCTTTTCCGCCCGTGATCGGTCCTTGTACCGTTGCCTCGGCAACAGGGCTCGAAAATACCGTCGTGGTTGTTGACGATGAATCATTCGAGGATGAGCACGAGACCAGCGTCGCCATCAGCCCCGCCACTACAGCGATAGCAAGAACCGACTGTTTCGAAAACGAGCGACTCATTTGATCCCCCCGGATCTGGTTGTCAGTTGATGGTGACTCTTTCACATTTCTTACTGCCACGCTCGGCAACAGGCTCCGCTAATCCAATGCCGGCGGCACAGCAAGACGCAGTGCCTGCATGTCTTCGTGACGAGCACGAATTTGATCGTGATAGCTGGGTTGTGTCGGAATCCAAAACTCCCCGGCCTCGACCGCAGCAAACACCAAACCGGCGACTGCTTTCGGCTCCATCCCTGCCGCTGTTGACTCAACCAACATTTGCTCCACAAACTCAGCATCTGGCGTTGCTTCCCGACCACGATCAATCCAACGCTCTTGGCGATTACGACCAGAGGTTCCGATAGCAGTGTTAATCAGACTTGGAACAAGAACAGAAGCGGCAACGTTTTTACCGGTGGTGCGAAGGTCTTGGGCAAGACAATCGGTGAGCCCTACGGCGGCAAACTTCGAGGTGAAATACGGGCCCGAATACGCGCCCGTTACTAAGCCGCCCATTGATGCTGTGTTCACAATGTGCCCGGGGCTTTCGGCCTCGAGCATGCGCGGAACGAACGCCCGGACGGCGTGGATGAGCCCGTCGACATTGACGCCCATCACCCAGCGCCAATCAGCCATAGTGCGCTCCCACATCAATCCACCGCTGAACACCCCGGCGTTGTTGCACAGAAGGTTCACTTGACCGAATTCGGCGTAGGCAACATCGGCAAGTTGCATCACGTCCTTTTCAACCGATACGTCGGTGCGCACTCCAATCGCCTGGGCGCCGATCTGCCTCAGGGTCGCAACCGTTTCATCAAGACGGGGCTGCTCAATATCGGCGGCGACCACGTGCATACCCGACTGCGCGGCCTTCTCGGCTAGTGCCCGGCCGATTCCGCTACCAGCACCGGTGATAACCGCTACTTGTCCCGCTTCAATTTTCACGTATTCCTACTTGTCTTGATCAAGCTTGAAGACCCGCAACGCGTTTTCACGCAGGAACTTGGGCCAGACATTGTCATTAAACGGAACATTGGGCATATCAGAGAATTGACGCTCGAGGCTTAGGCCCGCCGGAAAATACCCGCAGTACATAATTTTGTCTGAGCCACGCGAGTTTGCGTACTTAATGATGTCTTTTGGATAGTGCTTCGGGGCAAACGCGCTCGTCATGTAATGAAGTCCGGGCCATTTGAGCATGAGCTTTACTGCAAGTTCTGTCCATGGTTCGCCACCGTGCATCATCACCATGGTCAGTTCGGGGAAGTCATAAAGAACTTCGTCGAATTGTTCAACATGCTGGGGCCAACTCGGCATGCGTGGTCCCACGATTCCACCGTTAATACAGATCGGGATATCGAGTTCACAGCAGGTTGCATAGATCGGATACATCTTCTTGTCGCCCACCCCGACCTGCGGCACCATGCCGCTCGGAAATGTCATGGCGGCGACGATGTTGTTTTCGGCCTTGAGTCTCTTCAGATTGTGAACTGTTTCCATACCTTTATTTGGGTCAGCCTGGGCGCACAGATGGAAACGGCCCGGGTGTTCTTTCTTGGCGCGAATCGAATGCTCATTCACACCGGTCATGCACTGTTCAATGTTGAACGCGTCCATCTTTTCGACGATCCAAGCAACAACATCGGTATCGGGCGACACCACATCGGGAACGTCTTTGAACATGTACTGCGCCGGAAATTCCATTTCCTTCAGCGATTCGTTGTCTTTCAGGTTGGCCTTGAAAAAGTCATAGGCCGCCTTTTTGTCCTCCACACTTGTAAACGGAAAACCCATTCCAAGATCGATAACGCCGAGATCAGTCGGCATAGCCATAGTTATTCCCCCTGCTGCAATGCTCCCGTGCCCTGACTGGGCAGAGATCGAGTGTAGAACGGGAAAGCCCGTCACTTCACGTTGAATCGACGAGGGGCCTAACGTCATCTCATGGACAACAGCGCCCTCGATGCTGTGCTGTCAATGGTCGTCGACGCACACACCATCAAGGGTTCAAGCATCGTGGTTGGTGTTGCCGGCGGAGTAGCGGTGGGCAAAAGCACATTCAGTAAACACTTCGCCCTCTTTCTTACTGAGAAAACTGGACTTGCAGTTGGAGTCGTCGCTACCGATGGGTTTCTCTATTCCAACGCCGCGCTTTTCACACTGGGGCTCAGTGATCGCAAAGGATTTCCCGAAAGCTACGACAATGATGCGATCAAAGACTTCATCGCACGAGTGCAATCAGGCAAACCAACCTCGGTGCCTGTTTATGACCACCACACCTACGATGTCACCGGAAAAACTCAAATAATCTCGCCCGTCGACATCATGCTTTTAGAAGGCGTCAATACTCTGCAATTCCATGAGCATCTTGATCTCGGGGTGTATTTGCAGGCCGAGGAGCCGCTGATGCGCAGTTGGTTCGTCACCAGAACCTCTGAGTTCAGAGAGGCTGCTCGTAGCAACTATTCCCCGTTTTTCGATCCGTGGCTTGATGTGTCCAATGAGCTCTTTTTTGAAATGGTCACCGCCGCATGGGAGTCCGTGAACCTCCCTAATCTCATCGACCATATTGAACCCTCGAAACAATTCGCCGATGCAATCGTTGAGTGGGAGGCCGACCACAAAGTGCGCAGTGTGAGGATGCGGGAATCATCATGAAAAAAACAAGCCACCGGTTGCGATTTCTTCCTAAGATCCCATTTGACCTCAGGTCCTTTCGTCTCCGCATCTCGTATTGATCGCAAAGGAAATCTCATGCCGTCCACCGCCGAAGTCACCACCCTTCTTGAAAAATACTGCGCCGCAATGTCAGGTCGAGATCGAGAGACCTGGCTGAGTTGCTTCACTGATGACGCCGTGCAGGAAGACCCCGTAGGAACACCTGCGAATATCGGTCGCGAGGCAATCGCAAAGTTTTACGACGAGAACGTCACCGATCTAACACTTTCGGTTATGGCTCCTCCGATTGTCATCGGAAATGAAGTCTTGGCGTTTCTGCGCGTCGATATTGTTATGGACGGTCAACAAATGGAACTGCCTCGAATCGTTGATCACATCGTTCTTGATGAATCAGGAACGAAGTTCAAAAGCCTCCGGGCATTCTTTGATTACGCCGAAATCCGACCAGTCTGATCAGCCGAATTCGTGGCGAGCGGCCCGCACAACGTCTGAGTAGATCTCGAGGGCTTCTTCGTACTGCTCGGGATGGTTCACGGTGACGCGCAAATCAGTCACACCCGCTTCCACCATCGGACGCGATGCCGCCATAGTTGCGAGAAGATCAAGATTTCCATTCTCATCACGCACTGCGGCGGCATGGCCCTGCACTTGAAATGAAGGATCGCCACCAGCCTTTTCGACTGCATCGCGAAGTTTCGGAATCGCGTTGACAAGATCGCCACCGTCGGCTCCCCACGGGATCCAGCCCGATCCAAACGATGCGATGCGCCGAATCACACGAGTATTAATGGTGCCGCTAATCCAGATGGGAACGCCTCCGGGCTGACGGGGCTTTGGCATCTGATGAATTTTTTCAAACGACAATTCAGGTGAGGAGTAACTCGCCACCCGTTCACGCCAAAGCAGTTGACACACTTCGAGGGTGTGATCGAGCAATCGGCCCCGATTGTCATAGTCAAGACCGCACGCGTCGTACTCCTCTTTTTGCCAACCAACGCCAACACCAAGTTCAAGTCGACCGCCAGTGAGTACGTCAATCGTTGCCGCTTGCTTGGCCAACACTGTCGGGGTGCGCAGCGCAGCAATAAGAATCGCGGTGTTAAGTCGCACCCGCTCGGTCAGTGCACCCATAGCCATAAGAACGGTGAGGGGCTCGAGCCAGTTGCCATCGGAATCAGTGGGCTGCTTTCCACCAGCGGCACCACCCTTTTTGGGATCTGCGTAGGCCTCAAGATTCTCGCCATAGGCAACGTGATCACTCACCGCAATGCGATCAATACCGGCAAGGTCAGCGGCGCGCGCCTGATCAAGGATGTACCCAAAAGAGCCAGGATCATCTTGACGAAACGTGCGCAACTGGATGGAAATCTGGGGCGAAGTCATGTCTGCATGCTGCCATGTCCGAGATAGCCGGCGCAGATGTCACAGCTAGCGACCGGTTTTGTCTAAAACCTTGCGATGATTCCACTTTAGGCTCAACTCGCTGGCGCTGCCGGAGCGATTGCTTCAATCACTAGTGCCTCGACCCAAAGTTTCCGAATGCTGCGATTTCGCACCTCGTCAGGGATCTCACCAACAACATGGATCTTGATTTCGATCTCCTCGCTTTCGTGGTTTGCCTATGGCATTTCCGTGCGTTCACCCCAACAGATCATCGCTAACGTTCTTGGGTCATCCTCACGATTCCCCTCACATGGTTCATGCTGAGCCAAAAGCCAATTCAGACGCGAGTTGCTGCGCAGTTGATCCTCGCCCTGTCACTAGCCGTCCTTCTTGGCCTAGGCCTTCTTAATGTGAACATCCCCGCGTACATCGGAATGCCCGCTTCAATTCTCGTGAATCTTCCCCAGATTCGTTACACCATTCGTCACGGGCGTGGTCCTGGTATTTCCGTCGCGGCGTGGGCCTTCCTTGCCACTTCCTCCTACCTGTGGTTTGCCTATGGCATCGGCGCGGACGAACTTCCGGTCGTCATTAATTCAGGTATCGCCGCACTGCTCGGCACAACCGCCGTTCTTGCACTTCTCCTCAAACCCGCACCATTAACCGATGCGCACCCCAGTCATTTCGTGCACGAACACTCACTAGGAACTACGTCGGGCGATGCTGACCTCGTGTCCGGCAGGGTCGACGATGTGGAAATACCGCTCACCCCATGACGCGTCTGATGGTTTCATCAGTGGCGCGTAGCCAGCCTTGAGGAACGATTCGTAGATCGCATCCACATCGTCAACCCATACGATGAATCGTCCCCATACCCGATCGGGCTTCAACCAGGATTGATCTCGTTGCAGATTGAGAAACTGCTCATCAGCGATTTTTAGTGTCGTGAACGAAAAATCGGTCCCGCCATACATGGTCTCCAGTCCCAAAACTTCGTAGAAGGCCACCGACGCAGCCATGTCAGCGGTGAACAACGTGACGGCACTCAGCAACTCTCCGTGGCTCTCCATAACTCTTTATTCAGTCACACTCTTGGGCCCCAGTCTGCTCATTCCGCCTGGACTGCCCTGCGAAAGGACTGTTATCGCCTGACTGTGGCCGAAAAATCACATTTTCAGTGCACACTTCGCGTTGACGCGTGCGTTCTCCCTGCATCGCCTGAT
>JBBEAV010000018.1:0-9913 GCA_040882655.1 Acidimicrobiales bacterium
CTTGACCGCGAGTGTGTGGCGACATAGGGAAGGGGGGTTAGGCCGAACGAGCCGGCGTTAGTAAAAAGGTACGGGCCAAATGGTTCCAATGGCACGCGGGGCACACTTCAACCACATAACAAGAGAAGTCGCCCTCCTTCGAACGTTTGGTGAAGGCCTTCAGTTCCTTCGCCGTGGTGATACAGCGGCCAAATGCGGGTAATCGAGGGCCAAACACATAAGAAACCAGCACCAAGTTGTGATCTTGGCAGATCGGGCACTCCTCGCTGGTGGGTTGGCCAACCTCTCGCCCCGCTCGAACCAATTCGGGGTGGGCATCACACACCTCGTGCTTCGCCAGGCGCCCCTTTTTAAATTCAGAGATCAAATGTTGACGCGCGAGTCGGTAATCAATCTCGCCGCCTTTGCCTGATGGCGCACCGCGGAAGGGTCGAGAAGCGGAGCCCATAGGGGATAAGGCTAGCGACGGGTCACTGCGGACGCGGTCCACCGGCTACCGATGGAATCGCACAAGACTGCGGGGGTGAATGACTTCGGATCACCCCGCACCACCAGCAGTTCTTCGGGCTCCTTTCCCGGACGAGCCGAACTTCCCCTCGACACCATCAGTTGGGGGCCCGATCTCCCTGGAGACGATGCGCTACGGCTGATTACCGCTCCCCGAGGAAAGAAAATTCTGCAACTTGGTATAGGACTCGGGCATAACGCAGTGAGCCTGGCGCTGGCCGGAGCTCATGTCATCGCCGTTGATCACGACATAAGCCGCATTGACGCTGCCCGCCAACTGGCCGAGGTTAATGAAGTCAAACTCGAACTCCATCATGGCGACCTTGCCGATATCGCGTTCATTCGCGCCGACCAGATCGACCTTGCGCTCTCTGTCTATGCCCTTGCCCGCGCTGACGATCTTGATCGCGTTTTTCGTCAGGTCAACCGCGTGCTCCGAACCAGCGGAACTCTCAGCGTTTCACTTCCCCATCCGGCGTGGCTCATGCTCGACCAGGAATTGGGAGTTGCGCCCCAAGTAGCGCGCCGATACGGAGAGAATCCGCAACAGGGTGTCGGCGATGCTGAAATACAGGCAAGGTCAATTTCCGAGATCTTCGGTTCGTTCGCTCGGGCCAACTTTCGCGTCGACGCTGTGCTCGAACCAGAAGCGCTCTCTGGCCGAGCCATGGTACCCAGCACCATCATTATTCGCGGCCGTAAAGACGGCACGTAGCGAGCTTTTCACTACCTTGCGACGCTCAGCCCGGGTTGCGGACAGCCCACCATGCATCGAGTCGGCGCTTCGCTTCCTCTTGGCCTAGCGGACCTTCTTCAAGCCGAAGTTCGAGAAGAAAATCGAGGGCATCTCCAACCTCTCGGCCAGGAGCGAGATTGAGATAGGTCATCACTGTATTTCCGTCAAGTTCTGGTCGTATCGATGCAAGTTCTTCACGGGCCAACAACTCGTCGATGCGCGCTTCGAGTTCGTCCATGCGGCGCGACAACTCTTGCGCCTTACGCTCGTTGCGTGTCGTGCAGTCACACCGTGTGAGTTCAATGAGTTCAGGCAACAGATCGCCGGCGTCGCGAACAAATCGACGCACAGCAGAATCGGTCCAGCCCATTTTGTAGGTGTGAAAACGTAAGTGAAGAAACACCAAACGACTGACAGCCTCAATATCCTCACTTGAATACTTCAGCGCTTTCATTCGTTCACGAGTCATGCGCGCACCTACGACTTCGTGATGATGAAACGAGACGCCAGCCTCGCCAATTGCGCGAGTGCGGGGCTTGCCCACGTCGTGATAAAGCGCCGATAAACGCACAAGTCGATTCGTACTTGTCTTCGCAATTACCGCGATTGTGTGAGTCAGAACATCTTTGTGTCGATGAATTGGATCCTGTTCCAATCGCATCCGAGAGAACTCGGGGAGGAACTGATCCATGAGGCCGGTGTCGGCAAGAAACCAAAGCCCCGGCGCGGGATCATCGACGACCATCAACTTGTCGAACTCATCGCGAATGCGCTCAGCGGAGACAATCGAAAGCCGCTCACACATTGAGGTTGCTGCCTCACGCAAAGCATCGTCGGGCTCAAGCCCGAACCCCGAAAGAAAGCGAGCGGCGCGCAACATCCGCAACGGATCGTCAGAGAACGACGCTTCTGGCGAAAGCGGAGTACGGAGGCGACCGGCAGCCAAGTCGGCCGCGCCACCAAATGGGTCAATCAGCACCGGTTCGGGCAGAGAAAGAGCCATTGCGTTCACCGTAAAATCACGACGAGAAAGATCGGCCTCAATATCACCCGAAAACACCACCTCGGGCTTTCTCGATTCTGGGTCGTAGGCCTCAGCTCGGTGAGTGGTGATTTCAAATATCCACCCATCTTTCTGACAGCCAATCGTCCCAAAGCGTTCACCCTGACTCCAGACCGAATCGGCCCAATCCTTCAAGAGTTTCTTGGTTTCCGCTGGTAGCGCATCAGTAGTGAGGTCGATATCTCGGCCATCGGTCATATCCCGTCCGAGTAAAAGGTCGCGGACGACACCACCAACGAGAGAGAGTGAGTACCCCGCCGCGCTGAAACGCTCGGCCAGTGGGCCGGTTCGCTCAAGAACGGGTCGTAAACGGTCGGGAATCACGGTGCGGAGGTTACCGGGACGACACCACTTGGTTCGACGGACCCTTTGACCACAACGATGAGCCCCGCGCAAAGGAGTGCGAGGGTCAGCGGTCCTAGGCTTACGGCCGAACTATGCGACGCATTGACACCATCACCGGACACGCCGACCGCATACGGATCGGCCCTTGGAGGGGCGATCCCTCCGTCGCGCTTCTAAGCCCCACCCCCGGCTCTGCCCTAACCGCCGGTGGGCTTGACCAAGCAGTTGCGTCAATCAGTAGGCAGGGATATCAGTCGGTTCTCACCCCTGCTCTCACGCCCCCTGAGCAATTGGTCTTCCTGCAGTTCGGGTTTCACATCCACGAACGGCTTCATCTCCTTCGTCATGACCTCCGTGTGCTGCCTCAGTCCACGACACCGAACATCACAATTCGTCGAGGTCGAACCCGAGATATTGGTCAGGTACTCGAACTCGACGGCCTGGCGTTCGACCCGTTCTGGAGATTTGACCTCAATGGTCTGATCGATGCACGGCACGCCACTCCCCGCTCTCGATTCCGTGTGGCGGTTTGTGAGGGTCGCATTGTTGGCTACTACATCACCGGATTTGCCCGACGCCTCGGGTACCTCCAGCGACTGGCCGTTCATCCACAGTTTTATAGTCGCGGCATCGGAACTGCCCTCGTTGGTGATGCGCTTCGTTGGTGTCGGCACCGCGGATGCGACTCTGTTCTGGTCAACACACAAGAGATCAATCAACGAGCACTTTCGCTTTATCGACACCTGCGATTTAGTGATGAACCGACCGGTCTGGCCGTTCTTGCCGTAACTCTTCCCCAACGTGACCTGCCGTGATGCGCCGATTTGCTGGTATTTGCGCTGTCGTCGCTGTGATTGTGCTGGTAGTTCCATCGCCTTCGCCTGCACAAACGGCGTCGAGAACAACGCAGCAGCTCACACTCATTCGCCAAACCGCCTTTGTTGGGCCAGAGGGGATCTTCACCGCTGAACTCTCGACTGGTGACCTTCCCGCCGGGACCACACTTGATCTCGTTCTCTACGGAGCAGTCACGACCAGAGCCCGGCTTGATCGCACAATCGCCGGCGAACAACTCGGTACTGCGCTGTTCACAACCCCCCGCACAATGATTAGTGGCGCTCAATCCCCCGTCATCCTTTCGCTCCCGTTGAAAGAACAGTGGCCCGCACCCGAAGGTGGCACCGTACTTTCACAAACTGGGGTGTATCCCGTGGTCATTGAAGCCATTGCCGCCAACGGAACTCGTCTCGACAGCCTCGTGACCCATCTCCTCCGCCTCCCCAGCCCGGCTACACCCACAACCCCACTTGCGGTCGCAGCCACCGTGGTGATTGATGCTCCTTTCGGGGTAGCCCTCGACGGAACGCCGAGCTACAGCGATGCCCAACTGAGTGAAGCGGCAGAAAAATTTCGAGTGCTTTCCGCAGCAACCTCTCTCCCATTTACTTTGGCTGCCACACCATCGCTTGTTCAGGCTCTCACTGAATCCGGGGATTCTTCGGCCCGACCCGATAGCTCGGCTCGCCAAACGCTGAGTCGCCCATATGTCACCGTTGATTCAGGTTCACTTCAAGCTGCTGGGAGCGGATCTCTGCTGAAACAGGAAGTTGCTACTGGCGATGCTGTTCTTTCTGCCATCTTTGAGGCCTCCCCTGATCGCCAAACTCTTGTGCTTAGCCCTTCGGTAACACCAAGTGCGCTCGACCAACTTTCCGATCCTCAAACTCGGTCGGTGGTGCTGCAGTCCTCGCAGATTCGCTCCTCGCTCGTCAGTAACGAAGGTTCCGTGTTGACCAACAAGTTCGTCATCGAGAGCGCAAACCTCACACCGTTTTCGGCGATGGCTAACGATGACAGAACATCAGCTCGATTCCTCCTCACGAACAATTCGGTGCTGGGTGCGCACCATGCCCTTACCGAGGTGATGATGCTTCATGGGGAACAACCTGGCCCCAATAGAGGGGTGGTCGTCACCATTCCTTCAGGGACCACAAGTGCGGCACTGAAGGAGTTCCTGGCCGGTCTTGGTGCAATCAACGGATCTCTCAGTGGTTCGGCTGGCGCTGCCGCTCTCCAGCCCGTCACCCTCAACGACCTCTTCACGCGTGTCGGTGTGGCCACAACATCACAGACGCCGGTTCTCCGAAAGTGGACAAGTGAGGAGCCTAAAGATCTTGGGCAATATGGCGCCTCAGTTGAGCAGGCGCAGTGGAACCTTCTCGGTCTGACAATGCTCCTACCCGATGGTGGTGATCTCACTAACCCCATCGAACGCACCGTGCTGGCATCGGCTCAATCTGCGCTCACATCTACCGAGCGACTCTCGGTATTGGCCAACGCTGACTCCCAACTTCGATTGCTGACCGCAGGAATCACTCTCCCGGAATCTCAAAAGGTCACGCTCACCTCAAGAAGCGGAAAAATCCCCCTTGTTGTTACCAACTCCTTGCCGGTCGATGCCGTGGTGCAACTCAAGGTGAGTAGCCCGAAACTGACCTTCCCCGAAGGCACCACCTACGAGGTCGTCCTCCCCCCGGCAAGTACAACTCGTACCGATATCTCCGTCACCACCAAGGCCTCGGGTGCATTCCCCTTGGATGTACAGGTGTACTCCACCGGAGGCGTCCTGCTTGTCAACACAAGTCGAATTGATGTCCGATCCACCGCAATTTCAGGGTTCGGACTGTTCTTGTCTCTTGGCGCCGGAGTATTCCTCTTGGTCTGGTGGGCCCGGAATTTTCGCCACTCTCGACGCGCCCAATTTTTAGAACCATCTGAGAAGACCTCGCTCACTGCGAATGAATGAGTAGCGTCTTGTTGTCACTGAAACCACGGGAGCACCATGACCGGCGTCCACATTGTCACCGATAGTTCGTGTGACCTGAGCGAAATCGAAACCACCACGAACAGTATCGGCGTGGTGCCACTGAGTATTCGCTTCGGCGAAGAGGAGTTCATCGACCGCGAAGAGCTCAGCGTCGAAAGCTTTTACGCCAAAATGGAGAGCACAGGTCTCCTACCCGAGACTGCTGCGCCTTCACCAGGTCGCTTCGAACAAGCATTCCGAGGGGCAGCTGCTGTTGGCGCCAACGCCGTTGTCTGTATCAATCTCTCCGGCGAACTTTCCGCCACAGTGCAATCGGCGCGCAATGCAGCCACCGCCGTCGCTGGCGATATCGACGTACGTGTCATTGACAGTCGATCGCTTACCGGAGGTCTTGGCACGATGGTGCTTGAGGCCGCTGCGGCCGCTCGCCATGGTTCTGACGCCGATGCAGTGGTTGCGCTTGTCGAGTCAATGATTCCGCGTACTGAGATCTACGGCGGCCTTGACACTCTTGACAATCTCAAAAAGGGTGGCCGAATCGGCAGCGCGAAAGCGTTGGTGGGCTCGATGCTTTCTATGAAACCAATCATTCGCATTGTCGACGGCGCCGTGGAAGAAGCGGGCAAACAACGAACCCGCAAACGTTCTCTCGAATGGATGCGTGACCAACTTTTTGCCGAGGAATCCGTGGAGAAACTTTCAATTCTTCATGGCGAGGCGCCCGATATTGAACTGTTCTTGGACTTGATTGCCGAACGTTACCCACGTGACCAGATTCGCATCGGCAAAATCGGAGCGGTGATCGGAACCCATGGTGGTCCGGGTGTAATCGGTATGTGTTACCTGCGTCCGTGATCATCACAACCACCCACGCGTGAATGCGGAAAACACCGGGTTACCCCCAGCGAACCAAACAGGCCGACCTCTAGCCGGTCGCGTTCTTGCGCAGCGATACCGTCTCGATCATCAGATCGCAAGCGGTGGAATGGCCGAAGTATGGGAAGCACATGATCTTGTGCTCGGCCGTGATGTTGCCGTCAAAATTCTGCACCCTCAGTTTGCTAACGACGTTGTCGTCCGCCAGCGTTTTCATATCGAAGCGATTGCCGCAGCGCGATTAGTCGACCCCTCAATCGTTGCCATCTATGACACGGTTGATCTCGACGGTTGCGACGCAATCGTCATGGAACTCGTTAGGGGCCGCACTCTTCGCGATTTTTTGGACGAGCGCGGCGCTCTCGAACCCGTTGAAGTAATCCATATCGGTGCCGAGGTTGCTGGCGCACTCGCAGTCGCTCACCGTGCCGGTGTCATCCATCGTGATATCAAACCGGCAAACATTCTTTTGTCTGACGATGGTCGTGTGCTTGTTACCGATTTCGGTATCGCCAAAGTTCTCGATGAGCCCGATCTCACTCGTACCGCACAAGTCCTTGGAACCGTAAAATATCTCGCACCCGAACAGGTAGAAGGTGGGCCCGTCGATGGTCGCACCGACCTCTACGCCCTCGGTGCGGTCTTGTACGAATCTGTCTGTGGAGATGCGCCCTTCAGAGCCGAAACTCCTGCGGCTTTGGCACTGGCGCGCATGCATCGTGATCCAACACGGCCCTCGCTCGTAGTGCAGGAAATTCCACTCGACCTTGAGAGCACGGTGATGCGGGCAATGTCTCGCGCGCCAGGTGACCGGTTTGCCTCCGCCAACGATATGCGGGCCGCGTTGCGGTCCACCCGTCTTCATGTTCTTGCTGACCCCGAGACAATCCCTCAACCAACGAAACCTCCATCCCAGCCTCTGCCGTTAAAGCGGGGGCGTTCCGGCATTTTCATCACATTTATTGTGCTCGCCGTTCTGCTTTTGATTGCGCTCCTCGTCGCCAATACCGATGCCGCAAGAACCCTTCTTTCCAACGAACCAGCCACCACGACAACGACCATGCCCCGACAATTGGCGATTTCAACTGCTCATTCTTTTGATCCCGCCGATAGAACCGGGTTTGAAAACGAAGCATCAGCAATGAACGCCGTTGATGCTGATTCGCTTACGGCCTGGTCTACCGACACGTATTCCACGCGTTCATTCGGCAACCTAAAAAACGGTGTTGGCCTTGTTATTGACCTCACCGTCGAAGGCCCCATCGGCGCCGTAGCGATTGATTCCCCCTCGAGGGGTTGGGTTGTCGAGGCCTACGTCGCCACCGGTGCTCCCACCACACTCCTTGGCTGGGGGCCGGTGCGCGCTAGCGCTATCGATATCGCTGGGCCGATCAGACTGAGTCTGGGTGACGTGCCGGGCAACGCTGTCTTGCTGTGGATCACACAACTTGACGCCACCGCACCATGGCAGGTCATCATCACCGACGTCATTGTCACCTCCTAACGACGAGCGGTCACGGGTAGGCTCAGACTCATGGACACGGGCCCCAACGCGTCAACCACTCCTCAATCGGAACCGGTGTCGACCACACCGCCCCGAACCATTCCCTCGGCGGCCTCGCTGACGGGCGGTGATTGGCCTGCTCAGGCCGCCGACGCCATCGTGAACGCAGTCGAAGCCGTTCGTGACCGCACCACCACTCCAATCATGAAGATTGCCCGAGGCTTGGTCTTCGGGGTCTTTGCCGGAGCGATCATCATCACGGTGATTGTCCTCGCCACCATCGGCGTTGTTCGGTTGCTCGACGAGGCACTGCCCTCCGAAGTGTGGCTTCCCTATCTCATCCTTGGTGTGCTGTTCACCCTGGTCGGAGCTTTTTTATTCCGCCGCCGAAACGCACCCACTCCGGCCCCCGGGGCCAAATCTTCGTCACGTTGAGTTCTTTCTCACGTAACGAATCCACCTCATCACTGACATGACCTCATCCGGTCATTAACACCTGGAGTTTCTGTGCCCGAGATTCGCAACGTGATCATCATCGGTTCTGGCCCTGCCGGCCTTACCAGCGCCATCTATACCGCCCGGGGCAATCTCTCGCCCTTACTCATTGAGGGTGAGCCATCCTCGACCAGCGATCAACCGGGCGGACAACTCATGCTCACCACCGAGGTGGAAAACTTTCCCGGGTGGCCTGACGGCATCATGGGCCCCGAGCTCATGATGAAGTGTCGCGAACAAGCAGCCCGCTTTGGAACCGAGATTCTCACTCAAAAGGTAAGCAAAGTCGACCTCTCGGAGCGACCCTTCAAAGTCTGGATTGGCGATGTCAACGCGCCTGAACCCACCCACCTCGCTCACTCCGTCATCGTCTCAACTGGGGCGCGATCACTCATGCTTGGCCTCGAAGAAGAGACTCGTCTTCTTGGCCATGGTCTTTCTACCTGTGCCACCTGCGACGGATTTTTCTTCCGCGATCACGACATCATTGTTGTGGGCGGTGGTGATTCGGCCATAGAAGAAGCGCTTTTTCTGACCAAGTTCGCAAAGACTGTCACCATCGTTCATCGTCGTGACGAACTGCGCGCCTCAAAAATTATGCAAGACCGCGTTTTTGCCAACGAGAAGATTCGTTTCGCGTGGAACTCAACCGTGAGCGCCATTCACGGCGATCAAACCGTCGAAGGAGTGACCCTCGTCGACACGGTGACCGGCGAAGAACGGCCGCTTGATGTCACCGGAGTCTTTGTGGCCATTGGTCATCGGCCCAATACCGACTTATTCACTGGTCAACTGACCACCGATGAAAACGGCTACCTCGTGACCCACAACGGGTCGCTCACCAACATTGCCGGCGTCTTTGCCTGTGGCGACGTGCAGGATCATGTCTACCGTCAGGCGATTACCGCAGCGGGCTCGGGATGCATGGCGGCGATCGACTGTGAGCGGTGGCTCGAGGCGAATCTCCACTAATCGGGAATCAATCAGGGGCGCACTAGCGTTACTCTTTCTGCGCCGTGCAAAAACTCTGAGCTAACCGGAGTATCGGCGCGGCACCCAGCAAACCCTCTACACTGTCGAACATCTGTTCGATGGTGACCGATGACGCAAATGAGGAACTATGTCCGAAAACATCTCGACCTTTACCGACGCCACCTTCGATGAGCAGATCGGCGCCTCCACCGTGCCAGTGGTTGTTGATTTCTGGGCCGAATGGTGCGGACCATGCAAAATGATTGCTCCCATCCTCGAAGAGATTGCCCAAGAACAATCAGGCAACCTCACTGTTGCCAAACTGAACGTAGACGACAATCCCGACGTTGCTCGCCGCTTTGGCGTCATGAGTATCCCCACCATGATTGTCTTCAAAGACGGTCAGGAAGCTGCTCGTATCGTCGGGGCCAAGGGTAAGTCACAACTTCTAGAAGACTTCAAACCCTTTCTCTAGCCCGGTTTAGCTTTTTGGATTGCAACAGCGCCGGACGACTCGTATTTTCGTTGACCACAGCCTCATCCACAGGCTGTGCAGAACCCTTCACCAAAGGTTTGGATAGAGGTTTG
>JBBEAV010000018.1:10013-25866 GCA_040882655.1 Acidimicrobiales bacterium
AGGTTTGGATAGAGGTTTGTCAGTCCGTTGACTCTTTTCCGTCAACAATCACTCGGTACACGCGCTCTAAGTCTTCAAGGGTTGAAAAGTCGATAACCACGCGACCCTTCCGTTGGCCCATTGAAACGGAAACTCTCGTATCAAGGTGATCAGACAGCATCTCCTCGAGTTCAAGCAGCGGAGCAGGACGAACCGCTGCCGCCGGCTTCGATGTGGGAGTTGCGCCCGCTTCCGTTTCGGGGCGTTCGCCGTGCTCCCGCACACGATCCTCGACTTCGCGAACCGTGAGCTTTTCAGAAACGGTTATCTTGGCCAGCTTCTCCTGGAACGCGCGGTCGGGGGTGCCCAGTAATGCTCGAGCGTGACCCGCCGAAAGTTGGCCTTCGCTGAGAAGGCGCTGAATGCTCGTAGGCAATTGCAACAGTCGCATCGTGTTCGCTACCGAGGACCGGCTCTTGCCCACCCGGGTTGCCACCTGATCCTGGGTGAGCTTGAACTCCTCGATTAATTGCTGATAGGCCGCCGCCTCTTCAAGAGCACCTAGATCCTCACGATGGAGGTTCTCAACCAACGCCTGCTCAAGAGAATTCTCGTCCTCGGCGGTACGCACAATGGCGGGAATCGATTGCAGTCCAGCACGTTTGGCCGCTCGCCAACGCCGCTCCCCTGCGATGAGTTCATAGGAGTCTTCACCAAGTTCGCGAACCAGAATGGGTTGAAGAACTCCGACTGATCGGATGGAGGCAGACAGACTCACGAGAGCTTCTTCGTCAAAGTGGCTCCGAGGTTGATAGGAGTTTGCCACAATTTCTGAAATAGGGAGCTCCCGCAGAACAGCATCGCTGTCTTGCAGTCGTTCCGTGGTGGGGATCAGCGATCCCAAACCCTTACCGAGTCCGCTGCGGCGTGCCACCACTGACCTCCTTGGCCAACTTCCGGTAGGCGGCTGCCCCCCGGCTACTTGGATCAAATGTAATGATCGGCTGCCCAAAACCTGGGGCCTCCGAAAGGCGCACCGAGCGAGGGACCACCTCTTGGCAAACCTTGTCACCGAAATGCTCTCGTACGTCAGCAACGACCCCGTCGGAAAGATTGGTTCGGGCGTACATCACAAGCACAATCGCACTTATTTCAAGGGCCGGATTCAGGCTCTTCTGGATCAGGGCAACATTCTTCGTGAGCTGCGTCAGACCCTCGAGCGCAAAGTACTCGCACTGAATGGGTACGAGAACCTCGGTGGCGGCGGCCATGGCATTCACGGTCAGAAGACCGAGTGACGGGGGACAATCGATAACAACGAAGTCGTAATCCTCCTTTACGGAGTCGATTGCCATCTTGAGCCGCATTTCTCGACTGAAAGCGGGGACAAGTTCGATCTCGGCCCCTGCGAGGTCGAGGCTGGCTGGAGCTACAAAAAGGTTCTTGACCACAGTTCCCTCGATGCAATCCTCAAGGGGGACATCGTGGAGGAGAACCTCGTACATCGAAGACTCAAGGGATCGAATATCGATTCCTAAGCCAGTGGAAGCATTGCCCTGGGGGTCGAGATCGACCACCAACGTGCGATACCCCAATTCGGCCAAACAAGCGCTCAGGTTTATTGAGGTCGTGGTCTTGCCCACACCGCCCTTCTGATTCGCAACCGCAATAACACGGGGCAAAGGGCGCTCGGCCGAAATCGGTCGAGCTGACTCGACCACCGCCTCGGCGTCGGAGAGGTTTGGTGGCATCTTGACGCCATGGTCTCCGCCCTCCTTTGAACTGCCAATTTCTTCAGATTCCATTGGTCCTGGCTCTATTTTTGCGGCGGTTTCCGCCGGCGGGGGGGCTGCGCGCTTACGACGATTAAGCATGCGCCATCCTGCCCCCCACGAACCTCAGGGTCAAGGATGCAACCCGAACTCCCTCCTACCAGCCAGCGACCCCGGTGCTGCCTTGGAGAATTTCGTTTTCTGTTTCACGTGGAACAGTGACCAATCAAGGATTCCACTGGCAGGATGGTCTTCGACGACAATCACTCTCACCCCTCGGGGGTGTTTCACGTGAAACACGACCACAACCATTTCAGGAGAAGAGCGGTCGCTTCGCCGGCATGCCCACCCGGCGGGGATAGGTCTCAGGACATACCGATTCCTGTCGCAACCGGCGCATTCCCGACACTGCTATCCCCTCATCCACTAACCCAACCAGAGCCAGCCCCACCGAGGGCCAACGATCGGTTTCCTCGGGAGGCTCACTCACGACAAGGAGGCCGCCAACTCGAAGCAGGGGGGCAGCGCATTCGGCCACGGTCGCAGGAGGGCCAAAGGAGCGGGCAGTAACAGCATCAACCGTTCCTCGCCACTCCACCGATCGGCCCGAGTCTTCGGCTCTAGCGAGCACAGCCGAGACCCGACCCTGCCACTTCATGACATCGATGGCCTCAAGTAGCAGTGCCACTCGGCGTTCAAGTGAATCCAAAAGAACCACCTGAAGGTCGGTTCTGACCTCGGCGATCACTAGCCCGGGCACTCCCCCACCAGAACCCAAATCAAGAAGGAGTGAACCTACGGGGAGTTCCTCGAGCGCATCGACAAACCCTTGGGCGTGGCGGACATGATCAAGCACGGGCCCCGGGCCCAAAACGCCAAGACGGCGAGCCCGCTCAAGGACGGTGAGGAGCAGGGGAGAAGGAGACACGGCGACAGTCTCGCGCCCAGTCGACCTGCTACCGAAAACGGCGATGGCCCCGCAGTGAGCGGGGCCATCGAAGAACAACGTCATTCGTGGGATCAGGACGGAATGATCACTACCCGACGGCGGGGCTCCTCGCCCTCAGAAATCGTGGATACGCCATCAAGATCGTTGACGGTGTCATGCACAACTTTGCGATCGGCCGATCCCATTGGCTCAAGGGCCTTCTGGACGCCCGATGCGCGAACCTCTTCGGCTACACCCCCAGTAAAGAGCGCAAGGGCTTCCCGGCGGCGCTGACGATAACCGGCCACATCAAGCCGGACTCGGCCCGCAGCTGAACCCGACACCTTGCGGTGAATAACAGTGCGAGACAGTTCCTGAATGGCAGAGAGTGTGTTGCCCTTTGGGCCCACAAGGATTCCAAGATCGCGCCCTTCGACACGAACCTCGCTGGTGTCCTCGTCAATCGACACCGACTCAACACGACCTTCGAGGTCGAATGCATCGACAAGTCCGTCGAGGAATTCGGTGACAATTCGAGTGTGCTCAACCAAATCGACATCAACAGTTTCGGTCACGGTGGTGGTTTCCTTTTCAGTGGGTGTTGCCTTCTGACTGTCACGTCGACGGTCTGGGCGTTTCGCTGTGGGTACGGTTTCAGCTACCGGTGGGGCTTCTGTTGCAGGAGTTGCGGGGCGTTGGGTCTGCTTGCGTCCACCGCTTGAACCACTGCTCTTCTTGCGACGATCTCGTCGCTCGACTTTCGGACGGGGTTGTGTGGGGGCGATACGCGCTCGTACCCGAGCCTGGCCCTTCATTTTCCCGAAAAGACCACGGGATGGTTCTTCAAGGATTTCAAACTCGGCATCAACGGTGTCAACGCCTAGTTGATCTAACGCCGCATCTTTTGCCTCTTCGACAGTGCGGCTGGTGATTTCCACCCACTCCATATGGTGCTACCTCTTCTTTTTGCGCGCCCGAGGCTGCAACGGCGGCGAAGATGGTTCGCTGGCGTCGGACGAGGGGGTCGACGGGGTCGACGATGCGCGATCAGATCCTGCGGAAATCTCGCTGCCCTTGGTGTCTCGGGAACTGGTGGTGGTGCGACCGGGAGTCCGGTCGCCCTTGGTGGCGCCAGTTTTGGCTGGTGCCTTGGTCAAACCCTTCGGAGAACCGCCTTTCGCTCCCACTTTTTTAGCGGGGCGAGAGGTTGTCTTAATGGTTTTCGACCCTGACTTTTTCGATTTCGCGGCAGTTTTGGGCTGCACACCGAACCCGAAAAGATGCTTCCAGGACTGAGTGCCGTCAGGGGCACTAATCCCGTAGATGCTCTTCGAAATGAACGCTTGCTGCCCAATGCGAAAGAGGTTGGAAACTGCAAAGTACAAAACAAGACCTGAGGGCAAACCAAAAGAAATCACCGGCAAAAAGAACGGCATGATCTTCATGATCATCTGTTGCTGGCTATTGATCTGCGCTCCCGTAGCACGACCCTGTATCTGACGCTGCTGAATAAAACCAGTAATCGCCACAATGACAATCAGAACAAGGAACGGCAACGCGTGGATGATTCCCTGTTGCATTGCCTTACTTGCGCTCTCGGAAAGGTCAAGGCCGAAAGCCTCCATCTGGTAGGAGGTCGAGAGATCTTGATACATCTTCGTCGATTGATTGATCCACGCTGGATCGAACAAGCGTTCGAAAGGTGGCGCTTCGCTTGGTCCGTTGCCTTGGCCAAACTGACTCGACATCCATCCAATATCGGAGCCCAGTGGACTCATTCGCCGGGTGAGACCCTGCAAAACTTGGTAGAGCACGAGGAAAACGGGCATTTGGACCAAGAGCGGCAAACATCCGCCAAGAGGGTTAATGCTGTTTTCTTTGTAAAACTTAAGCAGCTCCTCGTTGAGTTTTTGGCGGTCGTCTTTGTACCGGGTCTGAATCTTTTTCATCTCCGGTTGGAGCTGCTGCATCACCATCATCGACCGTGTGCCCTTAAGGGTCAGCGGTGTCACGATGATCATTACCAACAACGTCAGCAGAATGATGGCAATCGCGTAGTTCCCCGTGACGTCGTAAAAGAACGCCAATACCGACGCAAACGCTTTCAGAAATGGGTCGAACGCTTCCATTGACTACGCGGCCTTCCTATCGGGAACAGGATCCCATCCGGAACCACCCCAAGGATGACACCGACCTAATCGTCGGATCGACAACCAGGAGCCCCGAACGAACCCGTGAATCTCGAGAGCTTCGAGGGCAAAGGACGAACAGGAGGGAACATAACGGCAAGGTGAAACCCGGCCGGCGAACCCCCATTGATAGCCGCGCACACACCATGCCGTCAGACGCGCAGGAATTGAGGGGCGATGCTGGGGGTCAGTCGCTAGGCCGGAGCGAGGGGGATGCTCACACCCCGCACTCATTGCGGATCCCCGACAAGTCGATCGATACAAGTTTCGACATCGGTAATCAGAGCAGACCGATCAACCTCTGCAGCAGCAGGCTGCAAGGCAAAAAGCCAGCTCCCTGACGGGAATCGCGCAGGGTTGGCCGCCCGTAGTTCAGTTAAGTAACTGCGGACTTGGCGGCGCAGGCGATTACGAACCACGGCCGTTCCGACGTTTCGCGACACCGCAAACGCCACCTTTGGCGGCTCATCGATGGTTTCGGGGGTAGGTGTCAACATGGTCACCACAACGGTGCCACTGCGGACCCGACGACCGCGCCGCCGCAGTTCTTGGAACGTGCGGCGGTCACGAACTCGCCAGATCAGGCCGACAGACGTCGACGGCCCTTGAGCCGGCGCGACCGAAGAACATTGCGTCCAGCGCGGGTGGACATACGAGACCGAAAGCCATGCTTTTTCGCCCGGCGGCGGTTATTGGGCTGGAACGTACGCTTCACGAGAGGCCTCCGCGATCGGAAAGGCCCCTCGGGGACAAACGGATCGTTGTTTCATAGATAACGATAGTGGTGGAGAAACGGGCGTGGTCTCGCGCATGCGCAACGAGCCCCGCACCTGTTCAGAACGATGACGCTAGAGGGTGGAGCCCGGATGCAGCAAGATCAGTGAGGTGCTACCGTCCCTCGCCCGTCCACAGGGCTTCATTTACGACTCTCTCGGACGGGTCGCACCGGTGAAAAACCGAGGCAGGCCACCCTGTGTGGACAGCCGAGGAGGTTTTCCACAAGTGCGGTTGTTGTTGTGGAACTAAACCCAGTGTCAGGGGCCGTCGTGCAGGTGGACCAAGCCGAACAGTTGTGGACAAGATGCACTGTGGCGCTGCGCGCACAGGTTTCCGAAGCAGTTTGGCTCACAACATTTTCGATAGTGACCCCACTCGACCTGAGTGGTTCGGTTCTTTCGGTCGCAGTGCCAAGTTCTGTAGTCAAAGAACGAATCGAGACCCGCTACCTCACCTTGGTGGGTGGAGCCCTCACCGATATCGGACAAAGTGAAATTTCTCTTGCCATCTCGGTGCACACCGACGTGGCGCCCTCATCATCGACGTTTTCTCCACCGTTGTCCACAGATTTCCCGGCAGATATCCCCAGTGAGCCAGAAGGACTGTTGACAACTCCGAAAGTTCTGGGGGTAACCCCGCCGCAAGAGCAGGAGTTGGGCCTACCGGTTAACCCCCGCTACACCTTCGATGCATTCGTGACCGGTACCTCTAATCGGTTTGCCCACGCTGCCGCGTTGAGTGTGGCCGAAACTCCAGCCAAGTCCTACAACCCTCTTTTCATCTACGGCGTTGCTGGCCTCGGCAAAACCCATCTTCTTCAGGCCATTGCCAATTACGTGCGCGAGATCTACCCCGGTAGCCAGGTTCGCTACGTCTCCACGGAGCAGTTTCTCAATCAGTACGTCGACGCGATCCGCCAGAACACCATGCCTGAGTTCAAGAAGCGCTATCGAGAGATTGACGTCTTACTTCTCGACGATATTCAAATTATTGAAGGAAAAGAGGGTCTCCAAGAAGAGCTTTTCCACACTTTCGAATCTCTCTACCAGGCAAATGCCCAGATTGTTCTTTCTTCGGACCGCCCCCCGGATGCCATCTCTACCCTCGAGGATCGGCTCCGTAGCCGCTTCAAAATGGGCCTGATCACGGAAATCAACCCTCCCGAGCTCGAGACTCGCCTCGCGATCCTTCGCAAAAAAGCAGAACAGGAACCCATCGCTCCACCGGCAGATGTCCTGGAATTCATCGCTTCGAATATCACCAACAACATCCGCGAACTTGAGGGTGCTCTTATTCGGGTGTGCGCCTTTGCCAGCCTCACCAGCAATCCACTCACGGTGGAACTCGCCGAGGGGGTCCTTGGCGACATTCTGACCAACACACAGCCGCGCCCGATTACCCCCGCCCTGATCTTGGAGAAGACCTCCGAGATGTTTGATTTCACCATCGACGAAATTCGCGGCCAAAGCCGTCGCCGACCATTAGTAACCGCCCGACAAATTGGAATGTACGTCATGCGCGAGATGACAGATCTCAGTTACCCCGCCATCGCTCGAGACTTCGGAGGCCGTGACCACACCACCGTGATTCACGCCGTCGAGAAGATCAGTGCTCTCATGAAAGAGCGGCGCCAGATTTATGACCAAGTCACAGAACTCACACAACGGATCAGAAATAGCTAATGCCGACGACTAAGCCGAATGCTCCAGTCCGAACACACGCGCGTAAGGACGAACACGCGCGCGGTGGACAACCCCGTGGATCAGTACGCGCGCCCCACTGCATGACCGAGCACCAATCTCGACGTAATCCACTGCTGTGTCGCACCCACCGCCCAAACTGTGGACCACTGTGGGTAACGCGAGGAAAACAAAAACACCGTTACGCTGGGAAAACAGTGCTTTCTCCACAATCCACAGCCCTTATTACAACTACTACCTATTTCTCAATCTTTTTTAAAACAACAACTAACACCACCGTTAATCACGAAAGCGAGCCGACGTGAAGTTCCGTTGTGAACGAGATCCACTCGTCGAAGCCATCTCTGTTGCTTCCCGTGGTGTCACACCACGTAGCTCCGGACGCCAAGCCCTCCTCGGACTCAACCTTGTATTGGCTAGCGATCAACTCACGGTTACCGGAAGCGACCTTGATCTCACCATTATCGCAACAGCCTCTGTTGCCGGATCCCGAGATGGCACGGTGTTGGTACCGGCAAAACTTCTCACTGAAATTGTGCGCAACCTCCCCGAAGGAGCGGTGACATTCGAAGCCAATGAAAACGAAGTCCGTATCGGCTCGGGACGCTCACAATTCGCAGTCAAGACCATCGCAGTGGATTACCCCCCGATGCCCGAGACGAAGGAGTCTGCAGTCACAATTGACGCGGCGCTACTTCGAGACGCCATCACCCAGGTTGTCTCTGCTGCCAGCACCGATGAATCACGGAAGTTTGAACTCACGGGAGTCTCTATCGCCGCTCACGGGACCGGAATTCGTCTCGTTGCCACTGACACGTATCGGTTGGCAATTCGTGATCTTCCAGGCACCTCGATTCTCACAGAGGGCCAAAAAGTTCTTGTTCCCTCCGGTGCGTTAAAGGAACTCAACCGACTCCTTTCGACCGCCGAAACAGTCACAATCAGATTGGCCGAACGTCACGTTTCATTTGAAATTGATGGTGTTCGCCTCGTGAGCCAACTTCTGGACGGAAGTTTTCCAGACTACGAAAACCTCCTACCAAAGACAGCGGATTCGCACCCAAACCGATTGACAATTGAACGAGAAGCGTTTCTTGATGCACTGAAGCGCGTCGGTTTGCTTTCAAAAGAAAACACCAAGATTCGTCTCGACATCAAAAACGATTCCGTAGAACTCATTGCTGAAAGCTTTGATGTTGGTAAGGCCGATGAAGTGATTGACGCGCGCCACGTCGGGGAAGAACTCGAGATCTCCTTCAACCCCGAGTACCTCCGTGCTGGCATCGAGGCGGCACCCTCTGACGAAATCACGATCGAAATTGCTCGGCCAACGAGCCCGGTACTGATACGCGGGAACGAATCGGAAGATTTCTTATATTTGTTGATGCCAATCCGCAACTGACGTGCGCCTCACTCGTCTGTGGCTCACAGATTTTCGGTCCTATGCCAGCGCTGATATTGAGTTCGCCCCGGGTGTAACGGCGCTCTTAGGAGCTAACGGCGAAGGGAAAACGAACATCATGGAGGCGATTGGTTACCTCGCTACGTTGTCCTCGTTCCGCGGCGCCCCGAACGACGCACTGGTACGTGCCGGTGCATCTTCAGCGGTCATTCGGGCGGAAGGCGAGCGTGAAGGCCGACAACTATTGATTGAAGCGGAACTTGCAGCATCAGGGAGAGGCCGTGTTCAAATCAATAAACAAAAATTGGCGCGAACCCGCGACTTGCTCGGCGCACTCCGCGTTTCCGTTTTTGCTCCTGATGACCTCGAGTTAGTGAAGGGGGGTCCGGCCGAGCGGCGCCGCTATCTAGACGATGCCCTTGTGGCCAAGCGCCCAGCCTTTGATTCACTGCAAGCCGATTTCGACCGAGTTTTGCGTCAACGAAATTCTCTTTTGAAGCAGGCCGGGGGCCGATTAAGCCCCGAGGTCGAGGCCACGCTCATGGTGTGGGACGCGAAGCTCTGCGAGACCGGTGAAGCGCTCGCCTACGCCCGTGATCAACTTGTTGCCGAACTCGCACCCGCCCTCAACCTGGCTTACACCCAACTCGCCGGTCGGCCAGTTCCGGTGTCGGTTCGTTATGAGGCTCCATGGCGCGAGCAGGGTTTGGCCACCGCGCTTGAGGTCGCCCGACGCGATGAGCTTCGGCGGGGCGTATCACTTGTAGGGCCACATCGCGACGACCTCATCGTGCAACTTGATGAAATGCCGTCGCGCACCCATGCTTCTCAGGGCGAGCAACGATCTGTGGCATTGGCATTGCGGCTCGCTGCCCATCGAGTTGTCACAGAGGCAACCGGTTCGGCACCGATTTTGCTCCTTGACGATGTGTTTTCTGAACTCGACCCCGATCGCAGTGCGGCCCTGATCGAGCATCTCCCTCCGGGCCAGACCGTGCTTTCCAGCGCGGCGGGTTTACCCCCGGGTGCGACCCCGGAACTTGTGTTGCAGGTTTCGAACGCAATGGTGACAATAAGGAATTGAGCAACGCAGTGTCGGAGCCGATCCCTACACTGCACCCATGCCATGGGAACCACTGCCAGATGCTTCGACTGGTGATCCTGTTTCGATGGCCGCAAGCCTTGACCGAATCGTTCGGCACCTTGGCGGACCATCAGCCGATGTCACAACTCGCGTGTTCAGCCGTTGGCCGGAACTGGTTGGCGAGGCCGTTGCGGGTCAAAGCCGGCCGGTGTCAATGCGTGACACCACGCTCGTTGTCGCTGTTTCCGATCCTGCGTGGGCGACACAGTTACGGTTTCTTGAGCAGGATCTCATCAGCCGCTTACAACGTGAACTCGGTTCAAATGCCATCACTGCGATTGAGGTTCGCGTTCGACCCGAACAGGCTGGTTGACCCTTTTGCATCAAGCTAAAAGCGCGTCATGATTCGCCACCTGTAATACCCGGAAAACACGCGTGTCACTGGTAGGATCTTCGGGCTGTGGTGTGACCCTTTTTGTTAAGCCACACCCCAGTCAGCACGTGCAGCAAACGCAATCAATCCACCGGTGAATTGCCGGTAAGGGGAAGCCCAAAGCGTGGCCAAAACCACCGAAGAGTACGGCGCAAAAGACATCACGATCCTTGAGGGTCTTGAGGCGGTGCGCAAACGACCCGGTATGTATATCGGTTCCACCGGTCCCGCCGGCCTCCATCATCTCGTCTACGAGGTCGTAGATAATTCAGTCGATGAGGCCATGGCTGGCCACGCGACTCGAATTGAAGTCACGTTGTTGCCCGACGGCGGCTGCGAGGTCGTGGACGATGGCCGCGGTATCCCGGTCGATAAGCACAACGATCCAAAGATGAAGGGTAAGAGCGCAGCCGAAGTCGTACTCACCGTTCTTCACGCCGGCGGCAAGTTCGGAGGCGCTGGTTACAAAGTTTCGGGTGGTCTTCACGGCGTAGGCATTTCCGTAGTGAATGCGTTGTCGTCAACGGTCGAGGTTGACATCGACCGCAATGGCGATCGCCATTCCATGTCATTCGAAAATGGTGGGAAGCCAAAACAGGCGCTTACCGTCACTGGGAAAGCACCGAAAGACCGAACGGGCACAACGGTTCGGTTCTGGCCGGACCCAACGATTTTCGATGAAACCACGTTCCGGGCTCAGACACTGCTTGAACGCTTTCAAATGATGGCCTTTCTCAATAAGGGTCTTGAGATTCGTTTTCAGGACAAGCGTCCAGATGCCACTAACCCCGAACCGGTCGTCTTCAAGTACGACGGTGGCATTATCGATTTCGTTCGCCACTTAAATGCGTCGAAAGAAGCGATTTTCAAAAAAGTGGGCCATTACGAACAGGCCGAAGAAGAGCAGGAAGTCGAAATCGCGTTTCAGTGGAACACTGGTTTTAATGCCGACGGCCTCCATTCGTTTGCCAACGGCATTGCCACCATCGAGGGGGGCATGCACGAAGAGGGCTTCAAAAAGTCACTCACCAACGTCGTAAATAAGTACGCCAGGGCCAAGACCCTTCTCAAGGAGAAGGAAGACAATCTCACTGGCGACGATATCCGAGAGGGGCTCACCGCAATTATTTCGGTGAAATTGCGTGATCCCCAGTTTGAAGGTCAAACAAAGGGCAAGTTGGGCAATGTTTCAATGCGCTCACTGGTCGAAAAAGCAACCAACGATTTACTCGGAGACTGGTTTGAAGAAAACCCCACCGAAGCCCGCAAGGTTGTGCAGAAAGCGACGCTGGCAGCACGAGCTCGATTAGCCGCCCGTAATGCTCGTGATGCGACTCGCCGTAAATCGGCACTCGAGGGTGCCGGCATGCCAGACAAACTGAAAGATTGCGCAAGTCGCAATCCCGAGGAATGCGAGTTGTTCATCGTCGAAGGCGACTCGGCGGGTGGCTCGGCAGTTGCGGCGCGTGAGCCCCGCACACAAGCAATCCTTCCGATTCGCGGCAAAATTCTTAACGTCGAGCGCGCGCGTCTCGACAAAATGTTGAAAAACAACGAGGTTCAAACTCTCATCACCGCGATAGGTGCCGGAGTCAGCGCCGATTTCGACGTCGAAAAAATTCGCTACAACAAAATAATCCTGATGTGCGACGCCGACGTTGATGGCTCGCATATCCGCACACTTCTGCTGACGTTTTTCTTCCGTCACATGAAGGCGTTAGTCGAACAACAGCATGTTTATATTGCGCAACCGCCGTTGTTCTCCACCGTTGTCGGAAAAGAAAAGATTTATCTAAAGGACGACGCTGCGAAAAGCGTGTTTTTGGCCCAAAAGCCCGACCACAAGAAAGAGTTTCAACGACTCAAAGGTCTTGGAGAGATGGACTACGACGAACTCGGCGACACGACAATGGACGCGACAAAGCGCACATTGCTTCAAGTCACTGTGCAGCAGGCCGCGATTGCCGACGAGATCTTCTCGGTGCTCATGGGTGACGACGTTGAATCTCGCAAGCATTTCATTCAGACAAACGCGAAGGATGTGCGGTTCCTCGATATCTGAGGAATCCGCCCAAGGAAAGAAACCACAGGCAACAGATGGCGACAAAGAAGACATCGGCAGAAGGCGATACTCCCGAAGGCGACGCGGCGCCGGTCACATTCGGCACTGTTGAGCCAATTGAAATTCAGGAGGAGATGGAGCGCTCCTTCCTCGACTACGCCATGTCGGTCATCGTTTCGCGCGCCTTACCCGACGCCAGAGATGGTTTGAAGCCAGTTCACCGACGCATTCTCTGGGGAATGTACGACTTGCGCGCTCTTCCTGATCGACCCACCATGAAATGCGCCCGCGTTACCGGTGAAGTCATGGGTAAGTACCACCCGCACGGCGACTCCGCCATTTACGACGCGCTGGTTCGTATGGGCCAATCATTTTCGCTCCGCCATCCGCTCGTGCATCCGAAGGGGAACTTCGGCTCACTCGATGAACCCCCAGCTGCGGCCCGTTACACGGAATGTCGTCTCGCAGCGATGGCGCTCGACATGTTGGCCGATATTGATGAGAACACTGTCAACTTCGTCGACAACTATTCCGGTGAATTTCAAGAACCAGTAGTTCTCCCCAGCCGCTTCCCCAACCTGTTGGTAAATGGCTCGCAGGGCATTGCCGTTGGCATGGCGACGAACATTCCGCCCCATAATCTTCGCGAAGTCATTGATGCGGTGAATCATCTTTTGATTCACCCTGAAGCAACGCCAGATGACCTCATGGAATTTGTGAAGGGCCCTGACTTCCCAACCGGCGCGTTCATTATGGGTCGACAAGGAATAATGGATGCTTGCCGTACCGGTCGCGGTTCAATCAAGTTGCGTGGCAAAGCAGAAATCGAAGAGGGCGCACGAGCCGACTTCATTGTGATCACTGAACTGCCGTACCAAGTGAGCCCCAACCAATTCATCGTAAAGGTGAAAGAACTCGTCGATAATCGTGAACTCGATGGCATTGCCGAACTTAACGACGAGTCGGCAAAAGGCAAGATGCGTCTTGTTCTGCGACTGAAGCGAGATGCCCCAGCGCTCGTCATCCTCAATAACCTTTACAAGCGCACACCTTTGCAAACGAATTTTGCGGTAAACACCGTGGCGCTTGTTGACGGCATTCCGCGCACTCTGAATTTGCGCGACGCTCTCGTTGCATACATCGACCATCAACTCGAGGTCATTACCCGACGCTCGCAGTATCGACTCGACGAAGCACAACGACGAGCCCACATTGTTGAGGGTCTTCTCAAGGCACTCGACCTAATCGACGAAATCATTGCTGCGATCCGCGCTTCGGCCGATAAATCCGCAGCCCGAGAAGCTCTGATGGCCGCCCCCTTCGAATTTTCCACCGAGCAGGCCGAGCACATCCTTGACATGCAGTTGTCGCGCCTCACTCGTCTAGGGCGTTCGCAACTCGAAGATGAAATGACCAAACTGCGCGAAACTATTGCCGGCCTTGAAGCCATTTTGGGCGATGAGAGCAAAAAGCGCGCGGTCATTAGTGAAGAACTCGGCGCTGTCCGCGAAACCTATGGCCAAGAGCGTCGAAGCCAGATCACTTACGACGTTGGCGACCTCGATATCGAGGATCTCATCGACGATGAAGACCTCGTCGTCACGATGTCATCGAAGGGTTACATCAAAACTGTCTCCTCCGATGCTTTCAAGGTCCAGGGTCGGGGTGGGCGCGGAGTAGCTGGCGCCAAGTTGAAGGACGAGGATTACGTCCAACACATCATCCACACGACCGCTCACTCCTATCTGCTGTTTTTTTCGACCCGCGGACGCGTCTATCGACTCAAAGCGCATGAAATACCGATGAAGGAACGCACGGCACGCGGTACCGCTGTAGTCAATCTTCTTCCGTTACAACCCGACGAAAAAATTCAAGCGATCATCGACACACGCGATTACGAGAGCAACAAGTTCTTGTTTTTCTGTACGAAGAATGGTCAGGTGAAGAAAACAAAGTTCACTGAATACGATTCTTCCCTGCGCGCTGGCATCATTGCGATCAACCTGCGAGAGAGCGATGAACTTGTTCGTGTCATTCCGACGAACGGCGGCGATGACATCTTGATGGTGTCGAAGGCTGGTCAGGCAATTCGTTTCGCCGAAGACGAAGTGCGGGCTATGGGTCGAGCCGCTGCGGGTGTTCGCGGTATGAAAATGCGCACCGGCGACGAGGTGGTTTCCTGTGATGTCACTCGTGACGATGCCGCCATCCTCATCGTTACTGACGGTGGTTACGGGAAGCGCACTCAACTCGACAAATTCAATCGTCAGGGCCGGGGCGGTCAGGGTGTGCGCGGTATCAAGATCAACGAAAAGAAGGGCGGCGTTGTCGCCGCCTTCATGGTCGGAATAGACGACGAGATCTTTGTGATCAATAGCGGGGGCACGGTGATCCGCATGGAAGTACGGGAGATTTCCTCACAGGGTCGTGATGCCACCGGCGTTCGAGTGATGAATGTTGCCGACGGCCAAACGGTTGCCTCGGTCGCACCAGTGCTTGGTATTGAAGAAGCCGAGACCTGATTACCTTCCCCTAAATCTGAACTTCCCCTTGCGCATTATTGATCCGAAGCAGGGGAGTACGCCATGTCAGTTTCCGACTCGACACCGTCGACGAGGTTCCGAGGTGATGCTGGTCAACTCGTTCCTCTGATGGTGCTTGTTGTGCTCCTCGTGGTCGTGATTGGGGTGGTGGTGGTGCGTTTGGGTCTGCAGATCGATCGGCGGGCTCGGGCTCAAACGACCGCAGATGCTGCGGCGCTGGCGGGCGCTGCTGAGGGCGAGGACATTGCTGGATCAGTAACAGAGGCCAACGGGGCAGTGCTTGAATCCTTCGAGGTCCGTGGGCCGGAAGTGGAGGTGGTGGTGCGACTTGGCGACCAGCGTGCGACGGCTCGAGCCCGGCGGGAGTGGTGACAGTGATGACAAGGTCTTCGTCGATCCGTCACGTTGCGTACACTTCCACGATGCCTGTTGACCCGATGCCTGGGGCCCTTCCGCCACCACCCATCCGGGCCTCGGCCGCCCAAGGAACCACGGTAAAGGCGCGTCAGGTGCAGCGCCTTGTCACCCGGATCGATCCATGGTCAATGGTTCGGGTCTCGCTTTCGTTCGCGCTGTGCCTTTGGCTCATCATCGTGGTGGCGGCAGTCATCCTTTGGCAGGGGGCGGTGGTCACGGGGAGTATTGGCAGACTGGAAGACTTTTTGGCCCAGTTGCTGGCCGAAAGTTCCTTCACCATCGATGGAATCAGGGTGCTGCAGGGCTCGGCGTTGGCTGGATTCGTTTTGTTCGTGGCCGCAGCACTCTTTGCAATCATCACGAGCGTTCTGTTCAATCTGATTGCGGGAGTTTTTGGTGGACTGCAATTCACAGTGGTCGAACTCGAGACAGCGCAGGTCAATTCCGAGCGGCAAATCTGAGTCGGTTTTCCCGGCTGCAGGGGGGTCCGGTATGGTGACCCCCCGGCCAGTTCGGGGCTATAGCTCAGTTGGTTAGAGCGCACCCCTGATAAGGGTGAGGTCGCTG
>JBBEAV010000019.1:0-19005 GCA_040882655.1 Acidimicrobiales bacterium
TATTTTAAGACTATAGCCCAGCGGTCTTGGGGAGTGCCTTGGGTCCTCGCGTTTCAGTACTGACCGAAACGTGTTTCACCGGGTGTTTTCGTCAATGCGTTGACCTACAGGTTTGGACTTTCGCGCCATCCCCCTGACTAGCGGTGATAGCACCCGCGCCTAAACACCATGAGGCCACTGGGTCGGCTGAAATACACACAATCGGAAGGGCTACAATCACTCTCTGGGGGTTTCGGACTCGTGATAAGGGGAAAAGGCCATGGGTAAAAAAAGAACAACAACCGACGTCTATGACCAACTCAAAAAAGCGCAGGGCGAGACTAACGACCGCCTAGAGGAACTCATCGCTGAGCAAAAGCAAACCAACCAACTCTTGGCCGCACTTGTGGGGGCGACCAAAGTGATCGAAGCCGCACACCAAAAGTGATCGAAGAGATCACAGAGGTGGAGTAACCCTCAACCCTCGACCTAGGTGCCTTTGACAAAAATCATCACCGATACATTATTTCCGACAATGGTGAATTGCGGTGCACTGTCGGCTCCGCTTCGGCTCTGCACTGCCTTCACACGGCAGGGGTCGCTGGTTCGAGTCCAGTATCGCCCACCAAAACCCGCAGGATTGAAAACGATTTTGTAGAAGCAGCGTGCGAGGGTGGCGCGCTACGGTCTTCGCATGGTCGGAATGCCGTGGTGCGGGGATGCCTGTTCACTCGTAGAGGAATTTCGAGCAGGAAGTCGCACTCCACTGGAGGAACTCCAGGCGACCTATGCCGCCATCGCTGCAAGTGATCTAAATGCTTTTTCTTACCTTGCGACTGAGCAGGCCGAGGCCTCCGCTGTGCAGGTCGACATCACGAAGCCATTCGGTGGCGTCCCCTTCGGTGTGAAAGAACTCGACCAGGTAGAGGGGTGGCCCGATACCGATGCGAGCGTGGTGTTCGAAGACCGAAAGGCCACTGCTACTTCGTTCATGGTCGACCGAATGATGACTCTCGGTGGCGCCGTGCCCATGGGCCTCACCACCGCCAGCGAGTTCGGTGGCATCAACCTCACACGCACTGTTTTGAACGGAGCGACACATAACCCATGGCAGCAGGGACGCACACCCGGAGGTTCCTCTGGCGGGAGCGCTGCCGCGGTCGCCGGCGGTCTCGTATCGATCGCCACCGGCGGCGACGGCGGTGGTTCAATCCGCATTCCCGCCGGGTTCACCGGACTCGTCGGCTTGAAGGCCACCTACGGCCGTATCCCCCGAGGCCCGGGGGCTGTCATCGGTAACTACACCGTCACCGTCGGCCCGATGGCACGCAGCGTGCGGGACACCGCTCGTTTTTTCGACGTCTGTAACGGCTACGAGGCTAGCGACCAGTTCAGCCTGCCAAAGGTTCACGGATGGGAAGCTGGCCTCGGCACGCACAGCGAGGCGCTGCGCGGTGCCCGCGTCGCTGTTGTACCTGACTGGGGTGGTGCTGCTGTATCGCCTTTGATGTGGGCGCAGCTCGACGAACATGCTTCGCACCTGATCGCTGAGCTCGGGATGCAACGAATCGACCTCGATAC
This sequence comes from Acidimicrobiales bacterium, assembly GCA_040882655.1. Taxonomy (GTDB): domain Bacteria; phylum Actinomycetota; class Acidimicrobiia; order Acidimicrobiales; family Acidimicrobilacustridaceae; genus Acidimicrobilacustris. Next base: position 1,561 of record JBBEAV010000019.1, read on the forward strand.
CTCGCTGCCATCAATGGGAGCGGCTTGGAGCATCAGCGGAATGATCGAAATCTCCGCGCAACTTGACGGCGCGTGGCCGGGTTGCGCCGAGGTATTGACACCTGAGATGCGGTTCGGTCTTGAGACCGCGCCACAGCGATATGGCATTGAGGCACGAGCGAAAATCGAGCACCGACGTATGAAACTGAACGAACGCATGGCCCAAATTTTCCGAAGCGGCGAGGGCGTCGACTTCGTGTTGACCGCCAGCAACCCCGACGTCGCGTTCAACGCCGAGGGCCCACTGCCCAGTGTGTTCGGCGGGGTTCATGCTGGCGTAGGCAACAACGGAAGGCTCACCTTTGCTGCCAACCTTCATGGGAATGCAGCGATCTCGATACCAGCCGGCACGATCGCCGGACTGCCTGTCGGGCTTCAAGTAATTGGCCGGCACTATTCCGAGCAACTACTGCTTGACATTGCGCTGGCCATGGAACGCACGCGACCTTGGCCGTTGGTTGCCCCACCTCGCAACCCTGGTCACTGAAAACAATTCGCACCTTAAAGAAACAATGAGTTACCGGGTGGCACCGGAAGAAGTTCGCCTATCGATACCTCTTGCGTTGGGAGGAACTAACGATCGGCATAGATCAGAAATCTTTTCCCTCCCTCGAATCGCCTCCCTTCCCGTATTTAGTAACTTACAAACAACCTTTGAATCTTTAAGGTGACTACGAGTCGGAGCCTTAATGTCGGTCATCAAGTCTGCATGGCGCACAACTATCAGAACCGATCTCGCATTCTTCGAGCATCTGAGACCCATTCGCTCGGCCCTCGTTGTTTTCGTGGTCTTAACCTTGGTTGATCAACACCGCGATACAAGAGCACTGCTCCCACTCGGTATCGGAATGCTGTTCGCATCAATCGCCGATCGCGGTGTGTCGCTTCGCCGTCGTATGACCTCAATGGGGGGCGCTACTGTCGGCATCACTTTCGGTACCGGCATCGGATGTTTGATTTCTGACAACCAACCTCTTCACATCGCAATTGCGGGTGTCCTCGCTGGCCTGTGCGGACTCATAGGAGCAGCGGGTGTGCCGTCTATGACTGCGGGAGTTCTCACCTTGGTTGTGCTCACGATCTTTTCCGGAGCGCCAGTAGATCTCTTGGACTGGCGCTCAAACTCGCTATTGATGTTGTTAGGAGCGTGCATCATGATCGGCTCCGTACTTCTCGAATTTGTGATTTTTGCGACACTTCGGCGCAAGCGGACCGCAGCAAACGAGATGCCCACCACGCCGTATTCCGTTCGATTGCGTGAACACTTTCATTGGAACGATGACTTCGTTCTTCATTCATTTCGTCTTGCCATCGTCATCATCATTGCGATATCTCTCGAGGAAGTTCTCGATTTTCCGCACTCATCTTGGATTCCGATGACAGTGGCGTGGATCTCTCGACCAGATCGCGATGGGACAGTCGAAAGAGTCACGCTTAGAGTCGCCGGCACTCTGCTGGGGGTTGCAGTCGCTGGATCGTTAATCGGTCTCACCCAAGCAACCAGCGCAGAATCGCTCTTCATGATCGGCCTTGCGACCTACATCGTGCTGGCGTTTATCGCCCCGAACTACGCACTCGCAGTCACAGGGATGACAGTTTTTACGTTTCTTCTCTTTCATTTGGTCGGATACCCGCTCGATGGTTCAGTCGCTACTTACATCACATCGACGTTGATTGCTGCAGTTCTAGTGCTCGTCGCAATTCGAATACAGCCCCGGAAGGCCAGGAAATCGACCTAACCCGGTCGACGTCGCTTTAGTCGGCGGATGTGCGGTAGTCACCGAATTTTGCATCACGTTTTTGCAGCGCACCGGTAAGCCCGCCTACGGAGTCCTTCTCGGCAATGAAGGCCTGAAACGTTTCTGTTCCCATCGTCAAAGCACATAACTCAGTTCCCTGGCGAATAGCGGCAGGGAACCCCATCACCGCCATGCCCCGATGCACGGTTCGTTTATTGATCTGCGCAATATCAGTGGGAATCAACGCAATGCGCTTTGCCTTTTCGAGTACCTGCGCCTCGAGTTCCTCGGCTGGGTACGAACGCGTGGCGAAACCGGACTGGGCGGCCTCAACTCCGCTGATCCAATCGCCTGTGAGCATCAATTCCATACCAAGTTTCGGACCAAGAAGCCAAGCGTGCCATTGCATATCGGGGGTACCAAAGCGAACCGCCGGGTATCCAATCCGGGCGTCATCAGCTACGTAGACAAGATCGCAGCCAGTTGCCAACTCGGTTCCACCAGCCAAACAGTAGGAATGAATTTGGGCGATAACAGGCTTGGCTAAATCCCAAATGCTCATCCACGTTTCCGTCACCTCTCGCGGATAACTCCCAAGACCGCCAGCTGATTGATAGGCCGGGGGTTCACCGTCATCGGGGCTACCAGCAAGGTCATAGCCGGCAGAAAAACATTTACCCGCTCCACGAATAATGGTGACGCGTACAGACTCGTCGTTGTCGTGGTTGCGCAATGCGTGCATGATTTCGCGACGCATCGTTGCTCCGAGAGGATTTCGTTTATCGGGATTATTCAGCGTGATCCGACGGACGAGCGGAGCAGGCTCGTCGACAATGATTCTTTCGTAGGTCATATTTCTCCCCTTGTTGGATTCAGATAATGACACGCTCAAAGCGCTTTAGGGCGATGTTGCGGGTGCGCCCAGAAGACAAAGAGTTGTCTTCCCGTCATACAGTTGGTATTCCACGGTGGATGGCCGACATGGACGGGGCGTTTCCACCACCGAGTCGATGACGCCACTTGACATCAGGTTGCACGAAACCTCTTGTGCAATTTTGCCTGAGGGGCCCGCCTGCACAACAACACAACTGCCCTTGGTGAAGCGCGTTGCAGTCGATACTGATGGCGCCTGTGATCCTCGAGAACTTGCAGAATTCGAGGTTGCGTAGGCACTGCCGATAATGAGCGCAGCGGCAATAACGACCCCGAGAACTGCAGGAAGCCAGATCCAGAGAAAGGCTGCTCCTTCACTCACCACAATGCCAGAGGGTGGCGGGGGGCGATGATCTTCAAGATCTGGGGTCGTCCCACGAGGTGGCGCCCACGCCGCTGGCTCCATCAAAGACTCGTCGTAGTCATGGCGTCTGGCTGAATCGCCGAGGACATTCCATGCCGCATTGACAGCCCGAATGCGCAGTTCCGCTTCTTGCCTATGGGCCACCTGCGGTGATTGTCGATCAGGATGCGATGCCCTTGCCGCAACGATGTACGCCTTACGAATCGTCTCCCGATCCGCAGTGCGCGGCACTCCTAGAACCTCGTAGTGGGTCTGCGCAGCCATGAGCTATCGGAGCCGAACGGCAACTTCGTTGGCCAGCAGCCGCCCCTCGGCACTCAGCACGATTCGCTCTTCGCCAACGAGGATAAGACCTCCGAGTAAATCGCGGTCACTAGCGGAAAGCGATGACACTGGTACCCCTTCGCGAGTCCGGAGCGATAGCTGAAGGCCTTCAATTCGCTGTCGTTCCGGCTCAAGCAACTCAGCCGCCGCCTCCAATGATTGATTGGTAGAAACAAGGTCGATGTAACGCTCGGGGGTACGAACGTTCCACCATCGTCGACCCGACTGATGCGAATGAGCGGCGCAACCGAAACCGCGATAATTCCCCTGCCGCCAATAAAGCAGATTGTGCTCGCATTCTTGACCAGGTTTCGCCCAGTTCGATATCTCATAGTTGCGAAATCCGGCAGCTGAAAGCCGCTCGTCGGCGAGCAAGTACTTATCGGCTTGATCGTCATCATCGGGATGACGAGAAGGATCGTCGGCCAGCGGAGTCCCAGCCTCAACCGTGAGCGCGTAAGCGCTGACGTGGTCGGGAGCAAGCTCGATTACTTGTTCGAGCGTGTTGTGCCAATCCTTGATGGTTTCTCCGGCACCGCCGTAGATCAGATCAAGGTTTACTCGCTCTATGCCCCCCGTTCGGGCGAGGGCAACTGCTCGGCGCACTTCCTCCGGGTTGTGGTCACGGCCTAACGAAAGCAAAACCCGCTCAGACATCGATTGAACTCCGAATGAGATCCGGTTTACTCCTGCCGAGCGATAGGCGGCGAAATGTTCCGCCGAAACCGATTCCGGATTGCACTCAACAGAGACCTCGGCTGCACGAGTAGTCGGAATGAGACGAAGCAAATCTCCTAGCTTGGTCGGGTCGACGAGGGAGGGAGTACCCCCACCGACAAAGACCGAGGAAGCCGGAGGAAGCATTCCCGCATCAACCACTCGCGAAATCTCCGTGGCCATTGCATCGAGGTAGTCCTGCTCTAGATGCTGCCGATCGCTCCAGGTTGCAAAAGCGCAGTAATCGCAACGCCGGGAACAAAAAGGAATATGCAAGTACACACCAAAGGACTCGTTCATGACAGCCGCCGATCTCGGAGAGCGATCATGAGCGTTCCGGCGACAATTGCCGCTGTTTCCGACCGCAGCACGCTGCTGCCGAGCCCAACCGTACCCGTTGACTCTTGCTCTACCGCCGACCAACCCCCTTCAGGCCCGATCAAGACAGTGCGGTGTTCTGAGGTAAGCGGCTGTCCATCACGATCAGCACGAACAACACTTTCCTCTTGAATCAAATCCTGATAGCGGGTGACGGGAAGAACCTGCGGAAGCCAAAACCGTCTCGATTGCATCGACGCTTCACGAGCGATTGTTTCTAAACGCTTTGTTTGTCGATCAGTCTTCGCATCGTCCCAACGAACCACTGATCGTTCAGCTACGAACGGGATAATGGTATCAATGCCTATTTCAGTAAGTTTTTGTACCACCAGTTCCGGTTTATTTCCTTTTACGAGCGCAAACCCGACAGCGAGAGATTGAGCCGGGCGCTTAACAGTGTGGACCTCTCCCGCGCTGACGAGAGTCGAACCGGCAACTACACACCATCTCCATGATCCGGCGCCATCGGTCGCGCTCACGAGATCGCCGTCGCGAACGCGACGGACCCTGGAAAGGTGATGGAAATCGACCTCGCTCAATTCCACGTTCTCAATAGAGTTAACGACGACATGCGGCGAGGTTCCACCGGGTTGGGCGGGGAGATCATTGACGTCGGCGAACATCGGTTTACTTGAAAGCTCCGCGAAGCTTCGCCAAAAGTCCGAGATCAGGAGGGTCGATATCTTCATCGCGCAATACCGCGAGTTTTTCCAACAACGCACGCTGCTCTTCATCAAGATCCTCGGGGGTCTCAATCAAAAGTTGAACAAGAAGATCACCGCGACCTCGGGACTGGAGATGAGGCACGCCCTTCCCTCGGAACCGTAGGACGGAACCTGACTTTGTCCCCGGTTCCACCGGAATAATTTCTTCACCATCGAGAGTCTCGAAAGGAATCTGGGCACCCAATGTCGCTTGGGTGAATGCAATCAAAAGTTCTGCGATGAGATCGTTATCACGGCGCACAAAACGGTCATGGGGAGCGACGCGAAGATGTACAAAAAGGTCTCCAGCGGCTCCGTTTCGGGGCCCCACTGCTCCACGCCCAGACAATCGCATCCGAGTGCCTGTTTCGACTCCGGCAGGAACGTCAACATCGTAAGAGCAATCTTCGAGGTGACGACCTTCTCCGGCGCAAGCCGAACACGGACGCTCAATGATTGTGCCGAATCCTCCGCAGCGCCCACAAGGACCCGCAGTAACCATCTGGCCGAGTATCGATTGGCGAACACGACGAACTTGCCCTGCTCCCCCGCACTCCGAACAGGTGACTGGTCCGCTCGCCGCGTTCGCACCGGTGCCTTCACACTCTGCACAAGACACTGCACTTCGAACCGAGACAGTCGCCTCGCAGCCAAACACCGCTTCGGTAAATTCAAGATCGAGAATTGCTTCGACATCTGAACCTCTGGGCGGACCGCTCGTACTGCCACCACTGGTAAAAGGTGATCCTCCGTTGAAGAACATGTCGAAGATATCGCCGAGCCCGCCACCGCCACCGCCGCCAAACGGGGAACCGCCCTGCGGTCCAGCTTCTCCGTACATGTCATAGTGCTGTCGTCGTTGAGGATCGGACAACGTTTCGTATGCGCGAGCAACCTCTTTGAACTCAGCCTCTGATCGTGAGTCGCCAGGGTTGGCATCGGGGTGAAGTTGCCGAGCACGCTGGCGGTAGGCCCGTTTGATCTCCTCGGCAGTTGCGCCACGACTCACCTGAAGAAGTTCATAGAAGTCAGCCACGAGAGTCACCCTCGCTCAGTGTCCGACCTAGTCGCTTTGCTACGACAGCGACAGCAGAAAGGGCCTGGTCATAATGCATACGTGTTGGTCCGAGCACTCCTATTGAACCAGCGGTTTCGCCATCAACAACGTAGGGAGCGACGACAATCGAACAGTCAGACAGGGCTTCGTTGCCGGTCTCTCGCCCAATCGCCACCGATAATCCTCGCTCAAGGACGTCTTCCAACAGGCTCACGACAACAAGCTGCTGTTCGAGTATCCGAAGGATTTCACTGACAGTTCGAACTGCGTCAAACGAGGACACCATATCGGAGGTGCCGCCAATGAAAACCTGCTCGTCATGACGATGTTCGCCACTCATCGCCGAAAAAGCTGCTCGAAGTACCAACGAAATCTCGATTGACTCTCCCAGCAGAAAGGTCTCGGAATCAACCGTTGTGATCGCTGAAAGCGGTCGACCAAGCAGCAATGTCGACATGCAGACAGCGGCGGCATTGACAACGAGTTCATCAGTATCCGAAGCCAACTCAATACTAAATTTTTCAATGCTCCCGCTTGAAAGAACTAATACGCCAAGCACCACCCGGGGTGCGAGTGAAACCAACTGCACCGACTTAATGGTTGCTACCTCGTGCTGCGGTCCGACTACAACTGCGGCGTAATGGGTAAGAGAAGAAAGTAACCGACTGGTATCGGAAAGCATCTGCTCCATTTCACCGTGCGTCCGACTAAAGAATGATCGAACCTGCTGAGACTCAGTGACTCCGAGTTTGCCGGGCCCACCCAGTTGGTCGACGAAGAACCGATAGCCCTTTTCCGTTGGTACTCGACCTGCGCTCGTATGCGGTTGGGCGAGGTAACCCTCGGCTTCGAGGGCCGCCATATCATTGCGGACTGTTGCCGAGGAAACGTTCACTTCGTGCGAAGCCGCCACGAGACCTGAACCCACGGGCTGGGCGGTTTCGATGTATTCGGTGACCACCGCCCGAAGGATTGTGGCCTTGCGTTCGTCAAGCATGGGGACCTCGCGAGCAGGGAGTCCGACATGGTCGGATTTCTTCAATCCTACCTGCCCTACCCCCCGCTAGCAGTCGACCAGTACGACTGCCAGAAACTTGATCTGTCGAGCCAACTCGTTAGTCCTCGAGGCGAAGTGCGGAAACAAAGGCTTCTTGCGGAACTTCCACGCGACCGATGTTTTTCATGCGCTTCTTGCCCTGCTTCTGCTTTTCGAGAAGTTTTCGCTTGCGGCTGATATCGCCGCCGTAGCACTTCGCGAGAACATCCTTGCGCTTTGCCTTTACCGTTTCTCGAGCGATGATTCGGCCACCGATTGCTGCCTGAATTGGAACATCGAAAAGTTGACGGGGAATCAGTTCCTTTAACTTTTCAGTCATGCGTAGTCCGTAGCCGTAGGACTTTTCCTTGTGAACAATCATGCTGAACGCATCGACGGGAATCGCGTTGAGTAAAATATCAACCTTCACAAGATCAGACACCCGGTAGCCCGAAGGTTCGTAGTCGAGACTCGCATACCCCTGGGTACGGCTCTTCATTTGATCAAAGAAATCAGTAACAACCTCTGCGAGGGGAAGCTCGTAGACAAGCTCCATTCGCTCGGGTGACAAATATTCGAGTTTGATCATCTCACCGCGACGTCCCTGACAGAGTTCCATCAGTGTGCCGGTGTAATCGGTTGGGGTAAGAATCGTCGCACGCAGGAACGGCTCTTCCACGTGATCGACCTCAACCGCCGGCGGAAGTTCGCTGGGGTTGTCAATGGTCATTGTTTCACCACTAGTCCGATGCACGATGTACTGCACCGAGGGTGCAGTTGCGATGAGAGAGAGATTGAACTCACGCTCAAGTCGCTCGCGAATGATCTCCATATGCAGGAGTCCCAAAAAACCACAACGGAAGCCAAAACCAAGTGCGCCCGAACTTTCCGGTGCGTAGGTGTAACTCGAATCGTTTAAGCGGAGCCGCTCAAGTGCTTCTCGGAGTGCCGGAAACTCATCGCCGTCTACCGGATAGAGCCCACAAAAGACCATCGGTCTTGGTTCGGCGTAACCCGCAAGCGCTGGGGCCGGCTGCGAAAGGTTCGTGATCGTTTCACCCGAGCGGGCTTCGCCGACATCCTTGATTCCGGCGACAAGATAACCAACTTCACCGGCACCTAAAGACGGAATCGGCGTCGGATCGGGACCTCGGACTCCGACCTCTTCTGCGTTGTAGACCGCTCCTGCCTGAACAAACTTCAGACGAGCACCGGTGGTGAGAGTCCCATTCATAATTCGGACTGAGGAAATCACACCTCGGTACTGGTCGAAGTGAGAATCGAAGATCAACCCCTGCAGGGGCGCATCCGGGTCTCCCATCGGGGGTGGAATGCGATCAATCACTGCGTCAAGAAGTTCGGCAACGCCTTCGCCAGTTTTCGCACTTACGCGCAGAATCTCATCGGCGGGAATACCCAAGACCTTCTCAATCTCGGCTGCGTAGCGATCAGGATCGGCTGCCGGTAGATCAATCTTATTGAGTGCAGCGACTATCTCAAGATCATTTTCAAGGGCGAGGTAGCAATTTGCGAGAGTCTGCGCTTCGATCCCCTGCGCCGCATCTACAAGCAGAATCGCCCCTTCACACGCTGCTAGCGAGCGACTGACCTCGTAGCCAAAATCAACGTGCCCAGGGGTATCGATGAGGTGGACAAGATGCTCTCGGTACTCGAGACGGACGCTCTGAAGCTTGATCGTGATGCCGCGCTCTCGTTCAATGTCCATTGAGTCGAGGTACTGCGCCCGCATTTCCCGGGGATCAACCGCGCCACACAACTCGAGCAGACGGTCCGCCAACGTGGACTTGCCATGATCGATATGGGCGATAATGCAAAGGTTACGAATGCGGTCAAGAGAGGCCACGAAGGCGGCTGTCCTTAGTGCGAGGGGCGAGATCAGCCTAGACGGCCCTGACCGATACTCCGCTCTTGCCATGATCACGCCTCAAACCACTATGATTGACGATCCGTGCGACCCGCTGTTTTTCGATCGTCGCCCCTCCCCCGCATCACTCCATTTTTTTCAACCGCAGAGGACCCCAGTGGCCAATATTAAGAGCCAAATCAAACGCAACCGACAGAGCGAAAAAGCGCGCCTCCGAAACAAGGCTGTTCGCTCGGAGATGAAGACTCGCACCAAGCGAGTTCTAGCCGCAGCTGATGAAGGCAGCGCAGACATCGCTGAGCAGGCGCGTCTTGCCATCAAGCGCATCGACACTGCCGCTCAAAAGGGAGTCATCCATAAGAACCAGGCGGCACGTCGTAAGAGCCGTCTGATGGCTCGTGTAAACGCTGCACTTAACTAATCGCTTTGCATGGTTAAACACTGCGTCTGATCGCTACGTGAACGAGCGCAAGTTCACCAAGAATCCGGAGCCTCGCTCCGGATTTTTTCGTTCTACCCATAGTTTAGAAAGCGGTGCGTAATTAACGGCGTCGCTGTCCGGCGCTCTTTGATGATGAGCGGTTCCGTCCGGCCAGTCGAGCGACAAGAACCTCGACCACCAATTCGGGCGGCCATGCTTTCGTACCATGAAGGTCAAGATCGGCTTGAGCAAGCAAATCTGCGATCTCGGCGAGCCGATCACTACCTAGCCGTTTCGCCCCGTCAAGGGCTTTCTTTGCGGGGAAGGTGCTGCCCTTCATGCCGAGCACATCTGCAGCTTGCCTTTCGCCATTTAGATCGGGATCGTCGAGGCGAATCATTCGTAGGTAGTGGTTTACGAGAGTGGCGAGGAGCTGCAAAGGATGGCGATCTCCACCAATCATCATGCGGTTGAGCACATCGAGTGCACCGCTGACGTCGCCCCCATCGATTGCATCCGTGAGGTCCCATGGAGCAACATCGCCCGAGACCCCGAGATAGGGCTCGATGTCTGGAGCCGAAACCTTGGTTCCCGGACCGAACACTGATTCGAGCATCTCGAGAAGAGCGGGGAGGCGACCCACATCGCTACCAAGATGATCAACAAGGACACGCCGGGCAGCCGGATCGAACCGAAGGGTCGACGCCGTAATCCGTTCCTCGAGCCAACCTGATTGCGCCTTGCCCGTTCCGGGAGAACTGTCCTCGACTACGCCGCCGCAACCGGTGATCGCATCAAGCAAACTCTTGGGTACAGCGGGGGTTTTTGCTTGTTTATTTGGTCGCGGATCTTTTTCCCAAACCAATACGAGGGATGTAGTTTCAAGAGGATCCGTGAGATAGTGCACGAGCGCTACACAGGCATCTTTTGTTGAAAATACGGCTGCGTTGCGCACGAGTACAACTCGCCGATCGCTCAGAAACGGAAATGTTTGCGATGCATCGACGACTGGACCGATTGTGTAGCCACCATCCTCGAGCGCATGATCCGAGATAGAGAGTTCTGCGAGCAGAAGCGTGCGATCTCCATCTCCTACCAACTGATCAATCAGTGATGACACTGCTGATCCCAAAATGACGTCGTCGTTGCCCTTCAGTAAAAAAACTGGGGCGGTGAGGTTGACGTTCATACCGCCTCGAGAATCGCAGCCATTGAATCGGCAATCCGTCGACCATTGCGAACGTCATGCGCTCGGAGTATGCGGCAACCAAGGGCAATCCCCAGAGAATGAGCGGCCATGGTTCCGTCACCGGCCGAGCCGCGCTCAACGTCGAGCAACGTCCAAAGAAATCGCTTGTTCGACGCAGACAGAAACACCGGGTAGCCAAGGGAGGCCAGAGCGAAAGACGAGCGGAGAAGAATCTTTGATTGCTGCTCTGATTTCCCAAGGTCGAGACCAGCGTCCACCATGATCCTCTCTCGGGGAATACCAGCAGTCCGGGCCCGAGCAGCTCGATCGGTGAGAAAATCACATACCGAAAGAACAACATCCTCGTACTGCGGATCGGGGTCAGGCACTCGGGGGGCTAAACGAATATGAGTTGCCACTACCGAGGCACCTGCTGCGGCACAAACATCGAGATAATCAGGGTCGGCGAATCCGCTGATGTCATTTCCGATAGATGCACCCGCATCGAAACAGGACTTTGCTACTGATGCCCGCCAAGTGTCGACCGAGAGTGGAAGACCAAACCGAGATCGCAACGCTTCGATAGCCGGTACAACTCGATCAAGCTCCTCCTGCTCAGATACTTCATCGCCGGGTCCAGCCTTCACGCCGCCGACGTCGAGAAAATCCGCCCCATCGACAACCAGTTGCTCGGCCTTGCGCAGAAAATCCTCGAACTCGAAGTAGGAACCTTGATCGTAAAAAGAGTCAGGGGTTCGATTCAATATTCCCATGACAATCGCACGATGGGTGATGTCAAAGCGGGTTTGGCCCAAGTCGAGGAACACGATGAGACCCTATCCGGAGACCTCATTCGATCTGAGCGATTGGCGGCGGATTCGCCAAAGGGACCCTGACCAAATCCCCCCCGTAGTCAACGCTGCGACTACTGCCATTTCGATGAGCCCGAGATGAGGGAGGGGAAGGTTGGAACTGAACTCAGCGACTTGCATAATCCACCAAACTCCGATCATCGCAGGCAACTGAAGCACCAGCGCTGGCCATCCTCCGAGCGTCCCGGCAACAATCCCAACGGAACTTCCCCACATCATGACCAGACCAGCGACAGGCTCGGCGAGGACATTTGCCGGCAGTGCCGCAAGCGGCATGGGCCCGAAGACTGGGACAATGAACGGAGCCACTGCAAGTTGAGCAGCAATCGTCACCGACAAAACTTGGCGGACTATCACCGGACCTCTCAGCCTTGAGGCGATCGGATGAGCGAACAGGGCGATTCCTGCCGTTGCCGCCACTGAAAGTCTGAATCCAAATGACGAGATAAGGAGGGGGTCGATCAGCACCAACACCGCGACTGCGAGAGCGAGACGTACCCGGCCATTCAATTTTCGTCCGGCACCGGCGCCCAAAATGGCAAACATGGCCATGGTTGTCGCCCGTAGTACCGACGGTTCGAAACGAGTGACCGCCGCGAAGAGGAGCAGGATCGCCACCAAAGAAATACTTCGCGATCGGCGTCCAAGTCGAGCGAGGGCTGGGGAAAACACGGCCATCACAAACACCACGTTTTGGCCGGAAACCACGAGGAGATGTGAAAGTCCTGCGTCTTCGAACGCTTTGGTGACCCTAGGGTCACTGCCCCGATCGTCGCCGATAACGAAACCGGCGTACACCGGTTGCTGGTCCTCGGGCAGTACCTCAGATCCGCGGAGCACTGTCGAACGCACGGCGTCAACGGGTAGGCGCCACAGTGCAGTTGTGTTCACTCGAGATACTTCCGTAGCCATCAACGACATCCTGATGTGTCGGCTCGCCAATCGCTCCGGATTCTTTAGTGCCCGAGTGCGCCCCCTGACCTCCAAGACCGTTCCGGCTGTGGCTCCCCGCAGTGGTCGTGAAGCGGCACCGGACGCCGTCATCTGCATTCGACCTTGAGAGGTGTCCACATCGACCACGAGCCGCCCCGGAAACGTCACCGGATCGCTCACGAGAACAACGTCACCCGACCATGAACTGGGCGACAACGGCTTGAGGCCACCATGGGCATTGAAAGAAAAGATGCCTGCGACGATGACTCCTCCTATGACAATCAGTACCCGATTTCTTGTGAGGAGGATTGCCAGAAGCACGCCGACTCCGCTCCACATTGGAAACGGAATTCGTAGGCTTGCGCCCCACCAGACTGAGGCAACAAAGAGAAATGGCAAACCACTACGGAGCGAACGCGAAGCGCCTCCCATCACCGTTTGTAATGATCGGGATTCTCGGAAAGAGGTCATAACATTCGTCACCGGGAACTAGAGCAGCAATTAGCGAACGACGACGCTCCCCCGCAGAGCGTCAAGTTTGGCTGTGCCGATTCCCTTGACAGTAAGAAGGTCATCCACTGATCGAAACCTTCCAAGTTCTTTCCGGCGATTCAGTATCGCTGTGGCCGTTGCGGGGCCCACACCTGGAAGTGCATCAAGTTGCTGACTTGTCGCTGAATTGAGATCAAGGGGACCCGTCTTCATCCCACCTGGTGCAAGGCCAGTGCTTGGATCTGTCAAGTTGCCTCCCCCGACCTCTCCCCGACGCGAAATCCATACCCGTTGACCATCGGCAACCATTGCCGCCAAGTTGACCTGCTCTAAGTCGCTGTCTTCCGCCGGACCTCCGGCTTTTTCCAATGCATCAACTACCCGAGCGCCCTGTGCGAGTCGATACACACCGGGCGATCGCACTGCGCCACCCACATCCACGACAATGCCAGCAAGAGTTGTAGATGTTGTAACAGGTGATGCCACTTCTGACATTGGACTCGGCATCGGAGTTTCCTCAACTGCATGAGTTCGTTGGACAAAAACGATCGCGGCGAAAAGAGCAAACAAGACAACCCCAAGCCCAGCAGTGACCACCCGAACGCCCTGAGACCACTTCCGAAAATCTAAAAAATCCCGCACGAGAAGGACAGTTCTGTTTGCCCCGACCGTTGAACGGGTACTACGCCCGGCAATCAGACGCTGCATGGCGTCTGTCGACTTGTCGTTGCCATCACTCGACAAAGACCCTTTTGCAGACGATTTATGTGCTGCGCCCCGACCCGCAGCCGTGCTCTCATCCGACATGACTTTCCCCTCGCAGTACCAACGCACAGAATCGGCGGCTGAAACAAAGGGAAAGTCTTTTAAACCTAGAAGGCCTCAATGATCGGCGGAAGTGTCGGCCGAACTATGTCGATCAAAACAATGTTGTTGTCAATTTCCGACGCCACTGCGAGGTCCGCTCGTGCTCAGCGCCTAGGAGATCGAGAAGATCTATGAACTCCTGACGGGCCTGATCATCATCCTTGACACTCGCCAACAATGCTGCGAGACGATCCTCTATCTGTTCCTCAGAATTCATTCCGGATCCGCTGCGAACATACGCCGCGATTCGACGAGTCTCAGAAGTTTCGGGGATTTTCGCAAGCAACTCAAGGGCTTCAACTCCCCTATTTTCTCCGGCAAGTAACTCCGCAAGGTCAATAATGACATCGGCGTTGTCAGCCTCAAGTGCCAACGCTTGTCGCAGTGATGCTTCGTCACCCGCCTCACGAAGTCGATCGATTTCGGTGGGTTCCGATGGCGCCAGAAGACCATTCACAAACTCAATGATCTTGTCTTCAGGCAGAGCCCCCACGAACTGGTCGACGATCTTTCCACCGGAGATCGCAAACACCGCCGGGATGCTCTGCACTTTGAATGCTTGAGAAGCCGCAGGATTCTCATCAACGTTGATCTTTGCCAGGGCAACCCGGCCACCGGTGGCCGTTACCGCTGCTTCAATCATGGGGCCGAGGGTCTTACAGGGGCCGCACCACGGGGCCCAAAGGTCAACCACCACCGGCGTCGTTAGCGATCGATTGAGGACTTCGGCTTCGAGGGTTTCGTCAGTTACGTCGATAATCACACGGTAAGGATAGAGGGGTTCCTTCGGCGGCGGAGCCTTCTCCTGCGCCGGTAGCGTGAGGGGATCATGATTGCGAAGTTGACATGAGGCCCACACAAGAAAATGCCGGTATTCACGCAGGCAATATCACCGCATGGATGAGCGATCGAGTCTCAAATCTTGACCCACCGCTGCACTTTGAGTTGATAGCCGGCGGACTCTCCAACCTCACCTATGAGGTTGTGAGTGCAACCGGTAGTCGCTGGGTCTTGCGTCGACCACCTCTAGGCCACGTGCTGGCAACTGCTCATGATATGAGTCGCGAGGTCAAAATTGTTACCGCTCTCGCCCCTACCTCCGTGCCCGTCGCCCCAGTCGTTGGTTTTTGCGATGATGTCTCCATCAATGAAGCTCCCTTTTATGTCATGGAGTTCATTGACGGTGTCATCGCTCGAGATAGCGCGACTGGCTCCCAACTCAGCAGTGAAGCCCGCCGCAAAGCAGGAGACTCTCTTATTGATGTACTCGCCGAGATCCATTCGCTTGATGTCGACATCATCGGGTTGGGAGATCTCGGCCGCAAGGAGTCCTACGTTGAACGACAACTGTCACGGTGGCAGCGGCAATGGGAGGCAACGAAGGACACTGACCTACCGGCAATGACAGAGCTTCATCGTCTGCTCTCGGGATCAATTCCACCGCAGAGCGGCGCCTCACTCGTTCATGGCGACTACCGGCTGGATAATTGCATTGTCGACTCACTAGGGAATGTCATCGCAGTTCTTGATTGGGAGTTGTGCACCCTGGGTGATCCCCTCGCCGATTTGGGTTTCATGTGTGTTTACTGGGCCGAGGCCACCGATGATTTCATGGTTATCGAAGATTCCGCCACGAAATTGCAAGGTTTCCCAACTCGGGCAGAACTCCTTGCTCGTTACTCCGAAACCACTGGCCGAGACCTGTCCTCAATCGGTTATTTCATCGCTCTCGGGTACTGGAAACTGGCGTGCATCCTGCAGGGGGTTCTGGTTCGCTACCGTTCTGGGGCCATGGGAGAACAGTCGACCGATGCCGATTCTGGAGTGAGTCCTGTTCAACGACTCGCCATGGCTGGAATTGCCGCATTCGAAAGTCAAGGAAGTTTTAGTAATGAATGATCTCTATGAGTTGATCGAGAGCCCTGAGTTGGACTCGCCGACACTTCTCTTGGGTTTGGATGGTTGGATTGATGCCGGCCTTGCCGCCACCAACGCGTTCGGCACGATTCTCGAGGACCTCGACACTGTCACCGTTGCGCGTTTTAACGCCGATGCCCTCATCGATCACCGATCGCGGCGGCCAACAATGCACATTGTCGATGGTGTCACCACCGGTATCACTTGGCCCACGATCGAGTTGCGAGCCGGATTCGATACAGAAGGCGCTTCGGTGTTGTTCCTTGTGGGAGCCGAACCAGACCATCGTTGGCTGGCCTTTGCCGATGCCGTCGTCGATCTTGCTCACCAGTTCGGCACATCTTCAGTGTTCGGACTGGGCGCCTATCCGGCGCCTGCTCCTCACACCCGCCCCACGCAACTCGTAACCACAGCGACTGATCTGGCAATGGCACAAAAGGTCGGTGCCGTGAGTGGACGGATTGACGTTCCCGCTGGCATCAACGCAGCCATCGAAATGGCCTGTGCTGCGGAAGGACTTCAGGCAACTGGGCTTTGGGCGCAGGTGCCCCACTACGCCGCCGGTATGCCCTACCCCTCCGGAGCGCTTGCTCTCATCGAGGGATTACGAACGCACGCTGGTCTGCACTTCGCATTGGGCTCACTGGTTCAGGATGCTCAAACCACGAGGACTCGACTTGATGAACTTGTAGCCAATAGCGATGAGCACATCGAAATGGTTCGTCAACTCGAGGCGCAGGCTGATTCCGAGGTCGTAATCGAAGATCCGCTCCCCATGGGAGACGATCTCATGGCTGAACTTGAGCAGTTCCTTCGAGATCAGGACTAAGAGGTTGTAAAGCGTTACCCGGCAACCAAATTGATCAAATTGGGTGGCTTGCAAATGATCTTACGGGGTGGCTTTCCGTTGAGGTGCGCCTGAACTTTTTCGCTTGCTAACGCGAATGCTTCGGCCTCAGCAGCATCAATCTCAGAAGAAACCTCGATTCGGTCGCGCACCTTCCCATTCACTTGCACCACCAGCGTCACCGCATCAACGGTAAGAAGTGATTCGTCGGCTACTGGCCACGCAAGCCGGTGAATCTCATTGCCGTGACGACGCTCCTGTAACTCGGCAGTGATATGCGGCGCCATTGGCGCCATCAAGAGAAGTAGGACATCGACCGCGCTATTGAGGGTCGACCTTCGCGGCGGTTCCTCGGCTTGCACATAGCGGTAGAGCTCATTTGTGAACTCCATAAATGCAGCAACTGCGGTGTTGTAGGACCAACGTTCGTAGTCATCAGTCACCTTTACAATCAGGCGGTTCATGCGTCGCTCTATTTCAAGATCGAATTTGCTCTGTTCACGATCAACGCTCGGATTCCCCGTTTCGCCCAAAGCCAGACGCCACACTCTTTGCAAAAAACGCGAACATCCATCGATCCCTACACCTTCCCAATCGATGTCATCTTGAGGTGGACCGACGAAAAGGTGAGCAAGACGGAGGGCATCGGCGCCTTCGGTATCAAGAATCTCCTCTGGGGCAACAAGGTTGCCTTTCGACTTCGACATTTTGTCTCCGTCAAGACGAATCAT
>JBBEAV010000020.1:0-18462 GCA_040882655.1 Acidimicrobiales bacterium
CAGAGCAGCTCACTCGTAATGAGCAGGTCAGGAGTTCGATTCTCCTCTCGGGCTCTGATGGCTGATCAAGACGGGTTTGCTGAACAAGCAATGGAGTACATGCCGCAGCTGTTTTCCACGGCCCTGCGAATGACCCACAACGCCTCCGATGCCGAGGATCTCGTGCAAGAGACCTACCTCAAGGCCTATCGAGGATTCGCCGGCTTCGAGCAGGGCACCAACCTGCGGGCCTGGATGTTTCGCATCCTGACGAATACCTACATCAATACGTATCGGTCGAAGAAGCGCCGACCAGAGGAAACTGAACTCGATGATGTCGAGGACTTTTACCTTTATCGTCGCATGGGTGGCTTGGAGGCCGTTCGAGCCTCTCGCAGTGCCGAGGACGAACTTATGGACTGGTTCTCCGATGCCGAGGTTCAGGCCGCTATCGATTCGTTGCCCGAGTCGTACCGGTTGGCCGTTCTTCTGAGCGATGTCGAGGGGCTTTCGTACAAGGAAATCGCCGAGGATCTCGACATTCCCATCGGAACGGTCATGAGTCGGCTCCACCGGGGAAGAAAATCACTCCAAAAGCAGTTACATGACTACGCCTTAAAGCGGGGCCTGGCCGAGGCCCTCCCCGAAGTCACCTCAGAACCACTATGAACCGCGAACCCGACCCCAAATCTGGCCCCCCGCTGGCCAGCACCCCTGACTGCGAGCGGGCTCTCGCCGAGGTCTACACATTTCTCGACCAAGAACTCACCGACTCCTTGCGGGTCGAGATTGCTTCTCATCTTGACTCGTGCAATCCCTGCTTCGAGGCCTTCGATTTTGAGGCTGAGCTCCGAATGGTGATCACCACAAAGAGCCAATCAGCGGAGTTTCCCGAGACCCTCCGCATTCGAATCCAAGAGAAACTGACGTTTATGCGGATTGAACATTCTGAAGGTGCTGCACCAAACGAATAGCTCTGCAGTGGCGAAGAACCCTGCTCCGATGCCTAGACTCAAAGACATGGAACTTCTGCTCGCACAGGTTTGGGCGTTTTGGATTGCGCCAGCATTGTTGTTGCCGACGATCCTGATTCTTGCGGTCATCATCGGTCTGTACCTGAAAAAAGTCGTCGCTCCCCGCTATCCCAAGCGCTGAGCACAATGGCCGCAGCGGTCGATTGGGATGTGGCCGAACGAGTCGCGATTCGGACCGCCAAAAAAGATCCCTTCGCTTCGAGTTATCACTATCAGTCGCTGCAGCCTGACTTCGATCGAATGACGGCAATCGCTGAAGAGCTCGTCGCCCAAGAGACAGGGCTACGGTCATTGAGCGGCCTTGCGCGGGCTCGCGTCACTGATCGTCCCGGTTGGATACGCGCCAATCTCGCATCGTTTCAGCGGCTGTTAACCCCAATGCTCGACAAGTTTGGCGATCGCAATTCTTCGAGCAGCATTGCTCCATTCACTGCGCGCCTAGCGGGTGCGGAACTCGGGCTGGTACTGGGTTGGATGTCGGCCCGAGTGTTGGGTCAGTACGACCTTTTGGTGATCGAGGAAGAGAATCCGCAAGATCAGGACATCGTCTATTACGTCGGCCCAAATGTTCTTGCCCTCGAAAAGCAGTTCGCGTTTCCGCCAGAGGAATTCCGGATGTGGTTGGCGTTGCACGAGGTCACCCACCGAGCGCAGTTCACCGGCGTTCCGTGGTTGCGTGAACACTTTCTCGGGCTTGTGCACGAAACGATGAACACCATCGATCCCGATCCGGCCCGCATGAGCGAAACCTTGGCGAGGGTCACCGCTGCCATTCGTACCGGGAAAAAACCATTGATTGATGGCGGCATTATGAATCTCATGGCCAGCCCTGAACAACGCGCTGTGCTTGATCAGGTAAGCGGAATGATGAGCTTGCTTGAGGGCCACGGTGACATCACTATGGATCGCGCTGGGCTTGAACTTGTTCCCAGCGCCGACCGATTCTCGAAAGTATTACGCGAGCGTCGTGAATCGGCCCGTGGAATGGCCCGTTTGCTGCAGCAACTTATTGGGTTACAAGCGAAGTTGGCGCAATACGCGCAAGGTGAAGCGTTCATCACGGAAGTTGAACGTGCTGGTGGTCAAACGCTGTTATCGCGTGCGTGGGAGAGCGCAGAAAACCTTCCGAGCATCATCGAGATTCGTGAACCGCGTTTGTGGATCGATCGCATGTGCCTCGCTCTCCCGGTTGCCGGCTGAGCCCGATGGTTTGATGTGAGTTCGCTAGCGGAACGTCACGCGGCTCTATTGGCTCGCTGCCACTTCCCAAACCCTGGCACTGCAGTTGTATGCGGAGTCTCCGGCGGAGCCGATTCAATGGCATTGCTGGTCCTGGCGGTGGCCTCGGGTTGTGTTGTCACCGCAATACATGTTGATCACGGTCTTCGAACTGGTTCGCAGACAGAGGCCGACCGTGTTCGTGTCGTGGCCGAGCAACTCGGGGCGCGGTTTCTGTCCGAAACTGTTGCGGTTGGGCAGGGACCAAACCTTGAGGCCCGAGCCCGTCGAGCGCGTCACGCCGCTCTTGGTCCCGACGCTGCTCTTGGTCATACGGCCGATGATCGCGCCGAAACAATGATTGTGAATCTGCTTCGGGGAGCGGGACCCGACGGTTTGGCATCGATTCGCCCCGGGTATCGCCACCCAATTCTCGATCTGCGACGAGTCGAGACCGAAATGGTTTGTTCCATTGAAGGGATTGAACCATTTTTCGATCCCAGCAATGCCAACTCAGCCTTCATTCGGAATCGTGTTCGTAACGAGGTGCTCCCGTTATTGGCCGAAATTGCTGATCGAGATCTTGTTCCGCTTCTCGATCGACAAGCAGACGTGTTTGCGATGGTGGCCGATCATCTGCGTCATGAGGCGTCTTCGATCGACCCCACCGATGTGAGCGCCCTTCGCAACGCCCCCGAGGTCCTTGCCCGTGTGGCCCTTCGCGAATGGCTCCGAATCGGAACTGATGAGCGACACCCACCCGATGGCGCGACGATTGATCGCGTTCTATCGGTTGTTCGCGGCGAAGTGATCGCGACGGAGGTAGGCGGTAATCGTCGCGTTGATCGCAGCGCTGGTCGTCTCCGAATCACAACGACTCCGCAGGCCTGAGTCCTGCACTACATTCGCCGCGTGAGCCAGAGCGCGTCCGGGACTGATCATCCCCATCCTGATATCGACCCCTATCTCGGTCAGATCCTCGTCTCTCATCAGGCGATTCAGCAACGAATTGCTGAGTTAGGTCGGGAGATCACGTCTGATTATGCCGGCCGTACACCGCTGCTCATCGCCGTATTGAAGGGTGCGGTCATGTTCATGGCCGATATCTCTCGGGCAATTGCGCTGCCGGTCGAACTCGACTTCATGGCTGTTTCTTCTTATGGAACCGCAACGAAGACCAGCGGCGTGGTCCGGATTGTGAAAGACCTTGATATCGATCTTTCGGGCCGGGACGTGGTCATTGTCGAAGACATCGTCGATAGCGGGCTCACCCTCAACTACCTCCGCAAGAATCTGGCTGCTCGCAATCCCGCCAGTCTCGAGGTATGTGCCCTCTTGCTGAAAGAGGGAATGCAGAAGGTTGAACCCGATCTTCGCTACGTGGGTTTCCGGATCCCCGACGAGTTCGTGGTCGGATATGGCCTCGATGTTGCCGAGCGTTACCGCAACCTCGACGATCTGCGGGTCTATGTCGGCCCCGGAAGCGGTTGCTGAAACGATCCGGACTGAGCCTCGGTACAATTTTGCCGCTTGCTATAGGTTTTTGTCCTCTTCCCCATCAGGAGAACACTGTGGAGCCCGTCGATCTTCCTCGCATCTCAGCTGCCGTGAAAGAGATCCTCATCGCTATTGGCGAGGATCCCGATCGCGACGGCCTTCAGGACACGCCTGATCGCGTTGCTCGCATGTATGCCGAGGTCTTTTCCGGCCTTCGTGACGATCCCCGCAGTCATCTACAGGTGATGTTCGAAGCCAATCACGACGAAATGGTCATGGTGCGCGATATTGCCCTTACCTCGATGTGTGAACACCACCTCGTCCCGTTCATGGGCAAAGCCCACGTGGCATACATTCCTGGGAAAGATGGCCGCGTGACTGGGCTTTCGAAGATCGCTCGATTAGTCGATGCCTACGCAAAGCGTCCACAAGTGCAAGAACGTCTTACTGCACAAATTGCCGATGAACTTGAATCAACCTTGCAACCACGTGGCGTGCTTGTCGTGATTGAAGCAGAGCATCTCTGCATGTCGATGCGTGGTGTGCGTAAGCCCGGATCGACCACAGTGACCTCTGCGGTGCGCGGACTGTTCCGTGAAAGCGCTGCGACCCGAACCGAAGCGATGCGATTCATCGCACGTGACTAATCGTGCCTGACGTTGTTGCCCATCGTGGAATCGGAACTCCACCAGCGGTTCCACTGGTCATGGGAATCGTGAATGTCACTCCTGATTCCTTCAGCGACGGCGGAAAGTTTCTTTATGCGCAGTCAGCCATTGCCCACGGATTGTTGCTTATCGAAGAAGGCGCATCGGTTCTCGATATCGGCGGTGAGTCAACTCGTCCCGGTGCCCATCCGGTTGATGTTGACACTGAGTTGGCCCGAGTCATTCCCGTTGTCGAGGGGTTAGCCGGTCACTGCCGAATCAGCATCGACACGCAAAAACCAGAGGTGGCTCGAGCAGCAGTCGCCGCTGGGGCCACGCTTATCAACGATGTGTCTGCCTCGCTTTGGCCCGTAGCGGCCGAGTTGGGTGTGGGCTGGATTGCCATGCACATGCAAGGAGAACCGGGCACGATGCAAGCCGACCCTCATTACGAAAATGTCGTGGCCGAGGTCAAAAGTTTTCTCATTGAGCGCGCAAATCTGGCTTCAGAGGCTGGTGTGACGGAAATTTGGGTCGACCCGGGATTTGGATTTGGAAAGTCCGATGCCCATAATTTGTCGCTGCTCGCACACCTCGCTGACATCGTTGGAATGGGTTGGCCCGTAGTAGTTGGAACCTCTCGAAAAGCCATGCTGGGAAGGCTCCTTGCCGCTTCCGATGGCGTTGGTGAAAGTGTTCCCACCGACGATCGGCTGGCCGGTTCGATCGCCACTGAGGTGTGGGCAATGCACTCCGGAGCAAGCATGATTCGCGCTCACGATGTCAGAAGCGCCGTCCAAGCGGCCAAAGTCGTGGCAGCATAAGACTCTTGGCCAGCAAAGGTAAATGGGCGCAGGGGATCCGACCCCGCAATTTTCACTGGGTGATCGCTGAGCGACTCGCCGTCTGCGAGCGACCCGGTGGTTATGGTGCGAACCATCGCAAGGTTCGTCGACAAGAGGAAATCATTTGGGTTCGCGAGCAGGGCTTCACCTGCGTGATGTCAATGATCACTGCGCCACTGAATCTTCACAATTACGACGAACTCGGTGTGGTCTGGCGTCATCGTCCCATCCCTGAAGATGATGTCGCTATTTTCGAACAAGCCTTCTTCGCCGAATTGCGCACATTGCTTGAGTCCGGCCAACGAGTGTTGATTCACGCCGAGGAACTTAGCGATCGGGTCTGTGGTCTCATCGCTGGCTACTTGCTCTGGAACGGATTGGTTGAAAGCCCTCCGCGGGTTGTTACCGTGATTGAGCAGTTGACTCAACGCCAACTCGGCCCCATCGGTCGCGAACTCGTTGCACTTTCGCTCACAATTCCCCCGCCGTCTTCCTGACCCGGAGCGCAACCCCAATGGCCCCGAACGATCGTATTGAACTTCGCAACCTTGTTGTCGTTGGCATCTGCGGTGCGCTTCCCGAAGAGCGCGAGCGAGCACAGCCGCTCGAGGTTGATCTCGATGTGGTTGCTGATCTGTCCATTGCCGGAGCCTCGGACGTTCTTGACGACACCCTTGATTACGGTGCAATCACTGCCGCTCTTGAAGCGGTGATACTCAATGGCTCGCCCCAGTTGCTTGAACATCTCGCGCAGAATCTTGCCGATGCGGTGCTAGCAGACCCGCGCGCGTTGTCGGTCACGGTGTCTGTGCGAAAACTGCGTCCACCGGTTCCTCAGGCGCTGGGTACTTCTGGCGTCACCATCACACGAGGTCGCTAGGTGACACGAGCGTTTCTGGGCCTCGGCTCCAATATGGGTGATTCATGGTCGATCCTGCGAGAAGCCGTAAACGCGCTTGGGCCTGTGGTTGCCGTTTCTCCGGTTTACCAAACCGAACCGATTGGCGGACCAGAGCAAGAACCGTTTCTTAACATCGTGATCGAACTCGATACTGATCTGAGTCCCCAAGACCTCTTGGGTGTGTGTCACCGACTGGAATCGGCGGCCAACCGAGTGCGCACGGTTCGTTGGGGCCCTCGCACCCTCGATGTCGACATCATCTGGATGGATGGCGTCACCATCTCAGAGCCTGATCTTGAGATACCTCACCCACGAATGCGGTCACGAAAATTTGTCATGGCGCCGTTAGCTGATCTTGCCCCTGATATTGCCGGCGATGATTGGGTCGATCGCTCGGAGGGCCATGTGAATCGCGTCGGTCCGCTTGACGCTGAGCCGGGATGACCCCGCAACACTCGGTCCGCATCGTGGGGCCGGGTCGTGCAGGTGGCGCGCTTGCTCTTGCGCTCAACGAAGTTGGATGGAACGTTCTTACTCCCATCCGCCGTGGTCAGCCGCTACTTGATGCAGCGGAACACGTTGACCTCGTTCTGATTGCGACGCCGGATGCGGCGATTGGCGAGGTTGCGGCAGCGATGAGGCCCGTTGCCTCGACTGTTGTTGCCCATCTGTCGGGCGCACAAGGTGTTGAGGTGTTGTCGATGCATCCGCATCGCGCCGCGTTTCATCCGTTGACTTCAATGCCCACAGCTGAATCGGGTGCGATTCGGCTTCGTAACGGCGCGTGGTTTGCTGTTGATGCGAACACTGATTTGGGAATGGCTATGGTGGAAACGATCGCAACGCAGTTGGGTGGTCGTTCATTTATTGTCCACGACGAACAGCGGGTGGCCTATCACGCTGCCGCAGCCATTGCCTCGAATCATGTTGTCGCATTGCTCAGCTCAGCCGAGCGAATCGCCCGCTCTGTTGATATTCCTATCGAGGCATACCTTGAGTTAGTGCGGGCAACAATCGACAACTTTGAAGATCATGGCAGCGCAGGTGCACTCACGGGCCCGGTGGCCCGAGGTGACTGGGAAACGGTTGAGCGTCATCGTGCCGCAATCGACCCCTCAGAACTTGCGTTGTACGACGCATTGGTCGAAGCAGCGCAGCGCGTGGTGGAATCACAGCCCCGTTCTTCCGATTCCGGCCATAAGTCAGATCAAGGTTCACAACATTGATGCAGGTCATTTCAACCAAGTCTGAATTTCGTGATCATCTCGACAGGGTGCGCGCCCTCAATCGCACTGTTGGTCTCGTACCCACGATGGGTGCGCTTCACGAGGGTCACCTTTCGCTTCTCCGTGCTGCGGCAGTTGAGTGCGACATTGTGGTATTGACGATTTTCGTTAACCCTTTGCAATTCGGTGCGGGGGAAGATCTCAGCGCCTATCCACGCCCACTTGAGCGAGATCTTGAGCTAGCTGAAAGAGCAGGGGCCGACGTGGTGTTCACCCCGAGCACCGACGAGATGTACCCCGACCCCACCCTCACCACTATTCATGTCAAAGAATTGACATCGGAAATGGAAGGGGCGAGTCGGCCAACACATTTCGACGGAGTCAGCACCGTTGTCACAAAGTTGTTCAACATCGCCGGCCCGTGCCGGGCCTATTTCGGCGAGAAGGATTTTCAGCAATTAGCGGTGGTGCGGCGAATGGCGCTTGATCTTGATCAGCCCGTCACTGTGATTGGCTGCCCGATTGTGCGCGAAGCCGACGGCCTGGCCACGTCGAGCCGCAACGTGTTCCTGTCGTCAGCACAGCGAGAAGCAGCCACCGTGATCAATCGGGCACTGCGTGCTGGGGTGGCCATGATTGTGGCCGGGGAGCAAGACCCAGCACTGGTGGAAGCACATATGGCCTCGATCATCGACGCTGAACCGCTGGCTGAACTTGACTACGCCGTGGTCGTCGACGCCAATTCATTGCGGCCGCTACCGAAACTGCTCTCTGGTTCGGCGGTTCGCCTGCTTATGGTGGCCAAGGTCGGGTCACCGAGATTGCTCGACAACCTCGGTGTTGACGTACCGTAAGGAATGAACACCGCAGGGCGACCGCACGCGGCGCCAAGCTGATTGGAGAATCAACATGCAACGTCGAATGATGAAGTCGAAGATCCATCGCGCTCGAGTTACCGATGCCAACTTGCACTATGTGGGCTCGATCACGCGTGAGGCTGAACTCGAAAACTACGAGCCGCGAGTCGTGCATGTCGATGGCTCCAATCAGATCATCGACGAATTTGAAGCAGTAACAATCGCTGCGAAAGATTCTCCCGTTCAGTTCCGGGTCTGAACCCGTTCTTGGGTCAGACTAGAGACGTGGCTCCCCAACTCGACCTGCTTGTTGTTGGCTCAGGCGTGGCGGGCCTTTCGGCTGCCGTGCGGGCGGCCGCCCGGCCCGGAGTGCGCGTTGGCGTACTCACGAAAGGGCCTCTTGAACAGTCCACCACTCGCTGGGCCCAAG
Organism: Acidimicrobiales bacterium; assembly: GCA_040882655.1. GTDB lineage: Bacteria > Actinomycetota > Acidimicrobiia > Acidimicrobiales > Acidimicrobilacustridaceae > Acidimicrobilacustris. Next base: position 8,635 of record JBBEAV010000020.1, read on the forward strand.
GTGGAGTAGCGGCGGTACTTGGTGGCGACCCCGATTCCACCGACCTGCATTTGGCCGATACCTTGGCGGCTGGTGCCGGGCTTTGTGATGTCGATGCCGTTCGAGTGCTGGTTGAAGAAGGCCCCGTGCGAGTTCGCGATCTCATTGCCCTTGGCGCTCGGTTCGATCGTGATGCCGACGGAAAGTTTGAGCTCGCTCGAGAGGGTGGCCATTCGTTGCCGCGAATCGTGCATGCTGGTGGTGTTGCTACCGGTGCGGAAATTGAACGAGCGCTTGTCGCTGCTGTGCGCAGCGAAGCAACGGAAATCTATGAATATGCATTTGCACTTGATCTGGTAATTGAAAACGGCCGATGCATTGGTGTGCGCGCGGCGCTGGCCAACGGCACTGTCGAAATTGTGCGAGCCCGCAACGTATTGTTGGCCTCTGGCGGAGCCGGGCAGGTTTTTTCCGTTACAACTAATCCCTTAGAGGCAACCGGTGACGGCATCGCCATGGCGTTGCGTGCTGGTGCCGCCGTTGCCGATGTCGAATTTGTGCAGTTCCACCCAACCGCGCTTCATCACCCACGTATGCCGCGGCCTCTGCTTTCCGAAGCACTGCGCGGACACGGCGCAATTATTCGTGACATCAATGGCGAACGTTTTGTTGACGAAATGCTGCCGCGTGACCAAGTGAGCCGAGCCATGGTTCGACGCATGATTGAACTTCATACCGATCATTGTCTGCTTGACGTTACGAGTCTTGAACAATTCGATGTTCGATTCCCGACTATCGCAGCGATGCTTTCGGGTCTCGAACTTGACCCCGGTGCTGATCTTCTTCCGATCGCCCCGGCTGCGCATTATTTGTGTGGTGGAGTTCTCACCGACCTCAACGGCGCGAGCAGTGTGCCCAACCTCTGGGCTGCGGGCGAAGTCGCATGTTCTGGTGTGCACGGAGCCAATCGTTTGGCATCAAATTCTTTGCTTGAGGGAATGGTGTTCGCTGCTCGCGTTGTTGAATCGATCGAACGTGGCGTCGACTGCGCTGCAGCAACGGGTTCGATGCGTGCGCTCAGCGGTGATGGTGGCCGCCGGCTCGAAGGTTGGTCGGCCCCGGAGGTCTTGTCCTCTGCTGTTGTCGGTAATGACGCTGCGATAGGTTCGGCACGCGATGACATGCAATGGGCAATGACTGTCGGTGCCGGCGTTGTTCGCGACCAAGCCTCGCTCGAGGCCACTACCCGCAAAGTCGATCATGCCCGTGGCGTATCGGCAGCCTCGGGCATTGCGGCATGGGAGTTGGCAAATCTCACTGCGGTGGCCTCGGCACTTTTGGTGGCCGCCGATGCCCGGATCGAAAGTCGTGGCGCCCACACTCGTGATGATTGGCCCGAGACCGACCCAGAATTGGCCCTGCGACTGGTGATCGTTTGACCGGTTCGCTCCCGTTGGGCTCGGCAAGGCAGGATTTGCAGGTGTTCGATCTGGTTGCGCCGCCCCGAGTCGTTGTTGTCGATGCAGTCGAGCGTGCTCTTGCCGAGGACCTCACCCCTCTCGGCGATGTCACGTCCGCACTGTTGCCGCAAGACCTTGTCGCCACCGCTCGCTTTGTTGCTCGGGGCGCCGGCGTCATTGCCGGTCAAGCCTGTGTAGCCGAAACGTTTGTACAGGTTGACCCCAACGTTTCGGTGGAGTGGTCGTGTGTCGATGGCGATCGTGTGGTGGCCGGCTCGGTCATTGCGATAGCAACTGGTTCTCTGGCATCGATCCTGACTGCAGAACGCACGGCGCTGAATTTTCTTGGCCATCTGTCGGGCATTGCGACGCAAACCAGTGAGTTTGTGGCCGAAGCCGCGACCGGAGGTGCGGCCTATGTGTGGGATACCCGAAAGACCACTCCCGGTTTACGGGTGCTCGAAAAAGCAGCGGTGCGTGCCGGTGGTGGCCGCAATCATCGTGGCAACCTTTCCGATTGGATTCTGCTTAAGGACAATCACATAGCGCTCTTCGGTATCACCGATGCTGTCGATCGTGCGCGTTCGATGTGGCCGGCCCGAACAGTGCACGTCGAATGCGACACGATTGAACAGGTTCGAGAAGCCCTTACTGCAGGCGCCGATGCATTGTTGCTCGACAACATGACTCCAGTGCAGATTCGCGAATGTGTGGCGGCTGCATCAGTAGCGATACGCCGTCCGTTGCTTGAAGCCTCTGGTGGTATCACCCTCGACACCATTGCTTCCTACAGTGCAGCGGGTGTCGATTGCATCTCGGTTGGCAGTCTCACTAATTCGGCACCGGTGCTCGATATCGGTCTCGATATTGATCCGGCCTAACGGAGAACAGAACGATGTTGCTTGCTATTGATGCGGGAAATACACAAACCGTTTTAGGTCTGTACGACATTGAGGGCGTAACGGCTGCGGGGTGTCGCCCCGAATTCGGTTTGCTTGACCATTGGCGCATTTCCACTGCTGCTGATCGCACGAGCGATGAGTACGCCGTCATGTTGCAAGGCTTTCTTGCCCTTCGTCGAAACAGTTTCAGTGACATCAACGGAATCGTGATTTCATCGGGAGTTCCGCGCGTCACTGCAACACTCCGCCAAGTTGCAGCGCGCCATTTCTCGTTTGAACCCATTGTGATCGGCCCTGGGGTTCGTTCCGGTATTCGCATTGAGTATGACAATCCCAAAGAGGTCGGTGCCGATCGCATCGCAAATGCTGTTGGCGCGTATGACCTCTACGGTGGTCCAACAATCGTTGCCGATTTCGGCACCGCGACAACCTGCGATGCGATCTCAGAAGACGGCGTGTATCTCGGCGGGGCGATTGCCCCCGGAATTGAAATCTCAATGGATGCCCTTGTGGGCCGAGCGTCAGCACTGCGCGCTGTTGAATTAAAAGAACCACGCAATGTGCTCGGTAAATCAACGGTCGAATCGATTCAGTCGGGCGCGGTCTACGGATTCGCCGCCCAGGTTGATGGCCTATGCGATCGAATCGAAGCCGAACTGGGCACCTGTACTGTGATTTCCACCGGCGGCTTGGCGGAAACAATCACACCGTTTTCAAAGCGCATTCAGCACACCGAACCGTGGCTGACATTGCACGGGCTTCGGTTGATTTACGAAATGAACCTTTGAGCTAGACCGCAGAACGCACGGTACCGAGCAAGTGCTCGGCGGCAGCCTCAAGCGCGCTGACCGCTTCGGTACCGGCATAGGGCGCAAGTGCACGCTGGCCTGACTCAACGTAGGCACGTGCAGTATCGAGCGAACCTCGTACCGATGGAGATGATCGCAACAGTGTTCGGGCCAGCCCGAGTGTTGTCGGATCGTCGACAGGTTCGATTGATCCGTCAGTCGGCGCAAGTTTCACGAGCAACAAACGAAGCTCGTCGGCTTCAGAGCCGCCAGCGGCAAGTGTACGAATGACCGGCAGCGTGTAGGTGCCTTCGACAAGGTCATGTCCTGCGGGCTTACCCAGTTCTTCATCAGTTGATGTGACATCAAGAAGGTCATCAACAATTTGGAATGCCATACCGAAGGAGTTGCCAAAGGTGGTGAGTGCATCAATCTGTGGTCGGGGCAACCCGGCAACGATGGCACCAACCCGACACGCGGTACCAAGAAGTGAAGCAGTTTTGCCGCCGATGGAACGCAGATAGGCGTCCTCGGTTCGTTGCTGATCAAACGCGTATTGCAGTTCGAGAATTTGTCCCTCGCATAATTTGGCAATGGTCGATGCGAGCAGTCCAGCAACTTCTGTGCCTAGCGACGCAGCGATTTCAGATGCCTTAGCCAAGAGGTAATCGCCAGCGAGGATTGCTTTGAGATTCCCCCATCGAGCGTTAACGCTTTCAACAGTTCGGCGGGTAGTCGCATCGTCCATGACATCGTCGTGATAGAGCGAGCCAAGGTGCACGAGTTCAACCGATACTGCGCCCATGATGACCTCTGGTGATGCTGGACCCATCGTGGCGCTGGCAGCCGCAGCTGCCGTGACCGAAAACGCAGGTCGCACTCGCTTGCCGCCGGCCAAAATCAGGTGGCTAGCAACCTCTGTAAGGAAAGAGTCTTCGGCAACAACAGATGCCTCGAGCGCGCTCTCGACCCGGGCGAGGTCAGCCTGCAGAACGGGCAACTGGAGAAGGGGAGAGGCGCTGGCCATCGCGTAACGATAGGCCTGCGACCTGCTGGAACCTCAACCCGGCCCGCATGTTCTGGCCCCTCTCAAGAGTCCGAACGCGAACTCCGGTTTCCGACGTGGCGATTGCTCACCTCGTAGGTACACTCACTACACGTAACCCCCTCTGGGAAGCAGGTCGCAACGTGTTTGAACGGTTTACCGATAGGGCTCGCAGGGTCGTCGTGCTCGCTCAGGAAGAGGCGAGACTTTTAAACCACAACTACATCGGTACCGAGCACATCCTGCTCGGCCTGATTCACGAGGGCGAGGGCGTTGCTGCGAAAGCCCTCGAATCTCTGGGTATTTCGCTCGAGGCGGTGCGCTCGCAGGTCGAAGAAATCATTGGCCAAGGTGGCTCATCGCCCAGCGGTCACATCCCCTTCACTCCTCGCGCCAAAAAGGTCCTGGAGCTTTCACTGCGTGAGGCATTGCAGCTCGGCCACAACTACATCGGTACCGAGCACATCCTCCTTGGCCTCATCCGCGAGGGCGAGGGTGTAGCCGCGCAGGTGCTGGTCAAGCTTGGCGCCGATCTTTCTCGTGTGCGCCAGCAGGTCATTCAGCTTCTTTCGGGCTACTCCGGCCCCGGACCCCAGCAGGGCGAAAAGGCCGGTGCCACCAGCGGCGGCTCGGGCGAAGCCTCGCCCAGCGGCTCTGCGGTGCTCGATCAATTCGGTCGCAACCTCACACAACTTGCTCGTGAAAAAAAGCTCGATCCTGTGATCGGTCGAGACCGCGAAACCGAGCGCGTGATGCAGGTGCTCAGCCGACGCACAAAGAACAACCCTGTTCTGATCGGCGAACCGGGCGTGGGCAAGACGGCCATCGTCGAAGGTCTTGCCCAAGCCATTGCCTCAGACCAGGTGCCCGAAACAATTCACGGCAAGCAGCTCTACACGCTTGACCTTGGCGCACTCGTGGCCGGCTCGCGTTATCGCGGCGATTTCGAAGAGCGTCTCAAAAAAGTGCTCAAGGAAATCAAGACCCGCGGCGACATCATTCTGTTCATCGACGAAATCCACACCCTTGTTGGTGCTGGTGCCGCCGAAGGCGCAATCGATGCAGCCAGCATTCTCAAGCCCATGCTTGCTCGTGGCGAACTGCAAACCATCGGTGCAACAACCCTCGAGGAATACCGCAAACATCTTGAAAAAGACGCAGCCCTCGAACGTCGTTTCCAGCCCATCAAGGTTGAGGAACCAACGGTTGCTCACACCATTGAAATCCTCAAGGGTCTGCGCGATCGCTACGAGACCCATCACCGAGTCACGATCACCGATCAGGCCCTTGTTGCTGCGGCCAACATGGCCGATCGCTATATCGCCGATCGCTTCCTCCCCGATAAGGCCATCGACCTCATCGACGAGGCCGGCTCGCGCCTGCGTATCAAGCGCATGGAAACCCCGCCCGATTTCAAAGAACTTGAAAACGAAATCTCGAAGGTCGTGACCGAAAAGAAAGAAGCAGTCGAGTCTCAGCAGTTCGAAGAGGCCGGTCGCCTGCGCGATCGTGAAAAAGAATTGCTCGCCCAAAAAGAAACCAAAGAGCAAGAGATGAAAGATTCGGGCATCGACCTCTTTGATGAGGTCGACGAAGAAGCAATCGCCGAGGTGCTTTCACTCTGGACGGGCATCCCCGTTTATAGACTCACCGAAGAAGAGACAGCGCGTCTTCTGCGCATGGAAGACGAACTGCACAAGCGAGTCATCGGCCAAGAGATGGCTGTCAAGGCTGTCAGTCAAGCCATCCGCCGCACCCGAGCCGGGCTCAAAGACCCGAAGCGTCCTTCGGGTTCGTTTATCTTCCTCGGCCCATCTGGTGTCGGCAAGACCGAACTGGCCAAGACTCTCGCCGAGTTCTTGTTCGGCGACGAAGATTCACTCATCGCCCTCGACATGTCTGAATACATGGAAAAGCACACCGTCAGTCGTCTTGTCGGTTCGCCTCCTGGCTATGTCGGCTACGAAGAAGGCGGACAGCTCACCGAAGCGGTTCGTCGTAAACCGTTTTCTGTCGTGCTGTTCGACGAAATCGAAAAGGCCCACCCCGACGTTTTCAATACGTTGCTTCAGATTCTTGAAGAAGGACGACTCACCGACTCACAAGGTCGTTCAGTCGATTTCCGCAACACGGTGTTGATCATGACCTCGAACCTCGGCACCGCCGATCTTCGGAAGGCCAACATCGGTTTCGGCAAAGCCGACGAGGCCGTGTCATATGAGCGTATGAAGGAAAAGGTCAACGACGCCCTCAAGGCGCATTTCCGACCAGAATTCCTCAACCGCATCGACGACACCATTGTGTTCCACGAGCTTTCCAAGGCCGAGGTCACGACCATTGTTGATCTGCTTATCAAGCGAGTCACCAATCAGTTGCAGGCGCAGGGCATCGGTCTTGAACTCACCGAGGCGGCCAAGTTGCTGCTGGCCGATAAGGGCTATGACCCCACATTGGGTGCTCGTCCGCTTCGTCGGGCCATTCAGCGCATGGTCGAAGATCCGCTTTCGGAACGTTTGTTGTGGAAGGAATTCCGGGCCGGCCAGAACATTGTGGTCGACGTTGGCGACGACCCCGAGACCAACGAGCGCACCATCGTCTTTAACGCCACCGAGGGCTTCGAGCCACCGCCCATGGAATTGGCCGAGGCCGCCGCTCCCGAATAGGGAACCGGCATTTGGTTGAACCTCACAAACCCAGGGCCTTGAGCCCGGGGTTTGTTGTTTCTGGGCTTTCATGGGGATGAATCGAACCTTGCAATAGTTCTGGAGGTCCTCTATGTTTCCTTTCTGTCGGGCGGAGAATGCGGCGCGCCAAACCGTTTGCCCGGCGCCTTCCATCAGAAAAAAGGTTCCTTCATGCATCGAATTTCTCGTCTTGGCCGTTTGGCCGCAGCGGCGGTGCTCGTCGCCTCTGGCGCAACGGTCGCCCTCGCGGCACCCGCCAGTGCTGCCAACACTCCGTACGTATGGAACTGTTCGGCAGGTACAGTTACGCAAAGCATTGGTAACAGCGACATCCTCACAGTGACACTTGGCGCCAATTGCACCAGAATCATTCGCAATCAACCTCTAGGGACTGCTGATGTCGGCACAGTTACGCTCAATGGTGTTCCGCTCCCAGGAGCTCAATTGACTCCAGTGACCGGCGGCGAGCAACTTGTTATTACCGCACCGGCGTCAGGATCTTTCAGCATTGAATTTTCGTTTTGGCCGAACCTAAATCCTCCGCCCGGCGGGTACCTTTCGGTGACTCAATCGCCTCCTCCGACGACGAGCACAACGACGACGAGCACAACGACGGCCGGATCCGAACCGGTCGTTCCGGCTTTCACTGGCTGATTTCGCAGCATCTTTAACGTTTCTGAAGAGGGCCGTGCTTTCGGGCACGGCCCTCTTCGCGTTGTACGCGACCAGCGCCGAGCACTTGCACTGATAGGTTGCGCGTCGTGTTTCGGAACCGTCGACTGCTGCGTGTCCTTGCGCTCGTTGCGCTTGTCGTTGTGGTCGCCGCCGGCTGTCGCGTGCAGATTGAAACCAAGATCGACGCTGGCCTTGATGGCAAAGGCACGATTACCCAAGGCATTGGCTTCGATGATGCTGCGTTGAAGCGTGTTGGTGATCCCGCGCAAGCATTGCGGGCTGATGATCTTGTGCAAGCGGGCTGGGAGGTCGAGGCCGCATCCAAAGAAGGCGACCTGACCTGGATTCGCGTGCATCAGTCGTTTGATACGCCTGAAGAGGGAACCGCGCTACTCGCGCAGTTAAGCGGTCCCGACGGGCCTTATCGAGATCTGCTCATCAAACGATCCGATGGATTCTTTTCTACATCGGTCAATGTCACCGGACAGATCGACACGACTGCAGGCCTCGCGATGTTTGGCGATCAACAGTTGGCAACAGCGCTGGGGGGTGATGCTTCCGGAGGATTGCTCGCAAAGATCGAGGCCGAAGAGAAGGCGCCACCAGCGTCAATGGTTGATCTGAATCTCGTCGTGAATGCGGGGAGTTCAACCAAGACCTACAACGCCTCGTTCACCGACACCGATACGCAGATGGTGAAGGTCAGCTCGTCACAGGGAAAGTTCCTCCAGGTTCTTGAAACTCTTGTTGTTCTTACGCTTGTCGGCCTCACCGCCACGGTGATTGGTCTTCGGTATCGCAAGCGCCGCTTACGGACTCGCCGACTCATGCACTCCCGCGGCCGGCGCTGGTAGGTAGATCTTGAAGCGAGCCGCTTCTTCGGGGGCGGCACCTTTCGATTTGGGTTGACGAATGGGCCGAGCGCCAAGGACTGGTCCACCACGATGCTGGGCCCCTAATATTGTTCTAGTGAACGGGCAGAGGGTCCGATCGGGAATAGAGGAGAATGTATGGGAACGCTTCAACGCATAGCTCGGGTGCTTGGTGCCACTGCGCTTTTGACTGCGGTTGGTATCGGCTTCGCGGGCTCTGCGGCTGCTGCTGCGACCGCATCCATCGTTGACAACGGCAACGGTACGGCCACTCTCACGTACTCGGGCGTCGCGGCCGGTGACAACGTCGTGGTGTTGGGTCTCCCGTCAGGTACGCCGTGTACCACGCAGATCGGAGCAGTTGATGCAACATTCTTTGTTTCCTCCGATGCTCAGGCCCCAGGCGGAGCGATGCCAGCGAGTCCGTTGACGATTGAGACTGGAGTGGCTGCGTTTAGTGTCAGTCCCAGCCCCGGACCGGTCACCATCGCTGCCGGCTCCTACAACTTATGCATCCACAACGTCGTAAACGGTAACCCCATGGTGATCACCGTGCTTGACGAACTTGAGGTGACGCTCGGCGCTGTTGCTCCGACAACGACGACCACATCCACGACTGCTCCGGCGGCCGATCCAGTCGCGCCAGCCTTCACTGGCTGAGCGATTCAGCTTCCAGGTTTGTCAGGTGCCGCTCCTTCGGGGGCGGCACCTTTTATTTGAGCGCAGTGAGTGTCTCGCTCTGTGCGTAGGGTGTCGCCGTGGCCAAGCTCCGAGCAGTGTTCCGTTGTACCGAGTGCGGCACGAGCGTGCCCAAGTGGGTCGGGCGCTGCCCCGGTTGCGAGGGCTGGAACACGTTGGTTGAAGAACTCGACGACGTATCCCAAACTTCAACCGCAGCGTTGTTGGGCAAGCGCGATGCGCCCGTACCTATTTCTGAGGTCGACGCGCACGAATGGCAACCCAAGCCAACCGGCATTGGCGAACTCGATCGTGTGCTGAGCGGTGGTCTTGTGCCTGGTTCGGTCACGTTGGTTGGCGGTGAGCCGGGCATCGGGAAGTCCACGCTGCTGCTGCAAGCGGTTGCATCAATCGCAGCATCGGGTTCGAAGGTCCTTTATGTATCGGCAGAAGAATCGAAGCAACAAGTTCGGCTGCGGGCTGAACGATTGAATGCGCTGCAACCTGAATTGTGGCTCGCATCTGAAACTGCGGTGCCCCACATTCTTTCTTCGGTTGATGAAATTAATCCCGCAGTGTTGGTGGTCGACTCTATCCAAACCGTGCACACACCGGACATCAGTTCGGCTTCGGGTTCGGTCTCGCAGGTTCGCGAAAGCGCAGCACGTTTGGTAACCACTGCGAAGGAACGCGGACTTTCGGTCATCCTGGTTGGCCATGTCACCAAAGAAGGCGGGCTTGCTGG
>JBBEAV010000021.1:0-18398 GCA_040882655.1 Acidimicrobiales bacterium
GGTCCGCGGCTCGACACCCTGCGCCGGTGAAAGCACGGCGCGCTACGGGGGCAACACCGCCAGCGTGGTACTTCACGAGGATGCGTTCGATCCGATTTTGCTCGATCTGGGCACTGGTCTTCGGTACTTCGGTGCTGATCAAGGCCCTGGAGCGCAGTTGCATGCCCATGCGCTCGTAACGCACCTTCACTGGGACCACGTTCAGGGTCTTCCGTTTTGTCAGCCTCTTCTCGTTCCTGGCTCCACGCTTTCTGTTTACGGTCCATCACACGATGGCATTGGGTTCGCAGATGCCTTCGATGACCTCATGCGTCCGCCGTTTTTCCCTGTTACTCGTCAAGAACTGTCAGGTGACGTGTCGTTCTCCACACTCGATTGCGGTGTGCATGAAATTTCCGGAGCAAAGGTCACAGCGCTTCCAGTGCCCCATACCGACACAACGTTTGGCTATCGGGTAGAGCGAAATGGTCACTCCGTCGCCTATGTCAGCGATCATCAACAGCCCTCCGATATCGACACCATTGATCCGGCAGTGATGGAACTCTGCCAGGGCGTTGACGTCCTCATCCATGATGCGCAATTCACGCCTGCTGAATTCGCATCGAAATCCACTTGGGGTCATTGCACCATCGACTACGCCGTGAAAGTTGCTGCTGCGTGTGGAGTTGGTCAATTAGTTCTCTTCCACCACGACCCCTCACATGATGACGACACGCTCGATGAATTGTTAATCGAAGCCAAGAAGACCGGCGCGGCTTTGGGTATCGACTCCATAGTTTCAGCCTTCGAGGGTCTAACAATCTCTCTCGCCTAGGGTTACGGCTTGTGAACGAAAATCCGAATTCCAACCCCTTTGACAGTGCCAAGTACCGACAGGTACTCGGGCATTTCCCCACTGGTGTCACAGTGATGACTGCGATGTCTGAAGAGGGACCGGCGGGTATGGCTATCGGTTCATTTTCTTCTCTTTCGCTCGACCCAGCGCTCGTGCTTTTTTGCGCATCGAAAACCTCAGCAAGTTGGGCAAAGATTCGCGAGGCCGGAAAATTCTGCGTCAACATTCTCGCTGACGACCAAGAGGACATCAGCCGAGTATTTGCTTCGAAAGCCGAAAATAAATTTTCGGAAATCGGCTGGAAGCGTTCTGGTAACGGTGCCCCGTTAATTAACGGTGTGCTTGCTTATCTCGATTGTGACCTGCATTCCGTTCTCGACGGCGGAGATCACGACATCGTCATAGGTGGGGTGACTGATCTCGACGTGAAGCACGAAGGCGGAGCCTTAGCGTTTTTCCGGGGCGGTTACGGGCGGGTGGCGTTTTAATCGATGGCTATTTACGCGTTGGGCGACATGGTTCCGGAAATTCATCCCGACGCTTGGGTGCATCCAGAGGCCGTGATCATTGGTGATGTCACGGTTGGCGCCGACAGCACGATTTGGCCCTGTGCTGTTCTGCGTGGCGACAATGGCGGAATTCGTATAGGCGAACGCACCTCGATTCAAGACGGAACCGTCATCCACTGCATTCCGACGCGACCAACGATTGTTGGCGACGATTGCATCATTGGCCACATTGTTCACCTTGAGGGCTGCACGATTGAAAGCAATTCGCTGGTCGGCAATGGATCGGTCGTGCTCCACGAAGCCATTGTTCGCACTGGTTCTTTGGTCGGATCGAATGCTGTTGTTCCCAACCGCATGGAAGTCCCCACGGGGATGATGGCCCTTGGTATTCCCGCAAAACTGCGTGAAGTTAGTTCCACGCAGGCGTTCATACAGGAGTTCGCAGTTCGTGATTACGCCGAGCGCGGAAAGTTTTACAAATCAGCGATGCGTCGGATCGATTGAACTGTGAGCGAAAAACTAGTTTCCGGAGCCAAGCCAGTTGAACGGGGCCCACGGTAAATTTCGCAAAACCCAAAAGGCTGTGACACCGATGCCGATTGCAATCCAAGCAGGGCGTCGAAACTTAAATCGAAGTTCTCGTTTGCCTACTTTGCGGGCAATCACATTCCATCCGAACCAAACAATTGCGCTGCTAAGAAGAATGACGAGTAGCAGGTTGTGGCTGATTGCTTTGAGAACGTCACCGTGCACAAGCGAGTGAAGCGCGCGAGTCATGCCGCAGCCCGGGCAGTCGAGTCCAGTTGTTGCTTTGAAGGCGCAGGCTGGAAAGATTTGTGTTTCGTTCGGATCGAAAACTGCGACGCCGATACATGCGGAGATCGCAAGGCCTCCAGCAATAACGACGTTGGGGTTGAAACGCCGAACGCGATTCATTTCGGGCGGTGGAGGGCGTGTGGCCTCGCTATCCGAATCGGTCGGGTTTGTCAGCACACCGAAAAGTGTATGGCCGATTCCGGCCTCTGGAGCTGTCGTTGCCTAGTGTGTGGCAATGAATCTTGGACGCGTCGGTGTGTGGGCTTATCAACTTGATCTCGTTCCTTCGGCGAAAGCCCAAGAGACGGCGGCTGAAATCGAGGAACTCGGTTACGGAGCCCTTTGGATCCCGGAAATGATTGGTCGTGAATCGTTCGTAAGTTCCACATTGTTGTTGGCCGGTACGAAAAAAATGGTGATTGCCACGGGTATCGCTTCGATCTATGCCCGTGATGCTCTGTGTGCGAATTCGGCTTGGAACACTGTGTCAGAAGCATTTCCCGATCGATTCTTGTTGGGGCTTGGTGTGAGTCACGAAGTCATGGTGGTCGGTCTACGCGGACACGATTATTCGAAGCCGTACTCGGCAATGAAGAGCTATCTCGAAGCGATGGACAATGGGCTCTTCACTGCTTCACCGGCAACGGCTCCACCGCAAAAAGTATTAGCGGCTCTCGGCCCCAAGATGTTGGAGCTTGCTGCCGATCGCACGCAGGGTGCGCATCCGTATTTCATTCCGGTCGAACATACGGCCTTTGCCCGCGAAGTGATGGGTGATCGTGGATGGTTATGCCCTGAACAGGCGGTGGTACTGGAATCAGATCCGTCGAAGGCTCGAGAGATCGCACGCGGTCACATGTCGATGTACCTCACACTTCCGAACTACACCAACAACCTCAAGCGATTTGGATTTACTGATGATGATATGGCTGACGGAGGCTCTGACCGTTTGGTCGACGCCATCGTCGCATGGGGCGACGAATCCGCAATCGCCGCCCGAGTGAAGGCTCATCACGACGCCGGCGCCGACCACGTCTGCATCCAGGTCCTTCCTGCTGACGGAACGTCAATTCCGCTTGACACTTGGCAACGGCTCGCTCCGGCGCTGCTTTCCTAACGGAATTCGGCCGGCTCGGATTCGGCCCTAGGCTGGCGAGGTGAGTCGTCCGGTTACCTTTACTCGATCCCATATTTGGTCGGTCGTGCATATCGATGCCCCCGAGATCGTCACGTCCGCATGGATCGATGAGCAGCTCGCAGAAACCTTCGAACGGCTTGGGGTTCGGCCCGGTCTCCTCGAATCGGTCGCTGGTATCAATGCTCGGCGTTGGTGGCCTCCAAGCGTGTCCTTCGACGATGCGGCCTCCCGCGCCGGCTTGCGTGCTCTTGAACAGGCCGGAGTCGCTCCTTCAGAGGTTGATCTTTTGATCTCCACCTCCGTATGTAAACATCACCTTGAACCCAGCGTCGCCTGCGCCGTCCATAACCGTCTCGGGTTGCCCGCAACGTGCATGAATTTTGATCTCGGCAATGCTTGCCTCGGGTTTATCAATGCGATGACTGTCGCCTCTTCTCTCATTGAGTCCGGACAGGTCAATGTCGTGCTTATCGTCGATGGCGAGGGCAGTCGTCAGCCACAAGAACAAACAATTGCCCGGCTTCGCCAGTCCGATTCGACATTGGTTGATGTTTTTGACCAATTCGCATCACTCACGTTGGGCTCAGGGGCAGCGGCAATGGTGATGGGCACCCAACGCGAAGGCTCACACCAATTCCTTGGCGGCGTTACACGGGCAGAGACGAAACATCACGAACTCTGTGTCGGCGATCTTGACGAGATGCGCACCGACACCGCGGCACTACTTGAATCGGGTCTAGCTCTGGCCGAAGTGACCTTTAATGATGCGCTTGCTGAAGGCTGGAAATGGACTGACTGCGATACCTACATACTCCACCAAGTTTCAGCGGTGCACACCACAAAACTTTGTGAGTTGCTTTCGATAGATCAATCGAGAGTCCCACTTTCGTTTCCCGATTTCGGAAACATGGGACCAGCGGCAATTCCTTACACACTTTCGGTACATGCCGAACATTTGTCGTCGGGTGACCGGGTGTTGTTGATGGGCATTGGTTCGGGCCTCAACTGTTCGGTTGCCGAACTGGTCTGGTAGCCGGTGACTGCGACTGAATTTCCTTCCGATGCGACATGGTCGGAATGGGGAATCAACCCGGAGTGGCATCGGACCGTGGGTATCTCGCATACGGGCGAGGCCGATATCGAGTGGAGCATCCTCGATACAGGTTCCGGTGATGGCAGCGAACAACGGGGAACGATCGTTTGTGTCCATGGAAATCCGACCTGGGGCTATCTCTGGAGAGATTTCTTGCACACCTTGTCTCCCGAATGGCGTGTTATCGCCGTTGATCAGACCGGCATGGGTTGGTCGCAACGAGGCACGGCGCGCACCCTCGATGGGCGTGTTGCCGATCTCGTCGCCTTTTGCGAGCAACACACCGATGGTCCATTAGTTCTTGTTGCTCACGACTGGGGTGGACCGGTTGTCTTGGGTGCGCTTTCCTCGCTTGAGGTGCGTGCAGTGATTTTGGGAAACACTGGAGTTGGTCTTCCTGAGCGCACCTCGGTACCGCCCCTAATCGCAATTGCTCGCCGATTTGTCGACATCCTGTGTCGTCGTACATCGGCCTTTGTGAGTGGTTCAGCACGGATGACAAAAAAAGATCATCGAACTGCTCTTCGCTCCCCGTATCAAACAGCCGATCGAAGAATGGCAGTGGCGGAGTTTGTCGCTGATATTCCGCTTTCTGAGCAGGATATTTCTTGGGGTGCACTTTCGCGTTCTGCAGAGAATCTGGAGAGTCTTGAGGCTCCGCTACTGCTGGTTTGGGGCGGGCGCGACCCAGTGTTTCATGATCAATTTCTCGGTGATCTTCTCGTGCGGGCGCCGCACGCAGTGGTACATCGATTTCCCAATGCCGGGCACCTTGTGCCCCTTGATGAACCCATGGCTGAAATTGCTAAGCAGTGGCTTGAATCAGTTCTCGGTCTGGTTACGACCGACGAACACGCCGACGAGGTCAAAACTGATTTTTTGGCTACCCATCCTTTTTTAGCAATCACTGACGCGCTTGCCGGACGAGCTTCTGATGCCACAGCGGCGTTCACCGACGCATCGGGGTCATTGACTTGGAAGGAACTTGCCACCGAGGCGAATGCCATTGCCCGGATGTTGGTGACGCAGGGTTTGATAGTGGGGGATCGCGTTGCGCTGCTTGTTCCACCCGGCATTGCGCTGCTACCAGCGGCATACGGAGTGTGGCTTGCTGGTGGGGTCAATGTCGTCGCCGATAGCGGGCTAGGTGCCAAGGGGCTTCGCTCCGCGCTTCGTGCTGCCGATGTGTCCTGGGTCTTTGGAACGCCAAAGACGCTTCCGGTGTCACGCGTGCTTGGTTGGACTCCCGGGGCTCGGTCAGTTTGCACGCAACGTTTTCCTCGTGCCCTCAATGTGAAGACTCATCCAGCGTTGATGGCGACGCAGTTGCCACGAATCGAACCAGAGTTCGAGGCGGCCGTTGTTCACACCTCTGGTTCCACTGGTCCTGCCAAACCTGTTCGTTATTGTCACGGTGCTCTAGCCGCACAACGAGACGCGATTCGCGACGCGTTCAGGATGAGTGCCGAAAAAGGCTTCGTGACCTCATTTGCTCCATTTATTTTATTGGGACCTGCGCTTGGGGTGCCGTGTGTTCTTCCCGATATTGACGTAACCAAACCCTCTGAATTGGATTTCGATCGATTCTCCGCAGTCTTAGCTTCAACTCAGATAGACGTTGCCTGGCTATCGCCAGCCTCGGCGCGTCGCATTGTTGAGACTGCAGCCGGTCGCCATGTAAACCTTCGGCTGGTGATGCTTGCCGGAGCGCCGATTGCTCCTTCACTGGCCTCGGCCATTGCCGAGGTCACCGGAGCCGATGTTCGATCTCCGTGGGGAATGACAGAAGCCATGCCGCTTACTGATGGGGTCGGAGCTTCTAACGCCACGAGCGATGGCACCATGACCGGTAGGCCTTTGCCCGGAGTGGAGGTAGTAATTCTCGGTATCGGTAGCGACAACGCGCCCTTGGCCTCAGGCGCATGGGGTGAATTCGCAGTGGCCACTCCGTGGATGTTTGACGGCTATCAACATCAGTGGGCTACGAAACACGATTCCGAAGTCTCGATCAACGGTCGGCGTTTTCACCGAACTGGTGACCTTGGCACTGTGAATGCAAACGGTGAACTCTTGCAACTTGGCCGCAAACAACACGCTCTTTTTTTGGCAACCCAAACAGTGCCCAATGCACGGATTGAACAGCCAATCGCGGCGGCACTCGGTAGTGAGGTTGCCGCAGTGGGATGCGGTCCTTCGGGAGCGCAAGTCATCGTGGTTGTTCTTTCGGCTAAGGGCAAACTGCGCTTAGCGAGTGCGGCACAAACCGCTTACGTTCGAGGGGCGTCAACTTTCGAAATAGCCGCCGTGCTTGAAGGCGAGCTGCCGGTTGATATTCGCCATCAGTCAAAGGTCAAGCGCGAGGTTTTGGCCGCAGATGTCTCTGAGTATTTGGCTGGGCGATGAACGTTCTAGTTACCGGCGGATCAAGTCTTCTTGGCCGCACCGTTGCCAACCTTTTGGTTGATCGTGGCGACCATGTTCGATGCTTTCAGCGCGGTACCTCGGGATCTCGAGCGAAGGATGTGCGCGGTGATATCCGTGATCGTTCGTCACTCTTGCGGGCAGCAAAAGATTGTGACTCAGTTGTTCACCTTGCCGCGTTAGTTGCGCCGAAGGCAGCATGGGTCGACATGGTGTCGATCAATGTCGATGGAACGCGCAACGCTCTCGCTGCTGCAACAGAATGTGGAAAATTTATTCACATCTCAAGTCCGTCGGTTGCATTTCATGACGAAGCGAGTGTCGGCGTTGCTGCACTTGCCGCCAATTACGATGGTCGCGACGGTTATGTTCGTTCAAAAGCAATCGCTGAAAATCTCGTTCGATCAGAATCTTCGGTTCCCACGGTTGTCCTTCGGCCACATTTGGTGTGGGGTCCAGGTGACACCCAATTGATTGGTCGGATTATCGATCGCGCCCGAGCCGGAAGATTGGTTCTGCCCGATGGGGGTCGAGCGCTGGTTGACACCACCTATATCGACGACGCTGCTGCTGCGATTGTGGCCGGGCTCGATCATTGCCAAGTGGCCGATGAGGCCACGACCATTCCGTTGGTCGTGACCGGGGGCGAGCCTCGTCCGCTCGGCGACCTCGTGGCTTCCATCCTTCGCGCTGCTGGAATAACTCGGGCCCCGCGATCGCTACCGGCACCACTGGCCTCGTTTATAGGTTCGGCAATGGATCGTCTGTGGCTCGGATCGGAACCTCCGCTAACCCACTTTGCCGCCCGGCAACTTTCGGTCGCCCACTGGTTCGATCAGCGCGAAACGCAGCGAATTTTGGGTTGGGCCCCAGTTGTGGGACTTGAAGAGGGATTCGCTCGATTGGCTCAGTCCCTTTCAGGCAAGGGACTCTCCTCCTGAAACGTGGAAACCCGGGGGGTAGTTGTTACTATCCAGATAGGAGAAATTACCCGCCCATACTCCCGGAGCATTTCGATGGCCAGCACTGAACTCGACCTTGATCTCGGCCGATACAAACTTGGTTGGAGTGACGCCGAGGATTATGTCTTCAAGCCCAAGCGGGGACTCGACGACAACATCATCAAGGAAATGTCTTGGATGAAAGGCGAGCCCGACTGGATGCGCAGCTATCGCTTGAAGGCGTACTCGCATTTCCTCAAGCGTCCAATGCCCAATTGGGGCGGCGATATGTCCGAGATCTTCTTCGATGACATTTTTTATTACATCAAGCCCACTGACCATCAGGTCGACGCATGGGATGAACTTCCTGATTCGGTAAAGGAAACCTACGAGAAACTGGGCATTCCTGAAGCGGAGCGGAAGTACCTGGCGGGTGTGACTGCGCAGTACGAATCTGAGGTCGTGTATCACAAGAATCGTGAAGACCTCGAAGAGCAGGGTGTCATCTTCACCGATATGGATACGGCTCTTCGTGAGCATCCCGAAATCGTTCGTGCTTATTTCGGCACTGTTATCCCTGCGAACGACAACAAATTCTCTGCCCTCAACTCCGCAGTGTGGTCCGGCGGATCATTTATTTATGTCCCACCTGGTGTATCGGTTGAAATGCCTTTGCAGGCGTATTTCCGTATCAATGCTGAAAATATGGGACAGTTCGAGCGAACGCTGATCATCGCCGACGAAGGCAGCCAAGTTCACTACATCGAAGGCTGTTCTGCTCCGGTGTACACCTCGGATTCTTTGCATTCAGCAGTTGTCGAAATCATTGTGAAGCCCAGTGCTCGTGTTACTTACACCACGATCCAAAACTGGTCGAACAATGTGTTCAACCTCGTGACCAAGCGCGCTCGGGTCGAGGCCGAAGGTCATATGGAATGGATCGATGGCAACATTGGCTCGCGCCTCACGATGAAGTACCCCGCAGTGTGGTTGGTCGGTCCTAAAGCCTCTGGCGAAGTTCTTTCCGTGGCCTATGCCGGGCCTGGGCAGCACCAAGACACGGGCTCCAAAATGGTTCACGCCGCTCCGGAAACCACCTCAAAGATTGTGTCAAAGTCGATCTCTAAAGACGGCGGTCGCACCTCCTATCGGGGGCTGATCCGAGTTGAAGACGATGCCTACGGTTGCAAGAGCCATGTGCAGTGCGACGCGCTGATCCTTGACGATGAATCAATCTCTGACACATTCCCGTATATGGAAGTTGGCTCAGGCGATGCGGTTATTGGCCATGAAGCAACGGTGTCGAAGGTGGCCGACGAGCAACTTTTCTATCTGATGAGTCGTGGGCTTTCCTCAGAGCAGGCAATGGGCATGATTGTCAACGGTTTCATTGAGCCGATCACTCGCACCCTGCCAATGGAGTACGCCGTGGAGTGGAGCCGTCTGATTGAACTTCAGATGGAAGGTTCCGTCGGCTAGTTCTTGCCGTCGTAGCCTCGATTATCGATCCCAACGACGCAAACCTGATTGACCGGCGTAAGCGGCGCGCTGTTGCCGATGTAGTGGTTGCTTCGGTGCTCTTTGCCGGTTGCAACATTGCGTGGCGTTACGGAAGCGGACCGGCCATTGGCATTGTCGGTTTTCGTGTGGCCCTCGGTGCTTTGGTGGCTGTGGCGATCGCAAGAGGACAACATGCTGGGTCATGGCGTGATCCATTGCGACTGCGTTCCGGGCGTGTTGCGGTGTTTGTGCAGGTCCTTGGCCTTGTTTCGGCCGGCACGATGTTTCGAACGCTTGATGGTCCACTGGCCGGGCTAGCGCTTGCCTGCACTCCGGCTGTGGCGCTGCTTCTTCGAGAGAGAGCGGGAAAGCTGTCGACGTTGGCCGCACTTGGCTCATCGCTGGCTGCTGTTATTGGCCTCACCATCGCAGCAGCCACCGATGGCGTTGATCCGGTGACTTGGGTTAGCGGTGTCGTTGCCGTCGCCTTCGTCGCCATCGAGGTGTGGAGTTTGCGCACATCAGAAATAGCGGTGAATGACGGTGTCAATCCCACGGCGCTCGTGTCCTCCACGATGATCACGGGAACGTTGCTATTGCTGCCGATAGGCCTGCTCTTTGGAACGCTGCAAAACCCGTGGACACTCTGGGGCGCACTGGCGGCAGCCGGTGCGGTTGCGATTTTTGGAACAGTCGGACGGGTGCTTCGAACTGCAGCACTTCCCGCTGCCGGTGTCACCGCAGTGGCGGCGAGCTCACAAATCAATGCGTTGTTCACCGCAATCGGGGGAGTTCTGCTTCTTGGAGACTCCGCAACAGTGCCCAGTCTCATTTGCACGGTTTTTGCTGCGGCATTGGGGGCAACGGCGGTGGTCGCAGCAGCGAAGTGGCGACTTGGTCGAGATCCAAATCTGGGTCGTGCATTGGATTTCTGATGACTCCGTGCAAAACTAGTTCCATGGCAATGCGTGAAGAATGCAAACACTACGAAAGCCGGGCGTATGCAAACGGTGAGACAGTGCGCAAGTGCAATCTTGATCAGGCCCCCGAAGCGCCATGGCGTTGTCCGGATGGTTGTGTCTTTTATGAGCGCCGGCTAGTGGATGTGGATTGGCAGCACGGATCGCTCGTGACCCCGCCGCTTCCACCAGAACCTGAGGGCCAGAACATCGCCGAACTTCTTGATGAGGCCGAGGACATCGTCAATGCCATAGGACCGCAGATTTTGGCTGAACTTGAAGCGGAGCAGAAAAAAGCTTCCAGTCCCCTCGGACGGCTGAAGCGAAAGTTCCGCCGGTCATAAACTGGCTGTAATTTCTCCTATGCGGGTAGGATTAATGCCGTGTCTACCCCCCAATGGCTTGTTGATCGACGCTCGCTGAACGCCCAAGAGGGCGATTTCGTCCTGCCTTCTGCCGAGGAGGAAGTGTGGCGCTACAGCCGAGTGGCCGATGTTGATCTTGCCAGTTGGTCGGTTGTCGCTGACAGATCTGAGGGAATCCCACCGGAAGCGGCGGAACTTCTTCGCAACCTTGGCCATCTTGCCGGTTCTGTTGTTGTTCGCAATGGCGCCATCGTCTCCACCCAGATTGATGAAGCTCTCGTTGCCAAAGGTGTTTATCTCGGTTCACTGGTCAACGGGCCCGATGCTGAAGGCGCCTTTGGTTCGGTATCTGAAGGGGGCCCCGATGCGTTTGCACGCCTGAACGACGCGAACTTCCTTGATGGTGTCTTTCTGAATGTTCCTGCCGGCGTGACTATTAACAACCCAATCGCCATCATCGATTGGATCGATAGTGATGGTGCTGCTGTTTACCCACGCCTTGTCGTGCGGGTGGGTGCCGACGCCGATGTTCGAATTCTTGACTGGCATGGCTCGGCCGATGTGGCCGCCCTCGTATCACCACTAGTGGAACTTGATGTTGACCGTGCCGGCCGTCTGGCCTACGGGAATGTGCAACTGCGGGGGCCGCGCGTGTGGCAAATCGCATCTCAGGTCAGTCGAGTTCAAAACGACGCGACGCTGGTCTCTTCGCACGCTGGTCTCGGTTGTGACTACGGACGCATGCGAACCGATTGCCGGCTTGTTGGACGCGGGGCCACCGGCAACCTCAGCGCCGTGTATTTCGGTCACAACACTCAGACGCTTGATTTTCGGACCTTTCAGCATCACGATGCGCCCAATACCAACTCGAATCTTTTATTCAAGGGGGCAGTTGGTGGTCATTCTCGATCGGTCTACACCGGCCTGATCCGAGTGGAGAAAGATGCGCGCGGTACCAATGCATTTCAGACCAACCGAAATCTCAAACTCTCCGATACGGCCTGGGCTGAATCAGTACCTAACCTTGAGATCGAAACGAACGACGTGAAGTGCAGCCATGCTTCAACCGTTGGGCCAGTAGACGAGGAACAAACGTTTTACCTCGAAAGCCGCGGAGTTCCCACCGAAATTGCTGAACGATTAATTGTGGCCGGTTTCTTTGATGAGGTTCTCGAAGAGTTTCCCATCGCCGGCGCGGTGCCATTGATTGCTTCCGCAATCGATGAACGTCTTGATGCGGGAGTGAAGTAGTGGCCCTCGAACGCGTATGTTCAGTAAGCGATGTTCCTGATGGCGAGGTTCGTAAATTCGAACTTGGCTCAGAAAAGATTGCGCTGGCACACATAGGCGGATCTTTTTTCGCTATCGGTGACCGCTGCACCCACCTCGATGTTTCGCTTTCCGAAGGCGAACTCCATGCCAGCACTTGTGAACTCGAGTGCCCCAAACATGGAAGTTGTTTTTCGCTCGAAACGGGCATCCCGAATTCACTTCCGGCGACCAAGGCCGTCCCGACCTATGTCGTGCGCATCGACGACGACGCTGTCTACGTGGAGATCGACTGACATGAGTGAACTTCGAATCACCGGCCTGACCGCTGAAGTTGCCGGCCGACAAATTCTCAATGGTGTCGATCTTGTAGTGAAATCCGGTGAGGTTCATGCGGTAATGGGCCCAAATGGGTCTGGTAAGTCAACGCTTTCCCATGTACTCATGGGCAAGCCCGGCTACACCGTGACCGGTGGCTCTGTCTCAATCGACGATGTTGATCTCTTAGCTCTTCCCACCTACCAGCGAGCCAAAGCCGGACTGTTCTTAGCTATGCAATACCCGGTTGAAGTACCTGGCGTAAGCCTAGAAGAACTTCTTACTGAGGCTCTCGGCGCTCAAGGCCGCGATATTTCTGCAGTCCATGCGGCGGTTGCGGCCGAGGCCGATCGTATTGGACTCGCAACTCGACTTCTTGATCGGCCTGTGAATGTTGATCTTTCCGGCGGCGAGAAGAAACGTAACGAGACAATGCAGCTCGCAGTGCTGCGCCCTAAGTTCGCCATTTTAGATGAACTCGATTCTGGCCTTGACGTTGATGCTCTTCGTGCTTGTTCGCGCCGGGTCGAAGCCGCCACTACCGAGTTCAATCTGGGCGTGCTGGCCATTACGCACTACTCGCGACTTCTCGAAGAACTCAAGCCCGATGTTGTGCACGTGCTCACTCAGGGTCGCATTGTCGCATCGGGCGGGCCGGAACTGGCCGAGGAACTTGAGCGCACCGGCTATGCCGGGTGGGTCGAAGACGAAAAATCGGCTCCGGTAGTAGATCCGTTCGCCGATCCGTTCGCTGATCCGTTCGCTGATCCACTCACATGAGCCCGCGCGATCGGCTTCTATCGGCCGATGAGGTCGGGCAACGACTGGCTGATCTGCCCGATTGGGAAATGGTGAATGGCCACTTGCATCAGGAATTCACCTTTGTCGACTTTGCTGAAGCGTGGGCCTTCATGAATCGTGTTGCCCCCATAGCTGAGCAACTCGACCACCACCCAAACTGGACCAACGTCTGGAATCACGTGGTGATTGATATCACCAGTCACGATTCTGGTGGACCGACCGAGCGCTGCTTCTCCTTGGCTCTAGGTATCAGTGGAGTTGCCCGGGGCTGAGGCCCGCGGTGTTTGTCAGATTGTCGCTTCGTCAATGCCCTGAGCGAGTGTGTTCCAGGCCAGCGTTGCGCACTTAATGCGAACGGGAAACTTGACTACGCCGCGAAGGGCTTCGAGGTCGCCCAGTTTCACATCGGGTGGTTCAGTGGGCTCTGAATTTTCGGCCCCTTCGAGCGAGTTTTCGTGGATCGACATCATGGCCTTGAACGCCCGAGTGATGTCATCGATTTCGGCAATGGTTTTACCCTTGACTGCGGCCGACATCATGGAGGCTGAGGACTGACTGATTGAGCAGCCTTGGCCGGAAATCCGAATATCGGTCGCACGGCCTTCGCCATCGAGCTCGAGATAAAGAACGATTTCATCTCCGCACAATGGGTTAAACCCTTCGACGCGGTGGGCCGGAGGAGTTTCGAGCTCTCCGCGATTACGCGGATTGCGATAGTGGTCAAGAATGATTTCTCTGTAGAGGTCTTCGAGGCCGGGCATCGGCGGCACTCCCTGTGCGTGGTGTGTAGTTGAGCGTAGGGGATTAGAGGGTGAAGAACGCGCCAGTTGCTTCAAGCGCATCAGCGAGGGCATCGATATCAGCAGTGTCGTTGTAGACGTAGACCGAGGCTCGAGCGGTGGCCCCAACTCCAAGCAACTTCATTAGGGGTTTTGCACAATGGTGGCCGGCACGAACACAAACCGCGTGTTGGTCTAGCACTTGGGAAATGTCGTGGGGGTGCAAACCGTCGAAGTCGAAACTGAAGACACCACCGCGCTCGGTGGCGTTAACGGGACCGTGGATGCGGATGCGGTCTCCGAACCGTTCCGAAAGCGTCGAGAACGTGTAGTTCGTGAGGGCGATTTCATGAGCTCGGATGTTGTCCATGCCCACGTTCTGCAGCCACTCGACGGCAGCCCCCAGCCCAATGATTTCGGCGATGGGTGGCGTTCCTGCTTCAAATTTCCATGGCAGCTCGTTTGTAGTGAACCCGTCGAGACGAACATCTCGAATCATTTCACCACCACCAAGGAACGGCGGCATCGCTTCAAGAAGCTCCTCCCGCCCGTAAAGAACGCCGATACCTGTGGGACCACACAGTTTGTGACCTGAGAAGGCAAGGAAATCAGCACCAAGTTCCTGA
Source organism: Acidimicrobiales bacterium (assembly GCA_040882655.1). Classification (GTDB taxonomy): domain Bacteria; phylum Actinomycetota; class Acidimicrobiia; order Acidimicrobiales; family Acidimicrobilacustridaceae; genus Acidimicrobilacustris. Next base: position 14,371 of record JBBEAV010000021.1, read on the forward strand.
AGATCTGTTGCACCGTGTGGAACCGACTGACAACCATCGATGATGCTGATAGCGCCGGCTTTGCGGGCAGCATCGGTAAGAGTTCGCACCGGATTGATGGTGCCGAGGACGTTTGACATGGCCGTGACAGAAAGAACTTTGGCGCCGTCAAGTAACGCGTCGAGAGTGCTGAGGTCGAGTCGACCTTCGGAATCAAGGGGAATCCAACGAAGTTCAATACCGATCTCGGCAACGAGCATGTGCCAGGGGACGATATTGGCGTGGTGCTCCATATGACTGAGAACGACGATGTCGCCGGCTACAAGATTTGCTCTTCCCCAACCGAGGGCGACCAAGTTGAGTGACTCGGTTGCGTTCTTGGTGAAGATGATCTCTGAGGATGAACGAGCACCGAGAAAATCGCGGAGGCGATCACGAGCAATCTCCATCTGGTTCGTCGCTTCTTCGGCGATCATGTAAACGCCACGGTGGACGTTGGAATTGATGGTGCGGTAGTAGGTATCCATCGCTTCGAGAACGGCAAACGGCTTTTGTGAAGTTGCCGCTGAGTCGAGATACACGATCGGCTTACCGTGAACGTCTCGCGAAAGCAGTGGAAACTGTTCCTTTATGAGGGTTCCGTTGATGGGGTTGCTGGTCACAGCCATGCGTCATATCCCTGTGCTTCAAGTTTGCGTGAAAGTTCGGGTCCCCCAGAGTCGACAATGCGACCGTCGATAAGGACATGCACAAACGATGGGTTGAGTTCATCGAGCAACCGCTGATAGTGGGTAATTGCGAGAATTCCGAGATCCGGTCGTGCGGCGAGGACTTCGCGCACGCCCTTGGCCACAACCCGCAATGCGTCGATATCAAGGCCAGAATCGGTTTCGTCGAGAATGGCAATCTCAGGCTGGAGAATTGCCATCTGCAAAATTTCGTTGCGCTTCTTTTCGCCGCCCGAGAACCCCTCGTTGAGATAGCGGTCGGCGAATGATGGATCCATATCGAGACGCGTCATCCAGTCCATGATCTCGAGCCGAAGTTCGAGCATTGAAAGATCAATTCCCCGTCGGGCTGACCAAGCCTGGCGCAGGAAGTTCAGAACCGATACCCCCTGGATTTCCTGCGGATACTGAAAAGCCAGAAACATTCCGGCTTTCGCCCGCACATCAGTGGGCCAAGCAGTGACGTCATCGCCTTTGAACACGATGCGACCCGAGGTCACCGAATACTCAGGGCTTCCAAGAAGTGCTGAAGCCAGCGTTGATTTGCCCGAGCCGTTCGGGCCCATAAGGGCATGAACCTCGCCAGGACCGATGACGAGGTCGACGCCACGCAGGATTTCCACCGGATTCTCACCAGTAGTGGCGACGTGGAGATCCTCGATTGAGAACAGGGGGGCCATGGCCCCACTCTAGAGGCTCGGAGGGATTCGCACTACGGCCGTAGGAGAAATTATGGAGGTTTGCGGCGAGGTCCTACCAGCCCCGGTCAACCCATTCCTGAAGGTGTGGACGTTCGTTGCCGATTGTGGTCCAGTTGCCGTGTCCGGGCAGGACAATGGTGGTGGGCTCATATGCGAAAATTCGGGTGTCGAGAGAATCGATGATCGTGTCGAAATCGCCTCCGGGAAACGTTGTATTGCCTGGCCCCCCGGGGAAAAGAGTGTCCCCCGTAAAGAGCAGCGGACTGTTTTCAAGAGCGAAGCACATTGAACCTCGGGTGTGGCCTGGAGTAGCGACTGTTCGAAGGCGAAGCCGGCCAATCTCGATCACGGTGTCATCCTCCAAAATGCTGTCGTACGCCTCGAGCATTTCCGAGTCTGCAGCAGTGATCGCTACGTCGTAACCGGCTTCGCGCACCGCCGGTACTGCTTGAATGTGATCCCAGTGGCCGTGGGTCTCGATGACCCGCCGAACCCCAAGTCCAGCGCAGAGTTCGAGGAGGCGCTCGTGCTCATTGGCCGCATCAACAAGGACTCCCTCGCCGGTTTCGGTGCACCGGATGATGAAGACATTGTTGTCCATAGGGCCAACTACGACGGCGTGGACCTCGTAGCCCGTCTCGGCAAGTAAGAGAGTCATCACCACAGTCTCGCAGGGTGGAGACGGTCAGGGAGCGGAGAATCGACCCAGAAATGTGCCGGGGCTTGCCCTTCTCGGCTAGAACTACCTCCTGCCGCAGTCGCTGCACACGTCAACCGGCCGGGGACCGACCCTCGTCCGCTACCGGAGGCCACCGCCATGAACTTTGCCTTCTCTGAGGAGCAGGAAGAGCTTCGCACGATCGTTCGTCAGTTCCTCGAGGCCAAGTCCTCAGAGGCCGATGTTCGTGAGCAAATGGAAACCGAGCGCGGGTATGACCCCAGCGTATGGTCACAAATGGCCGAGCAACTCGGTTTGCAAAGCCTCACCATTCCCGAAGAGTTCGGTGGTCAGGGCTATGGCTATGTCGAACTCATTGTTGTTCTCGAAGAAATGGGTCGTGCCCTTCTGTGTGCGCCGTACTTCTCTTCTGTGGTGCTTGCCGCTAATACCGTGATGCAGTCCGGTGACGATGCGGCCAAGGCTGCGATCCTTCCGGGCATCGCGTCGGGTGAAACCATTGCCACTCTTGCTTTCACCGAGCCGAACGGCCGCTGGGACGAATCCGGCATCGAAGCAACTGCCGTAAACGACGGTGGAACCTGGAAGATCAGTGGCACCAAGTCCTATGTCATCGACGGTCATACGGCGAACGTGATCATCGTTGCCGCCCGCACCGCGGCCGGTGTGAGTCTTTTCTCTGTTGCTGGCGACGCTGCTGGTCTTACCCGCACTGCACTGGCCACCATGGACCAAACTCGCAAGCAGGCGAAGCTCGAATTCAGCAACGTCGAAGGAACCCTTGTTGGTACCGACGGCGCTGGCTGGAACATTCTCTCCACTGTTCTTGATCTTGCTGCTGTCGGCCTCGCTGCTGAGCAGGTCGGTGGCGCTCAGATGTGTCTCGACATGGCGGTGCAGTACGCCAAGGATCGTGTGCAGTTCGGCCGCCCGATCGGTTCGTTTCAGGCCATCAAGCACAAGTGTGCCGACATGCTCCTCGAGGTCGAGTCGGCCAAGTCCGCTGCGTACTACGCCGGCTGGTGTGCATCAGAACTCAACGATGAACTTCCCGCCGTTGCATCACTGGCGAAGGCCTACTGCTCCGATGCGTATTTCCATGCGTCAGCCGAAAACATTCAGATCCACGGCGGCATTGGTTTCACCTGGGAACACCCCGCACACATGTATTTCAAGCGTGCGAAGTCCTCTGAACTTCTGTTTGGTGATCCCACCTATCACCGTGAGCTTCTTGCTCAGCGCATCGGCATCTGATCCGCTGACTACAGCGACGAGCCGATCATGATCGTCGTCTTCATCATTCTCTCCGCGTTTGCGGTGGTGGCTATCGGACTTGTTGCCGTTGGGCGACTCGCAGGTGAACTCGCAGAACAACCTCGACCTGCGGTGTATGACCGTGCAGAGGCTGTTGCGTACGTGGCTGAAGTGCTTCCTGATGACGTCACGGCGCGGCTGACATTCGAGGAATTGGCCCAGCTGCTTCAGTGGCATCTGGATTATCTCGAGGAACTCGGCGTTGCCAGGGCTCAAGGCGTCGAACATGTGGCCAGCGGCCCACTCGTTGCCGCCGAGGACGATGCTTTGGCGTTTGTTTTAGGCCGAGCTACCGATGCCGGTCTTGATATTGATGATGTTTCGGTTGTCAAGGTGATCGAAGGCAACGAAAAGTATCTTGAAGCGATCGGCGCCATTGGCAGCCAATTGGCAATGCCCGAGGATCCCACCATCGTCTAGCGAAAATGATGGCAGTGGGGTCGTGTCAGGTCTGTTGGCCGTCTACGATCTGGCTATGCATCGTCCAACAAAGTTTGAGCACAATCGTTGGGTTGGCGACAAGCGCACGCAGGTTGTGTACGACGTTGACAACATTGATGATCCATCAATCATTGAAGAACTGATGGAAGCTGAGACCTTCATCTGTTTCGGTCCCGACACTGTCGA
>JBBEAV010000022.1:0-3253 GCA_040882655.1 Acidimicrobiales bacterium
GATATCTACGGAAGAGTCACTCCCGAAGAACTTCCCATTACCGAATCCACTCCCTTTCGTCCCGTAACGCCCTATGCCGCCAGCAAAGTAGCCGCCGACCAATTGGCGTTACAGGCCTGGCTCGGTCATCAGCTTGAAACGATTCGAGTCCGAGCGTTTAACCACTTGGGCCCGGGACAGACCACCACATTTGTTGCACCAGCAATTGCGCAACGGATCGCGTTGAACGAACACGACGGAACTGACCTGGTTCCAATGGGCAACCTGACACCGAGGCGTGACCTCACCGATGTGCGCGACGTCGTGCGCGCGTATCGACTTTTGATGATCAAAGGCACACCCGGCGAGGCCTACAACGTGTGCACCGGCACCGACCGCACCATTGGCGAACTGGCCGAACAACTGATCGCTCTTTCTTCCGTTCCAATGCGGCTAGCTGCGGATCCTGAACTTCAACGCCCCGTCGAGACCCCAGTTCTTCGGGGTGACCCGACATTGCTGCATGCCGCAACGGGCTGGACTCCAGAAATCACCCTCGATACCACTCTCCGAGACATTCTGGACGAACAACGTCTCGTGATCACCGCTAACTCCTAACACCGATACCGAGTAAGACATTCGTCGACCGTTGCTAGCCCTTACAGTTACAGATCCGAGGGTATTGCCCTCACTCCCCGAGCGGAATTGAACAATGAGTAAACGAGCACTGATCACAGGAATCACCGGACAGGACGGCTCTTATTTGGCCGAACTCCTCCTTCAAAAGGGGTACCACGTTGTCGGCATGGTGCGGCGCAGTTCAACGGTGAATTTCGAACGCATTGGCCATCTGCAAAACGATGTTGAACTCGTGCCTGGTGACCTTCTCGACGAAGTTTCGATGATCCAAATTATTCGCGACCAACGACCGGAGGAGGTGTACAACCTCGCTGCGCAGTCCTTCGTCCAAACCTCGTTCGGTCAACCCGTTCTGACTGGCGAAACCACTGCCCTCGGGGTGACCCGCGTGCTCGATGCCATTCGAATCGCAGACCATGACGTTCGCTTTTATCAGGCGAGTTCTTCCGAGATGTTCGGCAAGGTCGTTGAAGTTCCGCAGAAGGAATCAACACCGTTCTATCCACGCAGCCCCTATGGCGTAGCCAAGTTGTATGGGCACTGGATCACCGTCAATTACCGGGAAAGTTACGGAATGCACGCCAGTTCGGGCATTTTATTTAATCATGAAAGCCCTCGTCGCGGCCTGGAATTCGTTACTCGCAAAATTGCTAACGGAGTAGCAAGAATCAAATTGGGTCTTGACACCGAAATTCGCCTTGGCAACCTTGACGCACAACGAGACTGGGGCTTCGCCGGCGACTACGTCGATGCTATGTGGCGCATGCTCCAGCAAGATGAGCCAAGTGATTTCGTCATTTCAACCGATGAAACCCATTCGGTTCGCGAATTCTGCGAGGTGGCATTCTCACGAGTGGGTCTGAACTGGCAAGACCATGTCGTGATCGACGAGCGGTTCTTCCGCCCTGCCGAGGTTGACCTCCTTGTAGGTGACGCATCTCGCGCCCGAGAGGTACTTGGTTGGCAGCCCCACACCCCATTTGCCGATCTCGTGCACATGATGGTCGATACCGACCTTGAAACTGTCGCCCGGCAACAGCGCGAACTCGCCTAGAACCTATGATCGCCGTCATCGCCGGTGGCGTCGGTGCTGCGCGAATGTTGCGGGCTCTTCTCACTGTCCTCGATGCTCGAGAGGTCACGGCAATCGTCAACGTCGGCGATGACCTTGAACTTCATGGTCTGCATATTTCACCTGACCTCGACACCGTCACCTACACACTGGCCAACGCCATCAATGCCGAGACAGGGTGGGGACTTACCGCCGAGTCCTGGCAGGCGCGAGACATGCTCGAGCAGCTCGGTGGGGTGAGTTGGTTTGGTCTCGGTGATCGAGATCTTGGCACTCATCTCTTTCGCACCCAACGGCTGGGAGAAGGTGCCGACCTCGCGACGGTCACCGCCGAAATCGCCGCCGCATGGAATTTGGGGCTCACGCTGCTTCCCGCGACCTGCGATCGACTGCGCACCATGGTGACGCTGGCTGCCGATGACCTTCCCGATCAAAACCTTGCGCCGCTACCAGCCGGATCAGAGATCAGCTTCCAGGAATATTTTGTGCAGCGCCAACACTCTGTACCGGTGGCATCGGTGCGTTTCGATGGTGCGGAAGACTGTTCTCCCGCACCGGGCGTACTCGAAGCAATCGCCACCGCCGACCAGATCATCATCGCCCCCTCAAACCCCATCGTCTCTATTGCGCCAGTGCTCGCTATTCCCGGCATTCGAGAAGCGCTTACCGCCCGAAGAAGCGATGTCATTGCCGTATCGCCAATCATCGCGGGGGCGGCCCTCAAAGGTCCTGCCGGTCGCATGCTTGTCGAACTGGAGCACGAGGCATCGGTCACGGGCATTGCTTTGCTTTACCGAGACTTCGCAGGCACACTCGTGATTGATACCGCCGATGCTCAAAGCGCTTCGGCAATAGAACACACAGGATTGTCGTGCATCGTGACCGAAACCATTATGAGCAAACCCGGAGTCTCTGAGTCGCTTGCTCACGCTGTACTTTCCGCCCGAATGGGAAAGAACTAATGAGTCGAATGGAGATTTTTGGCATTGAAGGCATCGGCGAGATCCGCGCCGGTGATGATCTTGCTGCCATCATTGCCGCCGCCGCTTCCACTTCTCCCGACACAACTCTTGCCGATGGTGATGTTCTCGTTGTCACGCAGAAAATCGTCTCCAAGGCCGAGGATCGACTTGTTGCTATCGACCCCAACGACCCGTTAAGCCACAAACCACTGGTCGAACGAGAGTCTGTTCGAATTCTCCGCCGTCGCGGCGATCTCATCATTAGCGAAACCGAGCAAGGTTTTGTTTGCGCAAACGCAGGCATCGATCTTTCCAATGTGGAAAGCGGTTGGGCGGCGCTGTTACCAGTGGATTCTGATCGATCAGCACGCAGAATCCGCGATGGGCTCCTTCACCGATTCGGAGTCAACGTTGGCGTCATAGTCTCTGACACCTTCGGGCGCACATGGCGACGCGGAGTCACCGACGTTGCCATCGGTTGTGCCGGAATTGCCGCAATCATTGACCTTCGTGGCACCCCCGATGCACTTGGCCGCGAGATGCATGTCACCGAGGTTGCCCTCGTGGACGAACTCGCTGCAGCTGCTGAACTTGTTATGGG
>JBBEAV010000022.1:3353-18077 GCA_040882655.1 Acidimicrobiales bacterium
GCCACTAAGGACTCTCATGACCGATCCCATTCTTCCGCTCGATACACCCCCGCCCCCAGCGCCTGCTCCACCAGTTTCGTGTGTGAGCGCTGTGCGACCAAACGGATTAGCAATCGACTTCGATTCTGTTCCCGCTGCGTTTCGGTCACGGGTCGCCATGACCGTGTCATGTACCGATGCCGATTCGCTCCCGCGAGTTCATAATGCCGGAGAGGTAATTGAGCACTCAGCTGGCTCCGTGCAAGTGATGCATAACGGAGTTCTCGTTGAAGAGGGTTGCTACTACGGGACCATCACGAATGAAATCATTCGCTGCCTTCGGGGGGTTCATGAACCGCAGGAAGAGGTCGCCTTTGCGGCGATCATGCAACGACTGACTGACACCGCTCCGACAAACCGGCCTCCTACGATGATCGAGTTGGGAAGCTTTTGGGCCTATTACAGCCTTTGGTTTCTCAATGATTTTCCCGAGGGAAACGCGATTTGCCTCGAGCCCGACGCTCATCATCTTGAGGTCGGCAAACGAAATTTCGCACTTAATAATCGCAACGGAACATTTCTTAACGCAGCTATCGGAACTGGCGGAGGCACAATCCGTGGCTTCGTAACAGAGACAAATCCGAACCCGGTTGATCTGCCCTCGCACGATCTTGACTCTCTTCTCGCTGAATGCAACATCGATACGGTCGATGTTCTGCTCTCCGATATTCAGGGCTTCGAGGTTCCACTTTTCCTTCAGGCCAGCGAGCGCCTACGGCAAGGTGCTGCTCGTTTCCTTGTGATCAGCACTCATGACCTTTCAATTACCGGTAGCGCTACGACCCATCAGCAAGTGCTCGACATTTTGTTGTGGTCGGGGGCGCACATCATTGCCGAGCATTCAGTTTCAGAGTCCTTCAGTGGTGATGGTCTCATCGTTGCTTCGTTTGATCCGCGAGATCGAGATATGAAACTCAGTATTTCTCATAATCGAAGTCGTAATTCACTGTTTGGGGAGTGGGAACCTCGGGCCGAGAGTTACCGATTGCAATTGCACGAGGCTCGGCAAGAGATTGAAGCACTGAAAGCGACACTGGCTAACCGTGTCCAACGAAAAGCCCGCAATGTTTGGCAGGCCCTGCGCAGTTGACGCAGCGTCCTTCCAGTTTTCGTTAGGTCCGAGCACCAAACCACTGAAGTGTTGCCAGCGCTCCTGCATCAAGCGAGGTTTCTGGCACCCAACCCAACGTCGTTCCGGCAAACCCCGGGTTCAGTGCCGAACGGGCCAACTCCCCGACTCGAGCCGACTCATAGGTTGCCGAGCCTTCGATACCAGCAGCATCAGCCATGGCCCGATAAAGGGCATTGACCGAGGTTTCGACCCCGGTGCCGATATTGCAGAGCGCCCCCGAGCCTTGATCAGCAGCGCGAACAAATGCATCGACAACGTCATTTACGAAGACAAAGTCTCGGGTTTGTTTACCATCACCGAAGATGCGGCAGGTTTCGCCGTTAAGGAGCCGACCCGCAAAAATGGCAACTACCCCAGCCTCGCCATGAGGATCTTGCCGCGGTCCATAAACATTGGCCAGCGCCAGCGCCGTGTAATCGAGGCCATGCAGATACTGAAACGCATACAAATAGTCATCGATAACTTTTTTGGCCACGCCGTAGGGCGAGATTGGGTGCTGGGAATGTTGCTCGTCAACGGGGAGATCTTCGGGGGCGGGATCGCCGTAGATCGTGCCGCCGCTTGAAGCGACAACAACTTTGCGGGCTCCGGCCAATCGAGCACCTTCAATAACATTGAGTCCCCCAATGATATTGACCTCAGCATCGAAAATCGGGCGCTCAACCGACACCCGAACATCTGCTTGGGCGGCAAGATGAAAAACAACATCAGGCGAAGCCGCCGCCAAAGCACTGGGGATCTCCGGAGAGCGAACATCAAGTTCTACAAACCGAAAACGTTGGCCAGCACCCTCAGCGATCTCAAGATTTTGCTTGCTTCCGGTTGCTAGATTGTCAATAACGGTGACGCTGTTGCCCTCGGCCAAAAGTCGGTCGACCAAGGTCGAACCAATAAAGCCTGCTCCCCCGGTAACTACTGCACGCATTACTCGTTGCTTTCGGGAAGGTGAACTCCAACGAGTTCGGAGCGGGCAGGAAGTTCAACGTTTTCTCCAAGAACGGACAATGCGGTGATGGATGAGTCAGGCCCGATGCGAGCGCCACTGGCGATGATTGAACCGTGAATGTGCACGCCGGGGCCAATAGTGACACGGTCCATCACGACCGAGTCATGAATCACCGTGCCATTGCCAACCACTACATCAGCACCAAGAACTGAGTTCGTGACAACGGCAGAAGAATCGATGTCCTCAGAATCAGCCAAAGCTTCTTCAGAGCCGCGAGTTCCGTCGATCAGATCAATCTGCGCCCTCAGGTACGCACTCGGCGTACCCGCATCAATCCAATAGGCATCACTATGCAGCGCATAGAGAGTTTGCTCTGCGACCATTGCCGGAAAAGTTTCACGTTCGATCGAAACTTTGCGATCGGGAGCAATGCGATCGAGTACCGAGGGCTCGAGCACATAGGTTCCGGCGTTGATCCAATTGGTAGGTGCGGTTCCGGGGGCGGGCTTTTCAACAAACTCGAGCACGCGGCCATCTTCCGCAGTCGGCACCACGCCGTAGCGAGACGGATCGGTAACGGGGGTCAGGGCAATAGTGCCTTCGGCGCTGTGACTTTTGTGAAACTCCCAAAGTTCGGTGACGTCAAGGTCAGTCAGCACGTCACCGTTGACCACAATGAACGTGTCATCGATTTCGGCTGAAAGAGCGGCAAACCGCACTGCACCAGCAGTATCGAGCGGTTCGGGCTCAACGGCATAATGAAGCAGAACTCCGGCACAGACACTGTTGGGATAGGCGTCGAGGAAGGCGTCGGGACGGTAACCGAGAGATAAGACTGCCTCAGTCACACCGTGGGCGCCGAGGGTCGAGACCACTCGTTCGATCATGGGTACGCCCACGATCGGCAGCATTTGTTTTGGATGGTTATTAGTAAGCGGCCGCAGACGAGTACCAACTCCGCCGACCAAAACAACTGCTCTCATTGGCCAGCCAAGACGGTTGTAGGCACCGCATCGACGCCACCGGGCACAACTGGGGCCGAGTCAGTGGTCACCGTGTTGGGATCGACGGTGATGGCAGTGGGGTCAATGGTGAGTTGCGGCGTACTGGCCGGCTGGCGGGCCAGGAGAACCACGATGACGCCGACAACAATGCCTCCGGCGATAGCGAGGGGAAAACCCAATCGGCGCTTCCGCTTTGGCTCAGTAGTGCCGCTCTCACGGGCCAATCTGGCGGTTTTTTTGGCCTGCGACGCTTTTCCCATACTCAGAGGATGTTAGCGGGCGGGGTCGAACCAGCCGGTCAGAGGAGATTTAGGGGCTCTTGCGACGGCGGTCAATAAGTTCGGTGAACAGTTCCTCGTAGGACTCCGCTACCGCTGCCGGTGAGGCCCAGTGCTCGACAAAGAGACGGCCATTGGCGCCCATCTGTTCGGCCCGAGCGGCATTGTCAAGAACTTGCTCTAGAGCCCCAATAAATGCCTGAGAATTGCCCGGTGGCACTGTGAGGCCGGCACCGGCTCTTTCGATCGTGCGCTCAACCTCGGTGCCAGCATCGACGCTGGCAACAATCGGCCGGCCGGCAGCAAGAATCGAATACAACTTTGACGGCACACTCGATCGGGCTAGCCCGGCTCGTAGCGGCACAACATGGACATCTCCGGCGGCTAACACCTCCGGCAAGCGTTCAATCGGCTGCATTTCAATAAATTGGAGGTTAGGAAGGCCGGCTGCTTCTCGTTCCAAATCGGCTTTGGCCGAACCTCCACCGTTGATGACAAACACAACATTGGGGCGTGAGACAAGAAAGGAGCGCGCCGCATCGAGCAACAAATCCAGTGACTGCGAAAACCCGACATTGCCGGCGTACATGACCACAGTTTTACCAATGAGTCCGTACTGCTCTCGATAGGAGTTTTCGCGCGCCGAAGGGCGAATGGCTTGCGTATCGACAAAATTCGGAATTACCCGAACTTTCTCTGCCTGACTTCGAGCTGACTCGCTGTTCAACCCCTCGGAGAGTTTCGTGCGAACGTTGTCAGCCAGATCTTCAGAAAGCACAGTGACTGCGTCAGAAAATCGGTAACTGCTGCGCTCAAGAACACGCGCAGCTGCGATCACACGATTTCCGGTGAGGAGCCCAAGTTCAATCGCCACATCAGGAAAAACGTCTTGAATATTGAATACCAGCGGAACTCGCCGAACGGTGGCCGCTACTCGGCCAGCCATACCAAGGGTGAGCGGCGGCGACATCGCCAACACCGCATCGGGTCGCACCCGATTTGTTGACGCCACAAGTGTTGCCAGCGCCGTGAATCCACCGAAGGCAAGCGCTCGCGCTGGAATGTTGCGCTTGTCAGTGGGAAACGGATGCACGCGACTGATTCGACCCCATTCAGTTTTCTCTGTTCGCACCAACCGTCCATCCCACCCGGAATCGATTGCGTGATGCTGATACCAGGGCAAGGCCGTCACCACATGAAGCCGATGGCCGCGATCAACAAGTTCGCGTGCGATACGTGACATGACGACGCCGGTCGGTGCCATATCAGGGTCGAAATGGGGACAGATAACAGAGAGGTTCAACGGTTTTCCCTATAGAGAGAGAGCAGGCGCTCAGCGGAATCGGTCCACGAGAAGGTTTTGGCTCGTGCGAATCCGAGGCGGACAAAAACCGTACGCCGTGTTGCGTCATCCATGAGTTCACCTAGCGCGTTGGCCCATGAGGTGACATCGACTGGGTCGACCAGCAGGCCGGCGTCACCGATGACTTCTGGCAATGCGCCAGCAGTGCTGGCCACCACTGGGCAACCGCGCGACATCGCTTCCAGCATTGGCAGACCAAACCCTTCATACAACGAGGGAAAGGCCATCACTGTGGCCGCTCGGTAGAGCAAGTCGAGATCTGATTCGGATATCCGGCCGGTACGCACAACTTTTTCGTCAAGCCCGTAAGCCGCAATTGTTGACGTAACCAGGCCGTCGCTTCCGCCGGCACCGCCAGTAAAGACAAGACGAAGCTCGGGTCGATCACGAGCGATCTGGGCAAACGCGGCCACCAACGTGATGTGGTTCTTGTGGGGGTAAGAAATAGCGGGGTACATAATAAACGGACGATCGACAAGATCAAGTCGCATCAGAAGTTCATCTCTTCGCTGCTTGTCGAAGGCCGCTCCCGGGTCACCTACCCCGCAGGGAATCTTGCGCACTAGCGATCGATTAATTCCTACTCGATCGACGACGTCGTTGGCCACAAAATCAGAAAGGCTCACTACCGCTTGCGCTTTGCGCAACGACCGGGGCACAACAAAACGAATGTAGGTGCGTTTGAGAAGTCCAAACCGCTCTGGGTTCGCGAACGGTTGAAGATCATGAATGGTGATCACTCCGGGGGCCGTGCGAATTGACGGCATTGTTCCACCAGCGTGGTGCACCAAAGCGCAACCGTCACTACGAGTTGTGACTGCAAGCCAGGTCGATTCGGTAATCACCCGAAGGAGTCGGGACGCACCGGAAACCGGCGCAACTCGTGTCGTAAAACTAGCGGCAACTTCAGGATGTGCTGCGGTGAACTGCTGGTTGACATAAAGAATGACATCAACATCTTCCTGCTCCACTTCAGATAGAGCGGCCAAAAGACGAACGGTGTATTCCTCGCTTCCTCCAACCTCGCCAGGAACAATCCAAAGCAGATTGACGCCGACCACACGCCGCTGTTGAAGGGTCATAACGCTGCCTCTTTGTAAGCACTCTGCAATGCCTTCGCCGTGCTCTCCCAGGTGAACTCACGTAGGGCACGTTCTGAGCCAGCGCGACCGAGGCGAGCGCGTTCGGTGTCATCGTTAAGCAATCGTTCGAGCGCAGCTCGTAGCGCTTCGCTATCGGAAGGGTCGATAACAATGCCGCAGTCGCCCACAACCTCTTCCGTGGCAGTTCCTGATGAGGTGATGACGGCGGTGCCCTGAGCCATTGCCTCAAGCACCGGCAGGCCAAACCCCTCTTGGCGACTAGGGAAACAAAACACCTCGGCGCCAGCCTGCAGTGCAGCCAATGTTTCGGGCGCAACAAATCCAACTCTGCGCACTCGCGAACCAAGACGATTGAGTTGTGTGTCGATTTGTTCATTCCAGCCATCGGGTCCGGCAAGAACAAGTGTGACATCACGATCCTGTAAACCCTCAAACGCTTCAAGGAGAACGGGCAGGTTCTTGCGGGGCTCAATGGTGCCGGCCCACAGCACATAACGACCGTCGATACCGAAGTGCGCTTTGGTTGTTGTAATCAAAGCGTCTGTAGCGGGGCGAACATCAATCCCCCATGGCACCAGCCGAAGTTTCGTTGCATCGAAACCGTGTTCGATGCATTCGGCAATGGTCGCTTGGGATGGGCAAATAACAACCGAGCCGTCTCGCCGGGCGAGATCAATGGCCCGATGAAAAAACGACACTCCTCGGCGGGTGAACTGCGAAGGATCACGAAGAAAGGCAAGGTCGTGCACCGTGACAACAATGGGCGCGCTTTTAGGCGGCATCGCCATACCGGTGGCGTGAATGACATCGACCGTTCCTGTGGCCCGTTCCACCAACGGCCATCGGAGGCGCTGCCAAGATTCATACAGTGCAAGACGAGGAAGCGGGAGTTGGGCCACTTCAATGGTCGGCGCCCAAGCCGACGAAGGCGGCTGTCGATGTTTCGCACTCACCCCCACAAGATCGAGATCGGTCCAGCGCTGTAGTGCCCGCACACTCTCGATAGCAGCGCGAGCGGTGCCGCCGGGAACGGCATGCCAACACTGCTCGAGGGTGATCGCCACCCGAAGACTTCGCTCCATGAGCCAGTGAGTCTCCCACGATGGCAACAGTTCCCACAGCACCGTCAGAGGCCAACGCTGATCGGCGTCGGCCGGTAACTAGGGTAAAGGCATGGAGTTTGTGCCTGATACCGCCTTCTGGGATAACCGTAAGGTCCTGATTACTGGCGGTCGAGGGTTTCTCGGCCAGGCCGTTGTTGACCGGGTTCGAGTCCGTGGGGCCAAGGAACTGTTCACCCCGTCGAGCGAAGAGTATGACCTGCGCGACCGTGTCGCGGTTCAGTCGATGTTCAACGACACCAAGCCTGATCTCGTCATTCACTTAGCCGCCCGTGTGGGGGGAATCGGCGCCAACATGGAACGCCCTGCCGAGCTGTACCTCGACAACCTTCTGATGGGCACCTACGTCCTCGACGAAGCCCGCCTACAAAACACGCCGAAAACCGTGATGATCGGAACGATTTGTTCCTATCCCAAGTTCACTCCTGTTCCTTTCTCCGAAGACTCCCTTTGGCAGGGCTACCCCGAAGAGACCAACGCCCCCTATGGGATTGCCAAACTCGCACAACTCGTTCAGGTTCAGGCCAACAGGGCGCAGTACGGCCAAGACGCCGTGTACCTCATGCCCACCAATCTCTACGGGCCCCGAGACAAGTTTCACCCTGCGGTCTCGCATGTGATCCCCGCTCTTATTAAAAAAGCCGTCGACGCGAAGGAATCAAATGCTGAGTTTCTCGAGGTCTGGGGTACCGGTTCGGCCACTCGAGAATTTCTCTTTGTCAACGACGCCGCCGAGGGCATCGCCTTGGCCTCCGAGTTTTACAACGAGGATCAGCCCATCAATCTCGGTGCCGACCGCGAACTTCCCATTCGTGAACTCGTCGAAATCATCGTGAAACTGGTTGGATTCGAGGGCGAGGTCCGCTGGGACACATCGAAACCCGATGGTCAACCTCGCCGAGGAGTTGACGGCTCACGAGCCCACAAAAAGTTCGGCTTCACCGCCGGCACCTCATTCGACGATGGACTGCAAAAAACTCTTGATTGGTACCTTGCCAATCGGACTGAAGCCGAAGCACGTCCCGTCTGACAACAACTCAACCGCAGGTCTGACCTTCAGGGACGTTAGGAATGAAATCGCTCAGAGTTGTGGTCGTGATTGGTTGAGTAGTCGGCACCTGGAAATTTGGTGGCAACGTCAGCACCGTGGTTGCTGCGCTGCGAATCGTTGTGGTTGGAGCGGCCGAAGTTGTTGTTGGCGCTGTGGTTATCGGAGTCGTTTCTGCGACCCCGGTTATGTCAGGGATTGCGCGTTGGCCACGGAAGACTTCGAAGATCGGCTCCGATGCCGCGACATTAAGTTCAAGCACACTGGCCGCACCCTTAAATGTTCCCGTCGCAACGGGCGTGAAACTCACAAGTGCATCGGGATCGAAAGTACGGAACTGCGATCCAAGGTCAACGAGTTCCTGAATGGTGAACTCGGTGTCGAGGGTGACGTTCTTTTGGGCGATTCCAAGAAACTCCTTCAGCACAAGCGGATTCCGCACGCCCTGAGCGACAGCTTTCTTCAGCGCAGCACGAATGAACTGCTGTTGGCGAGATACTCGACCAAAATCGCTGGTGGGGTCTTCCTGCCAGGTCCTCATGTTGTCTCGAGAGATTTCAAAATGTCGTGAACGGGTAAAGGCCAGTGCTTGCTGCCCGCTGAGCACCTGACAGCCAGTTTCGTATTGAAACAACCCGGTGGACTGATCTCTCGACGGATAGTTGAAATACACCGGCACACCGTCGACAGCCTTGACGAGGGCTTCAAAACCTTGAAAATCAACCATTGCGTAGTGGTTGATGGGAATACCGAAGTCTTGATTAATAGTCTGAATCAATCGCTCGGGGCCACCAAGGGCAAGTGCTGAATTGATGCGCCCTTGGCCGCCACCAGCGATGTCGACCCAAAGATCTCGAGGTAACGACAGCAACGCCGCCTGCTGAGTTTTGGGTTCCACGCGCAAGATCATGATCGTGTCGGTGTTCAGTGATTTGCTTCGCCCTTGCAGCACTGGGTCACCCTCGGCCAGGCCCATGCCATCGTCGATACCAACAAGGAGAATGTTCATGGCCTCGCCCGGAGCAACTTGCGCTTCAAGTGAGGTACCGACATCGATTCGAGGCAACGCACTGGCCTGGTTATAGGCCCACGTCAGGCCCCCGGCGGCAACAAGACAAGTAACTACAACCACGACATTGAGCGACAGCAAAAGCCGTTGAGACCACGTGCGGGAGGGGCTGCGCATTTGGGCAACGTTACCGGAGCAATTCCATCTCTTCCGGTCGGCCCTAACTAAGGCCCACAAGTCGCCATAGGCTCAGCGAATCGTGAATCAATCGACTCTCGCGGCCCAGCGCATCGAACCCCTTGCTGTTATCGGGGGCACGGTGGCCTCAGGCCTCATTGATCTGACCTCTGATCTTTCCGCCCTTGATTCCTCTGGTTGGTGGGCTGTGGTCATTCCGTTTGACGGTGAGCCCGTATGCGCGCGGTTTGAGCGTCGTCGCCCGACCGCTGCGCTCCCCCGTTCAACAACTGAATGGGCAGGGCCATCACCGCAGGCCTGGACCTCATCGCTCTCACAGTCTGAGTACGCCGATCGCATCGCTCAGATTCGCAACGCAATTGCTGCTGGCGATGTGTACCAAGTCAACCTCACCCGCCGAATGTCAGCGCCATTGCCTCATGACGCCTCCATGTTGGCTCTCGGCCATCGCTTAGCCGCCGGTAATCCTGCTCCCTTTGCCGCAGTCATCGAATTGCCCGAGGCCAACATTCGTGTTGCTTCGGCGTCGCCGGAACTGTTTCTTTCTCGCGATGGCCACCGAGTGCGCTCTGCCCCCATAAAGGGAACGACCTCAACCGGGGGAAACTTCAGCGAAAAAGACTGTGCCGAGAATGTAATGATCGTTGATCTTGTCCGAAACGATTTAGGTCGTGTGTGTCAAACGGGAACAGTGCTTGTTCCAAACCTTCTTGAACGTCAGCATCATCCTGGCCTCGACCACCTCGTCAGCACGGTGGAAGGCGAATTACGAGAGAACGCCAACTGGCCCGAACTTCTCGCAGCAACGTTTGCGCCGGGTTCAGTAACTGGAGCTCCAAAGATTGCTGCAGTCGAACAAATTCGATCACTTGAACCGGTTGAGCGCGGTATCTACTGCGGTGCAATCGGCTGGGTTGATGCCGATCGAAACATTGGCGAACTCAATGTTGCAATTCGCACGTTTTGGGTTGAGGAAGACACGCTGTGTTTCGGCACTGGTGGTGCCGTTACTTGGGACTCCACTGCAGATGACGAATGGGCCGAGACCGAATTGAAAGCCAATCGACTCATTGCTCTTGCATCGGATCGTTCTTCGTGAGGTTTCGTTTATGACTCATGCATTGCAATGGGTCAACGGGGTTGTTGTTGATACTCAAGCACCGATTGCTTTTGCCAATGATCACGGACTGCAACTTGGCGACGGCGTCTTTGACACCATCGCTGTGCGAAATTCACATCCTGCGTTTCTGTCTCGGCACTTGCGGCGCTTGCGCGCTGGCATCGACCGACTCGAGATCAGACCGACACCAACCGACGAAGAACTTGCGGCAGCTATCGGACAACTCATTGAGGCAAACAAACTTACCGAGGCTCGAATTCGCGTCACCATCACACCCGGCCCCGGACATTCACCTCGCAAGCGCGGCGCACACCCTTTGACAGTTATTTCTTCCTCACCATTGACGAATGCACAGTCGACTGTTTCGCTTTGCACCGTACCTTGGGTACGAAACGAGCGATCGCCACTTGCGGGAATCAAGTCAACGAGTTGGGGTGAGAACGCAGCGATAGTGCGCTATGCCCGTGACGCTGGTTTTGACAATGCATTGCTCTGCGACAGTTCCGATCGTTTAAGTGAATGCCCAACTTCAAATCTGTACCTCGTCATAGACAACATAACCCTGACGCCAACGCTGCAAACGGGCTGTCTGCCTGGCATTATCCGTGAGGTACTCATTGAAAACAGCGTTGTTGCCGAAGGTGACCTGTCCCCTGCCGATATCGCTAAAGCGTCAGAGGTGTTCATCACTTCTTCTACTGCCGGAGTCGTTGCGGTCACTCGCATTGACGACACACCGTTCAGTGCCGGCCCAAAGACGAAGGCCGCACAGGATCTGATCAAGGCGCTTTCCCAAACCGACTAGGTCAGGGCAAAAGGCGGGCGTGCACGATGTCGCCTGCTGCAACGGCGACCACCGTTCCGTTTCGTTCAATAAGCAATTGGCCGTCTTCACCCAGGCCAACGGCGCGACCTTCAAAGGTTTCTTGTGCACCTTCGACGCGTACGTCACGACCAATGGTTGCTGAAACAGCGCGAACTGCGTCAAGAAATATCGCTCGGCCTTGCGCGGTCGCTAGTGCTTCAAGATGAGAATCGAACTTTCGCAGCCACTGCACCAGCACTTCGTTGCGATCAACAGGGGCACCGGTGAGGTGGTTCACCGAAGTAGCGGTGGCCGCTAGTTCCTCGGGCAGATCTTCGGGCCAATTCAGATTGAGCCCCATCCCCACAACCACGGCTTCGATTCGGTCCCCCACCACATGAGATTCGGCGAGGATCCCCGCCAGTTTTCGATCCATGAGGGGCCCATCGGCCACCACCAAGTCATTAGGCCATTTCAGGCCCGGTTGCACCCCGGCGACAAGTGTCACCGCTTCCGAGGCCGCTAGCCCACAGGCCAGCGTAAGGAGAAACAGTTCATCGGGATCGAGGGTGGGGCGCAGAAGCACCGAGACCAGCAACGAGGCCCCATCAGGGGCAATCCAGGCCCGATCAAGCCGCCCGCGACCTGCCGATTGATGATCAGCCACCAGTACGCGCCCCTCAGGAGCGCCTTCGGCGGCGGCCAAAAGGAGGTCTTTGTTGGTTGAACCGGTCTCGGCCACCCACTGCACATCGGCAAATCGGGTGCCCGGAACGGCAGATGTGGCATTGGACCTGTTCACGCGTGCCACCATAGGGCGTGCTCAAAAAGATCCTCATCGCCAATCGCGGCGAAATCGCTGTCCGTGTTATTCGCGCCTGTCAGGAAATGGGTATCGCCACAGTGGCGGTGTACTCCGATCTCGACCGTGACGCCCTCCATGTGCGACTCGCCGACGAGGCCTATGCACTTGGCGGCACGACCGCAGCCGAGAGCTACCTCAACACTGAACTCATCCTTGACATCATTGAGCGCAGCGGCGCCGATGGTGTGCATCCCGGCTACGGCTTTTTCTCGGAAAACACCGACTTCGCTCGTGCCATCACTGAGCGGGGTGTGACGTTTATCGGCCCGCCTCCCGGTGCAATCGAAATCATGGGCGACAAAGTCTCTAGTCGTATCGCCGCGCAAGAAGCCGGCGTCATGGGTGTTCCTGGCACCACCGAGTTTCTCAATGATGCTTCTGAAGTCATTGCCTTCGGCAAAGCTCACGGCTGGCCTATCGCTATTAAGGCAGCTTTCGGAGGTGGCGGCCGTGGCATGCGCGTTGTTCGCAGTGAAGATGAAGCAGCCGAATCTCTCGATTCCGCACAAAGTGAAGCGCTCAAGGGCTTTGGGCGCGACGAGTGCTACGTCGAGCGTTACCTCACTTGGCCCCGCCATATCGAGATGCAGATCATCGGCGATACCCACGGAAATTGTGTGTGGATTGCCGAGCGAGACTGCTCCGCTCAGCGTCGCCATCAGAAACTTGTCGAAGAAAGTCCAGCACCGAACTTTCCGGCCGAAATTCGCCAAGCCATGGGTGAAGCAGCAGTAACCGTTGCAAAAGCATGCGGTTATTTCAACGCCGGCACGGTCGAGTTCCTTTTCCAAGATGGCGAGTTCTACTTTCTCGAAATGAATACCCGTCTTCAGGTCGAACACCCAGTCACCGAGATGGTTTCCGGCATTGATCTCGTTGCGGAACAGATTCGTGTTGCTTCCGGTCTTCCGCTTTCGTTCACTCAGGACAGCATTGAGTTGTCAGGACATGCGATCGAAATTCGCATCAACGCTGAAGATCCGGCCCAAGGCAGATTCCTTCCCTCCCCTGGCCACATCACCACACTGGTTCCACCAGCCGGTTTCGGTACCCGTTGGGATGGCGGATATGAATCTGGCGACACCGTCAGCCAGTACTACGACAACCTCGTAGGCAAACTCATTTGTTGGGGTTCTGATCGCGAGACTGCTATTCGACGCACACTGCGGGCGCTTCGTGAGTTCCGCATCGAGGGAATTGCCACAACAATTCCCGCCGATCTCGCCATTCTCGAACATCAAGATTTTGTCGACGGTATTCACTCCACCAAGTGGGTCGAAGACACGCTCGATCTCAGCACGGTGGGCAGCGTTGTCGCTCCTTCCGATGGCGAAACTGAAGCCAAGGTTCAGCGAGACGTCGATGTTGAAGTCAACGGCAAACGCTTTTCAGTCAAGGTGTTTGTGCCCGAGTCACAGGCCGGTGCTGTTGTTACCGGCGGTACCGCTAGTGGCGCAAGCCGACCTCGTCGCTCAGGCGGTGGCGGCGGTGCAGGCGCTGGTGGCGGCTCGGGCGCGGTTGCCGTACCAATGCAAGGAACCATCGTCAAGATTTTGGTTGAGGTCGGTCAAGAGGTTGAAGCCGGTGCAACCGTATGCGTGCTCGAAGCCATGAAGATGGAAAACAACATCACTACTGAAAAGGCTGGCACCGTCAAAGAGATCAAGGTCGCCCCCGGCGATTCGGTGGGCTCTGGCGATGTCGTTGTTGTCATCGAGTGATTACTCGCTAACGACCCAACCGCTAGGCGCAGGCAGTGACATATCGAGATAGGTGACGATGCCCGGTTTGGCCTCGCATACTGACGCAACCGCATCAACGGCAGGAAGCGACGTCATCACCATGCCCAACACCATGTAATCGCTGAATGATTGCGCTTTGAAATCTTTGGGTGGAAACACTTCGAGTTTGGTACGCACTGACGGCATGCCTTCGATTTCAACGATGTAGCCGTGTTCTATTTTCCAATCCGGTTCTAACGTTCGGCCCTTGCGCCAACGAACCTCGCAAGAAACGATCCTGCGATCGCCAACCCACCCCTGCCAACTTGCTGCGACTCCGGCTACACAGCCAGCATCGATAGACCAGGAACCAAGGTCGAGGGGCTCGGTGGTGACGGCGTACTCGGTTTCGCATCGCACCTCATCAAAGACAATGCCTAATGCTTGACCCATCAGGTAAACGGCATCACCGAATACGGCAGTGCCTTTCTTGGTGAGATCTGAAAGTTCCGGGTCATCGGGCAGCCGTCCATAGCCAACGGAACGTTCGGTATCGCTTGAGTCATATCCCGTTGAATCAACCGACTCGAGCATGCGTATTGAATCAATGCGTTCGCAAACACCAGCGGAAACGATGCCGAGAAGATTGGCCATACCCGGGTTCATTCCCGAACCAAAGATTGAACTTCCGCCACGGGTACAAGCATCAATAATTCGCTGACGACCTTCGCCCAGCGCATGACCAGTAATAAATCCGGCGGTGGCAGAAATGTTGATGCCGTGTTCAAGAATCCGAACCATATGATCAACGTCAGGCCATTTGGGATTGTAAATCACACAATCAGGCCGCAGCGCCAACAACGCATCAACGTCATTAGTTGCAGAAACTCCAATCGGCGCTACTCCGCAAAGTTCACCGACATCGCGACCGACCTTCTCGGCGCCCCACGCATAGCACCCAACAATCTCAAG
>JBBEAV010000023.1:0-17992 GCA_040882655.1 Acidimicrobiales bacterium
GGCAGGCCAAGGATGCGCTCGCCGATTTGGTTTCGTTTGATCTCTGAAGTTCCGCCAGCAATAGCAAGCGCGCGGTGCATGAGTTGCAATGTGCCTCCCATAAAGCCCTCATCTTCGAGGTAGACGCCAGTTGAACCGGCGAGTTCAAACAAAATCGCGGCGGCCTCTTCTGCGTTTTCGGTGAGTAGCAATTTGGTTACTGCGCCTTCGGGCCCGGGTTCGCCGCCGGCAACCGCGCGTTGTGCACTGCGCACATTCAGAGTTTCGGCGGCCTGTGATCGAGCAGTGGCACGGCCAATACGGCCGGCGCCGCCCGAAAGACGTTCGGGGTGTTCGTCGAACGGGGCAAGGAATGAGGAAGGAGGAATCACCATGGCACCATCCCCACTGCCGATGCTGACGCTTTCGTTGCCCAGCGTTCCGCGGGCAACTGTCCAGCCACCATCAACTGGGCCGACAACATCATCATCGGGAACAAAAACGTCACTGAAAAACACCTCGTTGAATTCAGCCCCACCGTTGACCATGCGCAACGGTCGGATTTCTACGCCTTCGGCGTGCATGTCAACCACCATGCACGTAATTCCTTGATGCTTGGGAAGGTCAGGGTTGGTCCGCACGGTAATCAAACCGTATGCAGCGAGTTGTGCTCCGGTGGTCCAGACCTTTTGGCCGTTAATGAGCCAACCGCCATCGACACGCGTGGCCTTGGTTTTTACTCCGGCGGCATCGGATCCGGCATCGGGCTCACTGAATAACTGACACCAAATCAGCTCTTGATTCAGTGCAGGCATGATCCAACGAGCAAGTTGATCGTCGGTGGAATGTTGCGTGAGCGTGAGGATGACCCAGCCGGTGATTTGATAGCCGGGGCGCTTCATGCCCGCTCGATTGAACTCTTCTTCAATCACCAACTGCTCAACGGGACTTGCGGCACGACCCCATGGCTTTGGCCAATGGGGAACGGCATAACCCGAGGCGACAAGGGCGCGAACCTGTTCGTTTCCTTCAAGGCTTTGTACCGCGTCGACCGCTGCGCTGGCCTCTGATCGAAATGCTTCTGCCTCTGGTGGAAGTTCAACAGTACGAACCAACTTCACGCCTCTGCGTAAAAGCGTTGTGATATCAATGGCCGATTGCTCGGCATCTACAAGTGCCTCAATCGCAAGAGCGCGACGCAAATAAAGATGCGCGTCATGTTCCCAGGTGAATCCGATACCACCATGAACCTGAATATTCATTTGAGCGTTGCGATCAGCAGCATGGGCTGCAGTTGCTGCCGCCATCGCTGCAGCATAAGAGAATTGCTCGCCGCCAGCGGCTGCAGACCGGGCAGCATCCCACACCTCGGCAGTGGCGATTTCCGCTTCGACGAGCATGTTGGCGCAATGGTGTTTGACCGCTTGGAAGGTGGCGATGACGCGACCGAATTGTTGGCGCTCGCGCGCGTAGTCGGCCGCCATGTTGGTGGTAGCACGAGCGATGCCGGTTGCTTCGGCGGCAAGCAAAAGGCGGGCGTAATCAACGAGGGCCTGTGCACCACTGGTGACGATGGTGGCTTCTGCTGCGTCGAATGTGATCTGTGCACTGCGGCGGGTCACATCAAGGTTGGCGAGCAACCGAACGTCGACGCCCTTTGTTGCGGCATCGACAATGGCAAGGTCGTCACCAATAGTGACCACAAGCAGGTTCGCCAACGAACCGCTCAGCACGGTCTTGACCGTTCCGGTCAGAGCGCTTCCCTTGACCGAGAGTGTGTCGCCGAATCCAATGCCAGCAACCACAGTGCCATCGGCAAGTCCGGGCAATAACCGAGCAGCAACATCTGCGGGTGCAACTGCGTTGATAGCAGCACTGGCAATAACGGTCGAGACGAACGGGCCGGGCGCAAGGCCAGCACCCATTTGCTCTACGACGACGACGAGTTCGGGCATACCAAATCCTGAGCCGCCGCATTCTTCAGGAATATGAAGGCCGAGCCAGCCAAGTTCTGCAAGCGCCGCCCAAAACGCAGGCATGGTTTCTTCTTTGGCCTCAAGCAGATTGCGAGCAGCGCCCCGAGAGTCGTGGCGTTCAAGGAAATCAGTCGTGACCTCGGCCAGTGTGCGGTGGTCTTCAGTGATGGCGATCGACATTTGGCTGCGCTCCGTAACAGGAAATTGAGTTTGGCGCAGCGTATCTACTCACACGCAAGAAGGCCGAAGCGGAGCATGGACTGCCGGGGGAAGTGGCGCAGCCCGATGGACTGCTGCATGGGGTTAGGTCTCGAGCGGTAGGAGTTCTTGGGCCAGTCCGGCCAGTTCAGCCTCGGGATCGGCATCGCCTACCAGCGGGATGATGACAAACTTTGATGCTCCGGCGTCGATGAATTCCCGCAGCAGCGCCGGAAGCGCATCACGGGTGGGAATGACCGACCGTGGGTCAAGGCCCGGGCGTCGGCGTTCAATGACATCGACGAAACGCTGGGGGAGGGGGCCATCGGAATAGGAAATGAGTGCCCCGTAATGCTCGTGATCCATAGTTCGACCGGCTTCGGCAGCGGCCGCCTCGATGACAGGGATTGATTCGGCGACATCAGATGGGGAACAAAACGAAGGGAGCCAGCCGTCGCCGACTCGTCCCACTCTGCGCAACTCGCTAGGGGCGATACCTCCGAGCCACACATCGAGTGTGTCTTGGGTAGGTCGTGGCAACACTTGCACGTCATCCACAGAGAAAAACTCGCCGTGATGAGAGACAACCTCGCCCGTCCAACACGCGCGCATGAGGGCAAGCGCTTCGTCGTGACGTCGGCCGCGCTCTTTACGCTCAACGCCAAAGGCGCGCTGTTCTGGCGGATCAACAGCTCCAAGTCCAACTGCGGGAAGAAAGCGACCATTCGACAGCACATCAAGAGTGGCCATTTCTTTAGCCAGAATCACCGGGTTGCGCCCGGGCAGCACCAACACTGAGGTTCCGAGTTTCATTCGGGTGGTCCGACCCGCAGCGACAGCCAAAGCAATCATGGGGTCGGGAGTCTCTGCGCCGATGCGCTCAGACATCCACAGTGAATCAAAACCAAGGGCTTCACAGTGATCAACAATGGCGGTGAACCGGGTGGGAGAACTGGCCCCACTGAGCGTTCCGAGGCCTATCCCTACGCGGACTTTTGTGGCTCGAGTCATGGCTGCATCCTCGCATCTGTTGACCGCGCTTGGTCGGTTCAGGAAAAGGCGACCTGAGCCGGTCTGCACAGTTGCCTAAAGTCGTAGGTCTTGAGCGCTTCAATGTCACTCTCCCCCCGAGACCTTCGACTCCGTTCGTTGGCGGTCATTGCCCTTGTTGGGGCACTCCTTGTTGGCTGTTCAAATTCGAGTTCCACGCCCAACGCCAGCCCTGATTCGACAGTGTCGACGGTGGCGCCCGGCGGCGGTCCGATTGATGGCGGAGTTCTTGACATCGCGGTAGCCACCGCACCTGTTAACTGGGCGCCCAACGCTGGGCCATGGACAACTGCGGATCTTCAAGCAGCAAGAGCTGTTTATGACCGAATGATGGTTCGCGATCTCAACGATCAGCCCGTACCGGAGTTGCTTTCAAAGGCCACACCGAATGCGGTGTTCACCGAGTGGACGTTAACTGTGCGCGCAGGCATCACGTTTAGTGATGGCGCTCCGCTCACAGCTGAACTTGTTGCTTTTAATTTGCAGGCTCAATTAAATGATCCTTCGAATCGGGAACTCTTGTTGCCTATTGCAGCGATCACTGTTGCTGATGCCCAATCTGTTGTTGTCTCGATGTTTACTCCGTGGTCAACATTTCCCGAAGTCCTTACTACCCGCATCGGTACTGTTGCGGCGCCGGCAACGCTCCTTGGCTTTGATCCGCGGCCGCTGGGAACAGGCCCATTCATTTGGTTCGGAGTAAATGACGCAGGTACCACGGTGCTGGTAAAGAATCCCAGTTATTGGAAGAAGGGATTGCCGCATCTTGATGGCGTCCGATTCGTGGTGATTCCCGAAGCTGCTGATCGGGTGAACGCCGTCACTACTGGCGTGGTCGGAATGGTTGCGGTTGATGAACCGCGTCAACTTGAGCGACTGGAAGCCATCCCCAACGGTTCTGAAAAATTTACGATTCACGATGACCGAAATGCGGAACGACCAAAAGTCAATGTTGCTCTAGAGACCGGTCGTGCACCGTTTGATCGGATCTCCGCCCGGCGCGCAGTGGCATTTGCAACCGATCGCGCCGAAATTCTCACGAAGGCGTTTGTGGGGCAGGGCTCGATAGCAAGGGGAATCGTTAGTGACACCTCGCCGTGGTTTGTCGACCACTCCTCCTCGGCTCGCGACATTGAACAGGCCAAAAAGCAGGTCGCGGAGTACACCAAAGAAACAGGACTTCCCCTGAATTTCACCCTGCTCGTGTTGCCCGGAACCACCCTCGAGCGGGTGGCCTCATTGTGGCGCGGCCAATTAGAGGACGTGGGCATAGGGGTGACCATCGAATTGGTTGACTCTTCTACGCTTACGTTCGCTGCCGCGTTGGGGCAATTCCAAGCAATCCTTGAGGTGGGCTTCGATTCTTCCCATCCCGATGTCTATGAGCCACTCTTCCGCGGGATCCCTGCGGAGCAACCGGTGATCAGCAGTAATCCCACCCGGTATATCAACCCCCTGGTAACGAAAGCGTTCTCTGATGCTCGGTCTACCGTGGACATCACTCGGCAACTTGATGATTACGGCACGCTGCAGGAGCAGATCGCAATTGACGTGCCTTATTTGTTTTTGGTGCAGGTTCGCGAAGTCGTGGTCACCACTCCGAAGGTTCGTGACGTGGCAACTTGGTCAAGTGGTTCGGGCGCTACCGGACTTGGCCAGGACAACGCAACGGTGTCACTTTCCCAGCTCTGGATTGCTCGCTGAATCGCTTCGGTTAGACGTTTGCGGGCGAGCCGGCAAACGCTGACGGATCGCCAGTGGCCGGGATCTCAGGAACTGACCAACTCATTCGAGCAGAAAGGTTTCTGGCGACGCTGGCCCATTCGGCTGGGTTCCAGCCCTGTGCGAACGCTTCAACCTGATGGGCTTGGTTGATGTGCACGAACGCCGGAAGAGTTTCGAGACCGAATGCCTTCACTGCAGTGCGGTTGGGATCGGCGAAAACGAGGATCTCTGAAGCAAGAGGCCCGACGTAATCACGGGCTTCGTCCACCGAGGCGGTGACCAAAAGGGCGATGCGGACATCGGCCTCGGAGTAGTTGCGCAGCACCCTGAGGGCTGTGTCGATAATCCATGAACTTTCGTTCGTGAATGGGTCGAGGGCCACGATGGCCAAGTGGAAATTGGTGGTCCATTCCGAGATTGGACGGCATTCACCTTTGAGGGGGGTCAGTTCGACGGAGGCCTGCACATCGGTAGTCACAGACTGAGAAGGTAGCGCGACTAGGTTGAGGGAGTAGCACGCGGGTGAAGAGCCCGAAAACTATTCAAGGAGTCACCATGGTTGTCTTTGCCGCCTACAACAGCACCGGTTACAAAATCGTTCTTTTCATTCATGTGCTGGCGATCATCATCGGCTTTGCCCCCTTGTGGCTGACTCCAGTGCTGGTTCGTCTCACCGCTGCTGGCGATAAGGCGGCTGCTGATGGTCTCGATGTTTCGATTTTGCGGTTTTCGCTCCCGGGTATTGGTTTGGCGGGCATCCTTGGCTTTGGCCTTGCCGGAATGAGCGATAAGTATTTCAGTCTGTCTCAGACTTGGCTTTCGATTTCGGCTGTTCTCTGGGTTGTGCTTATGGCCGTGCTGATTTTTGTGGCCCGTCCTGCGATCAAAGCATTTCGTGATGGCAATGCGGCGGCGCGTGGTCGCATCATGATGGCTACTGGTATCAGTCACCTGATCCTTGTCGTCACCCTGTATCTCATGATCTTCCAACCGGGCGGCCCGAGCGGAACCTGATCAGCCTCGGTAGGGTGCGATTCTGATGCACCCGGTTGAACGTCTCCGATACGTGGCTCGGGCCACGGGCTATCCCCAAAGTGTGATCGTTGCCGAAACTGCTCGTGCGTTGGCGAGTTATGCAAGCGATCCCCAGGGTCTGGTCACCGCATGCCGAAGAGTTGTTCAGCGTCAGCCTGGTTCCGCACCGCTGGTGTGGTTATGTGCGCGGTTGTTATGCGCAGGCGACCCCTACGCCGAGATTCGTACTGCCCTCGAGGAACTCGAAAACGACACAACCTCGGTTGAACTTGCCCATTCGCTACCAGAGGACGCAACGGTCGTGGTTCTCGGTTGGCCTGAACTCATCGGTGCAGCATTGCCTCGGCGAGGCGATATCGAAGTGCTTGTTGTCGACGTTCTCCAAGAAGGTGGAGGCTTGGTGATGCAACTCGTTGAGGCTGATGTGAATGCGGTTGATGTCCCGCTTGCCGGACTTGGTTCTGCGGTAGCCGATGCTGATCTGGTGTTACTCGAGGCCTCTGCTGTTGCTCCGAGCGAGTTTTTAGGAATCGCAGGATCGCTGGCGGCGGCATCAGTGGCGCAGGCGCGACAGATTCCGGTCTGGGCCGTTGCGGGGGTGGGGCGGTTCCTGCCTCAGCGCATGTGGGAGCCAGTTCGGGCGCGGATCATTCCCGACGACCCGTGGGAGGGCGAAGACGAAGCAGTTCCCCTCTCAATGATCGACAAGATTGTGGGTCCGACAGGGCCGCTGGCCGTCGTCGACGCTCTTCGTCGTACCGATTGCCCTGTCGCCACAGAACTGTTCAAGGGCGACATCATCTAACTCGCCGTTAGGGTTTACCAATGGGCGCGCCACTATCTGAACCGGCGATCGTTAATCGATACATCGAACTTGGTCTTCGGCTTGGTCGTCACATCGATGGGTTCGTCGATGCGTATTACGGCCCCCAACAGATCGCCGATCGGGTGGCTGGCGAACCAATAGCGAGTCCTGCGGCCTTGGCTGCCGGCGCCGCCCAACTCTTGGTTGATCTTGATGATGGCATCGACGCTGATGCCGTTGCTGCATCACGACGGAGGTGGATGCGTGCACAGGTAGTTGGTATGCACACATCGGCGCGCAAAATCTCAGGGGAAGCAATTTCCTATGTTGATGAAGTCGAGTGGTGTTACGGCGTTCGACCGACATTTCGTGATGAAGAGTTGTTTGCTGCGGCCCATGATCGACTTGATCGAGTGTTACCCGGTTCGGGGGCGATCCGCGATCGCATCATTGCGTGGCGCGAGGCCCAAGCCATTCCCGTTGAACGGCTCAACAGCATTCTGCGATCGATAGCCGATGATTTTCGCGATCGCACCGCCACAAAGTTCGGTCTACCCGATGGCGAGCACATCGAATGGGAACTCGCTACCAATCAGCCCTGGTCCGGATTCAATTACTACGAAGGGAACCTGCAAAGTCGTGTAGCGATCAACACCGATCTGCCGGTGCTGGCGACCAGCATCGGTCACCTTGTCGCTCATGAGGCATACCCGGGTCATCACACTGAGCATTCGCTGAAAGAAGCCGGGCTTGTAAGAACTCGGGGCTGGCAAGAAGAGTCACTTTTCTGTGTGGGTACCCCACAGTGCTTGATGGCTGAGGGAGTGGCCGACCTTGCGTTGGAAATTATCGCCGGAGACACTCCCGATGTCGTAGTCGCCGAGCACCTTCATGCCCATGGCATCGACTTCGACGCTGAAATCGCCCACGCAGTGCGAGTTGCGAGCGAATCCATGGATGCAGTGAGAGCAAATGCTGCATGGCTGCTACACGAAGACAATGCCTCAAGCGAGGATGTCGTGGCGTATCTCGAACGCTGGGGATTGTTGCCCCGAGTTCGTGCTGTCAAGGCCATCGAGTTCCTCACTTCGCCTACTTGGCGCGCGTACATCTCGTGTTATGTGGAAGGACTCCCGTTGTGTCGCGAATGGGTTGGTGGCGATTCCCATCGGTTCGCGGCGCTCCTCACGGAACAACTGTGCCCTCAGGATCTTCTTTTAACATGAAGCGATCGACAACGCTCCGAGGCGAAACGTTCAATTTCGCTGATCTGCGTGAACTTATGGCGAAGGCCAATGAACCGAAAGCCGGCGATCGTCTAGCGGGAATCTCGGCAACCTCAGAACGTCAGCGAGTCGCTGCCAAAATGGCTCTTGCCGAGGTCTCGTTATCAGCGTTTATCGAGGAACCGTTGATCGAAGACGATGTCACTGAACTTATTTTGAGAGCAGTCGACAAATCTGCATTCGCCGAGTTGCGATCTTTGACCGTCGGAGAATTCCGCGAAGTTCTCTTGGCATCTGATTTCGAAGTTCACTGGAGTGGGGGCGTCCGCCACGGGATTACTCCGGAGATGGCTGCGGCTGTGGCCAAACTGATGAGTGCCCGCGATCTCATAACTGCTGCTGCTCCACTGCGTACTGTTACTCGCTGTCGCAACACCATGGGTGAATCGGGAGTATTCGGTGTGCGCATACAACCGAACCATCCGACGGACGATCTCACAGGCGTCATGCTCTCAGTGCTTGACGGTTTGCTGTTCGGGTGCGGCGATGCTGTCATAGGTGTGAATCCCGCCGGGGACTCAGTCGAGAATGTGGTGGCTCTTGAAGTCGCGTTGCAGGAATTGATTCGCGCCGCAGGTGCGCCTACGCAATCGTGTGTTCTTGCTCATTTCACAACCCAACTCGAAGCACTTGATCGAGGCGCTCCCATCGATCTTCTTTTTCAAAGTATCGGCGGTACCGAAGCAACAAACGCGGGTTTCGGTGTCACCCTCGCCGGCTTATCGGAGGGCCGCGAGGCAGTACTAGCTCACCACCGTGACCGCAGCGGTTTCATCGGCGACAACGTGATGTATTTCGAAACCGGTCAGGGAACTGCGCTTTCGGCCGACGGTCACGGCGGGGTTGATCAACTCACCTGTGAAGCACGGGCCTACGGGGTGGCCCGCGCGTTTGACCCTTTTCTTGTGAACTCCGTAGTTGGGTTTATCGGACCGGAGTATCTCGCTAACGCGCAAGAGATCATTCGGGCGGGACTCGAGGATCATTTCATGGGGAAATTGCTCGGACTGCCCATGGGAGTCGATGTTTGTTACACAAACCATGTCGAAGCCAATCAAGACACCACTGATCAGTTGCTGGTGCTCTTGGCCACCGCCGGATGCAACTTCGTAATGGGCGTACCCGGTTCTGATGACGTGATGTTGAACTATCAATCAACCAGTTATCACGATGCTGCCGGAGTACGCGAACTCGTTGGGGCTCGCCCCGCACCCGAATTCGCAGTATGGCTCGAAGAAGTTGGCGTGTTTCGCAACGGCCGCCTTTCTGATACGACCGCGAACGGCCCCGCTTCTTTGATGGCATTCGCCGACACGCTGAAGGCACTCGGATCATGAGCGAACTCCTTCCCGATTCTCTGCGTGGCGCCGTTGACACGGGTGATGACTCATCGGCGGTGACTCCGGCTCGGTTGTTGCTCGGACGCGCAGGCACGTCCTATCGAACAGGAACGCAACTCCAACTTCGTGCCGATCACGCATTCGCCAAAGACGCTCTAGGGAAAGAACTCTCTCTCGAATTGCCGCCGATGATCGAATTGGTTGAGCGGTTCGGAGTCTTTGAGGTTTCCACCGAGGCAGAAACTCACGAGGTCTATCTGGCCCGCCCCGACTGCGGTCGGCGCTTGACTGCAGAATCGATTGAACGCCTGCGTCGGGAATGTCCTAGTGACATTGATGTGCAAATCGTTCTTGGTGATGGGCTTTCACCACTAGCTACCCTCACACAGGGTCCGTTGTTGCTCGGGCCGTTGCTGCAGCAGTGCGAGGAACGGGGTTGGTCGATTGGTCGGCCATTTTTGGTGCGCCACTGTCGGGTTGGTGTCATAAACGACATTGGGACAGCGCTCAATGCCCAAAATGTTGTGCTTCTTGTTGGCGAGCGTCCGGGATTGGCCACAGCGGAGAGCCTTTCTGCCTATATGGCCCATTGCCCCCGACCCGGCGACACCGACGCGCAGCGCAACCTTGTGTCAAATATCCACAGTGGCGGTGTGAGCACTCAGAATGCTGTTCAGCGCATCGTGAGCCTCATCGATTCCTTCATGCTTCAGGGCCGCAGCGGGTTCATGGTCAGGGAAGAGACCCGACCAACATCGTTGCCAGGCGCCTCGGGCCGATAGTTTCAAGGTATGCGAAATCCTAAGGACTTCTTCCGGCCCCTTGCCGTGGGTGCCCCCGAACCAGTGCGTGAAATTCCGATCAAGCCGGCCCGCATGATTCATTTTTTCCCGCCGTCAAACGAAAAGATGGTGGGCAAACTCCCGCAGATCGTTCCTACGGTTGATGTGCTGCTTGGCAACTTAGAAGACGGTGTTCCGGCGGCCGATAAAGAAGCCGCTCGGGCGGGGCTCGTGACTGTTGGCAAAACAATCGATTTTGGCAAGACCCAATTTTGGACTCGGGTGAATTCCCTTGACTCGCCATGGGGTCTTGATGACATTGTCACTGCCGTCTCTGAAATCGGCGACAAACTCGACGTCATCATGATCCCGAAGGTTGAGGGGCCTGAAGACATTCACTACGTCGATCGCCTACTTGCACAACTTGAGGCCAAAGCCAAGTTGCCGCGCCCAATTCTCGTGCACGCAATCCTTGAAACCGCTCGTGGCGTCGCCAATGTCGAAGAAATCTGTGGAGCGAGCCCGCGTATGCAGGGCCTTTCGCTCGGACCCGCCGATTTGGCGGCAAATCGTCGCATGAAGACCACTCGCGTTGGCGGGGGACACCCGGGCTATCTCGTTCGCGAGGACCCCACCGACGGCAACATTGAGGGTGATCGCAGGATTTACCAACAAGACCTCTGGCATTACACGCTGGCTCGGATGGTTGATGCCTGTGTGGCCAACGGAATTCTTCCGTTTTACGGGCCGTTCGGCGATATTGCTGATGTCGTTGCCTGCGAGGATCAATTTCGCAACGCATTCCTGCTTGGTTGCGTCGGAGCATGGAGCTTGCACCCTGTGCAGATCGCTATCGCCAAGCGCGTGTTTAGCCCCGATCCCGCTGATGTTGCCCACGCCCGTCGGGTCATCGAAGCCATGGGCGATGGCACTGGTGCAATCATGCTCGACGGCAAAATGGAAGACGACGCATCGGTCAAGCAGTGCCGAGTAATGGTGGAACTCGCAAGTTCACTAGCGGCCGATGACCCGGAACTCGCTGCTGCTTACGGACTCTAAGGAAAAGAATGAGCGAAGTACTGCGTCCCCGTCGGTCGGTTCTTTATATGCCCGGCGCTAATGAACGAGCGTTAGAAAAAGCCAAAGGCATTTCTGCCGATGCGTTGATTCTTGATCTTGAAGATGCTGTTGCCCCCGATGCAAAGCCCGAGGCACGGACTCGGGTCTGTGCCGCGGTGACGAGCGGGGAGTACGGCGCCAAGGAACTTGCCATTCGCATCAACGGCATTGGCACACAATGGCATGCCGATGACATTGCCGCAGTGGCCAAGGCAGGTCCCAACGCCATCGTTGTTCCTAAGGTCAACTCGGCCGCGGAAGTTGCGCAACTCATTGCTGCTTTTGAAAAGGCTGGGGCCCCGGCATACACCAAGTTGTGGGCAATGCTCGAAACCCCAGTTGCTGTCTTGAACTCCGAATTCATTGCCGCAGCATCAGAACGGCTCACTGTTTTGGTGATGGGTACCAATGATTTAGCGAAAGAGCTTTATGCCGAGCATGTGCCTGGTCGCGCTCCGCTGATATTCGGTCTGCAGAAATGCCTCATGGCGGCGCGCCTTGCTGGCAAGGTGATTCTTGATGGCGTGTTCAACGACATCA
The DNA here is from genome assembly GCA_040882655.1 of Acidimicrobiales bacterium. GTDB lineage: Bacteria > Actinomycetota > Acidimicrobiia > Acidimicrobiales > Acidimicrobilacustridaceae > Acidimicrobilacustris. The sequence continues at coordinate 11,836 of JBBEAV010000023.1, forward strand.
AAGATGACGGCGGCTTTCGGTCTGAGTGTCTGCAGGGCAAACAGTTCGGTTTTGACGGCAAAACTCTTATCCATCCCAGCCAAGTGGAACCCTGCAATGAGGCCTTTGCTCCATCGCTTGACGAGATTGACCATTCACGCAAAGTCATCGCCGCTTTCGACGAAGCGCAGGCAGACGGTCGTGGTGTCGTGACCGTCGACGGTCGAATGATCGAAAACCTGCACGTAGACAACGCCCGAAGAATTCTTGCCGTTTCCGACGCAATCGCTGCGCTCGGTTAGGCAATCAGTTCGTTGTTCGCCGAGGTGAGTTACTTCACCGCATCGAGCATGCGGCGTGCGATCACCTTGAGACACAGCGTCTCATCAGCGCCCTCGAAGATTGAAAGAACTCGGGCGTCAACGAAGTAACGGCTGACGTTGTATTCCTCGGCGTAACCGAAGCCCCCATGGATTTGCATGGCCTCACGAGTTACCCACTCTGCCGCTTTACAGACATAGGCCTTGATCATTGAGGCTTCGAGGATTCCTCCACCGTTGGCCATCATTCTGGCCACTTCGTAAGAGAACTGTCGGGAAGCCTGAGTCAGCACCACCATGCGTCCGAGTTTCGCTTGTGTGAGTTGGTACTCGGCGATGGGTTGGCCGAACACGACGCGATCAAGGGCGTATTGGCGGGCGTCTTCGTACGCAGCCTGCATCACTCCAACAGCACGTGCTGCAGTTTGCAGACGGCCATTTTCGAAACCAGCCATTTGGTAATAGAAGCCCTTGCCGAGACCTTCATCGCCACCGACCTGATTCGCTTCAGAAACAAACCAGTTATCGAACGCAATTTCATAGGAATGCATACCGCGATAGCCAATGGTGTCGATCGCTCGACCTTCCATCTTGCCGCCGCCGGCAGCACCGCCGTCAGTGCCCGCTTCTTGAACAAATGCGAAGCCGTGGCCTTCGCCTCTGGGCTTGGGCACGACAAACATCGTGAGGGCCTTATGAGTAAGAGATTTGTCGGTATTTGTGCGGGCCAACAACATGAGAGCATCGGCTCGGGCACCAAATGTGCACCAAGTCTTCACGCCGTTGATGAGCCAACCGCCTTCGGTCGGTGTCGCAGTGGCTTTGACCCCCGCTACATCGGATCCGTAATCAGGTTCAGTGACGGCAACCGCGGCCATGACCTCGGCCGAGGCCAACTTTGGTAACCACTCGCGCCGTTGCTCTTCGGTTCCCCCAGCCAGCAATGCCCGAGTGAGAATTTCGGGGCGAGTGATGAGAGATCCACCGGCGCCAAGCGACACTTTGGCGAGTTCCTCGGTGGCAACCACCATGCCCATATATTCGCTTTCGCCGCCCTCGCTGTAGCCGTCGTATTGCACAGGAACGGAAAGACCAAATCCACCGAGTTCGGCAAGTCCTTGAATGAGATCTTCGGGAATGTCAGCGTTCTCACGATGAATATGTTCGGCTACGGGAGCAATTTTTTCATTGGCGAACCGACGGAACGTGTCCTGCACCATTTCGAAATCACTTTCGAGATGTCGAGGTCCGGGGGTGTCGGCCAAAGACGCCAGGAATTCTGGTGATCGGTACTTCGTAACGAAATCACGGGTGAAATCGAGTGCTCCAGGTTCGATATTCCAGTCCGCTTCCCGACCGAATAATTTGGGAAGCAACTCGCCTACCGCGTCAGCCACAAATGCACAGGCGATCTTGGCCTCGAGTTCGCCTTTCTCGCCGTAAAGAAGCATTGCTCGACCGGTCTCAACCGCAGAGGCGGCGTGGGCGATGTCATAGGCCACGACCTGATTAACGTCAGGCCCGCCGTTGGCGGCGATGTGGCGGATACCAGCATCAACAACCTCGTGGGCAGAGTCAATGACGGCAGCGGCGGTGATGAGATCAGGGACGGTCATGACCAAATGTTACCTAGCGGTCACCTTTGAGTGCTTATTCAGAAGGAGAAGAACCTGGTCGCAGAACCTGTCCTGGTCTTGCGCCAGTGGCGGCGCCATTGAGCCAGGTGGGTTCGCCTGCAGCGATGGTGGCCCGGAACCCGGCTGGTGCGCGGGTGAATCGCCAGGTGCCATGGGGAACGTCGTAGGCCCGTTCTTCGGCCCGTAGTTCGATCTCGTCAAGGCGAAAGACGACAAGATCGGCAACATTGCCTGTGGCGATCACGCCACGATCGTTCATTCCAAAGAATTCGGCGGTTCGGCCGGTAAGAGCATGGATGCCTTCTTCAATGCTGATAAGGCCGGCGTCGCGCACATAATGGGTGAGCATGTAGAGATGTTCTCCGGCAGCAGAAAAGAGTTGAAGATGCGCGCCGCTGTCATTGATGTTGAAAAGTGTGTGGGGGTCGCGGAGCGCTTTGACGACATCGACCTCGCTCAATCGTTCGGGCACTCCCATCATTTGTGAGCCGATGCCGTTGGCCAGCACCCAATCGGCAAGAGCATCGGAAATATGTAGCCCGGTTTGCTCGGCAAGATCCTGAAGTGAAATGCCAAGGGGACCGACTCCGGTTTCGGAGATGGTCAAAATGATGTCGTTGGGGCGATCGATTCTTGAAAGGCTTGATCGAGTGCGGTTGTCCCAATCGGTGCGGGCACGATCTCGCCATGCCTTATCAGCGAGGGTCGATAGTTTTTGCTCAGCCGGCCCGTTGATGGCCTCGTTCCAGGCGGGTACTCGTTGAAACACAAGCGATGTTTCGAATCCGAAAAATGGAGCCAATGGTTTGCAGTTAACCATGGGCCACATGTCAGCGCCTTCTGCCTGCAAGCGTTCGTGAAGCTGCCACCATTCTTCGCGCCGGCCATCGTCGCGCTCGTTGAACGGAATGCCGGTGTATTGCGCTCGCACACCGCTCTGGGCCACAAGCACACCAAACCGTTTGGCATCGGCAATGGAAAGCTCGGGGTCATTAAAGCGAGTGATCATTTGCACAGTGGCCGGTGCGTGCGAGGCAACGACGTGAAACAACGCAAGGTATTCGGCGTCATCAGCGAAATAGCCCGGTACAAGCCGCAGGGCTCGATCTTTGTCGTAGTGGTTGATGCTGAGGCCGAGCGCTCCTGACGCAAGTCCTTCATCGAGTACTTCACACATTTGTTCAATTTCTGCTGCGGTTGCAGAGCGTGTCCACGCGTCGGGGCCCATCACCCAGGTGCGAAGCGCAAGATGACCGAGATAGCCGGCGACATGCACGGCAGTGGGTTGAGTGCGCAGAGCATCCATGTATTCGGGCCAGGTTTGCCAAGACCACGGGATCTCATCCTCGAATGCCTTGCGGGGAAGGTCTTCGAGAAAGCAAAGAAGGTCGACAATTTCGTCTCGTTGGTTGCCCTTTAGGGGAGCGATTGAATTTCCGCAATTACCAAACACCATTGATGTATTGCCATACGCCGGCAATGGATCAAGTTCAGGATTCCACCACATCGCTCCGTCGAGGTGAGTGTGGGTGTCGATGATGCCGGGAGCAACCAACGAGCCGGTTGCGTCGATGATCGTTTCGTCGGTGGCGGAAAGGCCGGGACCGACCTCGGTGATGATGCCGCCCCGCACCCGCACATCGGCAACAAATGCGGGTGCGCCAGTGCCATCTACAACGGTGCCGCCGGTAATCAGTAATCCATCCATAGTTCCCCCTGCGTTGAAGTCGAATCTACCTCCGGAAACTCCTAGGCTCCTCGCTGTCACCCGAAGAGGAGAGTTTTTATGACTGTTTATGACCGCCCATTCGGCCGCCAGTTTGAAGACTTCGAGGTAGGCGATGTGTATCGCCATTGGCCCGGTAAGACCATCACCGAGGCTGATGACCACCTTTTCTGCATGATCACGATGAATCACCACCCCACCCACACCAACAATTGGTTTGCCGAAAATGAATCGCCAATGGGCCAAGCGCTCGTTGTGGGCAACCTTGTGTACTCACTTGTGCTGGGAATGAGTGTGCCCGATGTGAGTGGTGCAGCAATCGCAAATCTCGAGGTTGAATCGCTCAAGCACGCGAAACCAACCTTTCATGGCGACACCATTTATGCCGTAACCAAAGTGTTGGCCAAGAAGGAAACCTCCGACGGCAAGCGTGGCGTTGTTACGGTTGAAACCAAGGGCATTAACCAACGCTCTGAGGAAGTATGCGAATTCCGGCGCCGAGTCATGGTCTGGAAACGTGAATTTGCGCCGAAACGTGGACTTCCCTATAGCGACGAGATCTTCTCCGAAGACTGATTCGTGCTTGGTTCACCTGATGTCGAGGCGGTGTTGGCGTGGTCGGCGGGACGCCGGGACGATCTGCCTTGGCGCCAAACCCGAGACCCTTGGGCCATTCTTGTTTCGGAGTTGATGCTGCAACAGACTCAGGTGTCACGAGTGGTGCTGCGTTGGCACCAATTTCTTGATCGATTTCCGACAATTGTCGACTGTGCGTTCGCAAGCGTCGGTGACGTAGTGACGGAATGGGCCGGTCTTGGTTATAACCGACGCGCCGTGAATCTTCACCGCACTGCGGTTGCTGTTGTCGAAGTGCATGAAGGGAAAATTCCGCAGGATCTCGATGCTCTGCTAGCGCTTCCGGGAGTTGGCGCCTACACCGCACGAGCGATTCTGGCGTTCGCCTTCGAGCGAGATGTTGCCGTAGTTGACACAAACGTGGGTCGGATTCTTGCTCGGCAGCGTGGGGTTCAGTTGACGCCGAGCACAGCTCAGAGTTTCGCCGATGACATCGTTCCGGAGGCCATGGGCTGGTCATGGAATCAGGGGGTGCTCGATCTCGGGGCACTTGTCTGCACGAAGCGTGCGCCTACGTGTGCGAACTGTCCGACTGCGCATACGTGTTGCTGGTTTGTATCGGGATCACTTCTGCCTGATCCCGCGATTGGCTCTGCTGCTGTGAGCAAAGGGCAGTCGAAATTTGTGGGGTCATTTCGGGAGGGCCGAGCCCGTCTACTCGATGTCCTACGCACCGGAGTAGAGGTTTCGCCCGAGCAGTTTCGCAAGGCGTGCGGGTGGGTTGATCGTAAAGACGGAGAACTTGAATCAATTCGTGCCGCTGATTCACTCGTGCGCGACGGTCTTGCAATCAAATTGTGCGATGGTGCCCTGGCTCTTCCGTAACCAATAGCTTTTTTCAACTGCGAATAAAGTCCAAAACAAGTTGATTGAATTCATTCGGCTTCTCTACCTGAGCAAAATGTCCGGCATCCTCAATGATTACTGAACGTGATCCGGCGCTGAGGCCATCGGCTGCGTTCTCCGCAAACTCAACACCAATGCAACCGTCATTGCGTCCGTGGATATAGAGCGTGGGCTGTGGCGGGGTAGTTCCCAGCACATCTTGAATGTCTTGATAATCGGCAGAGACTGGTTCTGTTCCCCATGTTGCTCGGTAGTAACCGAGAGCGGCGTGAAGATTCGATGGATCGCTAAGGGATTCTCGGATGTAGGTCATGTCCTCGCTGGCGTCGTAGTTAGGCGACCAGTCGGCCCAGAGACGTTCGATGAAGTCCAGTTCATTCATCGAAACCACAAAGTCGGACAATCCAACTTGAAAGAAAAACATGTACCAAGATCGCTTCAGTTGGTCATAGGTCAACATGGCTGATGCCATCGACTGCGCCGGCGGCACTGCTGCAGTCACGACCCGTTTCCAGCGCTCGGGAGCAGCAGCTGCAGCTCCGTAGGAGGCCAGTGCTCCCCAGTCGTGACCAATGATGACTGCGTCGGAATCGCCGCCGAATGCGTCATGGAGAACGTTCGCGTCTCGGGCCAGCGTGGCCACGTGATATTGACCATCGTCCGGTATCGAGGTTGGGTTGTAGCCGCGCATGAACGGGGCGACGGCCTGATAACCAGCGTCTGCCAGTGCGGGCAGTAGGTAGCGCCAGCCGTGGGCAGTATCGGGAAACCCATGGAGACAGAGGGCGAGGGGTCCTGAATCGCCGGCGGTGAGACAGCCGTAGGAGAGTTCAGAGGTGGGAACGAGGATCGTGTTGATCTGCATAGAGGGACGGTAGCGAGATTCTTCGTGAGGTGTGAGACATGTCACTCCCTCTTCATTTCGTTTGACTCTTGTCCTAGCGTAACGCACCTGTTCAGTGATGGGGAAGCGGTGGGCAATGGAAATTACGTTCTATGGGGTCCGCGGCTCG
>JBBEAV010000024.1:0-17389 GCA_040882655.1 Acidimicrobiales bacterium
GGCAACTTTGTAGTCGATGCCAGAATCAGATCGGTCAACGGTCAGGGTCATGAGCAGCACTTTCTGTGCAGATCGGCAGAGCGCCGGAAAAAGGGGGTTCAAGAGGGTCACAAAGGCGATAACGAGAACGGACTCCGTGACGAACAGTGATGAACGACGAAGCGTGAACTGGGTAACGCCAATTGTGAGGCTGTGGCCCTCTGACCCTGCATTCAGCCTGAGAAGAGTCTAGACGGCTCAGGCCTCGCCGACGCGTGACGCAATCTCAGCCACGATAGGAACCGGTCCTGGATCAACTTCCTGTTCGATTGCGGCATGTAACGAAACGAATTGACCAAGCAATTCAAGGTCAAAGAGTTGCGCGAGAAGACCCTCGCCAGCAGCCACAACACAATGAACTTCACCGACAACTTCAACGAGAATCTCCTCGACAATATCGAGGCGACTCGCTACCTGCGGATGCTCAAAATCGTGTCGAAGCAGAAAGGCCTGAAATATCTGGCGAGTGACATCACCGTCTTGGCCCCAACCTGCAATCTCATCGCGAGTGAGTTCTGGGACTTGATTACAAAATGCTGCGACCTTGGCATTTTGATTGAACTGGGTCTTCCAACACTGGGCGGCCACTCCACCAGGACCGTTCCCACCATAAATAATTGGAAAGGCCCGACCAAGTCGCCGGGCAAGGTGCCGCGCAAGGTTGTCCTCGGCGATGAGTTCGTCACGTCGAATGGTTGTTTGAGCAATTGCCGAGCCGATCCAGGTTTCGGCCCCCGGATACATTCCGACGCGTTCAAGGACCATCAACAGGGGAACGGAAAGCGAACCAAGTGCTGCGCGTTCAACCGGAGCGTCGGACATCACTGGCAGGTGGGCAAGTCCGTGACTTTGGGCCCAAGAATGCAACTGCCCTCCTCCGCTTACGCAGACGACAGTTGCACCATCGTCATGGGCGTCTTGTGCCGCCTCAAGAGTTTCCGCCGTTTCGCCATCGAAAGAAATCGCAAGAACAAGGGATGAGCTATCGACAAAATTCGGCACGCCATATCCGCGATGAACAACGATCGGAACCGGAATTGTTGGACCAACCGCTTCGAGCACAAGTGCTCCGGCTTGTCCTGCCGCTCCCGAACCAAGCAAAACAATATTTGCGATGGAATCGTGAGCAGGAAGGGCGAGGCCGTCGAGAGCCCGAAGGGAAACATCGAGCGCCCGGGCCAACTGCTCAGGAAAAGCCGCTGACGCGTCGAACATGCCAACGGTGTCAAGAATCACTCGTCAGTCCTCAAAGGTTGGAGTTATCGAATTCGAATCCGCCTTTGACAGAAGTCGATCATGTTCGGTCTCATCAACCTGTCGGGATTCATCAATGAGCATGATTGGGATGTCATTGCGAACCTCGTACCCTCGACGAAGACGGGGGTTGTAAAGCAGGTCCTCGTCGGCAAAGTACAAAAGCGAACCCTTATCCTGCGGGCAGGCAAGAATCTCTAATAACTGGGGATCGAGAGACATAAACGCTCCTTAACTCATTCAGCGGGATGCTTCGGAAATAAGTGCCCGCAATTCGGCAACATGTCGAGCACATGCTTCTTCATTGCTTGCTTCAAGATTGAGTCGCAAAAGCGGCTCGGTATTCGACGGGCGCAGATTGAACCACCACAAATCAGCAGGGTTAGCTGCTTCACCAACAGTGAGGTCAATGGTCAGTCCGTCGAGACGATCTTGTTGCGCACCGGCGAAACGTTCAGCAACAAACTCGATAACCGCAAGCGGATCGGGGACTTCGGTATTGAGTTCACCAGAGGCAAAGTAACGCTCGTAGGGACTGCGCAGCTCCGAAAGTTTTTTTCCGGTGACACACATCACTTCGAGGACAGCCATTGCTGCGATGATCCCTGAATCGGCTCGATAATTGTCGCGGAAGTAGTAGTGACCAGAGTGCTCGCCGCCAAAACATGCGCCCGTATCGGCCATGACTTGTTTGATATAGGAATGGCCTACTCGGGTGCGAACTGGAGTACCGCCACGTTCAGTGATGATCTCGGGCACTGCCTTTGAACAGATCAAATTGTGGAGAACGATCTCCCCTGGGAATTTTGCCAGCATCGAGTCTGCGACGATCGCTGTTGTAAGAGATCCTGAAACCAACTCACCAGCATCGTCAACAAGAAATACACGGTCTGCATCTCCATCGAAAGCGAGCCCAACATCTGCTCCGATTTCGAGCACTCGGTGTTGTAAATCCCTAAGGTTTTCGGGCTGAATGGGATCGGCTGGATGATTCGGAAACGTTCCATCGAGTTCCCCGTAGAGCATGTCGAGAGAAAAGGGCAGATCGGCGAACACCGCAGGCGCAGTGAGCCCACCCATACCGTTAGCCGCATCGGCAACAACGCTCAAAGGACGAAGAACCGTTGGATCGACAAAGGAATGCACGTGTTCCACAAACGTTTCCAGCGCATCGGCACGAGAGGAGCTTGTTCCTCGCTGTGCTGATGGCTCGAGGCCAGCCACCGTCATGTCGCGAATATCGAAAAGACCCGTGTCGGCGCCGATGGGTTTCGCCCCAGCAAGACACAGCTTTACTCCGTTGTATTGAGCTGGGTTGTGGGAGGCCGTCAACATGGCCCCAGGCATATCAAAACGGCCCGCGGCGAAAAACAGAAGATCGGTCGAGGCGAGTCCCAAATGAACGACGTTGACGCCTTGCCCGGTTGCTCCGCGAGCAAATGCTTCGGCGAAATCCGGCCCTGACGGCCGCATATCGTGGGCGACCAACACCGATGACGCGCCGGCAGAGTCGGCGGCGAATCGCGCAAACGCAGCGCCAATGCGCTCCATAAGGGCCGCATCAAGTTGATCGGGAACGGTGCCGCGAATGTCGTACGCCTTGAAGATGACGTTCATGGCGGCAGCATCGTGGGGGGCCATGGGGTGCGACCCTAGTTGAGCGGTCAGTCCAGTTCGGTGGCGGTGACGTCGTTCACAGTGCCTGGAACCAAAAGGTCGTCGGCGGTGAGGTCGTACCGACCCTCAGCCGACCAGCGCCGCACGAGGAACAGGTCCCGAATGAGACGCAGTCCATCACGAGCGACCCGCACCGAAGAGCGGGGCGAATTCTCGACTCGAACCGGAACTTCGGTCAGCGAAAGGTGGTACCGCTCGATGAGATGAAACACCTCGACATCGAAGGCAAACCCATCGACGAGAGTGTGCGAGAAAATCAATCGCGCCACATCGGAACGGAACCCCTTCAGGCCGCATTGTGTGTCGCGATAATGGCCAAGAAGAACTGCTCGGGTCAGCAGATTGATCGCGCGCCCACCGACCTCGCGCAAGCGGCGTGCACGAACCAACGTCGTTGTGTCGTTATGACGACGACTTCCGACGACGACATCCCAACCCTTTTCAATCAGGTCGACAATTGCCGGGATCTGATCAGGTGAATACGACAAGTCCGCATCGGTGAACACCACACTGCGTCCATTTGCAACCAAGACGCCACTACGGACCGCCGAACCCTTCCCACGATTCGTTTGGTGACGAACAACGATGTCTGCTCCTGCATTTCGGGCAGCCTCTGCGGTGTCGTCTCCACTTCCATCATCGACGACCACGATCTCAAGTTCGGGGCCGGAAACAAATCCTTCGAGCCCCTCACGCAACGCACGTACGGTCTGGCCGATGCGTTCGGCTTCTCCAAACGCAGGAATGACGATGCTGAGCCGAAGCGTCCCTGGAGCCACAGGCAACTCTCGCCGGCGACCGAGGTCCGCCCTTAGGGGCGAGAGCCCCCGTTGCCACCGAGATCCTGCGTAGGCAGCCAGTACTCCCCCGCCGACAGCCGCAGCGATGAGTTCAGTCCGACGGGCGGAACTCATCGCGGTTCCGCATCACCGGAAACGCTGACGTCATCACTTGGCGCAACGTTGTCGTTACCGTTGTCGTTGTCGCCGTTGCCGTTGTCGTTGTCGCCGTTGCCGTCGCCTTCGGGAGGCGTGGGCCGCGGTCGGCGCCAAGGCACCACCTCGGGAAAGACGAGGGGCCCAGCACGCCACAACAGAACAATGCCGACGAACCCGAGGAATGTCACAAACCATGATCCCCAGTCAATGACTGACGTTCCGTAGCTCAGCGTGACGCTCTCAGAGGTCGGAACCACGACCATAAGGTTCGGCCCCACCCGCCAAGGCCCTTCGGCGCCACTGACCTTCCAATTTGGGAAGTACGAAACCTTGACGAGAATCGGTATTCCCGGTTTGGTGACGTCAAACGAGATCGTGTCGCGACCAAATTCTGCATTTGTCACTGCAACCGGAGTTGTTGCATTTGCCGTCGGAGTCTCACCCTCGGAGATTCGCTGCCACTGGTTCGGTCCACCAGAAGATGGCCACACGTTCCAGGCTGTGGGATCCATGTACCAAGGCGTCACGGCCTTGAGCCAATGCTTCGGTGCAACACCAGTGAGTACCGCTGGATCGTTGTCGAGGGGCTCGATTAAGGGTGAATCCGAGACTTCAAAGACAACCCAAGGTCCCGATTGCGCCACCTGTTTCAACGAGGAATTCACTTGGCCGTAGGCGGTCATCTGCTCAGTGATCGCCATGTAGTACTTCACGCCGAGCATCTGCAGATGGTCGACTCCGAGGTCGAACTGGGCCTGGTCAGGCGCACCCGGGACATAGGGAAGATCACGCTGTGCGTTCGAAGCGCCGAAGGAAAGCTCGTCTTGGTTTATGAAATGGAACGGAGTCGTCGACGACGACTCGAAAAACAAACCTTCCATTGAACCGATGCAGCCATCAGTCCAAAACGGCAACAGCATGAGAGCCATCGGTGTGCCGTATCGGTCGTGCTGCTCTTCGTGCTCCCACATGGCGCGACCGCAGCCATTGGTTTCACCCAGAGTGTCCATGGTCTGAACGATGTCGCGATACTCCGGATACGCCGGTTTCCCCTCGTAACCGCTGAAGTTCCACCTCGCCCAGGAGGGGATGAAACTCGATTCACTCGTCGACAAGAACAACCAGTGGTAACGACCGTCATCCTGAACGCCACCAAGCTCGATGTTGACGGGGCCCAGCGAAATCTTCTCGGGCATCGCGCGCAGCGGTAACGCAATGACCGTAAGACCTGCAAGTGCACCGACAACGGCGGTCGCAATTGTTGCCGACCTTCGTGGTGTGTCCGGATCCCGGGACACCAAAGAAGCGATTGTCCGACCAAGCTCTGCCACCCCTATAGCGGCAAGCAAGTAGAGGCTGAGATACCAAAACGGCAGCAACCTCGCATTCCACAATTTGCCTTGAGGTATGACGATGAACGCAATCGCTACACAGCCCGCAAGAACTGCAAGAAAAACTCCACCTCGGCGCTTCCATGCAATCGACATCACAAGCCCAAGCAATGCGAGAATAAGTACCCATTGAATGGGCGGCGAATTGACTAACTGCGGATCAAGTGTGCTTCTCTGGAAAAGCAGATCGGAGAAGTTCGTTCGCTTTTCCCAGCCCATGTCGTTCATGTAGCCGGAGCGCAAATAGAACGGGAAGAGCCACCATCCCATCAATGCGACGCCGACAACTCCCGTGCACGCCAACCACCAGACCCGCTTGAAGAACCCGGGTTTACGGGCGAGAGAGATCGCAAGCCACACAATCGCTCCGCCGATTGCGAACAAGAACGGGATGAGATGGCAAAGACCCGTGAGCGTAAGGAGGATCGGTGCAATGACCCGTTGGCGTCCTGTTTCAAGTCCACGCCCCACTACCCCGAGGAAAACAATTGCAAAACTCAGCGATATCGAGAATGCGAATTCCCCAGCGAGGGTGGATGGAATGTTCCCGCCATAGATCGAAAACGAACGATCAAAGAGAAATGCAGTGGCTCCAACTGCGAGAAGTGGCGAAACCGGAAATGGAAGACGAGTGAGACGACCAAATGCCCAACATGCGATGGGCAGAGTGAGCAGTCCACTGACCGCTACGAGTTTGAACGCGAGACCGTAGGGAAGGATGAAACTCAAAAGTGCTATCGCCAGCGATGGGAGCACCATGTAGAAGTGATACGCAGGGAAACCGGCGTACCAATCCTGGGACCACCCCGTAAGTCGAAATGACGGCAAAAAATGATCGCGCATGTAGGCAGGGCCCCAAACATGTGCTCCCATATCGCCACCTGCTGGGGTCGAAGAGGACAACACATCGGAGGGACTCAACTGTGTGAACGTAAAGAAGACGCAGCCGGCAACAATGGCCAACGAAATCCAAGATTCCGGCCCCCAACGACCAAGGGATTGAATGCGACGAACAATCGCATCAAGTGCTTGTTTCGGTCGGCTCGGTGGGTCTATTGCCCTGCCCAAGCCCGCAACAACAGGGTCGTCGAGATCGGCCTCTGCCAAAGGTTGCACCTGCCGATCGGGAACTGAGTTCTCAGTCATTTCCGCGCCATCGTGACATCCGCTGAGCAAGGATTGACGTCGCGAGGATCACAAGGGGCCTATTTGGAACAACAGCCCCGTTGCAGCAACAAGGTTGAAGCCCACGTGGGCCCATATCGCAGTCCCGATGCGTCCGGTGCGCCAAGCCATGAACCCGAGGAGCACGCCGAAAATCAACAGCGCAGGGAATTGCAACGGTTGGAGATGAGTCGAGGCAAAAAACGCTGCTGCCGCAAAAATCGCTGCCCAATGACCCAATCTGCGACCGAAAATGCGCTGAGCCATTCCTCGGAAATAAATCTCTTCGGCAACTGGTGCTCCGATACCCACTATGAGAAACACAAGCAGAATCGAAAGGGGGTCAGAGGCCCGATCAGTCAGTTCGCGAGCAGCAGCGGAAACATCTTGGACTCCGAGCAGCGGCCGCAAAAGGAAATACACAAGCGGGACGAGAAGCAACTGACCCGCCACGCCCACGACCAATCCGACGGGGACATCAATCAACTTCATACGAAGGCCGAGATCGGCAACGACGCCTTTGCCCTTCTTCACTGCAAACCAAATAGGAGCGCCACCCATGCCCAGCCACAACGGAAGTTGCATCAGTGCGGTAAGCCACAGCGGCGGCGGCACCGAGATGGAAAGACTTTGTGCCAAACCGAATTGACTACTTGCTTGACCTACAGCAGCACCAACGCCAGCCGGCGTTGTGAAGCCGTACGTGGTGTTTGACTGAACAAAGGCATAGACCACCGACGAAATGAGTTGCGATCCGATAAAAATTAAAATGAGCGCACCTGCGCCGTACGCGTACTTCTTTTTCATCCCAGAAGATTCGCTACCGGAGTCACCGACTTGAGTTGTTACCCCCACGATCTCAGCGGAAGAAGACGTTCGACGACGCCATCGTTTCGGGGCGGTCTGAGCAACAGGCACGCGCCCTTTCTGCACTCGCCTTTCGCCAGCGGGCCCATTCGTTCGCGAGGAGGGCGCCGGACGCTTTGACTGCGGCGAGTTGTCTTCGTTCTTTTCCTGCTTGGCCACGGCGGCGAGGTTACCGGTCTCAGGTCCACGAGTTGAACGACCCTCAGCGGTATCGTTCAGCCATGACACGATCGTGCGCTCGACCGGGTTGTGGTTCGCCCGCTGCGGCCACGTTTGAATACAACTACGCCGATTCCGTTGTCTTTCTCGATGCACTTGCCGAGGAAGCTCTCCCATCGAATTACGATGTGTGCCGCCGCCACGCCGATTCAATGACGGTCCCCAAAGGCTGGACAATGGTGGACCGACGACGTGGTCCCGCCTCCTTGTTCGGCTCCCACGCCACCCCCTGAATGAAAATCCACTCGCCGCGACCGTGAATTTCCCGCTCGGCCTCTAGGCTGCCGGCTATGAGTTCCGAAACCCCCACTCCCCCTTCTGGTTCCGGCGAAAACGGAAAAACCCCCCGATTCGGGGGTGACCAAGGTTGGCCCCGCTGGACAATTTTCGTACTTCTCGCAGTCATCCTCGGCGCTATCGGACTTCAGTTCCTCGCTTCATCAACGCCGAGCAACGAGATTTCCTATGGCGAGTTCATCGAGGATCTCAATCAGAACAGCGTGAAAGAAGCAACCTTCGACAACGCCAACGGGAAAATCTCCGGAACGCTCAACGACGGCACCAAATTCTCCACAACTGGACCAATCAAGCCCAGCGATGCCGATCAAGCGCTTTTCACGGAAAAAGGCGTCGAGTACTCCTCACCAACCCAAAGTATCTGGGGTTCGCTCATCCCTCTCCTTTTGCCCGTTGCGCTCCTCATCGGGTTTTTCGTATGGATGCAGCGCCGGGCCTCTGGGCAAATGGGCGGCATCATGTCCATCGGCAAAAGCAAAGCCAAGACGTACTCCTCCGACCGCCCAGCCTCAACCTTCGCTGACGTTGCCGGGTACGAAGGCGTAAAACAGGAAGTCACTGAAGTCATCGACTTCCTTAAGCACCCTGAACGTTTTGCCGAAATCGGCGCTCGAGTCCCAAAGGGCATCCTTCTCGTCGGGCCTCCGGGCACCGGAAAAACGCTTATCGCCCGGGCAGTTGCTGGCGAAGCAGGGGTGCCCTTCCTTTCAGTCACCGGCTCGGACTTCATGGAAATGTTTGTTGGCGTTGGCGCCAGCCGTGTTCGGGATCTTTTCGCCAATGCCCGCAAAATGGGTAAGGCCATCATTTTCATCGACGAGATTGACTCAATTGGTCGCAAGCGCGGCGCCGGTCTCGGCGGTGGTCACGATGAGCGTGAGCAAACACTGAATCAAATGCTTTCAGAAATGGACGGCTTCGAAGTCACCACCGGCATCGTGATGATCGCTGCTACGAACCGCCCCGACATCCTGGATCCGGCATTGCTGCGGCCAGGACGGTTCGACCGCCAGATTGTCGTGCCGCTGCCTGAACTTGAAGACCGTCGCCAGATACTCGACGTTCACATCCAACATAAACGCATCAATCCTGACGTCGACCTTGATGTTGTTGCCCGAGGAACACCCGGCATGAGTGGCGCTGATCTTGCCAACCTTGTGAACGAAGCGGCTCTCTTTGCTGTCAGAGAGGGCTCCACCGAGATTCACCGCCGCAACTTCGAAGAAGCCCGTGACCGCATTCTCATAGGCCAGCGTCGCGACTCAATGGCGCTTTCTGACATCGAGAAAGAGGCGATCGCATTCCATGAAGCTGGTCACGCCGTATGCGCCGCAGTGCTGCCGACTGCCGACCCGCTCCATAAGGTCACGATTATTCCATCAGGAATGGCCCTAGGCGTGACTATGCAGCTCCCCGTTGAAGAGCGACATATTTATCGCCAGGACTACATCCAAGACATGCTCATCGTTCGAATGGGTGGGCGCATGGCCGAACAACTCGTGTTCAATGTGGTGTCCACCGGGGCAAATAACGATCTCGTGGGTGCCACCGAACTGGCCCGCAAAATGGTTCGCGAATGGGGTATGAGCTCACGCGTCGGCCCAATGGCATGGGGTTCACAAGGTCAGGTTTTCTTAGGAGAGGACCTCATGCACACGCGTGACTACTCCGACGACACCGCAAGGGTCATTGATGAAGAAGTTGAGCGCATTTTGCGTGAAGCTCAAGAAAGTTGCCGAGAAGTGCTCACTGAAAACCGTAACGGTCTCGATCTTGTCGCTCGTGCGCTACTTGAACACGAAACAATCGACGGCACCGAAGTATCACGACTGCTTGAGTTGGCCCGATCAGGTTCAACCTCTTTGAATCCACACAACGGAACCTCTGCGGCTATTTCGTTTGCGACAAGCGATGATCTTGCGATTTCCATGGTTGAAAGCGCAGTCGAAGTCGAGACTGAAATCCCCGACAATTAAGACACACTGACCAAAACATCGTTTTGGTCAGTCATCATGCCCGCATGAATCAGGGATCGACCCGGGCTGGCGCGCCTCGGCAACTGCCGCCCATAAATCTGTGGCCGTAACCGGCCCGATGAAATGTCGCTGCACAACACCGTCAGCACCTGCGATGAGCACGAGTGGCACCGCATCAATTCCGTAGCGACGATGGATCTCTGCTTCAGCATTGAGTTCGAGTTCCTGAACACACACCGGCCCCTCAGGCCCGGCATCAAGTTGGACGGCTTTCGCCCAAACTCCGGAGCATGCATCGCAAGTGGCCGATGTAAACACCGCAACGAGCCACGGTGCATCGGGGCGAGAAAAATCACGCCGATCGAGTTGAATCGGAATATTCCATTTCGTATCAGCCGGTGGCGATGGTTTACGCCGTTGGAGCACAACCGCTACCGCTACCGCCACTGCGATCAACGCCGATGCCAGAAGGAACCGATCCACGATCAGCGCACCGTGGTTGCAGTAGCGCCGGCAAGGGTGGTCGTCACTCCAGTTGCCACCGTTGTCGTAGGCGCAACCGTTGTGGTGGACGGGGGCACTGTGTCCTCTGAAGGCACGCTGCTCACACCTTCGGCAGCTTGGTCGGGTGAGAATATTCGCTCGGGAAGTGACTCGGTGCCAAGCACAGGGAAGTTTGAGATCGTCAGAATCTCAAGCGGCGTCGCCGAAGTCATCCACTGGCCCACCACAACTGGCGAATCCGAATCGATCCGGAGCGAAGCATCAGTCCTACCGGTTGTAAGTGATGTCAGGTTGAGAACAAAACGTTGACCGGGCGGAATCTGAATCGATGTTGCAGTGGGGATCGCCGCAATTTCACCTTTTGAAACAATCGAAATTGTGATCGTGGCCATCTCCGTTCCAGAAGGATTAGCCACCGACACCAAAGAGGATGTGATGTTTGGAACTGAAGCGGCCGTCACGATCCAGGAAGTTGCCAAGACAGGCACGCCCATGGTGAAGGCAAGTCCACCTGCCGGAGCAGCACGAGTCGCTCCGATTGATCGCTCGGCAACAATCGGGGCGTTGTCAGTGGAGCGAACGATGAGCCAATGCCCTACGGATTTGGGAATGCGGGGGTCAGAGGCGAGGTCAATTTGCGCTGATCGATTCGAGGCGACTTGAAGCACAAATGGCTCGACACTCCCGTTTGTTTGGGGGTCATCCAAAAGTATCTCGACCTGAACCTCAGTGTCGTTCTCCCCTTCGTTCATGACCGAAACAATCTCTCTTGCTGTGGTCGACGCAGAGGTTGCTACCGGAAAGGTCCAGATTGAAGCGGCCGTAGTAGCGCCCAAGACCGCCGTGAGTCCCTGTTCGGTATTTGAGCGTCCGTCGGCAGTTTGAATCTGTTCTGCGATAACTCGGCCGATTCGAACATCAACCGTTGTAGAAATGCGTTCGCGGAGGGTGACGATCGCTCCGACGTCAACCACGACAACACGCCCACCAGGAACGACCATCCCCTGTAGTTGCTGTGGAGTCCTCGCCCCCTCTTCAGTATCGAAAGAAACGTCAACGGTTGCCTCGCCTGGGAATGGATTGAACAGGGCAAGAAGATTTCGCGCTCCCGCACGTGTTGTTCCCGACGGGAAATACCAAGTGGAGTTTGGACTCGATGCACATGCACTGATTGATCGACCGGCCGGTCCACTCAACTCATGAATGACGGTGATTCCACCGCCGGATACTTCGACGAGCGCCGAGGCCCAGGGCGCTTTCACGATATCGCTCACACGAACGGAGGTCTGGCTCCGAGCAGGAACCGTGATCGTCTGGGCCGCTGCGGGACCCGCCTCGGTGTAGGTAGAAACTGTTCCGGTTGCGTTCGTAGCAGTCGCGTTGGAAATAGTGATGGTCTGCTCTGCGAGACCAGCAGCGTCTGTGGTTATCACGCCAGTTGCGGTACCGGCAGCGCAGTACCAAGTTGAACTCAGTGCACTGTCGGGAGAGGCAGTCGGAACCATTTCGTTGAGACGCACGGTCGAGTCATCGCCTGTCGTACTGCGATTTTGCACAACAAACGCTGCTGCGAAAAGCGCCGGAACGAGAAACAAAATGGGAAATCGCCAGACTCTTTTCACTTCGATCTCCTCCGCAGTCCGCGTCGTTTTGGCTTCCAGAACTCGTCGGATTCCTCGGCGGTCATCGAATTGACTTCAGCAGTCGGTATCTCAACAACATCAACAACATCAACAACATCAACAACATCAACAACATCAACAACATCAACAACATCAACAACTTGGGGCAACGCATAGGCCTCATTGTCAAGCGCAACGAGCACATCGAAGGCGTCGGCACCATCGAGATCAGTGTGGTTCGCTTCAGGTTCAAGCAACACCAGTTCAGTGCGCTCGTCTTCACGCACGCGCACGCGCAACAAATAGACGATAACGACAAGCCACAACAACGCCTGACCGGCGAGCATCAGCCATCGCGTTGCCGGCGTTTGAAACGATAACAATGCCGTCCCTCCTGTCGGGGCGGCAAAAGAATTCGACCAACCAAACGCCGATGAACGCTCAAGTGCCGTGCCGTCTACTGTCATCTTCCACTCATCCCCCGCGGCAGCGACGTAGACCTCTCCGGCCTGCGGCAGTTCGCCCGAAGCTTCCGCAAAATCTGGGGAATCAGTGAGGACTCCGATCGAACTTTGCAGGGCTACATCGGTGCGATCGGTCAGGGAAGGTCCCCCATCGGGAAGTTCCGTCTCGCTCGGCAACAACGCCACGCCTGGGGCCCATGCGGAATTTCGATAGACCCGCACACCTGGATTCACCGTGATTGATGCAAGGTCAAGTTGGGCGTCAAGCACCGAGAGCAAATCAGTGGGAATCGAGGCTCGTGAACGTGCGTAAGGGTCTGGCGCCGGAGCAACTGGAACCACGACATAACGAACTGCCATCGATGAAAGCAGCGCACCAAGCCGAGCAGTTCCGCCCTCGGCCGCGGTCTGCAGCGCTGCCGAAAGGTTTCTTGTCGCTCCGGAATCTGAACCTGCCCATTGTTCGACAACAGTCGGCGTTCCCCCAGCGGTCGTGGCATAGGCCAAAACACGATTTGGGCCGAGATCGTCAATAGAAGGGGCGTCCAAGTTCCAACCGGCAAGCGGAAGCGCACTGGCATCACCGAGCCAAAGCACTCGGAAAGAACCATCTGAAGTTCCGTCGTTCAAGAACGACAGCGATCGATTGAAATCACCTCGCGGCATTTCCCATCGCCCAGAAAGTGAGGTGAGGAGAGCGGGCCCTAACGCGCCTATGAACGCAATAGCGGCAAACAGGGAAATAACCTGTCGCCATCCAAAGTGGTAATCGGGCAGATCAACTTCAAATGCCGCCATACCCAGTCCCGCCGCAAGTGCAATGCCAAGCGCAGCTGGCACGAGCAGCATCGACGGAGCTGGTAACCAATTGACGAGCCAGCCCTGCCCCAGAACCCAGGCCAGGCCAAAGCCAACGAGGGCAAGGGCCCAGCTGCGAACCGCCCAGGAGAGGCGCCAACGGCGACCAATGAATAGAGGCAACAACGCTGTAACCAAAAGCAACCAGCCAAAAACGCTGCTGCCGAAGGGACCGGTACCAAAACGAAGAACATCGCCAAGTTCCAGAGGGAAGCCACCGTTCGAAGACACTCCGATAACGGTTTCCCAACCTTCGATGAAACCGAAACTCCAAGGCAAATGAAGCACTAAGGCAAATGCAGCACCCCCAACACCAACAAAGAGAATCCTTCCGGTTCCGCCAAATTGACCAGCGATGCATCCGCCGAGGGCAAACGCAATCGCAGCGCCGGCAGTCACCACGATTACTGCTGGATCAATGGCTGCCCCGAGAGCCAAGAACAATCCGACGGCAAGAAGTCGGTGACCAATGGGACGAGTACGCACACCGGGTCCCGCCTCATCGCCGATGGGGCCGAACGGTGCAATTCCGCTGGCATGAGCGAGTTGAGCAACCACCCAAGGCAATACGGCATAAAGCACGAGAGTTCCCCAACTGCCTTGGGCCATCGCATTCGCAGCAACCGGGACGATGAGGTACACGACGGAGGTCAGCAATCTCGACCGATGCGAAGTGATCGGACGGGTGAGGCGCCACATGCCCAAAACGCCGAGCGGCCACAACACCAAAATTAAAATTCCCCGGAGTAATCCCACCGCTCCGAACAACAGATAGCCCAGCGTGCCGAAAACTCCGAAACCGGTAGGAGCCGGAGCGGAGGAACCCAATCCGACAGACTGGTAGCCGCTGAACCAATGGCTAAACATGTCTCCGGCGGGCACGAAACTGACGAAGTCACCAAACGCGGGTACGCCCCGCAGCAACAACTCACGTCCACCGGCAACCAAGAACGCCAGCATGAGTACCCAGATAACAAACGGAGTTGCCGTGCGCGCGTCGCGCAGATTCGACATGAGTTCGCGACCGCCAGCGGCTGCTTCGGATTGCGCAACCCGCCGACGCATAAACGCAGTGAGGCGCGCGCTACCGCGAGACTGAAAAGCGTGCACTTCGCTGTCGGGAACACGACGAACTGCAGCGAGTGAACTGCGGCGTAACCGAGCACTTGAAGCATTTCGTGAATTCCATGACCATGCAGCCCAGCTGTCTCGGGCTCTTCGGAAGTGTCCAAGAACGACTGCCTGCACAATTTCTAGGAGCGAAAGCACAACTGCTTCAGGCGTAGCCCGCAATCGCGTACCAAACGAATCAGAGTTGCGCATGGCTCGCAGACGGTGACGGGACTGAAGCCGCCGTCGATCATCGACAGGTCTACGAATACCAAGGGCCTCGAGATGGGCAACACGCGCTGCAGGGGCAACAATCACTCGGGCACCGGCTACATGTGCTCGCCAACAAAATTCAAGGTCTTCGCCGTGAAACGAAATCGCAGAGTCGAAACCACCCAGCGCCCCAAAAAGATCAGAGCGCACAAGAGTCACAGCCCCAGGAATGTAAAAAACGTCGCGCACCGCGTCGTGCTGCTCTTGATCAAGATCGCCGCGTTCGACATAGGCCGCAGAATGTCCGAATTTATCGGCGCCCATGCCAACAGAAAGCAACCGTTTCGAATCGCTCCAGTCAACGAGTTTCGGACCGACGATTCCGGCGTTCGATCGAAACGCTTCTTCAACCAGAAGTCGGACCGCATCGGAATCAAGCCGCACATCATCGTGACAAAAGAGGAAAAACGCCGCACCCTCAACCGCAGTCATCGCTTCGTTGGCCGCGGACCCAAACCCTGCATTTTCTTGCACGCGACGAAGATGGGCCTCGGGAAGAACAAGACCGACCCTGTCGCGCAGTTCAACCCCATCGGTGCTGGCCGCATCGATCACAAGAACAGAAAGCGCCGAATAATCCTGATCAGCGAGGCTGGTCAGAGTCTCCTCAAACCACGGTCCCGGATTATGAGCCACTAACACTGCAACCACGGCAGGTGCAGGGCCATCGGGCTCTTCGATATCGAAGAGATCTTGGAACGTGGGTGCGGCGGGAGTTGCTGCTGGCCCCGGGGCCTGAGGCGCCAAACCAGAGAGCAGTTCGTCAAATGCCGAAGTCGGTCGAACCTCGTCAGGAACAGGGTTTGGCACCGGTTCGAACCCAGGTTCAGACCCGGATGACGGCGAGGTGGGTGGTTCGGGAACAGTCACAACGCCTTCCAAGGTAGCCGTCCCGGTGTCCGTTCCTACTGACCCCCGTCTACGCTGATCCAGGTGGAAAACTCTCCGTTCGAACCCGTCAAACGAGCAACTCACGAGGTCCTCAGCGTAAGTCTGGGCCTTGGAATACTCGGATTCCAGCGCCTCCAGGTGCAACGGCGTGAATGGGAACGCTCAACCGGCGCATCGCTACCCGACCCCGCACATTGCGCCGAGCGCATGAACGCAGCCATGAGCACCCTGTCGCGTCTTTTCGCAGCAGCCGGACGCCGCTGACGTGCGCATTGCTGTTGATGCAACCTCGCTCATTGGCCATCGCACAGGTATCGGCGGCGTCACCCGCACCTACCTCCACCGCCTCGCCCGCCCCGGGCTTGAAATCTCCGCCTTCGCTGTTTCTCGGCGAGGGGCCGGGCCGATGCTTGACGAACTCCCCGAAGGTGTTGTGGCTCATCGCCGCCCAATGGTGGCCCGCCCACTGCGCATGATGTGGCGCAGGGGCCCGTGGCCGCCGATCGAATGGTGGACAGGAACTATCGACCTTGTTTGGGGGCCGAACTATGTCGTCCCGCCGTCGAAACACGCTGCTCGTGTGGTGATGGTTCACGATCTCACCGCCGTGCACTTCCCTCAAATGTGCACGAGCGATGTTCAACAAGTCCCCGCACTTTTGCGCCGTGAAATCCTTGATGGCGCCTGGATTAACACGCCCTCGCAGGCGGTGGCCGACGATGTCATTTCCACTCTCAACGTCGAACCCGATCGGGTGCGGGCCATCCACCTCGGCGGGCCAAAACGCGTCGACGATGCCACTCGTCACGAACGGGCCATTCGCGGTCGTGAGTTTGCCGGCGTCGATACCTACCTCCTCTCTCTCGGAACCATCGAACCCCGCAAAGACATTCCCTCACTCGTTCGTGCCTTCGATGCGATTGCTCCCAATCGCCCCAATCTGCATCTTGTGATCGCAGGACCTGACGGCTGGGGAGTCGACGCAGTCCGAGAGGTCATCAACTCATCGCCGAATCGTTCACGTATTCGACGAACCGGTTGGTTGACCGATGACGACCGCGACGATCTTCTCGCCGGCACAGTCGCCTTTGTCTACCCGTCACTTCTTGAGGGTTTCGGTATTCCTCCGCTCGAAGCCATGGCCGCAGGGGTTCCCGTTATTGCCACCCGAACGGGATCACTGCCTGAGGTGCTGGCCAACGCAGCACAGTGGGCCGAACCGGGGGATGTTGAATCGCTCGTGGCCGCTATCGAGACCGTGCTTGATGATCAATCAACAGCCGAAGCGTTAGTGAAGGCCGGAGACGAACGTCTTTCTCATTTTTCTTGGGATCGATCCACCGATGAACTGATTTCACTGTTCGAACTGGCACGCGCGGCCCGGACCTAAGGTGACAGCGTGAGGGCTTTAGTTACTGGCGCAGCGGGGTTTGTTGGGCGGCACCTATGCGCGCACCTACTCAGCGAGGGTGACACCGTTGTCGGTGTCGATCGCGCCGATGGACCCGATCTTCTTGATGGCGCGGCTGTGGCTGCGCTAATGGCCGACATCCGTCCCGACGTCGTGTACCACCTTGGGGGTTGGAGCGATGTTGGCGCATCTTGGGATCATCCGCTCGAAACGTTCCTCGTCAATGGTGAAGGAACCCTCAATCTGCTGCAGGCATGCGTGCACAACGGGGCGCCGCGAGTACTGGCAGTAAGCAGCGCCGATATCTACGGAAAAGTCACTCCCGAAGAACTTCCCATTACCGAGTCCACTCCCTTTCGTCCTGTAACGCCCTATGCCGCCAGCAAAGTCGCCGCCGACCAATTGGCGTTACAGGCCTGGCTCGGTCATCAGCT
>JBBEAV010000025.1:0-17001 GCA_040882655.1 Acidimicrobiales bacterium
CCTCGGTGTTGACCCCGTTGCAGCAGGTGTTCGCATTGTTGATGGGAACCGCTTTGCGAGTGAGGCTGCGGGGGAGCGCGGCCCACTCCTCGTTGCTCAGTGTGACTCCGGAGACGTTCTCTCTGACATGAAACTGGCACTTGATGCCGGAATTGATTCCTGCCTTTCGAAAGACGCAACTGTCATCGTCTTGCAGCGACTCGGCCTTCCCGACGAGGTCGTTAGTGAAGTTCCTTGGCTCGAACTTGATCGAGTCAAGGCCGATCATCTGACCTCGGTGTACATCGCAGAAATGGCCGCACCTGTAGCCAATGAACTCGTTCGCTTTGTTGAACTAGTTGCGCTGTTGCGGGCGCAATGTCCCTGGGATCAAGCGCAAACACATGAATCGCTGCGACGACATCTTCTTGAAGAGTCCTACGAGGTTCTCGAAGCGATTGACCAACTCAATGTCGCTGCAGGAACTGGTTACGACCATCTCGAAGAGGAACTCGGAGATCTGCTGTTTCAGGTGCTGTTTCACAGCCAGTTGGCATCTGAGGAGGGTCAGTTCACCATCGCCGATGTTGCCCTCAACGTGCACGATAAGTTGCGATTACGACACCCGCATGTGTTTGGTGACGTCACTGTGGCTGATGCTGAAGCGGTGGTTCGCAACTGGGAACAGAGTAAAAAAACAGAAAAGGGCCGAGAGAGCGTTTTCGATGGAGTACCCGACGCGATTCCGGCGTTACTTTTCGCTTTAAAGGTTCAGAAGAAGGCCGGTGCACTCGACTTCGCAACCATTGATTCGCTGCCCGTGCCCGCCTCAGTCGCCATCGCCCTAGAGAATTTTGACTCCAGCATTGACGATCAGACCACTGGGGCTTTGCTGTTTGCCATCGTTGATGAGGCTCGGCGGTCTGGGGTTGACCCTGAAACTGCGTTACGGGCGGCAGCGGTGAACTACCGCAATGCGGCACGAAGTGCTGAACTAGGCGGACGCGCGGTTCTTTGACCGTCCCCACCGGTCGCGCGTCGACGTGAAAAACTTCCACCGAAGCACCATTGACGAGGAGTCCCCGACCCCATGAGCATCATCGAACACATTGCTGGCCGTGAGGTCCTTGATAGTCGTGGGAACCCCACTGTTGAGGTTGAGGTCATTCTCGAATCAGGGGCTACTGGTCGGGCCATTGTTCCGTCGGGGGCGTCTACCGGAGCGTTTGAAGCAGTTGAGTTACGCGACGGTGAAACCCGATACATGGGCAAGGGCGTGCTCGACGCTGTAGCGCATGTCGACGACGAAATCTACGATGCGCTTGTCGGGTTCGACGCGCTTGATCAGCGTGATATCGATCGGTTACTTCTTGATCTAGATGGCACCGATAACAAAAGCCGCCTCGGTGCGAACGCAATCCTTGGTGTTTCGCTTGCCGTAGCGCGAGCAGCATCTGATGAATTGGCAGTGCCGCTGTATCGCTACATCGGTGGTGTCAATGCTCATGTGCTTCCCGTTCCGATGTTGAACGTATTGAACGGTGGCGAACACGCAGATAACAACATTGATGTTCAAGAGTTCATGATCATGCCGGTGGGTGCTGCGTCGTTTAGCGAAGCACTGCGTTGGGGCGCCGAGACATACCACGTGCTCAAGAAGGTTCTGCACGACCGCAACCTTTCGACCGCTATCGGCGACGAAGGCGGATTCGCGCCGAATCTCGCATCGAATGAAGACGCAGTGAAATTGCTCCTTGAGGCCATCGAAAAGGCCGGCTTCACCCCTGGCACTGATATGGCGATAGCGCTTGATGCGGCTTCGACTGAGTTTTATAAGGACGGTCACTACGTCCTAGCGGGTGAGGGCCGCACCTTGGCTCCTGCCGAGATGGTCGGATACCTCGAGGATCTCGTCTCGAAATACCCCATTGTTTCCATCGAAGACGGTATGGCCGAGGAGGACTGGGACGGTTGGTCGAAGTTGACTGCCGCGCTGGGAGACAGGGTGCAACTCGTTGGCGACGATCTATTCGTCACTAATGTCGAGCGCCTCTCCCGCGGGATTGAAGCCGGAATAGCTAACTCTATTTTGGTGAAGGTCAACCAGATCGGAACACTGACCGAAACATTGGAGTCAGTGGCAATGGCCACACGAGCTGGTTACACCGCGGTCATGTCTCATCGCTCAGGGGAAACAGAAGACACCACCATCGCCGACTTGGCGGTGGCCACAAACTGCGGCCAAATCAAAACTGGAGCGCCGGCCCGCAGCGATCGAGTGGCAAAATACAATCAACTGCTTCGTATCGAAGATGATCTGGGCGAAGCCGCGGCGTATTGGGGTGCTTCGGCCATCAAGCAGGTGGGTCGCTAACTATGGCTCGCCCGTCCCGGAGATCTCGCGCGAAATCATCTGCGCCGCGTAAGCGCGCTGGTGTGCCTGCAAACGCCCCGGGGCCCAAGCACGCCAAAACAAAACGCTCTCTTCTGGCCCGAACAACCTGGATCATCACCCCAGTGATTTTGGTCATCCTCACCTTCGGCGTCTTTGCCTTTCTTGCCCCTACTCGCACTCTGCTTGATCAGCGCAAGACCGCAGCGACCGCTGAACAGCGTCTCGCCGAACTTGATCAAGCCAATGCCGATGCGCAGGCGCAGGTGGATGCGTTGCAGACGGATGCCGAAATCGAGCGCCTGGCCCGAGAGCAGTACGGCTATGCCAAGGCCGGAGAAGAGGTGTACCACCTGCTTCCTGAAGCTCGAGATCCGGTACGCGTCCCCGATACGTGGCCTTTCGAAGGGCTTGGTTCCACCCTCGCCCGCTGAGTCTCAGGACATGGTCCTCCACTAGCCTTTGCTTTTATTAATCGCAGGCCTTAGGGGAGTGGACTACATGAGCGTTATGGGTACCCGAGTCGAGCGCCGCGAAGATCCACTTTTTCTCACTGGCGGAGCCCGCTACACCGCTGATTTGCAGGAGCCCCTTTTAGCGGGTGCGCTCTACGCCCATTTCGTGCGCTCGACGATTGCTCACGCGCGTATCACCGAACTCGATGTTTCTGAGGCGCTGGCTGCCCCGGGTGTTGTGGCGATTTATACGGCAGCCGATATTGCTGCAGCCGGAAATCTCGGTGCTGCGCCGCTTGCAATTCCGGGAATGATCCCCGATGTGCTGTCGCGCCCGTGGTTGGCATCAGATGTTGTGCGCTTTGTGGGCGAAGCGGTTGCAGTGATCGTGGCGGAATCTGCTGTTGCGGCCGAGGATGCTGCAGAACTGGTAATTGTTGACTTCGATCCACTTGAAACTGTTGTTGATCCGGTCTTTGCCGCTACCGATCAGGTTTTGCTCCATCCCGAACATGGTTCCAATACCGCCCTGGAAGTTCCGTTTGGCTACACCGAGGAATTATTCGACGGCTGCGAGGTTGTCGTTTCCCGAGACCTTGTCAATCAACGGGTTGCTGTTGTCCCCCTTGAACCCCGAGCGATGGCCCTTGTTTGGCATGACGACCGTTTAGTGATGTGGTCTTCCACCCAAGCCCCACATTCGGTAAAAGGAAAGATTGCAGGGGTCTACGAGCTCGAACCCGAGCAGGTGCATGTCATTGCTCCCGCCGTAGGTGGTGGATTCGGCGCAAAGATCAATTTGCAGGCTGACGAAATGTTGCTTCCTTGGGTAGCCCGTGCCATTGGTCGACCAATTCGTTGGGCCGAATCGCGAAGTGAGTCCATGGTGTGCATGCCTCATGGTCGCGGCCAGGTTCATAAGGTTGAAATCGGCGGAACCCGTGCCGGCAAAGTCGAGGCCTATCGCCTCACGGTGTTACAAGACGTGGGTGCGTACCCGGGCATGGGAACATTCCTGCCCTTTATGACCCGCACCATGGCCCCGGGTACCTACGACATTGCCAAAGTGGAATGCAACGTGAAGTCAGTTATGACCAATACAACCCCCATCGAGGCTTACCGCGGTGCAGGTCGCCCCGAGGCCACCGCAGCCATTGAGCGCGCATTCGATTTGTTCGCCGCTGAAATCGGAATGGATCCAGTCGAGGTCCGACGTTTAAACCTCATAGGCGCCGATCAATTTCCCTTCACCACCCAAACTGGCGCGGTCTACGACTGCGGCAACTATCAAGCAGCACTCGATCTCGCTCTTGCCGAAGCCGATTATGCAGGGCTGCGTGCCGAACAAGCCTCTCGCCGAGCGGAGGGCGATCGAGTGCAGGTTGGCATTGGCATTTGTGTCTATGTCGAAATCACCGCTGGTCCGGCCGGAAACCAAGGCGAGTTCGCCAAGGTCGTAGTGAGCCAAGACGGTGGACTCACGGTGTACACGGGTTCGTCCTCCCATGGTCAGGGTCACAACACGGCATGGGCGATGCTTGCGAGCGACTTGACTGGCATTCCCATGGATCAAATCGACGTGGTGGCTGGCGATACCGATCGCGTTGCTCAGGGCAGCGGCACGATGGGGTCGCGTTCACTTCAACTCGGGGGCTCTGCGGTTTGGACCGCTACCGGCGAGGTGGTCGATAAGTCCCGCCGTGTTGCCGCTGAACTTCTCGAAGCGAATGTCGATGACATCGAACTCGATGTTGATCGGGGAGTGTTCCACGTTGCCGGCACGCCGGCAGTTGTGAAGACCTGGGCCGAGGTTGGCGCCGCCGGAGACATCGTTGACCCAATTGGCGGAGGTGCTACTGGTCTTCCGATTCAGGCGGCGCTTACGTTCACTGCGGAGAATGCAACGTTTCCTTTTGGTGCCCACGTGGCTGTCGTCGAGATCGATACCGAAACCGGAAAAACCACACTGCGCCGCATTGTCACCTGTGACGATGCCGGTCGGATTCTCAATCCGCTCATTGTTGAAGGACAGCGCCACGGCGGAATCGCCCAAGGTGTTGGTCAAGCACTGTTCGAACACATGATGTACGACGAGGATGGAAACCCACTGACCTCAAATCTCGCCGACTACGCGTTTGGTTCTGCTGCCGAGTACCCGAGCTTCGATCTTGTTCCATTGGAAACACCTTCTCCAGTGAATCCGCTCGGGGCGAAAGGAATCGGCGAGTCCGGCACTATTGGTGCCACTCCTGCAGTGCAGAACGCCGTCATCGATGCACTTTCTCCATTCGGTGTGACACACCTTGACATGCCCTATACCGCCGAGCGGGTGTGGCGAGCAGTCAACGGCCTCTGATCAGGTTGTTCCGATGACTCAACCGATTAATCCAAAGCCTCGTGATGTACCCGCAACGAAACCACGTTGGCAAAGTTCCGCGAAGTTGACCCTCGTCGCATCAGTAGGTGTCACCGTAGGCATGTTTCTGATTTTTTATTTTCTCTTTTTGCGAGGCTGATACGCATGGCAATCGAAGTTCGTAAAGCGCACTCTCGGGGCGAGACAAACATTGGCTGGTTGGACTCACGTCATAGTTTCAGTTTTGGCTCCTATGTCGACCAGTCGAATACTGGCCATGGACTTTTACTTGTAAGTAACGATGATCGCGTGGCGCCAACTACTGGTTTTGGAATGCATGGGCACAGCGATATGGAAATCATCACTTGGGTGCTTTCTGGCGAGATTGAACACGCAGACACGCTGGGAAATCACGGCATCATTGCGCCGGGGCTCGCTCAGAGGATGACTGCCGGCACCGGCATCCGCCACTCTGAGCACAATCCCAGCCCCGATATCGAAGCGCACTTCGTGCAGATGTGGGTCCCTCCCGATACTCCGGGCCTTGAGCCAAGTTATGAACAAGTTGAGGTAGGTGAGTTGATCGAGAAAGGCGGATTAGTTCCAATCGCCGGGGGCCCCGCAAGTGGTGCGGCGATCGAAATCAATCAGCGTGATGCGGTCATGTACGTGGGTCGACTTCGCTCGGGTGAACTGGTGGCAACTCCCACTGCCGCCCATGTTCATGTCTTCGTTGCTGTCGGTGCGGTGCACTTCAATGGTGCCGAGCTGCTTGATGCCGGCGATGCGGTGCGCCTCACGGAAGAAGGCCCGCATTCGCTGCAGGCGGGTTCAGATGGGGCAGAAGTCATCGTGTGGGCTACGGCCTGAGGTTGATTTCGAGGTTCGCTACCGCCCGCCGGTAGCCTTTCGCCCGTGACGAACACACCGTTTACCTCTATTGCTGAGGTCGCTGCCGGTATGGCCGATGCTGGTTACTTGGCCGACGAGGGCTTGGCCACTGCGGTATTCCTTGCTCTTTCCATGGGCCGGCCGCTGCTACTTGAAGGTGAACCGGGTGTTGGCAAGACCGAAGTAGCCAAAGCATTGAGCGCTCGAACCGGTGGAGAACTCATCCGCTTGCAGTGTTATGAAGGCCTCGACGCTGCACAAGCGCTGTACGAATGGGACTACCCGCGCCAGTTACTTCATCTGCGCACCGCTGAAGCCGCCGGAACAATCGGTACCAATGTGGCCGAGGTGGAAAATGAGCTTTACAGCGAGCGGTTTCTCATTCGGCGGCCGCTACTTGACGCAATTTCGTCGCGCCATGTCGTTGCTCCGGTGCTGCTTATCGATGAGCTCGACCGGGCTGACGATGAGTTCGAAGCGTTTTTGTTAGAGATGCTCGCTGACAACGCTGTCACGATTCCTGAGATCGGCACCTTTCGTGCCGCCATTGCCCCAATCGTCGTCATCACCTCGAACCGCACTCGTGATGTTCACGACGCGTTGAAGCGGCGATGTCTGTACCACTGGGTTGAGCATCCCGATCTTGACCGAGAACTTGCGATCGTTTCGTTGCGAGTGCCGGGGGCAAACGAGGTTCTTGCTCGACAAGTGTCACTTTTGGTGGCTGAACTTCGAACGATTGGATTGTTCAAGCCGCCGGGTGTTGCCGAGACCATCGATTGGGTAATGGCGCTGACGGCGCTTGGAAAAACTGCAATCGATGCTGATTCAGTCGAGGCTTCGTTAGGGGCTGTCGTGAAATACCGTGAAGACGCAGAGCGGGTTCGGGCTCACGGAATTCCTGCACTGGTTGAATCAGCGCAACGACAGCGCTGAGTGCCATCTCATGGCCAACGACGGAATCATCGGTCTTGTCGAACTATTGCGTATGGCTTCGCTCACTATTCCGGTGAGCAGCACGGTCGCATTTGTTGAGGCTGCTGGCCTGCTCGGAACGGATCTGCGTTCGGTGTACTGGGCGGGAAGAGCAACGCTGGCACATTCTCCGGCGGAGATTGCTCTTTATGACCTGGTTTTTCGAAACTGGATCCTTGGTTCTGAGATTGCACTCACAGATCTCGCCCCCGTCGCCGGTGAATCGCTGGTAGTGGGTGACGAAGATAACGGCGATAGTGACCAACCCGATACTTCCGAAGCCGAAAGCGACGATACGCAACTGCTTCGATTCAGTCGCACGGAAACGCTCCGCGCGATGGATTTCGCAGCCTTGAGTGAAGAAGAGCGAGCGGAATCTGACCGGGCCATTGCCGAAATGAGAGTTGTTGCGATTACCCGCAAATCGCAACGTCGCCAACGTTCGAATCGCAGAGGAGGTGACCTTGATCTGCGCCGATCAATTCGTGAATCTCTTCGTACTGGTGGTGAGCCAATGCGCCTTCGAACACGCCATAGGTCACGAGTACCTCGACGAGTCGTGATACTGGCTGATGTCAGTGGTTCGATGACGACCTACAGCCGGCCGCTTCTTCGGTTTGCTCATGCGGCGGTAAATGCCCGGGCCAAGGTTGAGGCCTTTGCCGTTGGAACTCGAGTCACCCGTCTCACCCGCGAACTCACTACCCGCGATCCGGACGAAGCCATGCGGCGGGCAACCGCGTCAGTCCCCGATTGGTCTGGTGGTACTCGTTTAGGCGAGGGGATTGGTCGTTTCAATGATGAGTACGGAACAAAAGGAATGGCGCGTGGGGCCATCGTCGTGATCCTTTCCGACGGATGGGATCGCGGTGATGCCAAACAATTGGCCAGCGAGATGGAGCGCTTGTCTCGCGTTGCCTACCGCATTGTTTGGGCGAATCCACTCAAGGCCTCCGAGGGTTATGCGCCCTTAGCGAGGGGAATGGCTGCCGCTTTGCCATTTATCGATGAGTTCATTGAAGGACATTCGCTCGATTCCCTCGACCGTCTTTCGGACATCATCTCTGACTCTTCCCCACGACCCCTACGATCTGCAGGTCTGCGAACACTCAAAGAGGTTGACCGGTGAAGGAAATCACGAGCGATATCGATCGATGGCGACGTGCCGGACATCAAGTAGCGATCGCACGCGTGGTCAATATCGAAGGTTCTGGTCCACGCCTTCCCGGGGCTTCTATGGCAGTAGCCGATAACGGAGAGGTTGCTGGTTCAGTTTCGGGAGGTTGCGTTGAAGGTGCTGTGGTTGCCGAAGCACTCGACATCTTGGCCACCGGTGATCGACGCGTTGTAACTTTCGGCTACAGCGACGATGAGGCATTCGCCGTCGGTCTCACCTGTGGTGGCACTGTTCATCTCTTCATCGAACCGATGGACTGGTGACTGTATGAGCGAATCCATTTACGACCGTTGGCGAGATGCAGTGAATGACCACCGACCGGTTGCTCTTGCAACAGTGATCGAAGGTCTTGGAGTAGGGGCCAAGATTCTTGTTGGCGAGGGTGTCGATACCGCCGGATCATTAGGCGACCCCGACCTTGACCGTGTGGTGATCCGCGATGCCATTGGTGAACTTGCAGGCGGGCGCACCGGCGTGCGCCATTACGGTGCTCATGGTGAAGCGCGCGAAGACGCGGTCTCTGTCTTTATCGAATCGTTCGCTCCGCCTCCGCATATGCTCATTTTTGGTGCCGTCGATTTCACGGGAGCTCTCGTGAAGGTTGCAAAAGTGATGGGCTACCGAGTGACGGTATGTGATGCGCGCGAAGTGTTTGCCACAAAGCGTCGTTTTCCCACTGCTGACGAGGTGGTCGTCGACTGGCCTCATCGTCATCTCGAGAACATGGGTGAGCGTCTCAGTCCACGCGATGCAGTCTGCGTGCTCACCCATGACCATAAGTTTGATGTGCCGGCGATTGTGGCGGCGCTCGCAACCGAGGTCGGCTACCTCGGAGCGATGGGAAGTCGACGCACGTGCACTGAGCGTCTTGAGCGATTGAGTCAGGCCGGAGCCGATATGAAACAGGTTTCGGCGCGACTCCATGCGCCGATTGGGCTTGATCTTGGCGGAAGGACACCGGAAGAAACCGCAGTTGCCATTTGCGCTGAGATTATTGCTGCTCGTACTGGTCGGATAAGCGCTTCGCTTAGCGATACTTCAGGCAGCATTCACTGATCTGTAACTCAAAATTCGCTGTTGCATAGCAACAACCTCAGATATCGAACTGTTGTTAGGACAGCCCAGATTCTTCAAGTGAGCGGCGTACGAGAACACGAACCAAATGCTCGCGGTACTCGGCTGAGGCATTGATATCGCTTTGTGCCTCAGTTCCTTCTGTGGCTAGCGCTGCCGCGTCAGCGGCATTGGCCCCTGCATTTACCGCGCTAACTACAGCCGATGCCAACAATGGAGTTGAGCCCATATTCACGAGACCCACGCCCGTTGCGCCGTTGGCTCGAACAGTGGCCACACCCACAATGGCCCAGTCCTGGGCTCGACGATTGAACTTCTGAAACGACCATCCCTGCGTATCAAGTTTGGGGATACGAATTTCTGTCAACAACTCATCAGGGGAAAGCGTGGATTCAAGGAACCCCGTATAAAACTCGGAGGCGGGTATCTCGCGAGTTCCACTAGGGCCGGTGGCCACGATGGTTGCCCCCATGGCCAAGATGACGGCAGGAAGATCGGATGCGGGGTCGGCGTGGGCTATTGAGCCGCCGATGGTTCCGCGATGGCGAACTTGAGGGTCGCCAACATGGCCGGCAGCATGAGAGAGAAGCGGAGCGGCAGAATCAAGCAGGGTGCTGGTTTCAAGGTCGCGATGACGAGTGAGCGCACCAATGGCGATGTGATCGCCTGCGTCATTGATGTAGCGGAGGTCATCGAGACGCCCGACATCGACAAGAACTGACGGGGTCGCCAATCGAAGTTTCATCAGGGGCAACAACGAATGTCCGCCGGCAAGCAACTTCGCCTCGTCGCCGTGTTCAGCGAGCGCGCTTAGTGCAGCATCAACCGAATCGGCGCGGACGTAGTCGAATGCAGCGGGAATCACTTTGACGCTCCAGAGGTTTCAGCAGCGCAGGCCAATACGGATTTCACAATGTTGTGATAGCCCGTGCATCGACAGAGATTGCCTTCGAGACCAATGCGCACATCGGCTTCGGAAGGATTCGGGTTTTCGTCCAAAAGAGAAATAGCCGCCATCACCATGCCCGGGGTGCAGTAACCGCACTGAAGGCCGTGGTTTTGTTGGAAGCAGCGTTGCATTGGATGCAACGTGTCACCCTGGGCAAGGCCCTCGATGGTGGTGACCTCGAGGCCGTCTGCTTGTACCGCGAGCATGGTGCATGACTTTGCTGACTCACCATCGACATGGATGGTGCAGGCGCCACAAGATGAAGTATCGCAACCGATATTGGTTCCGGTCAGACCGAGATCGTCACGAAGGAAGTGCACCAGAAGCGTGCGGGGCTCAATATCGCCGCTCCGCTCTTTGCCGTTGACTGTCACCGTGATTTGCATGATCTCCCTCGGTGCGAATGCGCCGGACCTGCACCAGCGTGCAATCCCCATGCTAGTCGGGGGTCGGGAGCGTTCATGCTTGGCGGGTGATTGACTAGAAGCGTGTCGATCCCTCATCCTCAAGTAGCCATTGTGTTGGCCGCGGGAGCCTCAACGAGGTTTGCCGACGGGTTCAAACAGTTGGCAGTGCTGGGCGATCAGGCGCTTGTCGAAAGAGCAGCGCAGGCGGCGCTCGCTGCTGGTTGCTTTGAAGCGGTGCTGGTGGTTTCTGGTGCAGTGTCGCTGTCAGGGGTCGTCCCTGCAGGGGCAACGATCGTGGACAACCCCCGCTGGGCTTCAGGCCAAGCGAGTTCTCTGCAGGCCGGCATAGAAGCAGCAAGAGCGCTCGGCGCTGAGGCCGTTGTTGTCGGACTGGCCGATCAGCCCATGGTGACGGCAGAGGACTGGTTGCTTGTGTCTGCCGCAGAGACTGAACTCCCGATTGTTGTTGCCACCTATCAAGGAATTCGGGGAAATCCGGTCCGGCTTGCAGCTTCAATTTGGGATGACCTGCCCGAGGACGGAGACGAGGGGGCTCGAGTGCTGTTGCGAAAAAGGCCAGACCTCGTGGCAGCGGTAGCCTGCCTCGGAGACGCATCAGACGTCGACACCGTGGAGGATCTCAAGCAATGGAACTGATCAACACTTTCGATGTAAGCGTGCCGATTGATGTGGCATGGAAGGTGCTGACCGATGTTGAGCGTATTGCCCCCTGTCTGCCGGGCGCTCAGTTGCAGGAGATCGAAGGCGAGGAATATCGCGGCATCGTCAAAGTGAAGGTCGGCCCAATTCAGGCGCAGTACAAAGGCAAGGCCATCTTCATCGAACGTGATGATGTGAACTTCAAAGCGGTGCTTGATGCATCGGGTCGAGATACTCGTGGTCAGGGAAATGCCAGTGCAACCATCACCGCACAGCTTGAGCCCGCCGGTACTGGAACGCGCGTCACGGTAACGACCGATCTCACTGTGACTGGCAAGGTTGCACAGTTCGGTCGCGGTGTTCTTGCCGATGTGAGCGCAAAAATCTTGATGCAGTTTGTCGACAACCTTGAACAAACCGTTCTTGTTGACGAAGTCATTACTGAGCCCGAAAGCGATTCGGCGCCGGCGCCTGTTGCCGCAACGGAACAAACTGAAGAAACAGTTTCTGAAGAGGCCCCCAAGATTCGCAAGATTGATCAGCCCGAACCCGAGGCCATCAACCTTCTCGAACAGGCCGGTTCGCCAGTGTTGAAGCGTGCGGTGCCGGTTCTGGGAGTCGCAATCGGCGCCCTCATCATCTACGGACTTATTCGTCGTCGCTGGGGCAAGTGACCGCAGTGGCCGACGAACGAAACCGGGTCGGCGAATTACTTGGTCGTGAGCCGATGGGCGAGTTCGAAGTTGTGGTGCGCAGCAGTAACGGTGACCCTGCAGTTTTACGAAATTCGCCGTTGCTTCCTGACGGTACGCCAATGCCGACGCTGTATTGGTTATGCGATCCAGCCTTGCGATCGGCCATAGGCACACTTGAATCTGAAGGCGGCGTTCGTGACGCCGAGGCTGAGCTTGGTCCAACTGTGATTGCTGTTGCTCATGCGGCGTATGCCACTGAGCGCGAGTTGGCCATGCCTCCCGATCACACCGGACCAGCCCCCTACGGTGGGGTGGGCGGCACCCGAGAGGGCCTCAAATGTCTTCATGCTCACTACGCCCATTGGTTGGCTGGCGGCGAGGACCCAGCTGGCGAATGGACGAACAATCGCCTCATCGAGCGGGATTTGCTCCCCGCTGATTCGCCTACGAGAGTTCAGCGATGACTACGCCGATTGCCGTAATTGATTGCGGAACGAACTCCGTTCGGCTCCTCATCACTGCCGACGGTCGAAATCAACTCGAGCGACTCATGCGCATCACGCGATTGGGCCAGGGCGTCGAGAAAACGGGCAAGCTCGACCCCGATGCAATCGAACGTACCCTGAGCGTTTTGCGCGAGTACCGACTGACCATTGATCGTCACGGAGTCGAAAGAATTCGAATGGCGGCAACTTCGGCCTGCCGTGACGCATCAAATTGTGGAGAATTTTTCGATGCGGCTTTCGAGATTTTGGGCGTGATGCCCGAGGTCATTTCGGGAGAGGAAGAGGGCCGACTTTCGTTCTTAGGCGCAACCTCTGACCTCGACCCCGCTCTCGGGCCGTTTCTTGTTTGCGATATTGGCGGCGGTTCGACCGAGTTTGTGTTTGGAACCACGGAAGCCGATTCAACAATTTCGGTCGACATAGGCTGCGTACGTATAACCGAGGCATGGCTTCATCACAATCCTCCGACCGCCGAAGAACTTTCCCAAGCACTGTCAGTGATCGAACTTCATCTCGATGATGTCGCCCGAGAGATTCCACAACTTGGCGAGGCCCGCACGTTTGTCGGCCTAGCAGGCACCGTGAGCAACGTGGCTTCGGTCGAGTTGGGTCTCGAAGAATACGACCGCGATCAGATACATCACCTCGTACTCACGAAGGCGGCGGTTGAAGATGTTTTCCGCACGCTTGCGACCGAATCGGTTGAGCAACGCAAAGAGAATCCAGGGCTCGAAGCCCAACGTGCCGATGTCATCGTCGGTGGCCTCTGTGTTTTGGTTTCGACCATGCGGAAGTTTGGTCTTACTGAGTGTCTCGTTTCGGAATCAGACATCCTTGACGGATTAGCCCTTTCTCTCATCGCTACGCCCTAAGTGCTCGCTGCGAAGTAACGGAGTCTTGGTCGCTAGGATCGCAGTCTGTGACCACATTGTTCGGACGACGCGTACTTCTTCGTCCTCTCGTAGCGACTGATTTTTCGTCTTGGCGTGAAGTACGGCGCCGCAACGAGGAGTGGCTTACAAAATGGGAGCCAACTCGGCCTTCGGGAGCGCCCGATGTCATCGAAAACCGCGAGGCGTTCACCATTCGGTGCAACGCTCGCCAACGTGAACGGCAACTTGGTACTGGTTACGGATTCGGCATCTTTGTTGATGGTGAATTTTCCGGTGAGATCAATCTTTCCTCGGTGCAACGTGGCCCATTCCAAAGTGCCAGCATCGGGTATTGGATCGACGAGTCAAAAGCGGGTTTTGGCTATACCCCTGAGGCAGTGATTGTTTTGGCCAATTATTGTTTCGAGGATCTTGCATTGCATCGACTCGAAATCGCTATCGTTCCGCGTAACGGGGCAAGTCGTCGTGTGGTTGAGAAACTTGAACTCCGCGAAGAGGGAACCGCAAAGGGATTCCTTGAGATTGACGGTAACTGGGAAGACCATGTGCGCTACGGCATCACCTTCGAAGATTGGGTCGAACGGGGCC
Source organism: Acidimicrobiales bacterium (assembly GCA_040882655.1). Taxonomy (GTDB): domain Bacteria; phylum Actinomycetota; class Acidimicrobiia; order Acidimicrobiales; family Acidimicrobilacustridaceae; genus Acidimicrobilacustris. Next base: position 13,998 of record JBBEAV010000025.1, read on the forward strand.
CGGCTTTTCGCGAAGCATGGCTTTCGTGACCAGTGAATTGGTAGAGCCAGCCCAACCGAAGCATGAAAGTGCATTCGTAGCATTTCGCTACCGAAACTTTCGTTGGATGTGGAGCGCCTCACTTCTTTCAAGTAGTGGCTCATGGCTGCAGATGGTGGCGGTTCCCTATGTGGTCTACACAATCACCGGTAGCGGCGCTTGGCTCGGTTTCGCTGGGTTCCTTGGCTACGCGCCAATGGTGATCACCGGCCCCTACGCCGGTTTCGTTGCCGATCGGTTTGATCGTCGCAAGGTCTTGATCATCGGCGGCATCATTCAGGCCGCTATTACCTTTGTGCTCTGGATCGTGTGGGTTCAAGGGGTGCGCAATATTGCCTTTTTTCTTGTCATTCTCACCTTGGGTGCCTTCGCCGGCGGTTTCACTGTTGCTGCTTGGCAATCGTTTGTGACCGAACTGGTTCCCCGAGAACATTTACTCAATGCGGTAACGCTCAATTCCACCCAGTTCAATGCCGCCCGTGCTTTTGGTCCCGCACTTGGCGGTGTGGTGCTGGCCACGCTCGGAGTCAGTTGGTGTTTCTTTATTAATGGTGTGACGTTTCTGGCCATGGTCGGAGTGCTGATGGTGGTGTCGGTTCCACCGCTGGTTCGAGCGGCCAAGACGGGAAAGTATCAACCACTTGCCGAGATGCGCGAAGCAATGGGTTATGTACGAACTGTTCCAGGAATTGTCACCTGTCTCATTGTGGTGTTTTCCCTCGGGCTGTTAGTCGGACCCCTCTTCAACTTGCTGGTTGTCTTTGCCACTGATGTCTATGACATTGGCGATGGCGCCTACGGAGTACTGGCTGCCTGTCTTGGCGCCGGGGCAATTATTGTTGCGCCGATCGTTGCCGGTCGTGGTGGCCGGGCCAACCGAAGTCGTGTTCTTGCCATTGCGATGGTTGGCTATGGGGCTGCACTTATTGCGTTAGGTGCAGCCCCGGTTGCTTTTTTGGGGGGCATCGCGCTTCTTTTTGCTGGAGCGGGGTACTTGGGTATCACCGCAAGTCTCAATACAACGGTGCAGTTGCAGGTGAAAGAAGAGATGCGCGGTCGCACGATGGCGCTCTACCTGATGACTCTCACAGCGGCGGTGCCGCTTGGTGCGCTCATTCAGGGTTGGTTAGTTGATGTCATTGGCGTTCAGGGGACGGTCGCCGGAGCCGGCGCGCTGTTTCTCGTTGTTTTTGCCATTCTGCGATTCGGGTTCAATCGATTGACCACTATGGATGCTATTGATCATGCATTCGGGCCTGATGATGCACTTCATATCGCCGAGGCAGAGGCGACCGAAGCGGCTATTGACCCGCTTTAAGAAATCGCATTTGCGTGGTTAATCTTCGTCGAAACGATCGGCATCGCTTTCATTTTCGAGTACACCTAGATGAGCTTTACCGGCCTCACATTCGGTGCGAATGGGGCACCAGCGACAACCCCAACTAGGGCGCAACACCGGGGCGCGTGTACCGACAGAAAGTTCGTGCAGTTTTCGGATGCCATCGGCCGTGCGAGCCACCGCCGAGTGCAATACCGCCTCGGTAATTGCGTCGGCTTGGGCAACTCCGGCATCGAGATAATACGAAGCAGCAAGGCGCGGGGGAGTGCCAATGCGCAATGTTTCGAGCAGCGCATACAAGCGGAGATCGTCAAGGTGCGAGGGCGACATTGATCCGGTCTTGAAATCGATGATGACTTTTCCCGCAGTAAGCCCATCGGCGCGGCCAAGGGTGAGGTCGGATCGGCCAGAAATCACAATGCGATGGTCAAGAAGTTCAACCCGCATGCGGGCCTCGGTCACTGGTGACCATCCGGCCTTCATCGGCGGAAAGCATTCGAGGAATGTGGCAACGCGCTCGTTGGCAAACGCCCGAAGTTCAGCTCGGTCTGATTCTGAGCAAGTCGTAAGCCACTGAGAAATGGAGTCCTCAGATCGTTCGAGACGATCCATGGCCTCGTCAACGAGCAAGAGCGGAATCGGCCGGCTTCGTTGATGCATCGACAGTTCAATGGCCTTATGCGCAATGGTGCCTCGAGCCAGTGGCGGGCTCCACTCAAACGGTGTTTCTTTCTCGGCCAAGTGGCGGCGTTCGCAGCCGTGCACCATCGAGAGATCGTGCTTGTTAACGAACATTGGTGCGTCGGGGCTGATCTCGTCTGCGAGATCGGCAAGCGCGTCTTCGAGGTCGGCCCGCAGCGTGGCCTTGAGCGTCGGTGCGAATGTCGGACGATCTTCGGGGCTGGCACCGAGCAGATCGAGCACCTCTTGTTGGGCCGGATTGAGGGGAGTCTCAGCGTCAGTCATTTCGTGCATCGTACGGAGCGGTTCGGATACGGGCAGGGACTGTCACACCTCTCCGGCATCATTGCGGCCATGGAAGCTTCCTCGCTGCGGTTCGCAGCCGCCGCCCGATCTCTTGGCGAGGTGGCACGTGCTGGCGGGCTAATGGTGCCAGGTTTCCGCAGCCCGCCTCGTCTGGCTGGTGTCGACCGCACCATTAAGCGTCAGGTCGACAACGCCGGAACCGAAGCGGTCACTGTTTCGGTGCGCATCAAAGGCCGGCCTTGGGTATCGGTGCTGGCCGACATGATCGATGGCGTCATTGTTACCAACGGCCTCTCGGGGCCCACGGCCGGTGTCGCCCGCACTGTCATGTGGAGTGCGGTCGAGGCCGATGCCATGCGGGGTACCGAAGGGGCCGGCGAAAAAGCGGCGGGCGGCCAGCGGCAGGGACGTCGATCAACGCTCCGGGTTAGTCATCGTGACTCGCAACCGGCAGGCCAACCCCAAACCAAAGTGGCCTGAGCGGGGCGGAGGCCGGCAGTGCACCGAGGGTGCTCTGAGGGCGGTACCGTGGGCCGATTCCCGCCCGGATGGCGGAATTGGCAGACGCAGGGGGCTTAAACCCCCCGGTCCTTCGGGGCTTACGGGTTCAAGTCCCGTTCCGGGCACCAGCGGTTGCAG
>JBBEAV010000026.1:0-16995 GCA_040882655.1 Acidimicrobiales bacterium
CATTCGCGTGGGGCTTGGTCCGCTCAAACTTCTCGCGTGCCATTACTTTCTCCTGTGTCGTTGTGCCCTGCGGCGATTTCTATGAGTTGGAAAGGTGCGACTGCTGTTGTTGCTTACTGCACTGCTGTGATTCAGTACTGCGATACTTCGATTGGGTCGGAAGATCACTCACCACGAAGGCGGGTGACGATTTCTTCCTGAACGTTCGACGGCATTTGCTGATAGGAGTCGAACTGCATGGTGTAGGTGGCTCGACCCTGGGTGCGTGAACGGAGATCCGTAGCGTAACCGAACATCTCTGAGAGGGGTACCTGAGCTCGGATGATCTGCGAATTGCCCTTTTGTTCCATTCCACCGAGCTTGCCGCGACGGCTAGAAAGATCGCCCATTACGTCGCCCATGTAATCGTCTGGGGTAGCAACTTCGACATTCATGATGGGCTCGAGCAGGCACGGCTTCGCTTTGCGGGCCGCTTCCTTAAATGCCATGGTTCCGGCAATCTTGAAGGCCATTTCCGAGGAGTCCACGTCGTGGTACTTGCCATCGGTGAGGATGGCTCGAACGTCCACGGTCGGGTAACCAGCGAGTACACCCGAAGACAACGCCTGCTGAATGCCGGCATCGACTGAGGGGATGTATTCCTTCGGGATACGACCACCACTGATCTTGTCAAGGAATTCGTATCCGCCGCCGGGGCCGGTGTTCTCGAGCGTAATAGTGACTTCGGCGTACTGACCCGAACCGCCGGACTGTTTCTTATGGGTGTAGGTCGAGTTCTCAATGGTTTGCGTGATTGTTTCGCGGTAAGCCACCTGCGGCTTGCCCACCGTTGCATCAACTTTAAATTCACGCAGCATGCGGTCGACGAGCACCTCAAGATGCAGTTCACCCATGCCGGAGATCACCGTTTGAGCGGTGTCTTCGTCGGTACGAACCTGGAAGGTGGGGTCTTCTTCTGAAAGCGAGAACAACGCCTTCGACATTTTGTCCTGATCGGCTTTGGTCTTGGGCTCAACTGCCACGTGAATGACAGGCTCGGGGAAAATGAGTTCTTCAAGAACAAGAGGAGCCGACGGATCGCACAGCGTGTCGCCAGTCTTGGTGTTCTTAAAACCAATACCGGCAACGATGTCGCCCGCGAACGCAACATCGAGATCCTGACGATCGTTTGCATGCATTTCGAGGAGACGGCCAATACGTTCCTTCGAAGTGGTTCGGGCATTCATGACCTGTCCACCTTTTTCAAGCGAACCGCTGTACACGCGAAAGTACGTGAGTTTGCCAACGTGCGGATCAGTCATGATCTTGAAAGCAAGCGCTGCGAAGGGGGCTTCGTCTGAAGGCGGGCGCTCAGTTTCCTGATCTCCCTTAAGGCTTGTACCGGTTACCGGCGGAAGATCAACGGGCGACGGGAGATACCAAACAACGGCGTCAAGCAAAGGCTGGACGCCCTTGTTCTTGAATGCGGTGCCATTAAGGACCGGAATAATGTCGCCCGCAATCGTTGCCTTACGGATGGCGGCCCGCAGTTCGTCAACGGAGATTTCTTCCTCGCCAATGAACTTCTCAAGAAGGGTTTCGTCGACAGAAGCGACAGTTTCGATGAGATCGGCTCGGTAGGCCTCGGCATCGTCAACCATATCTGCAGGTATTTCTTGAACTTCCCACTTGGCGCCGAGTTCTTCGTCAAGCCACACCAGTGCATCCATGGTGACAAGGTCAACAACGCCCTTGTAGTTACCTTCGGCCCCAATCGGAAGTTGCAACACCGCAGTGTTGGCCTCAAGACGATCCTTAATAGAGTCGAGCGCGGCATAGAAATCCGCGCCTAGACGATCCATCTTGTTCACGAAGCAAATACGAGGAACGTTGTACTTGTTGGCCTGACGCCACACTGTTTCGGTCTGAGGTTCTACGCCAGCAACACCATCGAATACTGCAACGGCGCCATCGAGCACACGAAGTGAACGCTCGACCTCGACGGTGAAGTCGACGTGGCCAGGGGTATCGATGATGTTGATGCGGTGGTCTTCCCAAAAACAGGTCGTCGCCGCCGATGTGATGGTGATACCGCGTTCTTGTTCCTGAACCATCCAGTCCATAGTGGCGCCGCCATCATGAACTTCACCGATCTTGTAGTTCTTGCCGGTGTAATAGAGAATCCGCTCGGTCGTGGTGGTCTTACCCGCATCGATGTGGGCCATGATGCCGATATTGCGGGTCTTTTCAAGAGGATGCGGGCGTGTTGCCATCTTCAGGTCCTGTCATGTGACTGGCGGTCAAGGGAAGTTGTAAAGGAACGAATTTGAGAAAAACTTTGGCTATCGCGACGGCGCCCCGCACAAGGCGGGGCGTCGGTACAAACCAACGTGGCTGCTACCAGCGGTAGTGAGCAAACGCCTTGTTGGATTCGGCCATCTTGTAAAGATCTTCACGACGTTTGATTGAAGCGCCAACACCGTTAGCGGCATCCATCAGTTCATTGGCAAGACGCTCAGCCATGGTGCGTTCGCGACGTTGGCGCGAGTAGCCCACGATCCAGCGAATGGCGAGAGTGTTGGCACGGCGAGGACGGACCTCAACCGGTACCTGATACGTGGCGCCACCAACACGACGGCTACGAACCTCAAGTTGCGGCTTCACATTGTCGACAGCACGCTTCAGCGTGGCAATCGGCTCGCTGCCAGTCTTCGCTTCAATGATGGTGAGGGCCTCGTAAACGATGCGCTCAGCGGTAGAACGCTTACCGCGCTGAAGGACCTTGTTAACAACCTGAGTGACGACTACCGACCGGTAGATCGGATCGGGCATCAGTTCGCGGCGGGGTGCGGGACCCTTACGAGGCATATCAGCTGTCCTTCTTGGCGCCGTAGCGGCTACGGGCTTGCTTGCGATCGCGTACACCCGATGTGTCAAGGGTGCCGCGGATGATCTTGTAACGCACACCGGGAAGGTCCTTCACACGACCACCACGAACCAGAACAATGCTGTGCTCTTGGAGATTGTGGCCTTCGCCGGGGATGTACGCAGTGACTTCCATGCCGGAGGAAAGGCGAACACGAGCCACCTTGCGGAGTGCCGAGTTCGGCTTTTTTGGCGTCGTTGTGTAAACGCGCGTGCACACTCCCCGTCGCTGCGGGGCGCCCTTGAGGGCCGGGGTCTTGCCCTTTGCGGGCTTCGACTGGCGGCCCTTACGGACCAACTGCTGGATGGTGGGCACAACAAACCTTTCTGGCGTTCAACATGCTTCGGGAACTGGCCCCGGAGCGGAGGGCAAGGTTAGGGGGGTCGGCCCAAAAAGGGCAAACCCCCCGAAACCGGGACTACTGAGACTCTTCGGCAGAGTCACGTTCTTCAATAATTTCGGTTGATTCCGAAACTTCAGCAATCGGAAGCTCGATGACCTGCGCATCGGGGAGTTCCTCGCCCGACTCAGCCATGTCACCCGAACCAGCAACGAGTTCAGCCGCCATTGCCGCTTCTGCAGCGGCATCAGCCAATGCGGCCAATTCGTTGAGATCGATTGGTGCAGGAGCAACAACATCCCCAGCCATACGCTCGGCGAGTAGCCCGGCAAGATCGCCGACCTCATCGTCCTCGCCAGAAGACCAGAATTCCATCGGCTGGTAATCAGGCGCCGCAGTGGAAATATCGCGGTACTTGGCAATCCCGGTTCCGGCGGGGATGAGTTTACCGATGATGATGTTTTCCTTGAGGCCGAGCAGCGAATCCGAACGGGACTCGATGGCCGCTTCGGTGAGCACTCGTGTGGTCTCTTGGAAAGACGCTGCCGATAGCCATGACTCGGTTGCAAGCGAGGCTTTCGTGATACCCATAATTTCGGGGCGACCTTCTGCCGGCTTCTTACCTTCCAAGACAAGTGCACGACTGGCGTCGCGGTACACCTTGGAGTCGACCCGTTCACCGGGAAGGAAATCTGACTCGCCTGCTTCTTGCACAATGATCTTGCGAGTCATCTGCCGGACGATGAGTTCGATGTGCTTATCGTGGATCGGTACACCCTGATCGCGGTACACCTTCTGCACCTCGGTGACGAGGTACTGCTGGGTTTCCTGCACACCCTTGATCTCTATGAGTTCTTTGGGATCGCGGGGACCGTCGACGATTGGGTCACCGGCGACTATTTCCTGTCCGTCAACAACCTCGAGGCGGGCAAGACCGGAAACGATGTACGCCTCTTCGACGCCGTCGTCAGCAATGACCGTGATGACACGGCCCTTACCTTCGTCTTCGCCGATACGAACAACACCAGTGAGCCGAGAGAGCGTTGCCTTACCCTTAGGGCTGCGAGCTTCGAACAGTTCAACCACGCGCGGCAAACCGCCGGCGAGGTCGGTGCCGGCGATACCACCGGTGTGGAAGGTACGCATGGTGAGCTGCGTGCCGGGTTCACCAATCGACTGTGCTGCGATTACGCCAACGGCTTCGCCCACTTCAATTAGATCACCAGATGCAAGCGAAAGCCCGTAGCACGCTGCCGACACACCGAGATCCGAATCATCGGTGAGCGGTGACAACACGCGTACGCGAGTGACCTGCTTATCGTCACGAAGTACTGCCACTTCATCATCGCCGAGCACGGTGCCTTTGGAGAACACTGTGCCATCGGAAAGTGTCACGTCGTCGGCCAACGTGCGGCTGAACAAACGGGTCTCGAGCCATGCCCGCTTACCGGGACGATCTGCCTCGATATCTTCGATCCAGATACCACGAACCGGACCACCTGATGCAAAAGGATCTTCATCATTAATGATGAGTCCCTGAGCAACGTCGTGGAGCCTTCGAGTCAGATAGCCAGAGTCAGCAGTACGAAGGGCGGTATCGACCAGACCTTTTCGAGCACCAGGAGTCGAAATGAAATACTCGAGCATCGTGAGGCCTTCACGGAAGTTCGACTTGATCGGACGTGGAATCATGTCGCCACGTGGGTTCGCTACGAGACCGCGCATACCAGCGATCTGACGAACCTGCATCATGTTCCCTCGTGCACCCGACCCGACCATCATGTCGATCGGATTGAACTTGTCTTCTTTGAGACTGGCTTCCATCGCAACACGAACTTCATCTGTTGCTGTGGTCCAGATCTCAACTTCCTTCTGGCGACGCTCACCGTCGGTGATAATGCCGCGACGGAATTGGGTCTCGACTTTTTCCGCTTCCTTTTCGTGGCGATCCAGAATCTCCTTCTTGACCTCGGGCGTCTTGACGTCCTCGATCGAGATGGTGAGACCAGACTTTGTTGCGAAGCGGTAGCAAAGGTCCTTGATGAGATCGAGACTGTGCGCCACATCGGCCTTGTCGTAGTTGTGCGCCAGTTCGTCGACGATACGGCCCATTGCCTTCTTATCAACACGAGCGTTTTGGAACTCGAAACCATTCGGCAACGTCGTATTAAAGAAGATTCGTCCAGCGGTCGTAATGCGGTAGGTCTTGCGACCGGCTTCTTCACCAACCACGTGATTGGGATGGCGATACTGAATCAGCGAATGAAGATTGATATCGCCATTTTCATAGGCACGCTCAATTTCTTCGAGATTACGGAACACACGACCTTCACCGGGGCCACCGTCGACCTCTTCAGTCAAATAGTAAGCACCGATAATCATGTCCTGTGTCGGGGTGACAAGAGGACGACCATCGGCCGGGGAAAGAATGTTGTTCGCAGAAAGCATCAGCACCCGAGCTTCAGCCTGAGCTTCAGCCGAGAGCGGAAGGTGAACAGCCATCTGATCGCCGTCGAAATCGGCGTTGAACGCTGCGCAAACGAGCGGGTGAATCTGAATAGCCTTGCCCTCTACGAGCACGGGCTCGAAGGCTTGGATACCAAGACGATGCAACGTAGGAGCGCGGTTCAACATAACCGGGTGTTCCTTGATGACATCTTCGAGGACGTCCCATACCTGCGGGCGTCGACGCTCAACCATGCGCTTTGCTGACTTGATGTTCTGAGCAAGTTCAGCATCGACAAGCTTCTTCATGACGAAAGGCTTAAACAGTTCGAGGGCCATGAGTTTCGGCAGACCACACTGATGCAACTTGAGGGTCGGGCCGGCCACGATGACCGAGCGGCCTGAGTAATCGACTCGTTTGCCGAGAAGGTTCTGACGGAACCGACCCTGCTTGCCCTTCAACATGTCCGACAGCGACTTCAGCGGCCGATTGCCAGGACCGGTTACCGGACGTCCACGTCGGCCATTGTCGAACAATGCATCGACGGCTTCCTGAAGCATGCGCTTCTCGTTGTTCACGATGATCTCGGGCGCACCAAGATCAAGAAGACGCTTCAAACGATTGTTCCGATTGATCACACGGCGGTAGAGATCGTTGAGATCGGAGGTGGCAAAACGGCCACCATCGAGCTGTACCATCGGGCGAAGTTCCGGCGGGATCACCGGCACAACGTCAAGGATCATTGCCCGTGGGTCATTGATGCGACGACCGTTATCGTCACGACGATTAAACGCCGTGATGATCTTGAGGCGCTTGATGGCCTTTTGCTTGCGTTGAGCTGAAAGCGGCTTTTGACCTTCCGCCGGATCAATCTGTTCACGAAGTCGGATCTCGTCGGCATCAAGATCAATACGATGGATCATGTTGGCGATAGCTTCTGCGCCCATGCCACCTTCGAAGTACTCGCCGTAGCGGTCTACAAGCTCGCGCCAGAGCATTTCGTCTTCGATGATCTTGCGAGCAAAAAGTGACTTGAACTCGTCATAGGCGCGCTCGACAAGATCGCGTTCCATTTCATAACGCTCGCGGATGGACTGAAGGTCCTTCTCGGCAGCGCGCTGACGGGCTTTGATATCGGCGTCTTTCGCGCCTTCTTTTTCGAGTCCTTTGACCTCATCTTCGAGATCCTTGTGACGACGATCAAGTTCGAGACGAAGATCTTTTTCGATGAGATCCTTCTCGGCCAGCATGTCTTGTTCGAGTGCTGCGAGATCGCCGTGACGACGTTCGTCATCGACCCACGTCACGAGATTCGCCGCAAAGTAGATGACCTTCTCGAGTTGCTTAGCCTTGATTTCTTCACGCGCTTCGGTGCCCATGAGAAGGTAGGCCAACCACGAACGGGTTCCACGGAGATACCAAATATGAACTACCGGGGCCGCAAGTTCAATGTGACCCATGCGTTCGCGGCGAACTTTTGAGCGGGTGACTTCGACGCCGCAGCGTTCACAAATAATGCCCTTAAAACGGACACGCTTGTACTTACCGCAATAGCACTCCCAGTCCTTTTGGGGACCGAAAATCTTTTCGCAGAACAAGCCGTCCTTCTCGGGCTTGAGCGTGCGGTAGTTGATCGTCTCTGGCTTCTTTACTTCACCGTTCGACCACGTACGGATTGAATCCGCAGTGGCAAGACCGATACGAAGTTGATCGAATGTGTTGACGTCAAGTATTGCCATGACTTCAGCCCCTCTCTGCCTGGCGGCGAGCATCTTCTTCGTCACTACCGCGCTCCGGTCGTGAAAGATCGATGCCAAGTTCTTCGGCGGTTCGGAAAATATCTTCGTCGAGCTCACGCATTTCGATTTCGGCGCCCGAAGTATTGAGCACTTCAACGTTGAGGCAAAGAGCCTGCATTTCTTTGATGAGAACTTTGAAGCTCTCAGGGATGCCCGGCTCGGGGATGTTATCGCCCTTGACGATGGCTTCGTAAACCTTCACGCGACCAAGAACGTCATCGGATTTAATGGTGAGGAGTTCCTGCAGGCAGTACGCCGCGCCATACGCCTCGAGTGCCCACACCTCCATTTCACCAAATCGCTGCCCACCGAACTGCGCCTTACCGCCCAGCGGTTGCTGGGTGATCATGGAGTACGGGCCGGTTGAACGAGCGTGGATCTTGTCATCGACCAAATGGGCGAGTTTGAGTATGTACACGACACCGACAGTGATTGGATTGTCGTACTGCTCGCCAGTGCGGCCGTTAAAAAGAGGGATCTTTCCATTGTCCTGCATCAAGCGTCCGTTATCGCCGTAGCGAGCATCGGTTGCTTCAGGCTCAAGGTTCTGGAAGATCTTCTTGATCGTCGGGTGCTTACCTGCGCCTTCGAGTTCGTCCCAATGGGCACCGTCGAAGACGGGAGTTGCGATAAGCGTTGCCGGAGGAGTCACCGGGCGGGTTTTCTTCTCCGTGCCGCGAACAGCGGGCTGGCCAACAACTTCGCCATCGATTGTCCATCCGTAACGAGCCGCATATCCGAGATGCGCTTCGAGAACCTGTCCGACATTCATTCGAGAAGGAACGCCCAGCGGATTGAGAATGATGTCGACAGAGGTGCCGTCGGCCATAAAAGGCATGTCTTCAATTGGAAGAATCTTTGAGATAACACCCTTATTGCCGTGACGACCAGCAAGTTTGTCGCCCACGCTGATCTTTCGCTTTTGAGCGACATACACGCGCACGAGTTGGTTCACGCCAGGCGGAAGTTCGTCTCCGTCGTCTCGGTTGAACACCTTGACGTCGATGACCTTGCCCTTTTCGCCGTGCGGAACCTTGAGCGAGGTATCGCGAACTTCACGAGCCTTCTCGCCAAAGATCGCACGGAGGAGACGCTCTTCAGGCGTGAGTTCAGTTTCACCCTTTGGGGTGACCTTGCCCACAAGAACATCGCCGGCTGAAACCTCAGCACCGACGCGAATAATGCCGCGTTCATCAAGATCGGCAAGAATTTCGTCGGAGAGGTTCGGGATGTCACGCGTGATTTCTTCTGAACCAAGTTTTGTGTCACGAGCGTCGATCTCATGTTCCTTGATGTGAATCGACGTGAGTACATCATCTTTCACAAGACGCTCAGAAAGGATGATGGCGTCTTCGAAGTTGTAGCCCTCCCATGGCATGAACGCCACGACAAGGTTCTTTCCGAGTGCGAGTTCACCATTGTCCGTTGAAGGGCCGTGAGCGAGGATGTCGCCCTTCTTGACGGTATGACCCTGAGCAACGATGGGCTTCTGGTTGATACAGGTGTCTTGGTTCGAACGCTCGAACTTAAGAAGTCGATAGACAGTACGACCTTTGGTCTTGTACTGAACGGTGATGGTGTTGCCATCGACTTCGGTGATGGTGCCGTCTTCTTCCGCCATGATCATGTCGGCAGCGTCACGCGCAGCACGAGATTCGATACCGGTACCGATGTACGGAGCTTCTGAACGCAACAGCGGAACAGCCTGACGCTGCATGTTGGCGCCCATGAGCGCACGGTTGGCATCGTCGTGCTCAAGGAAAGGGATGAGAGCGGTGGCAACCGAAACAATCTGCTTTGGCGAAACGTCCATGAGTTGGACTTCGGCAGGAGCAACGTTTGAAATTTCCGTAGTCGCACCGAAAAATACGTCTCGCTCAAGCATGAGCTTGAGTTCGCCGAGTGTTGCGGCCTGAGGTGAACGACGCACAAGAACTCGATCGGCTCGGAATGTGCCGTCGGGATTCAGCGGTGCGTTTGCCTGAGCGACAACGTATTCCTCTTCCTCATCAGCTGCGAGGTAGACGATTTCGTCGGTCACGCGACCGTTGACGACCTTGCGGTAGGGGGACTCGATGAATCCGAATGCATTGACGCGTGCAAACGTTGCCAATGCGCCGATGAGACCAATGTTCGGTCCTTCAGGAGTTTCAATCGGGCACATGCGTCCGTAGTGACTGAAATGCACGTCGCGGACCTCGAAGCCAGCACGCTCACGAGAAAGACCGCCAGGGCCGAGCGCTGAAAGACGTCGACGATGGGTGAGGCCAGAAAGCGGATTGACCTGATCCATGAACTGCGACAACTGCGAGGTACCGAAGAACTCTTTGATTGATGCAACAACCGGACGGATGTTGATAAGGGTCTGTGGCGTGATGGCCTCGACGTCTTGAGTTGTCATGCGCTCACGCACGACACGCTCCATACGTGAAAGACCAATACGAACCTGATTTTGAATCAGTTCACCAACAGAGCGAATACGGCGGTTGGCGAAATGGTCCTGATCGTCGAGACGGTAACCCGGCTCGGCGTTTACAAGGTTCAGGAGATAGGTAGTTGATGCAAGAACTTCAGAGGGAGTGAGTACCGACTGATCAAGTTCCGGGCGCTCAATCTTGATATTGAACAGTTTCTCGATCTTGTCGAGTTCTGGTCCGAGCTTACGGTTGAGCTTGTAACGGCCAACTCGTGAGAGGTCATAACGACGGTTCTCGAAGAACGCGTTACGGAAGTACGCCTTTGCTGATTCCACTGACGGCGGTTCGCCGGGGCGGGCCCGCTTGTAAATCTCAACAAGCGCCTCATCTTGTGTCGGCGCAAGTTCACGATCTTTTTCCCATTGGCCTTCGAGGAAATCGAAGTGGCGCACAAAGCGGTCAAGAAAACCGGGAAAGTTTTCTTCGTCGTAACCAAGCGCACGAAGAAGAACGAACAAACTCAGACGACGCTTACGAGCAACGCGTGCACCAGCGGTGACGTCTTTGCCGGGCTTTTGTTCAACGTCGAATTCAATCCACTCGCCACGGTAGGGATGGATGGTGCCGGTAACGAGCTGATGCTTCTGCAAATTACGAAGACGGAAGCGCTCACCCGGCTGAAAAATGACACCCGGCGAACGGACGAGCTGCGAAACAACAACGCGCTCGGTGCCGTTAATTACGAATGTGCCCTTTTCGGTCATCATCGGGAAATCGCCCATGAAGACGGTTTGCTCTTTGATTTCGCCAGTCGATGCGTTCAGAAAACGCGCCCGCACAAAGATCGGTGCTGAGAAGGTCATGTCCTTCTCTTTGCATTCCTCCACCGTGAACTTCGGCGGCGGCCGCAGGTCTTCATCTTCAGGATCGAACTCCAACTCGAGTTGAAGATTTTCGGTGAAGTCCTTGATCGGGCTGATGTCGCGGAATGTTTCCGCAAGACCCGTGTGGAGGAACCACTCGAATGATTCGCGTTGGACCGCGATCAGATCGGGTAGATCAAGAACTTCGTCAAGATTCGCGAACGAATAACGGTCACGGACGGTCGGACGAGCAGACAAGGAGAACTCCTCGGTAAAGGAAGGACATGACGCACTGCGGGAAGCGATTCGAACTGCGCTGAACCGATGGGGTCCGACGCAATGAGAACCCCAGACGCGTCGGATCGTCGGAGACGAATCGAGGCAGCCCGGGATGCAGCAGGGCGGATTGCTGATCTTAGGGGTAGGACGCGAGGAAGAGCAACCCTGGAATCCCGGCCATTTGGCGGATTCAGGCGCTCAATTGGGGGATCATCCACTTCTGCCCCGGTTGAATTGCGCCGAAACATAGACCCCCGGCCCCCGTGGGTCAAGCATTCTTGCGATTCCCGCAGTTGACGAGCGGCCCACAGCCCCCTGCCCCTACTCCCAAGAACGGCACCGGGCCCCCCCCCGGGGGGGGGCCCGGCACACAGTTCTGGGTACTTGAAGCACCAACAGCAAATCGAATTACTTCAATTCGACACTGGCGCCAGCACCCTCAAGGGCGGCCTTTGCCTTCTCTGCATCTTCCTTTGAAGCATTCTCAAGAACGGTCTGGGGAGCGCCATCCACAAGATCCTTGGCCTCCTTGAGACCAAGATTCGTAAGTGCACGCACCTCCTTGATGACCTGAATCTTCTTGTCGCCAGCGCCAGTAAGAACGACGTTGAATTCGTCCTTCTCGGCAGCAGCCTCGCCGCCACCGCCGCCTGCTGCCGGGGCTGCAGCAACAGCTACAGGAGCAGCTGCGGAAACGCCGAACTTCTCTTCGAAGTCCTTGAGTAGTTCACTGAGTTCGAGGACCGACATACCGGCGATCGCATCGAGGATTTCTTCCTTGGTTGCCATTTTCAGCTCTCCTGGGTGTCACCCTCGGCATCGGCCGGGGCTTCTTCGTTGGATTCGGCGGCAGCGTCAACTACGGCCTCGGGTGTTTCGGTGGTGTCTTCGGCTGCTGGAGCTTCGGCGGGAGCCTCGGCTTCAGGAGCAGCGGCCTCTTCGGCTGCAGGAGCTTCGGCCGGGGTCTCAACAACCTCGGGAGCGCCGCCCTGCTTCTCGATAAGTGCTGCAAGTCCGTAGGCAAAATCACGGGGAAGTGCCTGCAGAAGTCCAGCGAACTGCACCATCGGGGCTGCAATGAGTCCTGCCAGCATTGCCAACAGTTCTTCACGGGGAGCCACGTTGGCCAGTGCCTTGACGTCATCTTCGGTGAGTAATTTGTCACCAAGGATTCCGCCCTTCACCACCAGGTTGGGGTTGCCCTTTGCGAATTCACGCAGGGCCTTTGCGACGGCAACGGGGTCTCCGGTTCCGCCGGTAGGAACGAAGGCGATGGCCGTCGGTCCAGTCAGGTGTTCGTCAAGATCAAGACCTAGTTCGTTCGTCGCACGACGCACGAGCGTGTTCTTGTAGACCTTGTAATCGCCACCGGCTGCACGAAGTGCCGCACGAAGTTCTGCCAATCCACTGACATCAATTCCGCGGTACTCGGTGAGCAAGACAGCATCGGAATCGCTGAAGCGCTTGCGCACTTCTTCGACTACCGCCACCTTTTCCGGTCTCGGGTTTTCCATCGCACCTCCTCTCATCTGGTGTGTCTCTTCCGGATTCCCGATGCGTTGCATCAGGTCACCGCTGGGCTGGTATCGAGTCATACTTCGGAGCAATCCAAAGGGTGTCTCGGCACCGGGTTGCCACGCTGGTGATTCCAATGGCGACCGAGTCAGAAAACAACAGGGCCAGGAAAAACACAACGGAGCGTCCGCCGCTTAGCGCGAGAACGCTCCGTGATAGGAGGTTCACCTCGTCAGGTGGGCTCTTTCGAGCCTGTTACGCCCCGAGGGGCACCGGATGTCTGCGGCGAGCGGATTCAATTGCCACCATCAGTACCTTGATGATGGGTGTTCCCGGAGGAACGAATTGCAAACAGTAGTGGCGGGGCGTGCCCAGAGGCCAGCCCGCAACGCCGGGGCGCTACTTGCCTAGGTCAGACCTCTTCGACCGCAAGCATGCGCTGGGGATCAAGCTTGACTCCCGGACCCATGGTCGATGAAAGCGAGACCTTCTTGAAATAACGGCCCTTTGCCGAAGAAGGTTTGGCCTTCTCGAGCTCTTCGAGGACAGCACGAAGGTTGGCCACGATGGCGGGAATCTCGAAAGAAACTTTGCCAATCGGGACATGCACGTTGCCTTGACGATCAGTACGGTACTCAACCTTGCCGCCCTTGAAGTCGGCAACAGCCTTGGCAACGTCAGGGGTAACGGTGCCAGTTTTCGGGTTGGGCATAAGGCCACGAGGGCCGAGCTGTCGGCCGAGCTTGCCCACCTGAGGCATGAGATCAGGAGTGGCAATGACGAGATCGAAATCCATCATTCCGCCTTCAACCTGCGCAAGCAGATCTTCGGCGCCCACAAATTCAGCGCCCGCGTCACGAGCGGCCTGAGCGGCGTCTCCTGTAGCAAACACTGCGATACGAACGTCGGTGCCGGTACCTGAGGGAAGAGCAACTGTTCCCCGAACCATTTGATCGGCCTTACGAGGGTCAACCCCAAGACGGACCGAAAGTTCAACGGTTTCATCGAACGTTGCCGACGCCATTGTCTTGACCTTGGTCACCGCGTCAGTCGAGCCGTACTGAGCGGCCCTATCGAATGATGCGATTGCTGCGTTGTACTTCTTTCCGTGCTGTGCCATTTCGGCTCCCTCGGGTCGGGCACCACGTGGGGTGCAAGCGATTCACCTGCCGGGCGAGGTTGTCCGCGGCATGGCGGGTTCGCGGGTGCGAACCGGTACTGCGATCAGCGAATTTCGATGCCCATAGAACGGGCGGTACCAGCAACCTGAAGGCGGGCGGCCTCAAGATCGTTGGCGTTGAGATCAGGCATCTTGACCTGTGCGATCTCAGTCACTTGAGCGTCGGTAATAGAACCGACAATTTCCTTCGACGGATTCTGCGCACCCTTCGGCAGACCAGCAGCCTGTTTGATGAGAATCGAGGTCGGTGGAGTTTTGAGGACAAAGGTGAAACTGCGGTCCTCGAAGATTGTGATCTCCACGGGCACGATGGTGCCCTTTTGTGCTTCCGTCTTGGCGTTGTATTCCTTGCAGAAATCCATGATCGCAACGCCGTGAGGGCCGAGCGCGGTACCAACCGGCGGGGCCGGGTTGGCTCCACCAGCAGGGATCTGGATTTTCACAACGGCCGAAACCTTCTTCTTGGCCATGAGTGCGACTCGCTTCTTTTCTTTGGTTCCTGCGCCCATCGGGCAGCAGAGGATTCTGACGGCTGAGCACCGTCTCTGACAATTCCTCCGGCCAAAGCCGGTAGTTCTTAAAGCTTTGCGACCTGAGAGAACTCAAGTTCCACGGGTGTTTCACGACCAAAGATGTTGACCAACACTTTAACTTTGAGCTGATCTTCGTTGATCTCGACAATCTCTCCGGAGAAGTCGGCGAATGGGCCTTCCTTGACGCGAACGGTTTCACCTTCCTCGTATTCGAGCCGAGGCTTGCCACGCTTTGTAGTGACCTCGTCGGAATCCTCTTTGTCGGTGAGGAAGTTTTCGACATCACGACGGGGAAGCGGCGAAGGCTTTGCCCCCTGGCCAACGAAACCGGTGATGCCCGGCGTATTGCGAATGACGTACCAAGAGTCGTCGGTCATATCGCATCGAACAAGGAGATAACCGGGGAAAACTTTCTTCTGAACAATCTGCTTCTTGCCGTTCTTGAACTCAATAACGTCTTCCATGGGGATGACGCATTCATGAATGCTGTCTTCCATATTCATGGACTGCGTTCGGGCTTCGAGATTTTGTTTGACCTTCTTCTCGTAGCCCGATTGGGTATGCACGACAAACCACCGTCCGGGACGGTCGTACGCGCTCTGTGGGCGAGGACGCTCTTGCTCGAGCAATTCGTCGGTGTCGATCACTTCGATATGACCCGCATCGTCGACAATGACGTCGATCTCTTCAATGATTTCTTCAACAATCACATCAGAGGCAGGCACATCGACTGCGTCGGTTGAGAAATTGGATTCTTCGTTCATGGTCATCAGGCGTTGAATAGTTTCAGGACGGCCTCAGAGAACACCCAGTCGATACCGAAGATCAAGAGAGTGAAAAAAATGAGGGTGACAATGGTGATTATGGAGTAGTTGATGGTCTCTGGTCGCGTGGGCCATGCGACCTTGCGCAATTCCGACCGAACTTCACGAGCGAACTCGACTGGTCCGGTGCGCTCCCTTGCGCGTTGCTGGGTGCCTCGACGGGTGCGAATGGGTTCGCCATCGGGGCCCAGTTCACCCTGACGTTGCAACATTCGTTTTTGTTCTCTGTTAAGAGCCATCGAGAAACTTTCGTTACCTATTGCGTCAACATCAACGCGGTCTTTTTTCGAGCAGGGCAGGAGGGACTTGAACCCCCAACCGTCGGTGTTGGAGACCGGTGCTCTACCAATTGAGCTACTGCCCTAGGGCATTACGCCGATCTTGAAAGGATACCGGCCGACGCGTTCGGCCAGACCCCTGCAGGTCCGGATCCGACACACTATGCCCCCTCCCCCAGCCGTTGCGAACCGGGTTGTTTCCGTCTCAGCGAATCCTCAGGCCGAACGGCGCCGATTGGCCAGTGCCAAGACTCCCCCGACCCCCGCAGCAGTAGCGGCGGCAAGGCCAACAAAGGACGCGGCACGGCGGCCGTTGCTCCACTGGCGTTGACGGCGCTCGGCCTCGCCGTGCAGGCCTTCAAGGAGCTCATTGAGAAAATGGGGGTCGATTGGACCTGACGGAACCGATCGGAGGCCGATAAGGGTGCGGCTCAAACGGCGATAGCGGGCCCCTTCCGCCTGGCAGCGGAGGCATTGGTCCATATGGCGAGCCCCCTCACCATCAAAAAGCCCAGGATCATCAAGAGCTTCCGGCAGCAGTTCCGCCAATCGATCACACAGCTCGGGGGCTTTATCCATCGTGGTCACTTCGTTCCTCGAGACGATCCCCTACCTCAGATTTCAGAAAAACATCATCACGAAGGCGACGACGGGCCCTGTGCAACCGAACTTTTGCCGCCGACACCGAGATTCCGAGTTCGGCAGCGATGACCTCATGCGACAAATCATAAATATCGCGAAGTACGACAACAGCCCGCAATCGGGGCGGAAGGGCAACCAGTGCGTGTTGCACTGCATCACGCAATCGAGCCGATTCCGCTCTGCCGACGGGATCGGCTGAGGGCGATTCGTCGACGACATCGCGTTTCTCGTCAAGAAGTTCATGGCGGTGGCGATGACGGCGGCCTAAGTGCGTCGACGCACAATTCGCAGTGATGCGATAGAGCCATGTGGTGAAACGAGCATCGCCTCGGAAGCGACGCAATCCGCGATAGGCCCGTAGATACGCCTCTTGGCAAACGTCGCGCGCATCTTCTTCGTTGCCCATGAGACGCAACGCAAGGGAATAGGTTTCGACCCAGGTTCTTCGCACTAACGCATCGAAAGCATTGCGATCACCGGCTTGAGCCTCGGCGATGAGCGATTGCATCTCTGCTTCGGAAGCACCTTCATCCGCGCTGTCGTTCGCGGTCCTGCCAATTTTGCCCGAAGTCTTCTTCGACTCGCGATAGGCGCCGTTTCTCACAAGAGTCATAACTGGTGGTCGGTCTTGTAAACCGCGTCGAACATTCCCACCCACACGCGTCACGTCGGTGGTGGCCACGGGGGCTACCACCGACGTCGACTCGAACCGCACCGACGACATGTCGCCGGCCTGATCGCTCAGCGGGTCTCCTTGTGCGCAGTGTGCACACGATCCCACTTGCAGTACTTCATGAGTTCAATGCGCTCACGGTCATTGATCTTGTTTTTCTTCGTGATGTAGTTGCGTCGCTTGCACACCTGGCATTCCAGAGTGACAGCGATGCGCTTGTCGTTGCGGGCCATAACGGCTGCTCCTACTTGAGGATCTTGGTGACGCGGCCGGCGCCGACGGTACGACCACCCTCACGAAT
>JBBEAV010000027.1:0-40203 GCA_040882655.1 Acidimicrobiales bacterium
CGCTTCTTGGCCGGAGCCTTTTTCGCTACGCGCTTTTTGGTTGCACGCTTCTTTGCGGGTGCCTTCTTGGCCGCCCGCTTTTTCACTGCTGCCATATTCGCCTCCTCGGCGTCTTCATGTTTTCGTTTGTGTGGTACCAACAACAGCTGCATGAATCGCTACTGAAGTGCAAGCCGCACGTGGATCGTGAGGACGTTGCGAATAAAACGGTACTCATAACGCGCACACAAATGGTGAATACACTGCTTTGACCTTTTTTTGTGATGCGATTTCAAGTGGAATTGTTTGCTGCGCGACAAAACCTCAACTTGGTACCGTTTGTGTAGAGCAGAACTCAAGAGAGAGCCTGTTTGCAGATGTATTCGTGGGCTCCGAAGTTTTCCACAGGCATTTTCCCCATGTTTCACTTGTGATTTCTGCAAAATAGGAGTTTGTTGCGTGTAACTCTTTGGTTTCGAATTTTGAGTGCATTCTGCTGGTCTCGCAACCGTCTTTGTGCGGCGAATTCGATGATTCGCGACTTTTCTCGTGCATGCGCCGTACTGTTCGCTTCATGGGTACAAAAACACAAATAGGTGAGCAAGAGTGCACCGAACTTCTTCAGGCTCTCATTCGTACCGCATGCGTGAACGACGGAACTGTCGAGTCGGGCGGTGAAATTCGAAGCGCATCCGTGCTGGAAAGTTTCCTTGAGGGTCCGGGACTTGACCTTGAAACCTACGACGCCGCACCCGGTCGTCGCAGTCTTGTTGCCCGTATAGAAGGCTCAGACCCATCGGCGCCGGCCTTACTCTTGATGGGTCATACCGATGTTGTTCCAGCGAACGCTGCGAACTGGAGTCATGATCCTTTCGGCGGAGAACTTATTGACGGTGAGGTTTGGGGTCGCGGTGCAATTGACATGCTCAACATCACGTCGTCGATGGCGGTTGCCTTCAAGGAATTGGCCCGCTCAGGATTCACCCCACGCGGTTCGCTCATTTATTTAGCCGTTGCTGACGAAGAATCTGCCGGGGTGTATGGCGCTGATTATCTGATGGAGCACGAACGAGATGCAGTCATGGCCGACTACGTCATCACCGAGTCAGGGGGAATCCCGTTGCCGAGCCCCAGCGGACTGAAACTCCCGGTGCTGGTGGGGGAAAAGGGGCTCTTCGGCATCAGGATTCGGGTCGGCGGTACCGCAGGGCACGGATCGCAGCCCTACAAGACCGATAACGCACTACTCACTGCAGCTCAAGTTGTTCGCCGAATTGGGGAGTTTCAGCCCGAGGCGCATATCCATGAGGTTTGGCGACGATTCATTGAGTCAATGGGCTATCCCGAGGAGATCACGGCACCGATGCTTTCGGTCGATGGCCTCGACGATGCGCTTGAGTTTCTTCCGGTGGGAATGGCCCGTCAGTTTCATGCCTGCACCCACACGACTTTTGCGCCCACCGTGATTCACGGTGGGTCGAAAATTAATGTCATCCCCGACATGGTGGAACTTGAGGTCGATATCCGCACCCTGCCGGGCCACACATCTGAAATGGTGATGGAGGAACTTCGATTGGCACTCGGTGATCTCGCTGATGCCGTCACGTTTGAACAAGTTAACAATGACCCCTCGAGCTCATCGCCCATCGACACCCCACTTTGGGATTCGCTCTCTCGAGTTACCCAGCAGTGGTATCCGGGTTCTGAAACAGTTCCGTTTCTCACTGTCGGCGCAACAGATGCTCGATTCTTTCGCCGGGCCGACCGAGTCGCCTACGGGTTTGGACTCTTCAGCGAACGTATCTCTTTCGAAGATTTTGGGCGCATGTTTCATGGCGCCGACGAGCGCATCGACACAAAGTCTTTGGGGCTCTCAACGCAAATGTGGGAAGCCGTCGCCAAAGATCTTCTATTGGCTCGAGAGAGTTCATGAACCAGAACACGCCAGCCTTCGCCCGTGCTCTCAGATTCCGCCAAGCGCTGCTTCCATGAGGTCGTGAACCTCGGCGTGGTGAATCGCCGAGGAGCCGGTTGCTGGGCTGGCTGATTCCTGGCGACTTACCCGACGAATGGAATGGGTGTCGTCGTGTGCTTCGTACAAGCGGCCTTTGATGTGATTCCAGGCGCCCATGTTTTCTGGTTCCTCCTGGAGCCAAACAATCTCATCGGCGTTTGCGTACTTCTCGGTGATGCGAGCAACCGCTTCGTAGGGCCATGGGTAGAGCTGCTCAACGCGTGCAATGGCAACTGGTGTTCCCATTTCGTCACGGGCGGCTTGTGCTTCGACGCCGATTTTTCCGGAAGCGAAAACGATACGGCGAACTGTCGAAGCATCAGCGACACCAGCATCGTCAAGAACCTCTTGGAAGGAGCCATGAGTGAGGTCGCTTACCGGAGAACGCGTGGACTTTGCCCGCAGGAGTGACTTGGGAGTGAACACGACGAGGGGTTTGCGCACCTCACGCCGAACCTGCCGGCGCAACAGGTGGAAGAACTGCGCCGCAGTTGTTGCGTTACAAACTTGGATGTTGTCGCCCGCCGAAAGCGTAAGAAAACGTTCAATGCGGGCGGAGGAGTGCTCGGGCCCTTGACCTTCGTAGCCGTGGGGCAAAAGCATCACGAGGCCAGAGGTCTGTTGCCACTTATCTTCAGCAGCGACAAGGAAGTTATCGATGATGACCTGTGCGCCATTCATGAAATCGCCAAACTGGGCTTCCCAAACTACGAGTGCGTCTTTGTTGACAACCGAGTATCCGTACTCGAAGCCAAGAACGGCGAATTCAGATAGCAGCGAATCGTAAATCCACAAACGGGAATCGTTTCGGGCTGCATTGGTAAGGGGGATGTGTACTGAAGCGTTGTCGTAATCAATGAGGGCAGCGTGACGATGAGAGAACGTGCCTCGGCGGGAGTCTTCGCCGGAGACGCGAACCGAGGTGCCTTCGTGCAGAAGAGTCCCGAAGGCGAATGCTTCACCGAGTGCCCAATCGACTTCGCCATCTTCAAAAAACATCTTGTGGCGACCTTCGAATTGCTTGGCCAACTTAGGGTGAACAGTGAAGCCATCGGGGATGCTTTCAAGCGCAGCGAAGACCGCTTCGAGGTCTTCCTTAGAAACGCCGGTGTCGACGTGGGGAAGTACGCCTCTAAATATCCGTGAAGGAGCATGTTCGAGTGGAGGGGGCGCATCCTGAGATCGGGTTTCGTCTAGTGCAACTTGCAGACGAGTTTGAAAATCATCAAGGAATGCTTCGGCCTGTTCGAGTGAAATATCACCGCGGCGCATCAACGCTTCGGTATAGATCTTCCGAACTGATCGAGTTTCGTCGATGCGTTTGTACATGAGGGGCTGGGTGTAACTCGGATCATCGCCCTCGTTGTGGCCGTGGCGGCGATAACACACCATGTCGATCACAACATCACGATTAAATGCTTGTCGATACTCAAACGCCAGCCGGGCTACGCGAATCACCGCCTCGGGATCGTTGCCATTCACATGGAAGATCGGAGACTGCACCATCTTTGCGACATCGGTTGAATACACCGATGAACGAGCCTCTGACGGCGCGGTTGTAAACCCAACCTGATTATTGATGATGACGTGAATCGTTCCACCGACGCGGTACCCGGTGATCTCGGAAAGATTGAGGGTTTCAGCGACGATTCCCTGTCCAGCGAATGCCGCATCGCCGTGAACCAGAATCGGAAGCACCGGATAATCGCCAGGCGGTTCGATCTGGTCCATTTTTGCTCTGGCCATGCCAAGTACCACGGGGTCAACCGCTTCGAGATGCGAGGGGTTGGCGGCAAGTTCAACTTCGATGGTGTTGCCGGCGGGGCTGGTAAAGGTGCCGGTTTGACCTAAGTGGTATTTCACATCGCCTGAGCCCTGTATGGATTCAGGATCAGTGTTGCCTTCAAACTCTGTGAAGAGTTGCTCGTACTTTTTGCCGACGATGTTGACGAGCACGTTGAGTCGACCGCGGTGAGCCATGCCCAACACCGATGACTGCATCGAATTGTCGGCGGCAGAGGAGAGAAGTGAGTCGAGCAAGGGAATTGCCGACTCGGCCCCTTCAATTCCGAATCGCTTCTGGCCGAGATACTTGGTTCCAAGGAATCGCTCGAGAGCTTCAGCTGCGTTGAGCCGTTCGAGGATATGCAACTTTTCCTCGAGTGAGAGTTCGAACTTTACGCCCTCAACCTTTTTCTGCACCCATGCTTTTTGCACCGGATCTTGAATATGCATGTACTCGATGCCAATTGTTCGGCAGTAGGCGGAGTGAAGTACGTCGAGAATCGACGCAAGGGTCATACGGTTCTGACCAGCAAGTCCGCCAGTCAGAAATTCACGATCGAAGTCCCAAATCGTGAGGCCATAGTTCGAAGGGTCGAGTTCGGGATGAAGGTGATGTTCAGTGAGGCCGAGAGGATCGAGATCGGAATCGAGGTGGCCGCGAACTCGAAACATGTTGAGTAAAGCGCGAACCTGAAGGTTTTTTTCGAGAAAAAGATCCTCGTGGTCATTGGGATTGACGTCACGGGCCCATTCGACGGGCTCGTAAGGAAGACCGAGAGATTCGAAAATATTTTCGTAAAACTCGTGTTCTCCCATTAGAAGTTCTTGAATGCGCTTCAGGAACAGTCCCGATTCGGCACCTTGAATAATGCGATGGTCGTAGGTCGAACTCATGGTCATGACCTTGGAAAGACCGAGAGATGCGATAGTGGCGGGATCGGCGCCGCGGAACGCAATGGGATAGTCGAGCGAACCAACGCCGATGATGACACCTTGGCCCGGCATGAGGCGCGGCACCGATTGCAACGTGCCGATCGTGCCGGGATTCGTGAGAGTGACGGTTACTCCGCTGAAATCGTCAGGCGATAATTTGTTGGCTCGAACTTTGCGGACGAGTTCTTCGTAGGAGTCATAAAACTGGGCAAAGTTCAGGGACTGAGCGTCCTTAATGCACGGAACAAGCAGCGAACGGCTCCCATCATTTTTCTCGACGTCGACGGCAAGGCCAAGCCCGAGATTTTCGTGACGGATGACAAACGGTTTGCCGTCTGCATCGGTACTGAACGAGGAATTCATGATGGGAAGACCATCGACGATCGCGCGAATTATGGCGTAACCGATGATGTGGGTGAAGGAAACTTTGCCACTGCGGCTTCGAGATAAGTAACCGTTGATGGACTTCCGGTTGACCTCGAGGAGTTTGGTAGGCATCTCGCGAAATGACGTAGCGGTCGGAACCTCGAGTGAGGCCTCCATATTCGCAACAATGCGAGCCGCTGCACCCCGCAGGGGCGTGCCTTGTGGTTCCGTTGGTGTTGCGGTCGGTACCGGTGCCGATGCGGGCGCCGGAGATGGTGTGGCCGGTGATGCGATGGGTGCAATCACTGTCGTTGCCGGAGCATTCGAGTTTGGCGCTGCGGCCCCGGGTGTGTAACCGGCAAAGAAATCGCGCCAGCTTTCGCTCACCGAGGCGGGGTCGGAGCGGTACTGATCGAACATCTCGTCGACGAGCCACGCGTTTGGTCCTGCGATTGGGGAAGCAGAGTCATCAGCCACGTCGGACGACTCTATCGGCGGTGCCAGACCCCCGTGTCCGCCGGCTCAGACCTCGTGGCCGTTGGTCCTGAAGGCCGATAGATTCGCCTCCGTGACTCAACTTGTGACCTGGAATGTGAATTCGCTCAAGGCCCGGTTGCCCCGGGTCGAGCAATGGCTCGCCGAAAATAGTCCAGAGATCGTCTGCCTTCAGGAAACCAAGATGAAGGACTCGGCCTTTCCTGCCGAGGTGTTCAACGCTTTGGGTTATGAAACTGCCCATCATGGCCAAGGTCAGTGGAATGGCGTGGCCATCCTCTCCAACGTTGGTCTCGACAACGTGGTGGCGGGCTGGGATGACGACGGGCCAGAGGACAGTGATGCCCGTATTCTTTGGGCAACCTGCGGCGGTATTCGGGTGGCCAGCGCCTATGTTCCCAATGGGCGGGCGCTTGATGACCCCCATTACGTCTACAAGTTGGGTTGGCTCAATCGACTTCGCACTGCTCTTGATCGGCGGGAGGATTCATCAACCGAACTCGCTGTGTGCGGCGACTACAACATTTGCCCCGATGATCGTGACGTCTGGAGTGCCGAGGCTTGGGTTGGCGCCACCCATGTGAGTGAACCCGAGCGCAAGGCGCTGCGGAAACTTGAAGCCTGGGGACTTGAAGACGTCTATCGCCGCCATCATGAAGAGGGAGGCCTCTACTCCTTCTGGGACTATCGCGGCGGCGATTTCCATCAGGGCCGTGGTCTCCGGATTGACCTCATTATGGCGACAGCATCACTGGCGGCACGATGTACCGGTGCTCGTATCGACCGCGATGCTCGCAAGGGTGAGAAGCCCAGTGACCATGCTCCCGTGATCGCGCAATTTGACTGATGGGCGAAGAACCAGTCATTGATGTTGCCAATGTTTTCGGTGTCGGGCAGTTTCAGCATTCCCTCGATCCCAAGGATGCACTGTTGTTAGAGCCCGGGTTGCGCTCGGTGACCCCTGCTCAACAGGCGGCCCGCGACGTAGCCGAGGCAATTCGGGGACTTAATCGCGAGCTTGAAACCACTTTGGCCACGATCGAGGACCTTTCAGCACTGACGGGGCAGCTCGATGCACTTCGAATCGGTCTCGTGAAAGGAATCGGCACCGAGAAAGAGGTTGGCAATGAATCGGTAGCGGTGTACCAAGCCCACCGATTACGAGAACGCAGCCCTTTCATAGGTAGAGCCAACCCCGTGGCGCTGCCATTGATGATCGAGTTCGTTGACGGTGGCGTCGATGCTGTTGTCACGTTCGGAACCTTGTACGAAGGACCACCCGGATGTCTGCACGGCGGCTACATCGCTGGCATCTTCGACGAGGTGCTGGGAGCGGCCCAAACATTTTCGGGCCAAGCAGGGATGACTGGCCGACTCACCATCCATTATCGAAGCCCAACACCCCTCAACACGGAACTGCATTTGCGGGCTCGACTAGAAAAAGTAAGTGGTCGCAAGATCCTGTGCAAGGGCACGTTGCATGCCGGCGAGCGCTTATGTGCCGAGGCCGAAGGCTTGTTTATCGCCGTCGACCCGAAGAAATTTTTCAATCGCGACCTCAGTACTTCTGACGAGGTTGAATCAATCGGCTAGTCGTCGACTGTTTCAGAAATCACGGCAAGGATTTCTTCGCCGAATTTTGAAACTTTGACATCGCCCATCCCATTGATGGCGCGGAGCTCGACTGATGTTGATGGCATGCGGCGGGTGATTTCGGCCAGTGTGTGATCGTTACACACCACAAATGCGGGGACATCTGCAGCTTTCGCGCGATCGGATCGCCACGCCCTCAATGCATCGAACAGTGAATAGTCGACTTGTTCAAGTGAATCGGGGTACTTGCTCGGACGTGGACGCGAACGCGGGCCTGATGCTTTGGTCGAGGAGGTGGTTCTGGAGTTGCGGGCGCTAGAGGTGGAGACCTGTTTAGGAAGAATCGCTCCGCTGCCAACGGCGACGGGGTCGATCCCGGCATCGAGTGCTTCGCAAGCATCGGCATACGTATCGAGAAACTCTGATCGGTCGCGAGGAATTGACCGTTCGCCGAAGGTTCGTGACTTCGACCAGGTGCAGAGCAGTTCACGCTCGGCGCGGGTGGCGGCCACGTAAAACAGCCGACGTTCCTCGGCCCATGCTCCGGGAGTTTTGGCGTGACCAATAGGGACATAGCCCTGTTCGAGGCCAGCGAGATGAACAATGGGCCATTCCAGGCCCTTGGCGGCGTGGAACGTGAGGAGTTCAACAGCCTCTCCGAAGGGGTCGGGCTGATCGGCTCGGGTAGTGGCAGTGAGCCAAAGGAGAAAACCGTTTGCGGTGGCCGGTGATTCGATGGCCATGTAATCGCGGGCCATCTGCACGAGTGCGTCGAGGTTGGCGCGACGTTCAGCAGCGCGATCGCTTTCGGTTTCGTCATCGATCACAACGGACAGGGCAAGGTCATGGACAGCGTCGGAAAAAGGTCGGCTCGTGCGACGAAGATCATTGAGAGCGGCTTTGATTTCGGGCTGGTCGAGCAGGGGTGTAGCGCCGCGCACTCGAAACGGAATATCGGCGTTTTTCATTGCCTCTTCGATAATTGGTAGTTGTGCGTTGGTGCGAACAAGCACGGCCTGATTCGACCACCGGGCACCAGGGCCATGTCGGTCTCGTGCCGCACGAGCGATGGCAGCAGCTTCGGATCGTTCGTCGGGAAGTTGGCGCACGGTGGGCACGGCCCCGTCGGGACGAGTTGCGGCTTGGGTTCCGTCGTGGTCCACACCGCGACCGCCAACGAGCAATGCGTTTGCGGCAGCAAGGATCTGCGGACTCGAGCGGTAGTTGTCGAGAAGGCGGATGACCTCGCCGTGGGGGAAACGTTCAGGAAAGGTGCGGAGCAGGTCTGGGTCAGCGCCGTTCCAGGAGTAGATGGCCTGATTGGGATCACCCACGATGCAGAGGTCGGTCCGGTCGCCCCGCCAAGCCTCAAGGAGCGCATGTTGCAGTGGATTGACGTCTTGGAATTCATCGACGAAAAGGTGTGCGAATCGCCAGCGCTGCGATGCAGCAAACGACGGATCGGAAATGAGGTCGCGATGACAAACGCGCAACATATCGTCGAAATCGATGAGGCGTTTTTGGCGACGCTGATCCTCGTAGCGGGCATAGACCGCAGCAGTGGCCTCGGAGGAGATTGGCGGTTTACGCCCGGCATTCTTCGCTGCGTCGGGATACTCCTCGGGTTCGACCATGCGGGCTTTGGCCCATTCGATCTCGGCGACGAAGTCGATGCCGGGTGTGGACTTTTCAGCACCTGTAAGCAGACCGATAACGAAACCGGCTTTGCGAGTCATGAGTTGCGGGGGAGTGATGTTGCGCTCAGCCCAACGTGTTCGTAATTGGGCGTACGCCACAGAGTGGAAGGTGCCGGCGGCGAGTTGTTCGCGCAAACCGAGCGAGCGAAGACGCGCGGTGAGTTCGCCGGCGGCTTTGCGGGTGAATGTGAGGGCAAGCACATGGCGCGGGTCGAGGTCGCCCGTTGCGGCCCGATAGGCAATGCGGCGAGTAAGGACCCGAGTTTTGCCGGATCCTGCGCCGGCGAGGATGCAAAGGGGCGAAGTGGATGACGTGACGGCAAGACGTTGCGCGTCGTTGAGACCGTCGAGAAGGGCATCGGGTTCCACGACGGAGACCGTACTCACCGCCAGCGACAGTGGGGGCGGGTACGGTTTGGCATGCCCTATCCACAGGACGAACTCCATGCCAGCGAAGACCTCATTCTTGATCTTCACCCTCATTGGTGGTTTTTCGCAAAGTCCGCAGTGATGCTCGCACTTGCGGTGATTCTTGCGCTTGTCACACTCAGCGTCGGGTGGCTTTCGTGGGCAAAAATTCCCGTTGCCCTCTTTGTTTTCGCCACATTGGTGTGGTTCGTTCAGCGTTACATCAGTTGGGTGAGCACCCATTTTGTGCTTACTTCAGATCGCGTCATCTTTCGAACCGGCATCATTGCGAAGCACGGCATCGAAATTCCCCTTGAGCGCATCAACACCATTCTTTTCCATCAACGCATCTTTGAGCGCATGCTTGGCCTCGGAGATCTTGAGATTGAGTCCGCCTCAAAAGATGGTGCACAACGATTCGATGACATTCGTAATCCGAGTGAGGTGCAAAACGAGATTTATCAACAAATGGAAGCGAATCAGATCAAATCGGCCTACCGAATTTCCGATGGAATCAACCGCGCGCAGGTACAAGGGGCGACGGAATCAATACCTGATCAAATCGCCAAACTCAGCGCATTGCGCGATCAAGGCGT
Source organism: Acidimicrobiales bacterium (assembly GCA_040882655.1). Lineage (GTDB taxonomy): Bacteria > Actinomycetota > Acidimicrobiia > Acidimicrobiales > Acidimicrobilacustridaceae > Acidimicrobilacustris. The sequence continues at coordinate 9,867 of JBBEAV010000027.1, forward strand.
GTTGACCGAGGACGAATTTCAAATGAAGAAGCAGGATCTGCTTGGCCGCATGTAGTTAGTAGCTAGTAGCGGTGGTTCTGGTTGTCGTCGCTTTTTTCGGTAAGGATTCGGGCGCCGTCAGCGGGTCGAACAATCCATCCCTGCCCCGTCATCGCTGCGGGGTCCTTTATCGCTCCACCCTCGCATAACGCCACGACGCAACCTCCGAAACCAGCGCCGGTAAGACGAGCTCCGTAGACGCCGGGAAGCGAGACCAAACGGTCGACTAGCGCATCGAGTGTTGACGTTGACACTTCGAAGTCATCGCGCAGCGAGGTGTGACTTTGGGTCATGAGTCGGCCGATTTCAGCCGGGTTGTTCTCTCGTAACGCGACAGCAGCTTGTCGCACACGATTGCACTCAGTCACAACATGGCGCGCACGACGGAACAATGGTTCGTCAAGCGACTCAATTTCTTTGATCGATACAACTGCAAGTGGACCGATTCGTTCTGCGGCAATTTCGCAGGCGGCGCGTCGCTCGGCGTACTGAGAGGTTGCTAACTGCCGAGTTTCGCCCGAGTGCAAAATAACGATGTCAAGATTCTCAGGAAAAGCAACCTGTTCAATCGAAAGATCGGAAAAGTCGATGACCATCGCCTGATTCGCTTTTCCAAACACAATGCTGAGTTGGTCAAGTAACCCGCAAGGAACACCTACCGCTCGGAGCTCTGCGCGCTGGCCCAGCATCGCTAGTTCTAAGGGCGAGCCCTCAAAGCCGAGTGCCAGCGCCAGCAGGATTTCGAGAGCAGCACTTGAAGATAAACCGGCGCCGCTCGGGACTGTTGATTGCAAGGTTCCAAACAAACCAGTTGTTGCTCGACATTCGTAAGCGACGGCGGCAACGTAACGAACCCATTCGGGTTCGGTCGGGAACTCAGATGATTCGAAAGTCATCGACGGCACGCTCTGTAGATGATTCATGTCAACTGTGACGGAACCGTTATGGGTGTCGGAGGTCAGCGCGATTGTGGTTCCTACGCGCTGGCCTCGGAATGTGATGCCAAGATCAATGGCACAGGGCAATGCCAACCCACCGGCATAATCGGTATGGTCGCCAATGAGATTGACGCGACCGGGTGCAAAAGCGGAGAACCATTCGGTTGTCATGTCGCCGAGCGCAAGTGCGCCGCTGCAGTCGCCGGCTCGATCGGGTTGAACCACACGCCGCTTCCGAGTTCCCCGGCGGCGACAAATCGTTGTGTTTTCGGTGATCGCAGAATCGGAGCAATGTGAGCGTGTAGTCGAAGCGGTTGGCGGTCAATGTCGTCGAACGGTTGTTGGTGAAACCAAAGCATGAGGGGCATAGGGGCATCGAAGAGGGAATCAAGGCGCTGGAATACGTCAATAAGCAGCGCAGCTAGATCTGCGCGTTGTTCGGCGTGGAGTGAAGGCAGGTCGGTGACATGGACCGATGGCGCCAACAGAAGTTCGTAGGGCCATTTAGCGGCAGAGGGTACCCACGCGGACCATTCGCCTTGGCTCGAAACGAGCAGCTCTTTGGGAGGGGTGGCGAACGTATCGCTGCTTAGGTTTGCGTACTCATTGACGACAACCGGCGGAACAATGTCGAAGGCGTAGATCTGGCCATGCGGATGATCAATAGTGGCGCCAACTTCTGCCCCGCGGTTTTCGAACACCAATACGTAGGAGACATCGTCTCGTGCTCCAAGTTCGGAGGAACGCTCGGCCCAGAGGTCAACAACCTTTCGGCCCTGCTCAGGGGAAAGAGTGGCGAACGAAGCATGATGGTCTGAGGCGTATAAGAGGATTTCGGCGCGACCGTTCTCGAATGGAGGCCACCGATTGGGAAACGCAATCACGTCGTAGTCCTCGGGAGCTTCTACTCCGCCAACGCAAAATGGGCAGTCGCCCGTGGGCAGGTTGGGTCGGTCTTGGCGAGAGGGAACAATCCAAGTGAGATCACCGCTGAGTGGATCGATTCGATAGCCCGCTTCTGTAGGGTCGGCGTCATCAGTGTGTTTCATTCCAACCATGGAGCGAACGGTAGTGCGCCTCGCTTGACCGGATGCCGGGTGCGGGCGAGGATTCGGTAGTGCGAGCAGCGGCGAACGGCATCGAAATTGAATACGAGACGTTTGGCGATCCCGCCGATCCTCCTCTTTTGGTGGTCGCTGGTCTGGGGTGCCAACTGAAGTGGTGGAGCCCAGACTTTCTGCAGGGTTTTGTCGATCGCGGCTTTTACGTCATCATTTTCGACAATCGCGACGTTGGCCTCTCAACGAAAATCGACACCCCCATCGACCTGATCTCGGCGGTGGAGAGTTATTTGCAGGGCAACCCCGTTGACGCTCCCTATCAACTTTCCGATATGGCCTCTGACGCGTGGGGGCTTTGCGATGTGCTGGGTCTTGATCGTGTGCACATCATGGGTGCCTCTATGGGGGGCATGATCGTCCAGCAAATGACGATCGATCGGCCCGAGCGCGTTGCATCCATCACGTCGATCATGTCGACAACCGGTGAGCCGGACGTGGGTCAGCCCACAGCTGAGGCAATCGGTGTTTTGCTCGAGCCTGCTCCCACTGAGCGCGAGGCAAACCTGGCGAACTCGCTTATTGCCGGCCGGCTACTCGCCGGACCGGTGTATTGCGATGAAGACTGGATCCTTGAACGAAATACCATTCAATTTGATCGGTGTTTTAACCCAGACGGGCAAACCGCGCAGTTGCTCGCCATCGTGACCTCGCCGCCGCGATCAGAACGACTGCGCCTTCTCGAAGTTTCCGCACTCGTTATTCACGGTGACATCGATCCGTTGGTGACACTCAGTGGCGGCGAACGCACGGCGGAGTCATTACGGGGCAGCGAGTTCTTAGTTCTTGAAAATATGGGCCACGATGTGCCCCGCCAGTATTGGGCGACCATCATTGAGCACGTCACCGCACTTGCGGCACGCGCTAACGCCTAACCACTTCTCACAGTTTTTCTAGGAGCACAATTATGGGACCACTTGCGGGCGTTCGAATTGTAGAGATCGCAGGTATTGGACCGGGGCCTTTTGCGGCAATGATGCTCGCCGATATGGGTGCTGACATCATTCGTGTTGACCGCGCCGGACAGGTCTACGGCGGCGATCCGGCAACTCCTCCAAAAGATGTCATGAATCGGGGTCGCCGTTCGATCGGCGTTGACCTCAAGAATCCTGGGGGTGTCGAGACCGTTCTAGCGATGGTTGAAAATGCCGATGCGCTGATCGAAGGCTTTCGTCCTGGGGTTACCGAGCGTCTCGGCATCGGACCTGATGCATGCTTGGCCCGCAATCCGAAACTGGTTTACGGACGCATGACCGGATGGGGTCAAGATGGTCCGATGGCGCAGATGGCAGGCCATGACATGAACTACATCGCAATTGGCGGAGCGCTTGGCGCAATTGGTCGCCCCGAAGAACGCCCGCAGCCTCCGCTCAATCTTGTTGGTGATTTTGGTGGTGGCGGCATGTTGCTCGCATTCGGAATTGCCTGCGGAATCATCGAAGCCCGCAACTCGGGCAAGGGTCAGGTCATTGATGCTGCGATGGTTGATGGCACCGCCGTCCTTACAACGTTCATGCATGGGTTCATGGCCATGGGACTCTGGACAGACGAACGCGGGGTGAACATGCTCGACACAGGAGCGCATTACTACGAGGTCTACGAGTGCTCCGATGGAAAGTTCCTGTCGGTCGGCGCAATCGAACCACAGTTCTATGCCGAACTCCTTGAGAAAACTGGCCTTGCCGGCGATGAGGAATTTGCGAAGCAAAACGATCGATCAATGTGGCCCCATTTAAAGGAACGGCTTGCGAGCGTGATCGCAACAAAGTCGCGCGATGAATGGGCTGCGATTTTCGATGGATCCGATGCCTGTGTTGCTCCGGTACTTTCGCTCGGTGAGTCCACCACGCACCCTCATACTGTCGCTCGTAAAACCTTCGTTGAAAATGGGGGAGTTGTGCAGCCGGCCCCAGCGCCCCGGTTCTCACGCACCGAACCAAAGATTCAGCGTCCACCCTCACATCCCGGCCAGCACACCGATGAAGTACTGAAAGAATGGGGTGTGGCTGACGATGCCCGTCTTGCTGCTCTGCGTGCTGAAGGGGCCATTGCCTAATGACCACCCTCGTTTGTTTTCACGCCCACCCGGATGATGAATCAATTGCTACCGGTGGGACAATGACGCTTGCCGCCCGCGACGGTCACCGTGTCGTGCTGGTTGTTGCTACTCGTGGCGAACAAGGCGAGCCAGAGCCCGGCGTATTGAACGAAGGTGAGGCGCTGTGGGAGCGACGGGTTATTGAAACCCATCAGGCTGCCGAAATTCTTGGGCTCGATCGAGTCGAATTTCTTGGCTACGAAGACAGCGGAATGATTGGTGAACCGGCCAATGAAAATCCGTTGTGCTTCTGGCAGGCCGATGTTGAAGAAGCATCGCAGCGCCTTGCGAAAATACTTCTCGATGTCGAGGCCGATGTCCTTACGATCTATGACTCTCATGGAGGCTACGGGCATCCCGATCACATTCAGGTGCATCGCGTGGGTAAGCGAGCGGCGGAAATTGCCGGAGTCAACCGAGTTTTCCAAGCGACAATGAACCGTGATCGGATCATGAAGCAAATGGCGGAGAATGCGTCATTATTCGAAACCGAGGTTGAGGGCGAGCTCGAAGGCGAGACCGCCGAGCAAATGCGTCAGCGCGCTGCGGCTGCCGACCGCGGGGAATTCGGTTCTCCCGAGGCACTGATCACCCATGCGGTCGATGTTTCGACTGTTGTCGACGTGAAAAAAGCCGCAATGGCTGCACACCGCAGCCAGATTGGTCCCGACTCGTTCTTTTTTAAGATGCCCCCCGAGGTGTTCGCTGCAGCCTTTGGAACCGAATGGTTCATCGCCCTTGAAGAGGGCCGTTCCGAAGGCGATGCGTTTACGACTTCAATTCTTGACTGAACGCCGCAGGCCAATTCTTTGGCGTCCTGGCGCTACCTGGGCAGTGCTATCTCGGAATTTGAAATACCACCGAGGTCTCCGCCGCCTCTGAAGACATGGCGTTGCTCGTCACTACGCACAACGAGTGCCACCCCGTGGAACTGGCGACCACTCGCGAGTTCGTCCATCACGAGCTGGCACGGAGCCTGCGCGAAGGGGGTTGTGGGGAGCGTCAGCGCAACGCATTCCCAATCCAACTGCTCGGATTCGTCGCGTCGTACAACAATGAGATCAGCCGACATCAATGGCAATTCGTTGTCATCAACCCACATCGTGGCAATGGTGAAGTTGATTGCTTGCACGTCAGTCGTTGTCCAAGGTTGTGAGAATTTCGACGCCCGAGGCGGTAACCACAATGGTGTGTTCGAACTGAGCGGTGCGACTCCCGTCGGCGGTGACTGCTGTCCAGTCATCGTCCCAGATCTTGTGGAGACCTGTGCCCATTGAGATCATGGGCTCGATGGTGAAGACCATGCCTGGCTCCATAATCGTTGTCATGCGCGGTTCGTAATAGTGGGGGATCTGCAGATCGGTGTGAAACTGTTCTCCAATGCCATGGCCAACAAACGCCCGCACGACTTCATAACCGTTGGCGACAGCGTGGGTCTCGATGGCTCGGCCAATGTCAGAGAACGGTCGCCCCGGCGCAACTGCTGCGATCCCACGATCAAGGCATTGCCTTGTAACTTCAATTAGTCGCTTGGATGCATCGTCAACCGCGCCAACACAAAATGTGGCATTGGTGTCGCCATGAACGCCATCGAGCCAGATGGTGACATCAAGATTGACGATGTCTCCATCTTGCAAGGCGCGGTCGTCGGGGATCCCGTGGCAGATCACTTCATTAACTGAGGTACACAGCGATTTCGGATAGCCCCGGTAGTTGAGCGTGCTGGGGTAGCCGCTGCGGTCGATGTACGCCTGATGCACGATTGCATCAATCGTGTCGGTGGTAACGCCGGGGGCGATAGCTGCGGCTCCGATTTCGAGGACCTCGGCCGCAGCGTGGCCGGCACGGCGCATGCGCTCGATGAACTCTGGGCTCTTGATTCGATCCTCGGGGCGACGAGTGACCGAGCCGGTTTCTGCGTATTCAGGACGGGGGATATCGGGCGGCACCGTGCGCATCGGACTGATGACGCCGGGGGTGAGTTGGCTCGAAGCATCTCGGTGACAACGTTTGAATTTCTGGCCGCTACCGCACCAGCACGGATCGTTTGCCTTAAGCACACCACGAGTCTACGGGCGGGCTGGACTGGCGCGGTTGGCTCAGGGCGGCAACCATAAAGGATTATGTCAATCATACGAATCAACGCCATAACCGTTCCCGCAGAAGCAGGCGATGAACTCGCTCACCGGTTCGCAGCTCGTGCCGGTGCTGTCGATGGCGCTGATGGCTTTGAAGGCTTTGAGCTACTCAAGCCCACTGATGGTCGTGAGCAGTGGCTCGTCATCACCCGGTGGAAAGATGAAGGCGCGTTCAATGCGTGGGTCGCCTCGCCGTCATTTGCAGACGGCCATCGTGGGACCGAGGGCGCCCCAGCTGCCGGTGGCCATCCCGGAGGTCCCCCCGGAGGCGCCGCGGGGGAACGCCCCGCTGGTGTTAGCGCGGAGATCTGGGCCTACGAGCCGGTCGTTTCTGTCGGCCCTTCAAAGTAGCTGAGGCAGTCCTTATGCTCCGAAGTATTCACGAGTCGTTCACTTGGTTTGTCATTATTGGTAATGCGCTTGCCGGCAGTTGGGCGTTAGCGGCCAACTGGATTCAGCCACTTCGTACTCGCGCCCTTTGGTGGTTCATCGTGATTGTGGAATTAAGTATTTTTGTGCAGGTCGCGATAGGTGTCGGTATGGTCGCCGGTCAAGGAATTAAAGCGCCGAAGTTCCATATGTTCTACGGATTTGTCGCAATTATTGTCGTTGGGCTTATTTACAGTTATCGGCAGCAGATGTCGCAGAAGAAGTATTTGCTCTACGGACTAGGCGGTTTATTCCTGATGGGACTTGGTATTCGAGCCTTGCTCGTCGGCGCCGTTTCCTGAGCCCAATCCGACACGCAAAGGGGGCGAGGCCGAAGCCCCGCCCCCAATCACAACAGTGTTTAAAACCTTGTTACCCGAGACGCTTCTCGAGTTCGCGAAGTTCGTCGCGTAGCTCGGGGGGAAGTTCGGCACCGAAGGAATCAAGGTGCGTCTCGATCTGCGGGATTTCGGCCCGCCAAGCGTCGCTGTCTACTGACAACAACGAGGCGACAGTCGCATCGTCGATAGTGAGGCCAGAAAGGTCAAGATCTGAAGCGCTCGGAACACGACCAATGGCAGTGTCGGTTGCTCCAGCTGTGCCTTCGAGTCGTTCGACGATCCACTTCAGCACTCGGGAGTTTTCGCCAAACCCAGGCCACAGGAACGAACCGTTGTCGTCTTTGCGGAACCAGTTAACCCAGAACAACTTAGGAAGATTCGATGCATCGGTGGCTTCACCTATTTCAAGCCAATGTTTGAAGTAGTCGCCCATGTTGTAGCCACAAAACGGAAGCATGGCGAAAGGATCGAAACGAAGTTCGCCAACCGTGCCAGCAGCGGCAGCGGTCTTTTCGGAACTCATGATCGATCCAAGGAACACACCGTGGCGCCAATCGAATGATTCGGTAACCAACGGAACATTGGTGGCGCGGCGACCGCCAAAAAGAATCGCTGAAATCGGCACACCCGCAGGGTCCTGCCATTCCGGCGCAATCGAGGGGCACTGCTCTGCCGGTGCAGTGAAGCGAGCATTGGGGTGGGCCGCGGGAGAGCCCGAGGCTGGGGTCCAGTCGTTTCCCTTCCAGTCGATCAGATGAGCCGGTGCATCATCAGTGAGATCCTCCCACCAAATATCGCCATCGTCGGTGAGCGCACAGTTCGTAAAGATGGAATTGCCGCTTACTGATTCCAGCGCATTGAAGTTCGACTTCGCCGAGGTACCCGGAGCGACGCCGAAGAATCCGGCCTCGGGGTTGATGGCGTAAAGGCGACCATCGGAACCGAATTTCATCCACGCAATATCGTCACCGACGGTTTCAACCTTCCAGCCCGGAAGCGTGGGAATGAGCATCGCCATGTTGGTCTTGCCACAGGCTGAGGGGAATGCCGCAGCGACGTATTTCTTGACGCCCTCAGGGGAGGTGAGACCGAGGATGAGCATGTGCTCGGCCATCCAACCGTTATCGCGAGCCATGGTTGAAGCGATACGAAGGGCGAAACACTTTTTGCCCAGCAGTGCGTTACCACCGTAACCAGAGCCATAGGACCAGATCTCGCTGGTTTCGGGAAAGTGAACAATGAATTTGTTTTCGGCATCGCAAGGCCAAGAAACATCGGCCTGACCGTCGGCGAGCGGCATTCCCACTGAATGAACGCACGGAACCCAATCGTTGTTTGCAAGCACGTCAAGCGCTCCTTGACCCATTCGGGTCATGATGCGCATGTTGACAGCAACATAGGCAGAGTCGCTGAGTTGGACACCAATGTGAGCGATTGGTGAACCAAGCGGTCCCATCGAGAACGGCACGACGTACATTGTTCGGCCCTTCATGGCGCCGGTGTAGAGCGTCTTCATCTCGGCGCGCATCTCAGCAGGTGGACGCCAGTTGTTGGTAGGGCCGGCATCCACTTCGAGTTCTGAGCAGATATAGGTGCGGTCTTCAACACGAGCAACGTCACCCGGGTCGGAGAGAGCGAGATAACTATTTGGGCGCTTGGCCTCGTTCAACGTGCGGAACGTTCCGCCCTCAACGAGTTGCGCACACAAACGCTCGTACTCTTGCGCAGAACCGTCACACCAATAGACATCGTCGGGTTGAAGAATCTCCCGCCACTGTTCGACCCAGTCGATCAGATTCTTGTTGGTTGTCTGCCCGGCCATGTTTCCTCCGACGTCGTTGTCAGATGCGCGTTGCGCCTAAGTGAGAGTTCGGTCCGGTCGGCAGAAGCCTTCAGGTGAACCTGAGATGAATGAGCGAAGCGTAGAGGATCGGCCGCCACTCGCAGTCGTCGAAACCATTGGTGTGCCGAGTGGCACTCAGCCGGCAGTACCGCCCTGCGGGTGCTGCACGTTGTCGGCATTGGGTTGTTCGTACCCGGGAGTTCCCATATCTGATTCGGAACCCATGCGCAGACGAAGAGCCAAAGAACCGCCGTCAAGATCAAACACCACACGTTGGCCCTGACGAAGCGTCCGGAACACTGAACCCACAAGGGCGCTGCGGGTGAACTCGTAGTCGATGAGGTCGGTATCGCAGATGAGCGTGCCCACGCCGGAAACCGGATCGTAGGACTTCACCACTCCCTGCAGAGGCCCAGCAGACACGGTCAGCGGACTGCCTTGACGACCTTGCCGGCCTTGAGGCACGACGTGCACACGTTGACGCGCTTCGCCGATCCGTTGACCATGGCACGAACCCGCTGAATGTTGGGATTCCAACGGCGCTTTGTACGCCGGTGAGAGTGGCTCACCGCCATACCGAATGATGGGTGCTTGCCGCACACCTCGCACACAGCTGCCATGGGAACACACTCCGAAACGTCAGAAGATTTGAACGCCGAATGGTAGCAGCGAGCCCCGACGAGCCCAATTCGGGGGTTGACTGCCGGAAATCGACGAGATTTCTCCGGCCTGCGCCAGAAGCGAGTACATCGGTAGTGTCTGCGCCGATGTCCATCGTTTCCGCTTTCACCGCCGATGACCTCCGGATGCTCATCCGGGGCTACGCCGATGCTTTGGCTACTCATCGAGAGACCATCAATCGATTAAATGTGTATCCGGTTCCGGATGGCGACACCGGAACCAACATGGCACTCACTCTGGCCTCGGTTGTAACTGAACTTGACGGCGCCGAGACCGATCTTGATTCCACCTGTCAGGCGATCTCCCATGGTTCACTTATGGGGGCTCGGGGAAATTCTGGTGTGATCCTTTCGCAAATCCTGCGTGGGCTGTCCGCCGAGTTCCGGACCGCTCCAGCGATTGATGGAGCAGCGTTTGCCACGGCGCTTGATGCGGCAGCCACTGCTGCCTACGGCGCAGTGATGAAGCCGGTCGAAGGAACAATCCTCACAGTTGTGCGCGTTGCGGCCGAAGGCGGTCGATCTGCTGCTGATGCCGGAGCGGATTTGCTCGGAGTCCTTGAGGCGGCGCACGCCTCGGGCACCGAAGCATTGGCCCGCACTCCCGAGATGCTGCAGGTGCTTGCCGACGCCGGCGTTGTCGATTCGGGTGGCACAGGGCTCATGCTCTTTTTTGATGTGGCGCTCAACATCGTGTGCGGTCGTCCGATTCCAGACGCAGCCGAGCATTCAGTAGGTGCCTCCGAGGAGTTTCTCGGTGCCTTCGGTGCCGCTCATGGCGATGGATCCCACGAGGGTTCACTCGCAGGACTTCGATACGAGGTCATGTACTTCCTTGAAGCACCGGACGAGGCGGTGTCAGGTTTCAAAGATGTTTGGTCGACACTGGGGGATTCCATCGTTGTCGTGGGTGGCGACGGAATCTGGAATTGCCACATTCACACCGACGACATTGGTGCAGCGATTGAGGCAGCGGTGGAAATTGGTCGTCCTCGGTCCATTCGCGTGACTGATCTTCTTGAGGAAGTTGAAGAGGAACGGTGGGTACGAGAAGCGACGCCGATGATTCCAGAGCCGGCGACAGCCCACCTTCCGGTTCCCTGCGCTGTTGTTGCAGTGTCAGTGGGCGACGGGATTCGGCGAATTTTTCATTCGCTGGGTGTGCAGGTCATTGTTACCGGCGGGCAAACAATGAATCCCTCGACGGCGCAGCTGCTCGAAGCCGTAGAGGCAGCTCCGGCCGAAGACGTGGTGTTGTTGCCAAACAATAAGAACATCATTCCGGTTGCGGAACAGGTCAATGCGATGACATCGAAAAATGTCTGCGTCGTTCCGACTCGTGGCGTTGCGGAAGGATTCGCCTCGCTCCTGGCTTACGATCCCGAAGGCACCGCCAGTTCCAATGTCGCGGCAATGACCGAAGCCGCTGCGCATGTCGTTGCCGGCGAGTTGACTCGTGCTGTTCGAGATTCAAGTAGTGACGCAGGGCCAATACGCGAGGGTGATTGGCTCGGAATCGCCCGCGATGGAATCATCGCTATTCACGCTGATCTCCCGGAAGCGGGAGCCTGCCTTCTTGAGCGCATCGTGAATGACGACCATGAGATCGTCACCATCATCGAAGGCGAGGGCGCGACTCCAGCGGCGACACGTCATTTAGAGGTGTGGGTCCACGACCATCGTCCTGGGTGTGAAGTCGAAGTACATCACGGCGGACAGCCGCTGTATCCCTATCTCTTTGGCATCGAGTAGAGCGCAACCGTGTCTCGTCGTTTGGCGCAGCTCGCGAATTTGCCAGTGAGCGAACTCAAGGGCGTCGGCGAGAAGAAGGGGGATGCTCTTTCTAAAATCGGGATCCGAACGGTGCTTGACATGCTCATGCACTATCCGCGTCGTTATCTGGATCGCACAAACGAGGCTCGGATTGAGGATCTTGAAGTAGGCGAGGAAGCGACTGTCTTGGTGCGTGTCGTGAGGTCCACCTCGCGGCGTACTCGAAACAACCGGGCCATGGTCATTGTGGTGGTCTCTGACGGAAATGCGAATCTCGAACTTACGTTTTTTGGTCAACCGTGGCGCGAGAAGCAGTTACAACCAGGCATGGAAGCGTTGCTGTTCGGAAAACTCGAGTTGTTTCGCGATACGAAAAAGATGACGAATCCAGTGGTCGACCTTGTCGGTAATCAAACTGGGAGAATCATTCCCGTGTACCCGCAGTCGGAGAAATCTGGCGTGACGTCTTGGGACCTTGCGAAACTGTGTGAGGAAACATTGCGGCGATCGGGCGACTTCGCGGAACCATTCGATGAAGCATTGCTTGACCGACTGGATCTTGTTGACCGAACCACGGCGTTTCGAGCCATCCACACCCCCGAGTCAATGGCCGAGGCAGCGGCGGCCCGGCGGCGATTGGTGTTCGACGAGTTGTTGCGAGTGCAGGTGGAACTCGTTCGCCGTAAACGTGAACTTGAGAGAACCGCTGTGGGTATCGCTCACGCGGTTGGCGACGAGGGCGGGCCGCTAGTCAAGCGTTTCCATGAGGTGCTTCCTTACGATCTGACGGGTGCGCAGGCTCGTACGATTGCTGAAATCAATGAAGACCTTGCGAAGGGTCACCCCATGCATCGCTTGTTGCAAGGCGATGTGGGTGCGGGCAAGACAGTCGTGGCGGTTAGCGCCATGCTGGCTGCAGTTCAAGGTGGTCACCAGGCGGCGCTTATGGCACCCACCGAGGTACTTGCCGAACAGCATCACCTAGGCATTCGCCAAATTCTTGAGGGGTTCACGGTCCCTGACTCTGACGAAAATAGTTTGTTCAGTGGTGCAGGTAGAGAACGGTCGCTCCGTGTTGTGCTCCTCACAAGCCGAACCTCAGCCTCGGATCGTCGAAAAATTCTTGAAGATATGGAATCTGGATCGGTCGATCTTGTAATCGGAACGCATTCATTGATTTCAGACAGCATTGCGTTTCATTCTCTTGGTGTGGTCGTGATCGACGAACAACATCGGTTCGGTGTCGAGCAGCGAGCAGCACTGCGTGACAAGGGTGCTGGTGGAGCAGCTCCAGATGTGTTGGTGATGACGGCAACGCCGATACCGCGAACCGCAGCAATGACGGTGTACGGAGACCTCGATGTCTCAATCCTTGATGAACTTCCACCGGGTCGAACACCGATTATGACGAGGTGGGCCCGCAACGAAATGGACGAAGTGGGGGTATGGGAACAGGTTCGTGATGAAATCGCAGCGGGCCGTCAGGCTTACGTGGTCTGTCCTTTGATTGACGAAAGTGAAAAACTTGAAGTTCGGTCGGCGCAGGAAACATTTGAGCAATTGAGCCACGGGGAACTTTCGGGGCTTCGGGTCGGGCTTTTGCATGGCCGACTGAAGTCTGACGAAAAAGATGCAGTGATGTCGCAGTTTCGGGCTGGGGAACTCGATGCGTTGGTTTCAACCACAGTCATTGAAGTTGGCGTAGATGTTCCTAACGCCACGGTGATGGTGATTCTTGATGCCACCCGATTCGGCATCGCCCAGTTGCACCAGTTGCGCGGTCGTGTGGGTCGAGGAGCGGCAAAATCATTTTGCTGGTTAGTGGGAGAGTCGAGCACATCAGATGGAGAAGCGCGACTTGAAGCTCTCGTTCGCAGCACCGATGGGTTTGAGCTCGCCGAGGTTGACCTTGATCTACGTGGTGAAGGAACGATTATGGGCGAGCGTCAGAAAGGACAGAACGACTTAAAACTCGCGTCGTTGCGAAGAGATAGAGAGTGGGTAGTGAGAGCGCGAGAGGTCGCTTTCGAAATTCTCGACGCTGATCCGTACCTCGAACAACACGAACTGCTGGCGGAGGAAGTTGATTTGTTCCTGAAAGCTGATGACATTGATTTTTTGATGAAAAGTTGAGCATTTCCCCCTACTCTGCGGCGATGACAACGATTGTTCTTACCCATGGCGCTTTCCATGGCGGGTGGTGTTTCGCTCCTTTGGTCGCCGAACTCGAAGCACGCAATGTGAAAACGGCACTGGTAGAGCTTCCTCTGACTGATCTCTCCGAGGACGCGGCAGCGGTGACCAGCGTGTTGAACAGCATCAACGGGCCAATTGTTCTGCTAGGACACTCTTACGGTGGCGCGGTCATCACTGTTGCGGGTAACCACCCAGCGGTTGTTCATCTGGTGTATCTCACGGCGCTCGGGCCAGATGCGGGCGAACTTGGTAGTGGTGGGCCAATGACGATTGGTGAGAACTTCCTGACGAGGATGCGAGTGAGCGAAGGTGGGCTCCCATTCATTGATCCCGAGTTCGCTGCGCAGATTTTCTACCCTGACCTCGCGAACGCCGAGGCCGAGGAGTGGGCGACTCACCTGCGCCCCGGCAATACCGGTGGCGCAGTTGTAATCGAAACGGCGGCTTGGCGATCGCGGCCGAGCACCTATGTGGTGTGCATCGATGATCCGATCCTGCTTGTTGACGGGCAGCGTGCGGTAGCTGAGCGGATGGGCGCCACGGTGGTGGAATTACCCGGTGATCATTCGCCGATGGTGGCCCGCCCGGCCGAACTCGCCGAGATCCTTGTGTCGCTCATGATTGACGAGGAAAATCAGTAGCGGTCGTTGTCATCTGACGGATCTCCAAGAACGATGTCAAAACGCTCGTTGCAATCGGGGCAGCGGTACGCAACAACATCGCCCGGTTCCCATCCATCCTCGGGCGGGTAGGACAGCGGATGAAGCGTGCCTCCGCAATCGACGCAGGTCATTCCTAGTTCAGCTTCCATCTCGACAGGGTACGGTCGCCGGTATGAGGGTCGTGGCCGGTGAAGCAAGAGGGCGTCGATTGGTAGCGCCCGAAGGAAAAGAAACCCGCCCCACGCTGGACCGAGTTCGCGAGGCGATGTTCAATTCGTTGGTGAGCATTGATGCCATCGATGGAGCGACGGTTCTTGACCTCTATGCGGGCTCGGGAGCACTTGGGATCGAAGCGTTATCTCGGGGAGCGGCCTCGTGCGTCTTTGTCGACCACGGGAGCGATGCCCGTCGGGCGATAACTATTAACCTCGAAACAACGGGGTTTGTCGATCAATCAACAGTGGTGCCGCTGGACGCGGTCACATGGTTACGTCAGGCGACAGTGACGCTGGCAGCAGAGAGTTCTCGGTTCGATCTCGTGCTTATTGATCCGCCCTATGCGGCTGAGGATCAGCTCTGGAGCGAGGTGCTGGCGCTAGTCGCCGGTATCGCGGCAGGTGGGGTGGTCGTGACTGAATCCGAACGCACGATCACCGTTCCTGAAGGTTGGGATACACGAAAAGAGAAGAGGTACGGGGGTACGATCGTGAGCGTCCTACTGCCCCCCGACAGTCCGGAGTCTCCGTGACCCGAGTGCTCTACCCGGGATCGTTTGACCCGATCCATAACGGGCATCTTGAAATCATCGCTACGGCGTCACGATTGTTTGATGACGTTGTTGTTGCGGCGATGCGAAACCCCCAAAAGGGCGAGCCCCTTTTTTCGCTTGATGAGCGCAGGGAAATGCTTGAAGAGTCCGTCGCCCATCTCAAAAACGTCAAAGTCACAATGTTTGCGTCACTTGTTGTCGATCTTGCGAAAGAAATGGAGGTTGATTTCATCGTGAAGGGCCTGCGGGCCGTCTCCGACTTCGAAAGTGAGCTGCAGATGGCTCAAATGAATCAGAAGATCTCCGGCGTAGACACGCTGTTCATTCCCTCCACTTCAGGCAACTCGTTCCTTGCCTCGAAACTTTTGCGTGAGATCACTCGCTTTGGCGGCGATGTGACAGCCATGGTGCCGACAGCTGTTGCCACCCAACTTCAGGAGAAGTACGGATCATGAGCCACTACGACGACCCGGCCTACGACGACCACGAGATGGACATTGATCTCACCCCGCCTTCAGTGGGTGCTCAGTACCACCCGGCAGAGACCGAAGACGTGCTTCTGACCCTGCGGGACATGATCGAAAGCGCCAGGGATGTTCCGCTGTCGGCGTCGTCGATGATCTCGAAGGACGAGGTAGTCGGGCTTATTGACGAAGCACTTGTTTCGCTACCCGAAGAACTTCGTGCTGCTCGATGGTTGCTCAAGGAGCGAGAGGAATTCCTTGCTCGCACTCGCCATGAAGCCGACGACATTGTTGAGCAGGCCCGTTCTCGCGCCGAGCGCATGGTGCAGCGTACGGAGGTCGTGAAGGCTGCCGAGCAGCGTGCTTATGACATTGTCGATGCAGCTCAAGCCGATGCTCGGCGTCTCCGGCACGAGGTCGAGGATTTCTGCGATCAAAAACTGGCCAGTTTTGAAATCGTCCTTGAACGCACTCAGCGCCTTGTCGGCGCCGGTCGCGCAAAGTTGCAGGGAACCAATCTTCTCGCGGAAGCTGCAGCAGCCGCTGCAGCCGAACAGGGAATCGGAAATTCGCTGCACGACAATGGTGATTACTCCACTCCTGGTGATGACTTCAGCGCTTTGCCCAGTTCGTCATCGGTGTACGACGAACTCTCGCAACTCGATGATGCGCCTGCGTTGTACGACGAAGAGGGAATGATGACTACCGAATCGGAGCCGTGGGACGAGGGCGCACTGCCATTCAACGAAGACCATGGTGATCGACCCCGACTCACCGTTGTGGACGATCGTTTTTCGGATCTTCCCCCACCTCCCTCCTCCAATCACCCGACCCAAACAATTCGCGGCGCTGCATCAAACTTCTTCGATCAGGATTTCGCCTAGTCAATGACCTACCGACCATTAGTGGTCGGCATCGCCGATCTTCGTCGTCATCCCGGAACTCGCCGGCAGTTTGCCGAATCAATCGTTCTTCCAGATCTTGGGATCACTTCGGCGGCTGTGCCCGAGGGCGCGGCGATTGATCTTGACTTAGAACTTGAGACTCTGAGCAACGGACTCGTCGCCACCGGCACGATCACGACTCCCTGGGTTGGGGAATGTCGTCGGTGTTTACAGATGGTCGAGGGCCGATCGGTGGCGCCGATCCGCGAGATTTTTGAACCCCGACCGGTTGAAGGTGAGACCTATCCGATGGCAGAGGACATGGTGAATCTCGAGCCCATGGTTCGAGACGCCGTACTATTGGCCTTGCCGCTCGCACCATTATGTGGACAGGAATGCCGGGGCCCGGCACCAGAACTGTTCCCGACCGGACCCGAATCTCAACTCGAGGAATCGGAGTCAAGTCAGGACCTAGGGGTACGTGCTGATCCCCGATGGGCGGCCCTTGCCGAACTGGACTTCGAACCGGACGACCCCGGCGAGTAAGGTCCTTCGTCTGCCCGGGGCATCCCCCGGTCCCGCGAGCGGCTCAGTGTGCCGCCCCCCGAATCAGGAACCACGATGGCCGTACCGAAGAAGAAGACCTCAAAGTCCAAGAGCCGTAGTCGTCGTGCCTCTGCTTGGCGTATCGCCACTCCGGCTCGCAGCACCTGCCCTCGTTGTGGCGCCGTGAAACGTCCGCATGTTGTTTGTGGAAACTGCGGTTGGTACAACGGTCGCCAGGCTCTCAACGTCGACTGATTTAGAGAGGTCACTGATGCTTCCCATCGCGGTTGATGCAATGGGAGGCGACAACGCTCCTGCCGCCATCGTCGCTGGTGCCATTCGTGCTGTCGAAGAACTCGGTATTCCCGTTGTGCTCGTAGGCCGCTCCGCTGAACTTGGCGATACCGGTGGTATCGAAGTCATAGAGGCATCCGAAGTCATCGCCATGGATGCAGATGCTGGTTCGAGCGTCCGCAAGATGAAGGATTCCTCTCTCGTGCGTGCCGCTGAGGCAGTCCGAGACGGAAGAGCATCAGCGATGGTCAGTGCGGGCAATACAGGAGCCACAATGGCTAGTGCTCTTCTGCGGATGGGGCGAATTAAAGGTGTCCAAAGGCCTGCAATTGCAACGCCGATCCCGGTTCCTGGCGCTGAAACTCCAACGGTGTTGCTTGATGCCGGAGCAAACGCTGAATGCAATGCTGAGTGGCTCGTGCAGTTTGCACAAATGGGGGCTGTGTTTGCATCACAACGTTTTGGCGTTGCTGCACCAAGAGTTGGTTTGCTTTCAATCGGGGAAGAGCCGACAAAAGGCAACCAACTCGTGAAAGAAACGCACAAACTCTTAGTCGATGGGGCATGGATCGGTGAGAGCGGTGCGCGTTTCATTGGCAATGTCGAAGGGCGGGACATCATGACTGACGATGTCGATGTGATCGTGACCGACGGCTTCACTGGCAACGTTGCGCTCAAGACGCTCGAGGGCTCGTTGAAATCGGTTATCGCTTCGCTGCTTGCCGCATTCGACTCCTCCGACGAGGCTCGTGCCGCAGCGGCAACTCTCTGGCCATCACTGATGCCTCTTTATGAATCACTTGATCCGGAGAACACCGGTGGGGCGATGCTTCTCGGTGTCGACGGAGTTTGCATCATCAGTCACGGCTCCTCCTCTGACCGAGCCATGGTGAATGCGATTGGCGTTGCGGCCGACATGGTGAATGCTGATGTTGTCGGTCATATTGCTCACGCCATTCGCCCAGCAGACTGAATTCTCGGCACCATTCGCCGAATGCGTCTTCAGTTCCGAAGGGTGGGAAGAGCGGTCGCTCGGCTTTTTCACAAGCGGGCAAAGTTTGACCCCGCTACGATCGTCCCGTTCCGTTGCCTTCCGAGGAGATCGCTGTGCCTGCTGAGACCCATGTCGAACAAGGCCCCATTGACCGTGAGTTTGTGCTGAATCTGGTCCGCGACCGGTTGGCGGACATCCTTGAGACTGAACCCAGCGGCATCAACGAAGGGGATTCCTTCGCAGATGACCTCGATGCTGACAGCCTTGCCCTTATAGAGCTGGTCGAAGCTCTTGAAGAAGAACTCGGTGAGCGCAGCGTTGGCTTCCGGATCGAAGACGAGGATCTTGCCGATCTGAAGACCGTCCGCGACGCCATTGATTACGTCATGGCAAAGCTGGGCTGAGGTCCTGAGTCCCGACGCTGTCACCGCGCTAGTCAGTCGTCTGGGTTACGGGTTCTCCGAACCCGGACCTCTCCTACTCGCGCTCACTCACAGGTCGTGGTGTTCCGAGACCGGACACGCCGCATCAAATGAGCGGCTTGAATTTCTTGGCGATGCAGTGCTTGGCCTGATCGTCACTGACTATCTCTTTACAACGCACCCTGAAATGCCCGAGGGCTTGCTTGCCAAAGTGCGCTCGGCCGTTGTCAGCGAGCCGACGCTTGCCGTCGTCGCTGCCGAACTTGGCGTCGGCGCTGCACTTCGTCTGGGTAAGGGCGAGGATGCCAGCGGTGGACGCATGAAGGCCTCAATTCTCTCTGATGCATTGGAAGCAATCATCGGTGCGGTCTATGTCGACGGCGGAATTGATGCTGCCCGGGCTCTCGTTTTACGACTTTTCGCAGCCCCAATTGAGACTGCAGCAGAAGAGCCAGGCGATGGTGATTTCAAATCACAGTTGCAAGAACTTACTGCCCGACGTTTTGCGTCGGCACCGATCTATGAACTCGGAGCAGAAGGCCCCGATCACGAGAAGCGTTTCTTCGCCCGGGTGTTGGTCGACGGCAATGTCATCGGCGAAGGTGATGGACGTTCAAAGAAAGTCGCCGAACAGGCTGCGGCGCATGCCGCGCTGAATCATCTGTCAACGATCACCGTTCCTAACCATGAGAGTGGGCAGCAACATGCCTGAATTGCCCGAAGTTGAAACCATTCGTCGTGAACTTGAAAAAGAAGTTGTCGGTCGAAAGGTTAAGACCGTTGAAGTCAACGGTAAAAAGTCGATCAAGCGCCAGACACCCGATGAGTTCATTGAAGGACTCGTAGGCGCAAAGATCACCGGCTCACAGCGCAAAGGGAAATACCTTCTTATGCCGCTTGATAATGGCAAGGTGCTCATTGTTCACCTGCGTATGTCAGGCCAGTTGCGTCGCAACGCCGCTAAGGATGCGCTTGAGAACCACTCGCATGTTGTCATTACCTTCACTCAGGGTGGACAACTCCGCTTCATCGATCCGCGCACGTTCGGGGAAATGTTCCTCGCAACCCCCGATGAAATCACCTCTGAGATTGAGGAACTTTCGAACCTAGGCGTCGATCCCGTCGAAACACCGATGTCTTGGGTCGATTTTGGACATTTGATGCGTTCGAAATCTCAGCCGTTGAAGGCCTTCCTGACCGATCAGTCAATGATCGCTGGCATTGGAAATATCTATGCCGATGAGATCCTCTTTGACTCCGGTCTTCGCTACGACCGCGAAACGGGATCACTGACAACCCAGGAAATTCGTCGCCTTTATCGATCGCTTGTTGAAATTCTGCATGAGGCAATCAAGTACAACGGATCCACGCTGGGTGACGGTCAGTACGTCGACCTGTTTGGTAAAGCGGGGGACTATCAGAGTCATCATCAGGTGTACGACCGTGACAAGCAACCATGTAGACGTTGCCGCCGTAATGACATTGTGAAGACAAAAGTCGCAAGCCGGTCAACCTTCTATTGCGAGGTTTGTCAGGTCTGATGTTTCTGAAACGACTTACGATGAAGGGCTTCAAGTCCTTTGCCGATACGACAGCTCTCGATCTTGAGCCCGGTGTCACTGTTGTGGTTGGTCCCAACGGTTCCGGTAAATCCAATGTGGTCGATGCCATCGGCTGGGTTCTTGGCGCGCAAGCTCCATCGGCCGTCCGATCACAAAAGATGGATGATGTCATTTTTGCTGGCACTACGAAGCGCTCGGCGCTCGGTCGGGCTGAGGTGAGTCTGACAATCGACAACTCCTCGGGAATGCTGCCTATTGAGTTCAACGAGGTCACCATCACGCGAACCCTCTTCCGCTCTGGTGATAGCGAATACGCGCTCAATGGTGTTCCGTGTCGGCTTCTCGATATCCAGGATCTTCTCTCCGACAGTGGAGTTGGCCGTCAGCAGCACGTCATCGTCTCGCAGGGCCAGATTGATGCAGTCCTTAATGCGCGTCCGGAAGAACGTCGAGCAATCATTGAAGAGGCCGCGGGAATTCTGAAATACCGTCGCCGGAAGGAAAAGTCGGAGCGTCGGCTTTTGGCAACCGAAGGCAACCTCACGCGCCTGCAGGATCTCCTGCGGGAAGTCCGCAGACAACTTCGCCCGCTTGAGCGTCAAGCCGATGCAGCCCGCCGTCATGCCGGAGTGGTGGAAGAACTCACAGGATTGCGGATCTTCATCGCTGGTAGAGAACTTGATGGTTTACGCACGCGACTTGAAAATGGAATGCGCGGACGCGCTGAACATTCAGCAGAGGAAGAGCGGCTGCGCCGTTCTCTTGCCGAACTTGATACGCAGATCATGGGAGTTGAGGCTGAGCTCACCGCCATGGGCGGCGATGACCTCGGCGATGGGCTCGCTTCCTACGAATCACTGTTTCAGCAGGCTCGTGGCCTCTCCGCAGTGCTTACTGAACGTCGCCGTGGTGTCGATCGTCTCCGAGGAGCCTCTGTCGATCAGGGCGTGATCGCTTCGCTTGAAGCAGAAGCAGCTCGACTGGCAACTGAACTTTCCGAGGTCGAAGCAGAGTCAGGACAGTTCGAACCTTTGGCTGCCGAACTTGCCGAGGCCGAAGCACTTCTTGCGGTCGAACGTCTGGCGTTCGAAGAGCAATGGTCAAGTGGCGTTTCAGCGCCGACCGGAGCTGCTGCTGAAGTACGCGGAGAACTCGCTGCGCTTCGCACCGCCTCGGGTCGCGCACGAGATGAGCGTGATCGCATCAGCACTCGCACGAATGCTTTAGCCGAGAAAGCTGATCAACTTCTCGCCGAAACAGAGTCGCTGCGTAAACAATTGGTTGAACTTGAATCAGCCGAACTTCCGCTCGTCGAAGCCATGGAGGTCGCTGAGGCTCGTCGTTCTAAAGCCGAATCTGCAGTTGATTCAGCCGAATCGGTTCACCGGGCCTCTGAGAGCGAGCAGCATGCATGGCGTGCACGGGTAGAAGCGCTTGCTCTGGCGCTCGATGAAGCACGCTCACGTGCTGGTACGGAACGACTTGCAGGTATTCATGGTGTCCTCGGCACTGTGCTTGATCTTGTAGAGGTCGATCCAGGCTGGGAGTCGGCGTTTGAAGCAGCGGTGGGCGAAGCCTTAGCTGCTGTTGTTGTTGATGGCGTTGACTCGGGACGTCGAGCGCTCGAAGCCCTTAGCGCCGAATCTCTCAGCGGAGCGGTGTTGGCACTCGGTGCTAATCGATCCTTGAAGTCAGCACCACCAGTGGGAGCCCCGCTCCGCAGTCATGTGCGAGCCCGTCGTTCAGATGTCGAGCCACTCCTCGACGCCCTCATTGGTTCTGCAGTCGTCATCGATGGCGGCTGGTTGGAAGCCGTCGATGCATCGCTTGCCTTCCCTGACGCAATCGTTGTGACGAGTAGCGGCGACAGATTCGGTGTGAGCGGTTGGCGCGTCGGCTCCTCGGGTGCGGGCGCAACTGGTGCTGCACTCGATGAAGCCACTCACCGTGCGGCCGAGGCGGAAATGGTTGCTCTCGATGCTGCGGGTGTCCTCGAATCAGCGCGAGCTGAACTTTCGGACGCCGCAGGAATCGAATCGGCACTTGCCCGCGATCTCGATGCGAATGATTCTCGTCTCACAGCCGCGGGCGATCGCCTCCAGCGGGCCGAAACCGATCGCCGTGATGCTTCGACTGAGGCAGAAGCGCTGAAAGATCATCTCTCCGAACTCTCCGAGCGAGTGAATCGTGAGGACGCCCGAATTGCCGAACTTGAGCAGTTGCTACCCGAACTTGAATCAGCCGATAACGAATTAGCGGCATCGGCTCGTCAAATGGCCGAGTCGAGGTCCCGACTCGAGGAGCAAGCTGCCGAGGTCGGCTCGCGCCGAAGCGATCTTGAAGTGAGAAGCGTGGCTGTTATCGAGCGAAGGCAATTCCTGACTGGTCGTTTGGCCGAGGTCGAGACTCGACTCGAGGGTGCTGCTGCCGAGCGTGAAGCAGCCGAGACTCGTCGACTCGAGCTTGATCGCTCGCAAACTGCGCTCGACCGCTTGGCGTCGATGGTTCTTGATCGCTCCTCAGCGATTGAAGGTCGTCTAGCTGACTTCCGTGAGCGCCGGCGTCAGCAGTCTGAAGCGGCACGCGGCGTTGCCGGTCGCCTAGATGGCCTTCGTCGTCAACGTTCAGATCAAGAGCGTGGCCTGAGCGAAGTCCGTGAACGATTGCAGCGGGCCGAAATTGATCACGCCGAAATCGAAATACGAATCGAAGCATCAGTCGAAGCACTGCGTCGTGATCTTGATTGCGAACCCGATGTCGCGATCGCAAGCGAATGTCCCGAACTCGCCGAGGGGGCAACTGCTGCCGGCCGCACTCGCGAGCTCGAGCGTGATTTGCGACTCATGGGGCCGATTAATCCATTGGCTCTCGAGGAATTCGATGCTCTTCAAGAACGGCATACGTTTCTCGAGCAGCAACTCGAAGACGTCAAGGAAAGTCGTCGAGAACTTGCCAAGGTGATTCGCGCTATCGATGGGGAAATCGTGAGTGTTTTTGCCGCAGCGTTTGCTGACGTCGCTGCAAATTTTGAAGCGCTTTTTCAAACTTTGTTCCCGGGTGGCGAAGGTCGACTCAAACTCACCGAGCCCGACAACTTGCTGCTTACAGGTATTGAGGTTGAAGCCAAACCCTCGGGAAAGAACGTGCGAAAGCTTTCGTTGCTTTCCGGTGGGGAACGTTCCTTGACTGCACTTGCGTACCTCTTTGCTGTGTTTCGCAGTCGCCCCTCACCGTTCTATGTGATGGACGAAGTTGAAGCGGCACTTGATGATATGAATCTCAGCCGTTTTCTCGGCCTCGTATCGGAATTCCGCAATGATGCTCAACTAGTAATCGTGACCCATCAAAAGCGCACAATGGAAGCTGCCGATTGTCTTTACGGTGTTTCGATGCAGCCGGGCGGATCATCAAAGGTTGTCAG
The DNA here is from genome assembly GCA_040882655.1 of Acidimicrobiales bacterium. GTDB lineage: Bacteria > Actinomycetota > Acidimicrobiia > Acidimicrobiales > Acidimicrobilacustridaceae > Acidimicrobilacustris. Next base: position 33,478 of record JBBEAV010000027.1, read on the forward strand.
CGAAAAGGTCAACTGAATCGAATCAGGGAAGTCGGTTCGACCAAGCCAATGCGAGGCCTGATGCGAGAACCAGTGTGAGAAATGATGCAGCGATAAACCACTGTGTTAGCGAGGACTGTTCCTCGTCGTATCCGATTGATGATCCGATCTTGGAATAGACGTCATTGAGTTGGTTTTCGGTAGACGCCTCATAGAAATTGCCACCAGAGTCATCGGCGATCGTTTCCAGTGATGGGGCGTCAACAGGAACGCTGACGATTTGGCCACTGGGAAGAGTCACTGTGCCGGTCGGTGTACCAAACGCGATTGTAGAGACAGGTACACCTTCGTCGACTGCGCGCTGAGTAGCGGTCGCATTAGGAGTACCCATGGTGGTGGTGCCATCGGAAAGCAGCACAATTGCCGCCGGTACAGCGGCACCATCGGGAGCCGGCGGAACGTCTCCAAGTGCATCAAGGCTGGATTCGATGGCATCGCCGATGGCGGTGCCATCGGCAAGCTGAGCTGATTGGATGGCGTTTGCGACGCGGGATCGATCAGTCGTGGGCGTGACTCGAATCTTTGAACTTCCTGCAAACGTCACCAGACCAACATTGAATTCTTTCGGTACATCGTCGAGAAAAGCAATAGCGGCAGCTTTTGCTGCTTCGATGCGATCTGGCTTTACGTCGGTGGCTTCCATCGAGAGTGAAACATCGAGAGCGAGCATGACGGTTGCCCGTTCACGAGGAACCTTGACATCATGAACGGGCTGCGCAAACGCAAACACGAGAGCAGCGAGTGCAATGAGCTGCACCCCTGCTGCGATGTGACGGCGCCAGCCAGGACGATTCGGGGCGATTGATTCGAGAAGTTCAAGATTAGTGAATCGAACTGCATATTTTGAACGACGCTTCTGGAAAAGGGCATACACGACTCCGAGTGCCAAAACGACGAAAAGCAAAACCAGTCGCCATGGGCTGAGGAATGAAAGTCCGCTCATTGAGAAACTCCAGTAGTGAGGATCGCTCCAGTAATGGCACCGACGTTGCCGGAACCATGCGCAGCTGTTCGTGAAAGCGAATCAATGCGATCGCGACGCCGAGAAACAAAACGGGCGAGATCAAGTAGCCAATCTCGATCAGTTCGGAGAACGAGGTGGTCAGCAGTTGAAGCTCGAATTGCTGATGCGATCGCACGGCGCTGGTCGGTGGCAGCATTGGCGTAACGCTCACGGAATTTGGCATTTCCGGTGGCAACTTCGATTTCTCGATCGGTGACAGCATCGCGAAGAAGAAGCATTCCGACATCAGGAAGTTCAAGTTCGACGGGGTCAACGACCTCGATGCAGAGCACGTCATGTCGTAACGCCAACGTGCGCAGCGCATCGCTCCACGGACCAGGATCAAGGAAGTCGGAGATCACAACAATGAGCCCACGACGTTTTGCTAGTCCAGCAACGCGTTGCAAGCCGGCAGCGAGGTCGGTGCGCCCTGGCTGAGGGTTATCAAGCGCTGTCAGGACCTGACGAAGGAGTGCTTGCATATGCACTCGGCCCGAACGGGCCGGTACCGGAGTCGAGGCTCGGTCCGGACTAATGGTCATTGCGCCAATTCGGTTGCCAGTTTTTGCAGTGAGAAAACCAGTTGCCGCAACTGCGGCAAGGGCAAGATCTCGCTTTTCACACTTGGCAGTCCCGAACGCCAATGATGCCGAGGCATCGACGGCGATCCATGTTTCGAGTTCTCGGTCGGCCACGCTGTCGCGCACATGTGTCTCACCTAGTCGGGCGGTGACGTTCCAGTCGATACGGCGGACGTCGTCTCCGGGTTGGTACGAGCGGATTTCACCGGGTTCGGAACCATGGCCAGGAGTGAGACCGCGGTGATCGCCTTGAAGGAGCCCATCGAGACGTCGCGTGACACTGATTTCGAGTCGGCGAAGAATTTCCGCAGCAGGAGTTCCGTCGATCGCCGGCGCCGCAGTTTTTTTGGTGCTCACCGGCCTGTCACTGCGGTTGGGTTCTGCGACGGAGCGATGACAGGCGCATGCACCGTAGAAAGGAGTCGGGCCAAAATCTGTTCGACAGATACGCCCTGGGCAAGGGCTTCGTACGAGGGAACCACGCGATGGCGCAGCACGTCAGGAGCGATATCGAAGACGTCTTGTGGCAGTACGTAGGTGCGGCCCCGCATAAGGGCAAGGGCCCGTCCACCGGCAACGAGACCAAGTGACGCACGGGGGCTACCACCCCAAGAGATGAGTTCAGCCAACTCCGGCAATCCGTAGGCCGCTGGCTCACGAGTGGCCAGGACAAGGCGAACGGCATAATCAGCAACGGCTGGTGAAATGTGTACAGCATCGCAAGAACTTTGCAATGAAACGAGTTGTTCAAGACTTAGGACTTGCTGTGCTTTTGGAGCTCCAACACTCATACGAGCAACGATTTGTGCTTCTTCTGCTGCGGTGGGATAGCCAACAACAATCTTCATGAGGAATCGATCCCGTTGTGCCTCGGGAAGCGGATAAACACCCTCACTCTCGATCGGGTTTTGCGTAGCCAATACGAGAAAAGGCTCGGGCACCTTCTTTGTCGTTCCTGCGATTGAGACCTGATGCTCAGCCATCACCTCAAGAAGCGCTGACTGCACTTTTGCTGGAGCTCGGTTGATTTCGTCAGCCAACACAATGTTGGCAAACACTGGACCCCACTCGATGTCAAAGGTTTCCTTTGAAGCAAGAAAAATTCGGGTTCCGACTAGATCGGCTGGGAGAAGATCGGGCGTGAATTGGAGGCGGTTGTAATTGCCTCCGATCACTGTTGCGAGAGTCTCAACTGCGAGTGTCTTCGCTAGTCCGGGAACGCCCTCTAAGAGAACGTGTCCCCGAGCCAGCAGTCCGACAAGGAGTCGTTCAATGGCTCTGTCTTGGCCAACAATGACTTTCTTCATCTCCATAAGCGCAGTTTCGAGGAGCGCTGCGTCTGCAGTAGCAACGGGAGCTGCCGGGGTCGATTCTGAAGTAGGTGACGGGAAGGGGGTATCGGACATTGATGGCTCCTGGGAAGGATTTATGGGCATTGAGGCGTGATGGGTCGCAGTCATACGAGGGAGGAGACCACATCGGACCGAAGACCACCATAAAGCGGAGGGATGAATCTGTCTCATGCTCAGGGGAAGTCCTCTTCTCAGCCCGAGTGCAAGTAGAGAGGGGCTGTGGGGCGATACCGTCAATTGCGTGCGAGTTCTTGTGGTTGATGATGAAGTGGATCTGGCTGAGGCCGTGGCGAGAGGCCTGCGCCGTGAGGGCTATGCAGTAGATGTCTCACACGATGGGGCTGATGCCATGAGCAAAGTGTTGGTCAATACCTACGACTTGCTTTGCCTCGACATCACTATGCCCGGTATTGACGGGCGCGAAGTCTGTCGGCGGGTGCGGGCACAGGCCGATCCCCAGCCGCGGATTTTGATGCTTACCGCTCGCGACGGATTAGAAGATCGCGTTTCCGGACTTGACGATGGTGCTGATGACTACCTCGTCAAGCCCTTTGCTTTTCCTGAGTTGTTGGCGCGGGTTCGATCGTTGCTTCGCCGCGATAGCCGAAGTGTTTCGTCCGTAACTTGTGTTGGCGAACTCGAACTTGACGATGCTCGTCGTGAAGCAAAGCGGGGGCAGCGTCGCTTAGACCTCACGGCAAAAGAGTTTGCACTCCTCCGTTACTTCATGCTTCATGCTGGTGAAGTGATCTCTCAGGAGTCATTGCTTGAACATGTTTGGGATGAGCATGCAGATCCTTTTACCAACACTGTGCGCGTTACTGTAGGCACGTTGCGCAGAAAGGTTTCCGTTGGCGACGAAATACCGCTTATCGAAACTCTGATCGGCTCCGGCTACCGATTGCTTGATCCGTGAGTTCTCCACAATTGTCTGAGGCGCCCAGTAACGAGCAGCGCGAAGTCAGAGCCAAGCAGGCCCGATCAGCGAGCGTCGTTAGGACTCGGCTGCACTCTCGAACCCATAGGGCGTCGAGTCGATTGCCCCAGTGGATGGGTTCGATCCGTTTTCGACTCACCGCGGTGTGGTCGATTTTGGTTTTCGGGCTTGCGGTCCTTGTCGTTGGTGGTATCTACCTCGGGTTGCGATACTCGCTCGAGAATCAGAAGATTTCGGCGACTGCGTTTCAGGTTGGAGGACTCACGTTTATCCAGCCCGATCAAGCGCAGTTAGTGCAGCGAGCGGTAAATGAGCGGGCACTCGATGCTCTTCGCGTGTACTCCTTTTGGGCGTTACTTGCGCTGTTTTTTACGAGCCTCATCATTGGTTGGTTTGTAAGCGGTCGGATGCTTCGGCCGCTCGGTGAAATCTCCAATTCGGTGCGGGAAATTCAAGCAAGTGATTTAAAGCAACGCATTGATCTTGGAGGGCCGAATGACGAGCTCCGCCAGTTGGCCGATACGTTCGATGAAATGCTCGGGCGGGTCGACGAAGCCTTTGAAGGTCAGCGGCAGTTCATTCATGAAGCGAGTCATGAACTTCGCAACCCCCTCGCGGTTATTCGCACCAATCTGGAAGTCACGCTTTCTGATCCTGCTGCTAGCGCAGACGAACTTCGACACACCGCCGAAGTCGTTGAACGTTCCTCAGAGCGGATGGCACGACTTGTCGATGACCTTCTTATTTATGCGCGTAAGGGAACGCTTTCGCTCGAACGGGATCCAGTCGATATCACCGCACTTCTCAACGAGGCGGCGGAGGAGTTTGCTGCGCCGGCGAGTGCCGCCAGCGTTCACCTCATCCATCAGTCCCAAAAGGGTCTATGGGTCGTTGGCGATCGGCTCGCCCTTCGTCAGGCTCTGGGAAATCTTCTGGCTAACGCCATTCGCTATTCGCCCGACGGCTCTACCATTCGCCTTCGCGCTGGGCTCGAAGGCCCGTGGGTCTGGATAGCGGTCGAGGATCAAGGCCCGGGTATTTCTCCGATTGATCAGGATCGGGTCTTTCAACGGTTCTGGCGGGGCGATCCCCGAGAGGGTCGCGAACAGGGTCGGAGCGGGCTCGGTTTGACCATCGTCCGCCAAATCGCTGAAGCGCACGGGGGCGAGGTCAAACTCGTATCTCAGACCGGGCACGGAGCTGCGTTCGCCCTGTGGCTTCCATCGCTTGCTCCGGCGCCAGCGGTTTCTTCAGGTCCTATGCCTTCACCGAAACTCGTCACTGAATCAAACGAGAGTTAGCGGGCGACGTCCTATGAACGATTCTGGGAGCGATTCCGCCTTTCGTTCGCTTTTCGGTGCCGATCGGTACGGTCCTATCCAGTTCAGTTGTTGCTATCCGTAGTATTCGCCTTAAACCTGCTGCAGGAGAGATTGTTATGACCTGGGAAAACCAACCCCCCGAAATGCCACCTCAGCCGCCAGTCTCTTCGGCGCCCGCCGATGGGTGGCAATCGGCACCCGTATCGCCCAACTGGCCCGTTGAAACCGCCGCCGTTCCGCCAGCTCCGTTGCCCCCCGTGGCCGATGCTTGGAGTGGCGCTCCGACGCCGCCACCAAATTTTGGTACTGCCACAGCAGGCTCCGGTCGTTCCAACTCGTTCCTTCGCGGAGTGGTTGCTCTCTTTGTTGTCCTCGGATTATTCGGATTGGGCTTTGGGCTTCGTTCTCTCGTCGATGAAAACAACACGACGGTGGTGCGCAGTAGTTCGACGAACGGCCAAGTCACAACCACTGCTGTCACCATTGATCCCGGTTCGGAGCCCATTGCCTACGTAGCTGCAACGGTGAGTCCGTCGGTAGTGCAAATTGAAACCACCGACGGCGTCGGTTCGGGCGTTGCTTACGACACTGACCTTTTCATTACGAATGCTCACGTTGTTGGTGATGCCACCACCGTGACAGTTCGAGATTCTCAAGGCACGGCGGTGACCGGACAAGTGCTTGGTGCCGATACGGGAACCGATATTGCAGTGGTTCGAGCAAAAGGTCTTTCCGCTCCGGCAGCGAAGTTGGCGACTGGCAAACCAAACGTCGGGCAGATTGCTGTTGCGGTAGGTAGCCCCTACGGGCTTGAACAAACCGTGACCTCGGGCATCGTCTCGGCGGTGAATCGTCCGGTGCCGAACGAGAGAAGTGTGGTGATCAACATGATTCAAACTGACGCTTCGATTAATCCCGGAAACTCAGGCGGTGCGTTAGCGAACCGCAACGGGGAAATCATGGGGATCAACTCATCGATTTACAGCGAGACCGGAGAGAACACGGGAATCGGCTTCGCCATTCCGATTTCAACGGCAAAGCGAGTCGCCGAGCAGTTGGCTGCAGGAAAGACCGTTGTGCGTGCTGGACTTGGCCTTAGCGGACCAAGTGCCACGCCATCGGGTAGCGCCGGCGCTTATGTGCAAAGCGTCACCAGCGGTGGCGCAGCCGATAATGCTGGCATCAAGTCGGGAGATCTCATCGTGGCCATCGATGGCGTTCTGGTCCGTGGCTTCGACGAACTTCGCGGAATGACCAGTGGGTACAGTCCAGGCGACAATGTGGTTGTCCAGGTGAACCGCGATGGACAACTCCTTGACGTCAATGTCACGCTTGGAACTTTGAAGTAGCCGTTTTGCAAGGGATGGTTCAGAGGGGCGCCCACTAGGGTGGGCGTCCCATGAACGTGATGCTTGTAGTCGCTGCTGCTGTTGTCCTTATCGTCCTGATTGTGGGCTTGGGTGTCATTGCATCCCGCAATCGTCGAGCGGGA
>JBBEAV010000027.1:40303-79661 GCA_040882655.1 Acidimicrobiales bacterium
GCTGATGTTGGGGTCGGCTCAACCCAAGAACTCCTTGATCACCTTCGGTCACGAGTCAAGGTCGATGGTGTCTCGACTGGCGATGAATTACTGGCCGCACTCAAGGCAGAGATTGTGGGGCGACTCAGCGGTTTCGATCGAGAACTCAAAATGTCGACCGTTGATGGCCCCACGGTCTGGTTATTTGTTGGGGTCAATGGTGTCGGAAAAACAACGACGATCGGAAAACTTGGCGTGCGAGAAGTGCGCAATGGCCGCACGGTCCTGATGGCGGCAGGCGATACGTTCCGCGCTGCGGCGGCGGAACAACTTGGGATGTGGGCTGAACGGGCGGGCGCGGAACTCGTCCGAGGCAGTGAAGGCGGGGATCCGAGCGCAGTGATCTTCGACGGTGTCGATGCCGCAAGCGCGCGAAACATTGATCTTGTTCTTGCTGATACTGCAGGCCGCCTTCACAACAAGGTGAACCTCATGGAGGAACTCAGCAAGGTACGGCGCGTGGCTGATAAGGGTGCCGGCTCGGTTACTGAAGTGCTATTGGTTATCGATGCCACCACGGGTCAGAACGGTTTGGTGCAGGCGAAGCAATTCACTGAGGCCGTCGAATTGACGGGCGTAGTTCTCACAAAACTTGATGGCTCAGCAAAAGGCGGCATTGTTCTTGCAATTCACGATCAACTGGGAATACCGGTGAAGTTGGTTGGCCTTGGCGAAGGGTCAGAGGATCTTGTTCCATTCGATTCGAATGAATTTGTTGAGGCACTTTTCTCATGAGTCACCTTGTTATTTTTTACTCCCTGCGCCGTTGGAGGCGAACCTAGATGTTTGAATCACTCTCAGATCGTTTTGAATCGGTACTCGGAAAACTGAAGGCCAAGGGAAAACTTTCCGAAGCCGATGTTGATGATGCACTGCGCGAGATACGTCTTGCACTGCTTGAGGCCGACGTAAACTTCACTGTCGTAAAGAATTTTTGTGCTCGCATTCGCGACCGTGCCGTTGGCGAAGAGGTTTCAAAAGCGCTCAATCCTGGTCAGCAGATGGTCAAGATTGTCAATGATGAACTCACGGCGACACTCGGTGGAGAAACGATTCGCATCACGTATAACGCGAAGCCGCCCACCGTTGTACTTATGGCGGGCTTGCAGGGTTCGGGAAAAACAACCAACTCTGCGAAATTGGCCCGATGGTTTAAAAGTCAAGGACGACACCCGTTACTTGTGGGCGCTGACCTTCAGCGACCAGCAGCAGTGGAGCAGTTACGCACGCTCGGTCGTCAGATAGAAGTTCCCGTTTTCTCAGAAGACACCGACCCGGTTCAGGTGGCCAAGAGCGCCTTGACCGAAGCACGCAAAACTGGTCGTGACGTTGTTATCGTCGATACCGCAGGCCGGCTAGCGATTGACGCTGAATTGATGGACGAGGTTCGCCGCATTTCCGAGGCGGTTGATCCTGACTACACGTTCCTCGTCATCGATGCGATGACCGGTCAAGACGCAGTTTCGACTGCTGAGGCATTCCACGCAACTCTCGAACTCGACGGAGTCATCCTCACCAAACTCGACGGCGATGCGCGTGGCGGTGCCGCTCTCAGCGTCAAGGAAGTCGTCGGTCGTCCGATTGCGTTTGCATCAACGGGCGAAAAACTTCGTGATTTTGATCTGTTCCACCCCGACCGCCTCGCCGGACGCATTTTGGGTATGGGAGACATGCTCACCCTCATCGAAAAGGCTGAGGAGGTCTTCGAAAAAGATCAAGCCGAAGCTGCAGCAACGCGGCTCCTCGAAGGACAGTTCACACTCGATGATTTTCTTGATCAGATGCAGCAGTTGAAAAAGATGGGACCACTCTCTGGTGTGCTCGGAATGATGCCGGGTATTCCCAAGGAAGTGAAGAATGCACAGATCGACGATCGTGAAATTGCACGAGTTGAAGCGATCATTCGCTCGATGACCCCGGCGGAACGAGTTGATCCTGATGTCATTGACCAGTCTCGTCGTATGCGAATCGCTCAGGGATCGGGTACCGAACCGGCTCGAGTGGGCGAGCTTGTGAAACAGTTCAAAGAGATGTCGAAGATGATGAAGCGAATGGGTGGAGCCGGAACCAAGCGTTTGACAAAATCTCGTCGCAAAGCGGCGAAGGGCAAAGCCAAAGGGCCCGGTGGTCGAACAACGGGCGCCGGCAGAGTCGCCCCGAAGGGCAGTGCTCCCTTGCGATTGCCGGACTTTGAAGCTGATCTCGGGGGTAGCCGCCCCGGCGGGGGACTGCGTCTTCCCGGTCTTCCCGGGGGCCCCGAAACTGAGCCGTTTCGCCAAGGCTGAGGTCTGAACTTGCCCGCAGCCCCTTCGCAGGTCACCATTGAAGGCCGCCCGATGATCCTGCTTTAGGAACTCTGGCTGAAACTATTTGCAGTTCCGTTCTTGCACGACCAGCAGAAGAGAGAAAACTCGTGGTGAAACTCCGCCTCATGCGGATGGGAAAAACCAAGCAGCCGACGTACCGCGTCGTCGCCGCCGATTCGCGTTCGCCGCGTAATGGTCGGTTTATCGAGATCGTGGGTCACTACAACCCCCGTACCGAGCCATCCGAGATCACCATTGACAACGATAAGGCCGTCGCCTGGCTCCAGAAGGGCGCGCAGCCTACGGAAGTTGTCGAAAAACTTCTGAAGATCTCAGGTGCATGGGAGCAGTTCTCTGGCGCAGCCTCGTGAGCGATGTTGCCGAATCCGTCGACGCGTCAGAAGCAACGCCTGACTTCACTACAGCCAAAGCTGTGCTGACCTACGTCGTTCAGCAACTCGTCGAGGACCCGTCCGCCGTCGAGATCGAACTCGATGATCGCGGCCGTAAGGCTGTCCTTAACGTGCATGTTGGCCCCGGCGATATGGGTCGGGTCATTGGCAAGCGTGGTCGTGTTGCGCAGTCAATCCGCACCGTTGTTCGCGCCGCCGCCGCTCGTGATGGCGGCGATGTCGAGGTCGAGTTCCTCGACTGATCCGGTGAACCTCCTCGAGGTCGGCCGCATCGACAAACCGCATGGAGTCCGCGGCGATGTTGTCGTGGCCCTCACCACAACGGAAAAGTATCGTGTCGCTGCGGGATCAACGCTCTATGGCGGCGATCGTGAACTGCGCATTACCGCTTCGCGACCGCACCAGCATCGTTGGATCGTTACCTTTGAGGGTGTGTACGGTCGCGAAGGCGCCGAAGAAATTTCGGGACTCGTACTTTTGGCAGAACGATTAGAGGGTGACGATGACCCAGAGGCCCTTTGGGTGCATGAACTCATCGGCTCAGCAGTCGTTGAGCCTGACGGAACCAATCGTGGGGTTGTGATGGCGGTGCAGGACAATCCAGCCAGCGATCTTCTTGTTCTTGATACCGGAGCACTTGTTCCGCTGCGATTTGTCGAGGGTCGGGACGAAGAAGGTCGAATCGTTGTGGATGTGCCCGACGGGTTATTTGAACTTCTCGACGAGGACTGATCGCTCGTGCGTATCGATGTTTTTACGATCTTCCCCGACATGGTTGCGGGATTCACCAGCCAAAGTCTTCTTGGTCGGGCCTCGGCTAACGGTCTTCTCGACATCCGCGTGCATGATCTTCGAGAGCACACCACTGATACGCACCGCACTGTTGACGATTCGCCTTTTGGCGGGGGAGCAGGGATGGTTCTGCGCCCTGAACCGATCTACACATCGGTAGAGGCTGCTGATCCGCCTCGGCCATTGTTTTTGCTTGGCCCCGGTGGGCGTCGTCTCGACCAAGCAATGGCGAATGAGTTGGCGAATGCCGGCGGGTTTTCATTGCTCTGCGGTCGCTACGAAGGAGTCGACGATCGAGTCAGGACCGATCTTTGCGACGGGGAACTTTCCGTGGGTGACTTCATCCTCGGCGGTGGCGAGGTCGCTGCAATGGTCGTCCTAGAGGCTGTGGGACGTCTCGTACCCGGAGTGATGGGTAATTCCGCATCGGCCGGGGATGAATCGTTTAGTGATGGATTGCTTGAGTATCCGCAATTTACGAAACCAGCAACGTTTCGGGGAATGACCGTGCCCGAGGTGTTGCGATCGGGAGACCACGGACGGATTGCCCGCTGGCGACGGGCAGAGGCTCTTCGGCGGACCCTCCTATCCCGGCCGGATCTCATCGAGGCGAGGGGCGGACTCTCGATGGACGAGGAAGCCCTTTTGGGCGATCTAGATAGTGACCGCTGAATGCAGGCCATTCGGCGCTTTGCCCCTAGGCGGCCTGTCCGCCTACGATTCCTACTCCTTCGGGCTTCCAGCGTTGGTCCCGATCCCGTTTCTCGTCCCACTTCGTGGTGGGCACTGCAGCCAGGACACTCCAATGAACGCCATTGATCTCATTGACGCCCAAAGCCTTCGTGACGATGTGCCCGCATTCGCCCCGGGCGACACACTCAAGGTGCACGTTCGAGTTGTGGAAGGTACCCGCGAGCGTGTGCAGATTTTCCAAGGTGCAGTCATCCGCCGTCAGGGTGGCGGACTTCAGGAAACGTTTACTGTTCGTAAAATCAGTTTCGGTGTTGGCGTAGAGCGCACGTTTCCTGTGCACTCCCCGATCGTGTCCAAAATTGAAGTTGTGACTCGGGGCGATGTCCGCCGAGCCAAGCTCTATTACCTCCGTGATCGGGTCGGCAAGGCTGCGAAGATCAAGGAAAAGCGCGACTGATCGTCGCTTCTTCGGCCGGCAACTGTGCGGCCCCAACCTTTGGATCTGGCAGTTCGTTGAGTTGCCGGCAAGAAAAGTATTCGAGCGGAGCTTCTTGTGAGTGCTGAGGATCTCGAGGAATACGAGTCCGATGTTGAGTTGATGCTCTATCGGGAATATCGAGATGTTTGTCCCATGTTCCGGTTTGTTGTCGAAACTGAGCGCAGATTTTATTTGGCCAATGAAGTGAACCAAAGTGTTGTCACTGAGAACGGCCGAACTCGAGTCGAAATCGAACTTCGAGATGCGTGGGTATGGGACATGTATCGCCAGAACCGATTTGTTTCTCACGTCCGAGTGGTCACATTCAAGGACGTCAACATCGAAGAGTTGCCTCGAGAAGAGATGCGGCTCCAGTGACGGCACGATTCGGTTGACTGCTGGTCGCCGGGCTCTTGGGGCCTATGGCGAACAATTGGCGGCGCAGTGGTACGAGCGGTCGGGGTACGCCGTGATCGACCGAAATTGGCGTTGCAAGGAGGGCGAACTCGATCTTGTGGTCGCCCGCAAAAGGTTGCTGATTTTCTGTGAGGTGAAGACTCGTTCAAGTGATGCCTACGGGTCGCCGGCCGCTGCAGTGACACCGATGAAGCAGATGCGGCTGCGAAAACTGGCCCTTCGATGGCTTGAGGCTCATGACGTACGTGCAGAGACACTTCGATTCGATGTCGCATGCGTTATTGGCGAACAAGTCTCAGTGATTGAAGCGGCCTTTTAAGTGAAACTCCCCAATCGACGAGTTCTCGCCGTATCGTTGGGACATGGCAAAAACCCCAGATCTTGAGTTCTTCTTCGATCCCATCTGTCCGTTCGCATGGGTGACAAGTCGTTGGGTCGTTGAAGTCACAAGGTTGCGCGACCTTGACGTTGAGTGGAAATTCATTGCCCTAGCAATTGTGAATGAGGACACTGACTATTCGAAGTTTCCTCCCGCCTACCCCGCGTTACACGGGCTCGGCCGACGACTCCTTCGCGTTGCTGCAGCGGCTCGAGTTTCGGGTGGAAACGAAGCGGTTTCGTCGTTGTACGAGGCCGCCGGTGAACGCATGCATCACGAGGGAGTATCGGTTGCAGTATTCGGCGGTGAACCCATTCCCCCGAATTTGGTGGCAGAGATTGTCGTCGCCGCTGGCCTCAATTCAGAACTTGCGGATGCCGCCGATGACGAATCATGGGATGCGCTCCTACGTGAGGAGACCGAATGTGCTCTGCGTCGGACGGGTCGCGATGTTGGTACCCCGATCCTCACCTTTGCCCCGGGTACAGCAATTGAAGCGTCATTATTCGGACCAGTCATTTCTTCAATTCCCCGTGGTGACGCAGCTCTTGAACTATGGGATGCGGTACAGAAACTGGCTCGAACGCCGGGATTCGCTGAACTCAAACGGTCACTGCGCGATCCTTTGTCATTCGATTGAAACTTGAGAATTGAAATTGCCATGACTGATGTGAATCCGATGAAAGCCATAACCCCTGTCGTCCTGTGGCGGCCGCATTGCCCTTTTTGTCGAATTCTGTTTTCGGCAATTGAACGACATGGGCTAGTAGTCGAAACGCGAAATATTTGGGAGGACGAAGAGGCGCGCGAACTTTTGAATCTTCGTATCGGATCGGAAACCGTACCGAGCGTTCTTGTAGGAGACGAGATCATGGTGAACCCGTCGATCACAGAACTTCTAGCGACCGTCAGGGCTGCATCCGCAAAATAATCCCCACTTCGGTTCGTCAGGGTTCTAGCACCACTTTGATCGCACCAGCAGAACGATCGGCGGCGACGGTGAATGCCTCAACGGCAGCATCCAGCGGAAAACGATGCGTTATAACAATCTCAGGAAGTTCGGGTCGTTGGCCAAGGATTGTGGCTGCAGCATCAATGTCTCGAGACGGACCGCTGCGTCCGTACATGACCGCGGGAATGAGAGTGAGTTCCTTCATGCCAATAACCATGCCTGGCATTTCCACGTTGCCGTCCCAGTAACTTCCGAGAAGAACAATGGTTCCACCGGGCCGACATCGATCAGCAGCTTCGGCCAGCGCTGAAGCAGAACCGGCAGCTTCAATGACCACGTCGTAACCGTTGCCGTCAACTGAACCCGCTCCGAGTCGACTGGCCGCATCGGTCTGTCGTTCGTGACGGGCGAGAAGATCAACCTTGGCGCCGATCTGTTGCGAAACAACAAGCGCCATCTGGCCGATGGTTCCGCCACCGATGATCGCCACCCGATCGCCGCCTCCGATTCCACCACGACGAACGCCGTGAACAGCAACTGCAAGTGGTTCGACGAGACAACCATTTGTGGCAGCAACACCAACGGGCAGGCGCGCAATTGACGAGGCGGGAACGATCACTTTTTCGGCCATGCCCCCGTCGTGTCCGACGCCGAATGCCATAGCGGGGCCGCGCACACAAAGTTGGGTGTTGCCGTCGACGCACGCAGCACACAGCATGCAGGGGTCAATCGGTTCGACGGCGACCGGCGTTCCATCAGGGAGGGTGCCGGCAAATTCATGGCCAAACGTTGTCTGCAGACCAAAGTTCAGGAGATGAAGATCTGAGCCACAAATGCCGGCGGATGCGACGGCGACGATGACACCGTCGCCAGATGGCTCTGGTACGTCTACGACGGAGGGTCTACCTTCAGCGCAACGGACTGCTCGCATAGATTCCTTTGATTTGAACTCGGTGGGCGACTGAGGTCGACACAATTAGTAGATGAAGGCCTTGGTCGAAGGTCTTGATCGAAGTGGTTACTCTGAGTTGAGTTGGTCTAGCAGTTGAAAGATTGGATCGCTGTGATCTCGTGCTCCAATGGCCGAATCTGACGGTATCGGCCACACGCTTTCTGTGCTGGGTGCGGTGACCCATTCGGTAGTCGCAATACGACGTGCGATTCGCCACGGTCCGTTGTTGCGTCGCTCGAACCGATCGAGGTAGCGAAAACCTACGGTCAGATTGAGACGCGGGTTTGGATCAGATGAGCGGTGATACGCGATTCCGTAGGTTTCCGCAATGGCGGCATCGCCGTTGAGGGTTACGAGATGATTCGCGATGAGGTGCATCGTGGAGTCATAACGATCAAGAAGCGCAAATGCCCACTCGATGAACTCACCTACTGACCCGCGAAATGATCCGTGCGTATCGTGAGCGTCTTCGTGAAAACATTGAGTTACCAACCCACGATCCATTCGGTCGATCCCACGGCAATAGTGGAGGATTACGTCATGAATAGCGTGACGATCAGCGAGAGCAGCGAGGTCAGGACTACCTGAATCGGTGGGGGTGGAGGTCACTGCACCCAAGGCTAGGTGTCGGCCTTCGCTTTTGGCGGCCATCTGAGTTGCTACTTGCAAGTGGGGCAGGGCTCGGCTCGCGTAAGATTTCACCGTGACCACCACACTCGAACGGAACAAGAAGCGCTGGGAGGCCACCGCGTTGCGTTTCGAGACCCTTGTTGCCCTTTGCCGCGAACGAATGTCATGGGGGGCTTGGATGCTCTCCGTGCTTGGATTGGCAACGCTGGTCTCTCGTTCACCCGGACTCCTTTTCAACGGTATGTTCGACCGCGACGAGTCGTATTTAGCAGTGACCGGTGACGTACTCCGCTCAGGTGGCGAGCTGTATTCCAACGTTATTGACCGAAAGCCACCGATTGTTCCTGTTCTGTATTCACTTATTCGTGATCTGAGCGTTGACATGCGGGCCATCCGGGTGGCGCTTGCGGTACTTGTCTTCGTTAACGGGGTCGTCGTCGTCGAAATTGTTCGACGAATGTCAGGCTCACGTCGGGCTGCGTTGTTCGCTGGTGTTTTGGCGATCGTAGGGACTGCGCTTTTCCTCCCCTCCGATGCACAAGCTGCGAATTTCGAGTTGTGGGGTTTGGCGCCGGCCTCTGCGGCGATGTTGTGCATTGTTATTGCGCGTGAGCCTCGGGCACGTCAACTTCTCTGGTTTGGTCTTGCGGGCGCAGCTGTTGTCGTTGCGGCAAATTGCAAGCAGCCCTACATCGCAGTCGGAATTCCAATTGTTTTTGAGGCGATTCGTCGAGGTTCGCTGAAGTATCGAGCACTGCTAGCGGTGGTAGCAGGCGCAGTTTGCGCTGCACTCCCGCTTTTTGTTTTCTTTGATGGTCAGAGGATGATGCGCTGGGTCTGGACTGACAACAGTGACTATCTTGAGGGCGGAATTTCGTTGGGGCGAGCTGCCTTGATTGGGCTTGCACTTTCGCTTGCCTTCGTGGGTTTGCACTTGCCTCTTTTCTACGGAGTGTGGGCAGCGGCTCGTCGAAAGACTCGTGTTGATCCAACAGTGCTTGTGTGGTTGGTAGTTTCGGCCTTGGTTTTGCCTATTGGGTTGCGTTTTTTTGGCCACTACTACCAACAACTCGTACCGCCTCTCGCTGTTCTCACTGGATGCGCGTTGGTGACCGCCCGACAGCGTGTGTGGACATTTCTCTCGGCGCTCACCCTCGCTTTGCTTGTATCAATGCTGGCCGTAGCTTTTATCTATCGCCCCGATCTGACTAACTACACCGCACTTGGGCGTTATGTGCAGAGCACAACAACCACAGATCAGCAGATACTTGTTTGGGGCGCTCTACCCGACGTCTACGTCTCGGCGAATCGATTGCCAGCAGGTGTGTTTTTGCATGGCGGCTACTTAACGGGCAACTGGGCGAGTCGTTCGCAACCCCTTCCTGAGAGCGCAATGAGTCAAGAACCATTCGCCTCGCGATGGGGCATGTTCTTTGAAGATGTTGCTGCCAATCCGCCGATCTTGGTGATCAATGCTGCTCGTCCAGATACCGATTGGGCACGCTACGGACCGGGATCGTTCCCGATTGGGTCTTGGCTAGAGCGTTGCTATGACCTCGACCGCGTCGTCGACGGTCTTTCGGTGTGGCGACGCGATGTTTCCGCTTGTCCGATGTAGGTGGGCCAGAGTTCAGACGACAGCGAGCACACCACCATCGACGATGATCGACTGACCAGTAATAAATGATGCTTTGTCACTGAGTAAAAACGCCGCCGGTTCGCCGATTTCTGATGGTTGACCAATACGCTTGAGAGTGGATCGTTCCTCAAAGTGATCGCGCACGCCAGGGATTTCAAGTGACGGTGCCAGCATCGCCGTTTCAATAAAGCCAGGGCAGATTGCATTGATGCGAATGCCTTCGGGCCCAAGTCGATCAGCCATCGATCGGACCGTTCCGAGCATGCCCGCTTTCGATGCGCAATACGCAGGAATCGCTGCGTTGCCGATCCAACCCTCAATGGAAGCAATTCCAACGACGGCAGCACCATCAGCGGCGATGAGGTCGGCAAGCATGGCTTGTACCAACATTGGAAACGCTCGCAGGTTGACATTAAGAACGAAGTTCCAGCCATCGTCGTCGAGATCTCCGATTGTTTGACTTCGGACTGTGCCGGCGGCATGGACAAGACCGCCGAGTGGTCCGACTTCCTCACGACTGGAGTCAACAGCGCCAGCGAGAGCATTTGTTGATGTGACGTCGATACCCAATCCAAATGTGGGGACGTGGTGAGCCGTAGCAATTTCTTCGGCGGCGGCGAGTGCGCCAGCAGCATTGAGGTCCCATATGGCGACGCCGCGGCCTTGAGCGGCAACGGCCTCGGCGCAGGCGCGACCGATTCCAGCTGCACCGCCGGTGATGATGACTGAAGAAGTTGGGGTCACAAGATTGCTCCTGACGTTGGCGCTTGGCGTTGGTTTATGGCCAGCTGAGTTTGCGGGTGAAATTCAAGAGTCCGAGCACCGCCCATGCCCCGGATGAAATGAGAGGAAGGGCGGGCACGCAATCAGCAGGAAGTGATGGGGGCATGACTGGCGTTGATTGAGATGGTTCCTGCTTTGTATCCATTAAGGGTCATGTCCCCGACGGGGGCCAAGGCGCAACCTTCGGCCACGGTGCTGCTTGTTCAATTTGAGCTGCAAGTTGAAGGAGCAATTCTTCAGAACAATGACGACCAACGATCTGGACTCCGAGAGGAAGGCCGTTGGCATCGACGCCGGCCGGTACCGATGCGGCGGGTTGCCCGGTGACGTTGAATACGGCGGTGAGTTCTGAGAAGCGCCCGGCATAGGCAAACACCGACTCAACATTGGTTGTATCGATGACGCCGAGTTCAGGAACCGGCACGGGAAGTGTTGCGGTCAGCCATATGTCCTGATGTTCATAGAACCGAGCGACATCGCGGCTTACAAATTCGATTTCCTGAAGTGCTTCGATGAGACGCAACGGGTCGAGCGTTTTTACGCGGTCATGGATGAATCGAGTGAACGGTTCGATGTCATCATCGGCGAGATCTCGACCAAGAAAAGCGAGTCGGTCTTCGACCATTTTTGCTCCGGCCGCACCCATGACGACTGCAAGTGAGTTAGCGGGCATGGCGACGTTCCAAGTCGGTGCTGCTTCGGAGACTTCGTGACCGAGCGACTCGAGTAAATGTGCCGTACGCAAAATCGCGTCAACTCCTGCCGCGTGCATTTCTTTGCCGGCTGGCGAAACTGTGCTGAATCCGATTCGGAGTTTTGGTAGTGGTTGATCAAGTGCGGCTAAAAAAGTCCCGGCTTGAGGTGCAGGGGGAGCGGGGTAAGGGTCACCGGCCAGTGGGCCGGCGATTGCGTCGAGCAGGGCTGCGCTATCACGGACCGTTCTTGTTACTGCATGTCCGATCCCCATTGGGTAGGAGAATGCTGCCGCTGCCGGCCATGTTGGAGTGCGGCCCCGGGTTGGCTTTAACCCAAAAAGGCCACACTCGGAGGCAGGAATGCGGATTGACCCCCCGCCATCGTTTGCGTGACCGGCGGTGACGATGCCTCCGGCGACTGCGGCAGCCGAACCGCCCGAGGACCCACCGGTCGAATGGGCTGTGTTCCAAGGGTTGTGTGCAGGTCCAAATAAGACGGACTCGGTGACGGGGGCTTTACCCATTTCAGGGGTATTTGTATTTCCGAGGATGAGCAGGCCGGCGGCTTTGAACCGCTTCGTAAGTTCGCTGTCTTCGGTGGCGACGACATCAGCGAACAGTCGGCTGCCTTTTGTAGATGGAAGGCCATTGACATCGCAGTTGAGGTCTTTCACAAGAAAGGGAACTCCGGCAAGTGGGCCGCCGGCAGTAACTACTTGGGCCTCAGAACGGGCGGCGTCGTATCGCTTTGCAACAACAGCATTGAGTGTCGGGTTCCGCGTCTCTATCCGGGTGATTGATGCTTCGACAAGTTCAGCACTGCTGACTTGCCCAGATGCGACAAGTGCGGCCAGCCCAATAGTGTCGTGAGTGTCGAGAAGTTGTTCAATGTCAGACATAGCTACTCCAGGTAGTCGGCATAGCGGGTGAGGTAAGGCGTTACGCGTTCGGTGAGGGTGGCTCGATCAAGGCCCCAGTCTTCCAGCGAGTACGAATGTGCACCGAATCGATCTTTCTTGTGTTCGGCGCTGTGGGTTCGCATGGCTGCTTCGGCCTCGGGGGTAAAAGATTCGTTGAGTTTTTCGTAGAGAGCGTTGACGGTATCGAGTGGATTAGCAACGAGATCGCTGTAGGCAACATCAACAAATGCATTCGCTCGACCCGAGGCAATGAGTGAATCGCGAAACGCGATCTGGTTATCGAGAAGCGTGGCAACGACCTCGGGCCATGTCTCGCGTATGTAGGGATTCCAGTCCGCATCGGTAAAGGTTCCGGTAAGCACACGAACGAGGTTGCAGACTGACGCGATGACATTCACTGGGTCACGATGCGTGAGTACAAAACGTGCATCGGGGTACACGGCAGCGAGTGCAAATGGATCGACAAGGTGCACGGGTGATTTCAATTGCCAACGACCCGGACACTCTGACTGCAACACCTGCAGGACCGATCGGTGCCATTCGTAGGCCGAAGTGTGATTCCTCGTTCGTACCCATTCCATATACGACGGAAGGTTGAACGTGGTTGAAAGGTGGAGACTAGAAAAGTGTTGACCAAGGATGGTGGCGCATTCCAAGGGCATATCTGGCGGGTCGTGATGGATTGCCTTGAACTCCGGATTGATGAGGCTCAGCATGTCCGGCGATTCCATGGCGGCGATAAACCGCGGGTCGGTGCGGTAGGTGGCGGTGGTTGGTGGTGGCACCGATTGATTGATCTCCCAACCCAGAAGCGAACGATTGGCGGGATCGGCCGAAAGTAAGTGACTCAGCGCGGTTGTGCCTGTTCGGGGCAGCCCAATCAGAAAAATTGGAGACTTGATCTGTGACGTTGCGAGATCGGGGTGAGTGCGATGCCACTCGGTAACTGCAAGCCGGTTCAAAAGATTGCCGAGCACCATTCCTTCGGCTGCGGCAGTGCCAATCTCATTGAGTTGGCCCTCTTCTGCGGCCGAGCGCAGAAAAATTTCGAGGCCATCACGAAATGTGGGATCGCCAAAATCGCTGAGCCCATTGGCGGTCTCGCTGGCTTGTGCCAGCAGATCATCGATGTTTCCTGCCATCTTCCGTTTCCCCCCAAATGTTCGGCCGAACCGTAGTTCGCCGGCCTTGGTGCTACCACGAGTTCAGGGAATTCTTTCAAAGTCCATGAATGAGGCCGAGAGCCCGATCGGGGCCGTACGCTTCGGACAAATGCGAGTGCGTAATTGTGTCAGCCTCAAACGACCTGCTGCAGGAGAACCGTGAGTAAAAGCGACGAGACGAAGCAGTCTGAACTTCCTGGCGGCTGGGGGCCGGCGCTTGATGACCTTGCGCAGCGTCGAGCCCAAGCAAGGGCGATGGGTGGAGAAGAACGCCTGCATAAAAAACATGCCAAAGGCCAACTTAACGCGAGAGCACGCATTGAGTATCTGCTTGACCCGGGAACATTCCGCGAATTGGGAACTCTTGTCGGCGATGTTCCTAGCGATGGCATCGTTGCTGGAGCCGGAAGAATCGATGGTCGCCCAGTCATGATTGGCGCCGAGGATTTCACCGTGCTTGCGGGTTCGATTGGTCCGGGTAGCTCTTCAAAGCGCTATCGACTCGCCGAACTTGCGCTTGCCGAACGCATCCCGCTCATCATGCTTCTTGAAGGGGCGGGCCACCGTGGCGGTGGTGGTGGCGGTCGGGCTCCAACAGACCTACTCATTCAGGCGAAATGTTCGGGAAAAGTTCCTCTACTTAGTGCCGTGATGGGTCCGTCGGCCGGACACGGCGCACTCATTGTGCCCATGTCTGATTTCAGCGTGATGACACAGGATGCGGCGGTGTTCACCGCTGGCCCACCAGTAGTGCGCGAGTCGCTTGGTGAAGATGTCACCAAAGAAGATCTGGGTGGTCCCACGGTTGCGGTCCCCAGTGGTCTCATCCATAACGTCGCGGCTAACGATGAGATGGCACTCGATACGTTGCGGGTGTATCTCTCTTTTTTTCCATCAAGTGCCTGGAGTTACTCGCCGCATCTGCCATTGGCTGAAAGCGACGACCAAGGTTTTCGTCCCACGGAAGAGTTGTTGAAAATTATCCCCAGCGATTCGCGTCAGGCCTATGACATGCGTGCGGTACTCGACGTGGTTGTTGATGACGGTTCGTGGTTCGAGGTGCAGCCAGGGTTCGGTCAGTCGATGATTTGTGGCCTCGCCCGACTTGGTGGCGAGTCGATAGCAATCGTTGCCAATCAACCTACCGTGATGGCTGGTTCGATTGACGCAGCCGCAGCCGACAAGGCCGCGCATTTCATAATGGTCGCTGATTCGTTTCATCTTCCGTTGGTGTTTTTGGCCGATAACCCAGGGATGTTGCCCGGCAGCGAATCCGAACGTTCGGGCGTTCTTCGTTCCGGTGCTCGAATGTTTGCTGCGCAAACGCAAGCAACCAGTCCCAAACTGCATTTGACCCTACGAAAGGCCTATGGGTTTGGGTCAATGGTGATGTCGTTAGTCGGTTTCGATAATCAGTCAGCAACCTTCGCCTACCCCGGGGCGACCTTGGGTGCAATGGGGGCGAACGCAATGAGTCGTGCCACCAACGCCGACGCCGATGAGGCGGCGCTGCTGCGAGACGCGGAATTGCAGGCTTCGTATCGGTCGGCCACTTCACTGGGATTTGATGAACTCGTTGACCCTCGCGAAACACGCGATGTTCTGCTCGATGCGCTGCAACGAGCCCTGTACCGACGTCAGTTGATGCCCGAGCCGGTCGCTCGCACTGCGATAACGCCGTAACTCTTAAAATTCACGAAAACCGAGGAAAAGTTCGGTAAGAGGCTGGCGAGTGGTTAGTCTCTGCCTGTCGCGAGAGATCGTCTCGCGCAATTCGACGTGTCGCTATCGACACAGAGGAGAATTACATGTTTGCAGCGACTTGGGGTATGGGTGAGGTCCTTCTCTCTATGCTTTATTTCACTTGTTTCTTTATTTGGATCTGGTTAGCAATCAGTGTTTTCATCGACATTTTCCGCAGCCCTGATATGGGTGGCGTTCATAAGGCCCTTTGGGTCGTAGGCATCTTTATCATTCCGTTGCTGGGCGTCCTTGCGTATCTCATTGTTCGCGGTGGCAAGATGAACCAGCATGCGATTGATGCAGCAAAGGCTCAGGATGCAGCGATGCAGAACTACATCCGCAATGCCGCTGGCACCACGCCGGCCGACGAACTTCATCGTCTTGCCGACCTCAAGGACCGTGGTGTGATTGATCAGGCTGAGTTCGACAAACTGAAGTCCAAAGTCGTCAGCTGATATTTCGCAGTGCTTCGGTACTGTCGCAAGGCTGTATCCGGTGCCCCGCAATGGCGGGGCACCGGCGCGTCTGGGCTGATCAGCATGCCGGGAATCAGAAAGGTTGGCCGATTGATGGGGTGCTGGTCGAGAGTGGGGTCATAAGATTCAGTTGTGCCTCATCCAACGCTTCTTACGCAGGGCCGAATCGGACCGATCGAAACTCGAAACCGCATTGTTTTTCCTGCGATGGATCAAAATACCTGCGAAGACGGCGCCATCACCGAACTCAATATCGCCCATTACGAAGCCCGTGCCCGGGGCGGGGTTGGATTGCTCATTCTCGAGACCTCCGCAGTGGCGTGGCCAATTGGCGCAACCTCGCTCCATCAGCCTGCGCTGTCTGATGACCGATTCATTCCGGGGCTTACCCGCTTGGCTCAAGCAGTGCACCACCACGGATCAAAACTAGTGGTGCAGATGTGTCATCACGGCAAGACGGCCGGTGTCGATGCAATGCAGGATCGTGAACAGATCGTTCCTTCAGTGCCGTTACCTCAGGATGAAAATGACTTGAGTGCCGTCTCAATGGACGAACTAATGAAAATGGCGGGGCTGACCGGCGGTAAGCGTGCGAAACAACGAGTCGCAACTATCGATGACCTGGCGTGGGTCGTGGATCAGTTTGCCGATGCAGCGGAACGAGTCCAAAAGGCGGGACTCGACGGTGTCGAAGTACACGCTGCGCATGGCTATTTGATTTCAACGTTTCTCTCGCCGCATTACAACCTGCGTGACGACTCCTATGGCGGGTCTGTCGAGAATCGCGCACGGTTGCTCGTTGAGATTATTCGTGCGATTCGCAAGCGTTGTGGTGATGAATTTGCCATCATCGTGCGTCTCGATGGGCGCGAATACGTTGAGGGCGGTATCACTCCGGAACTCTCCGCAGAATATGCGGTGCGGGCAGAAGCCGCGGGCGCCGATGCCATTCACGTTTCGGCCTCGGGACCAAACGCGATGGGTGTCGGATTCACCAACGGGCCGCTTCCTTGGCAGCCCGATCAGTATCTCGGTCTTGCTGCCGTGGTGAAGAAATCAGTTTCGATCCCGGTGATTGCTGTTGGGCGTATCTTTCCTGACGCTGCTGAAACGCATCTTAAAAATGGTGATTGTGATTTCGTCTCGATGGGCCGTCAATTGTTGGCCGATCCCGATCTTGTAGCCAAATTGCTGGCAGGAACACCCGAACGGGTTCGAACCTGCATCAATTGTTTTGTGTGCGTTGCCCAGAACTTTTGGGATGGTGCCCCAATTTGTGCGATCAATGCCGAACTTGGGCATTACGAAGAGGGTCCGATTACCCCGGCAACTATTCGTCGCCATGTTGTCGTAGTTGGCGGCGGCCCTGCAGGTATGGAAACAGCCCGAGTTGCTGCAGTGCGGGGCCACTCGGTCACGCTTTTGGAAAAGTCACCACATTTAGGCGGAACTGCGCGATTTTCCTCGCTAACAACGCCCATGAACGCTGAATTCGTCCGTTATTTGAGCACTGAGATCTTGCTCCTCGATGTGGACATTCGCACATCGACACCGGCTACTGCATCACTTCTTCGCGAACTCAACGCCGATGTTGTCGTCGTCGCCACCGGAGCACGTCGTGAACGACCGGCAATTCCTGGCGCTGATCTTTCTCATGTGTTCTCTGGAGATGACCTGCGCGGCCTGTTGACGGGTGACGATCCAGCCGCTGCAGCCCGGCTGCCGTTCCATCGCCGACTCATAGTGTCGATCGGTCGCTCTCTTGGGCTCCTTTCGAATATGGATCGTGTTCGAACAATGTCGAAGCGCTGGATGCCGATCGGTAAACGGGTCGTCGTCGTTGGTGGTGGGCTCGTTGGAGTTGAACTAGCTGAGTACTTGGCCGAACGCGGGCGCTCGGTGACAGTGCTGGAAGCGGGTGAAAAATTAGGTCTCGAAATGGCCCATCCGCGGCGCGCGCGAGCATTGTACGAGGCCCGGAGTCGCGGGGTTGACTTCATTACTGGTGCAGAACTCTCGGGAATTACGCAAAGCGGTGTGACTTTTTCTGTCGGTGAAGAGTCTCGAACAGTCCGTGCCGATGCAGTAGTTATTGCTAGTGGAGTGCACGCTGATGATTCAGTCGCCGAACAGTTGCGCGCTGAGGGCTTCGAGGTTCAGTTAGTCGGAGATGCTTCTTCCGTGGACTACATAGAAGGCGCAGTTCGAACCGGTTACCTCGCCGGTCGTTCGCTTTAACCTCATAGAACGATGGTCTACAGACGGTCAATAACTGCAGCGCAGGAGCTCACCTCTACGCCGCCGGTTTCATCAACGTCAAGATTGGTGATGACCCCGTTGTCAATGATGGCAGCGTAACGTTTTGAACGCGTGCCAAGCCCGAAGCCGCTTCCATCCATGACGAGGCCCATTGCCTTTGTGAAGTCCCCGTTGCCATCAGCGAGCATCGTGATTGAGTCGCCGACCTGCTGGTCGTCGCCCCATGCGCCCATCACGAATGCGTCATTAACCGAGATGCAGACAATGCGATCAACACCTTTACCGCTGAGGTCGGTGGCCTGTTGAACGAATCCGGGGAGGTGAACCTTGGAGCAACCAGGAGTGAACGCACCGGGTACGGCAAACAGCACTACTTTGCCGGAGCCAAGCACCTCGGAGGTGTTGACCTTTTCTGGTCCGGCCTCGCCCATTACGAAGAGGTCAATTGCGGGAATGGTGTCGCCAACGTTGAGTGTCATGGCCACACGATACGGGTTGGGAGGCTTCTTGTGTTCGGTTGGAGAGGAAACGGCGTTTGAGGGCGTTCTTCTTTGGGCGGGGCAGGGGCTAAACAAACAGCACTGAATGAGCATCGGCAACGACGAGTGCAGCCAAGTAGACGAAGACGATGGTTTGAGCCGAACAAAGCAGACCTTTGATTTGCCCAGTGTCATCTTGGGACTGACGTTGGGTGCCCCAGAGGGTGCGGACAGCGATAGTGCCAAGGGCGCAAGCTGCCGCAGCAGTGATGAGGAGTGACCACCCGATGGGAAGCTGTGATCTCCAAGTGACGAATGCGGCAAAGCTGAGCGAAGCGGGGATGAGGGCCAACATTCGGGGGCCGGAGCCTTTGGGTACAGAGAGTCGACGCAGCGCTTCGAATGCTCCGGCAACACCGATTGAAAACACCAAAGACTGCGTCATTGCATCGACAGCTGATTGGGTAGCTAATTGGTTGAAAGCAAGAATGTCGCCAAGTAAAAGGAACGCGATGGCGAGTACGAGCAGTGCTGTTCGTACAATAGAAAAACTACGGCGTTGATCGGTAGCGGTCATGATCGTTTGAGTACGTCACGCCACGAGCGGCGGGGTGCCAACTCGTGCTCGCGAGCTGCGCGAATTCTCTCGGAGCGCAGTATCTCGATATCGGAATCATCCAGGGTTGTGAGAGCACTTGTGCCCACAATCCAACTGAGGAGCCCATCGGCAAGTTTGGGATTACGAGCCAGGGCCGGGCCGTGAAGGTAGGTGCCTACCACCGTGCCAGTGATGACACCTTCGGTTCCGCCACCGTTACCTTCGCCAATCTCAACCGAGGCAAGCGCAAGTGAGTTTGGGCCCGGCAGTGTTCTGCCCGCATGATTTTCAAACCCTGTGAGCGGACCCAAATCAAGGGAGCTGGCACCGCGCACCAAACGAGCATTTGCTGTGAGGAGTTCCCCGACGGCTCGTGGACGATCAACATGAATCGTTTCGCAATCGAGCAGACCAAGTCCAGTTTGAGTTGCACCGGAAGCATCGGGAAAGTGATGTCCAAGAATCTGCATGCCAGCGCAAACGGCGAGCACCACGGCGCCCTTGTCGACGGCGCGGTGCACTCCTTTACTGCGTTCAAGTTCTTTCGCCGCCTGAACCTGTGGGCCATCTTCGCCCCCGCCAACAAGGTAGAGGTCTGCGGAGTCGGGAACTTCCTCGCCGGCTTCCACGATGACGTGGTCGACTGCGATACCTCGCCATTCAAGGCGCCGAATGAATACGAGAGCGTTGCCGCCATCGCCGTAGGTGCCGAGAAGATCGGGATACAACGAAACAATCCGAACCGCGGAGTCGTGGTTAGTGCGAGATCCGTTCGTTGTCACAGTACGCCACCAACGCGCTCGAGGTGCTCTTGGAACGCCGTGTAATTCGAAGCGATATCGATTGGCTGCGCTGGGTCGAAGTGAGGCGATTGGCGGATCAGTTCAAGCGCAGCGTCAAGGTCCTCGGCAACGACATGATTGATAGTGCCGTAACGGAATCGCACAGAAAGATCATGACGACGCTCGCCGATTGCAACAACAAATCGTTGGCCAACTCGCTCGTAGGCAACATCCCAAAGCCACGAGGGGTCATGACCGTCGGCAATGCGGGCATTAATGGCAATGATTAACGGGGTGGATGGGCCTTCGAGCAATTCGAGCGCCTCATGCCACCCGGCCGGATTCTTGGCGAGGAGCAAGCGAATAGAGGTTCCATTGATTGTGGCAATGCGATACCGGCCAGCGACTTCACTTACATCGTCAAGCGCGTCAAGCGCCCGAGCGGAATTTGCCCCCAAGGAACGTGCAGCGGCGAGAGCAAATGTGGCGTTGACGCGATTGACGTGTCCGGGTAGTGCAAGTTTCACAACAAAGGTTTGGTCGTCAAGAGAAATTGATTGATTATTGACCGAAGCGTTGATGGGGGGCCTTTGTAGGTCGCACTCAGTGCATGACCATCCAGCGCTCGTGAATTCGATGCGACCTGAACATGCCGGACAACCAGCGGCATCAGCGGTCCATTCTTGACCTGTAGAGACCCAGACTACGAAGGGCGCGGCGAGAGCGGCCCACGTAACAAGGGGATCGTCAGCGTTGGCGATGACGGTTCGCGGCGGAGTCGCTTGGAATGCACGTCGCCATTGATCAGCAAGTTTGCGAACTTCCTGGGTTCGGTCGAGTTGATCGCGACTGAGGTTGAGCAGCACGACGGTATTGGCGGTCGTTGCTCGTAGGACGGAATCAACCCAACGTTCGTCAACTTCAAGGATCGCGGTATCGGTTGCATTCGCCGTGGCAAGCGCAGCAACAATTCCTGGTGTCATGTTAGCCCCAAGCCAATTGGAGACGACTGGGCGATCGGCACCGAGGGCACTCGAGAGGAGTTTGGTAGTTGTGGTCTTGCCATTGGTTGCACTCACAATGACGACTTCACGGGAAGTAGTGAGTTTCTCAAGCAAATCTCGATCGATGAGAAGAGAGACTCGGCCACCGATGACTGAACCCGTGCCGAAACGAACAACGCGTGAGGACCACGCAACCAAGCGGCCAGCGGCAACGGCTACTCGGGCTCGCAGTGGAAGTCGTTGTGCTCGCCCGGGACGAGAAGAGGAAGTGGGGGCTGTGGTCACGAAACAATCATGTTACCGCTGCTCCCGGTGCTCTATTCGGAGTGTTCGGCACCAAGGATTCACCGAGCTGGCCCTTCAGTGATGAAGACGGTGACGATTTCCCCAAAGATGAGCAACTGCAGGTAACGCTTGAACTCTTCGCTCGGAGTTGTGCTGGCCAACTCCGACAGAGACCATTGCTGGATGCGTTCCTCGCGGGCCAACGTGGCATCTGCGAGCGACAAAGAAGGGCTGAGGTCAAGATCGCTCGTGCGAGACATCACGATCGCATCGAATTCGGCCCGTTCTTCAGGGGAAAGAGGATCGACAGTGACGATCTCTTGATTCGCCGGATCAGCCTGAGCCCGCAACCGAGTCGAGCCAGTGAAAAAAAGCAAAATCGTTGCTGCTTCGTTGGGATTCATGGTTCGCTTATTGCCGTAGATGTATGCCCACTCGGTTCCACGGTGAACAGTGATTTCGTTTTCTTCGGCAATGGCGAGCAAGTCAAGTCCTGCGGAACCGTCGATCCCGTAACCATCAACCACGTAAATGGGGTCCGGCACATTCTTGATTGCCTCGAGGGTCGGTGGGGTGAGTTGAGCGATGGCCCGGGTCCAGGTTTCTGAGAGGCGAAGCGGAGTGAGGTTGACGCCACGAAAGAGCATGGTGATGAGCACGAGGATCGTTGCGATGACAACAAAATTTGAACTCTGTCGACGGCCAAATGTTGATCGAGAAAGTTGACGTAGCACCACGGCACCTACCGCTAGCCATGTAAATGCTGCGATCGGCCACATCCACCGGAGCAAATAGGGAAGCGGGGTTCCGGCAATTCGTGAAGCGGCAATCGCGCCACTGAGAACGAGTCCGCCAGCTAAGGCACAGAGAATGAGTTCATTGCGCCAACGTTGGCGCCATGCCCACCAACTCGCGCCTCCCAATGCGATGAGCGCCCATGGAATAGCCCATCCGGATGTATCGATGGTTGCGTTGAGCATGGTTGGCTCTGCACCTCGAACCCAGTTGCCGGGAATTGAAAAAAATCGGAATGCAATTCGAATCCCAGTTGCGAAACCAGTCGCCGGAAGCGGAGGATCACGGAGAAATTCTCCGATAAGTCGGATATTGCCCGGTGAATTCGTAAGTTGATCAATGAGTGGTGGAATCCAGCACACAACCGCAATCACCAAGGAGACGAGGCCTGTTCGGCGATCATGCGTTCGGGTCGAACCGCGAAAGGAGCGGGCAGCAAGAGCGGTCGCTCCCGTGCCGAGGAGAAATGCAACGGGTAACGCACTCCCGATATGAGATTGCACTGCGAACGATCCGAAAAGCACGAGGACAATCGCCGCGATGCGATCGCCAAATATCAAACGCCAACATGCCACTGCACACGCAAACACCGAGAGAATCACGAATGTGGGATTCCAAGGATCGGCTAGACCGGCAGGATTCATTCCAAGACATAACAGCGAGACGAAAAATCCCACAAGAACCAGAGCACGTGTGCCTGCTCTCGCTGCTATCCAGAGAGTTGAGCTGACTGCAGCGAGATTGACGAGGAGTGCTCCAAGGAGGAGACCTATTGGCGATGAACCGGTTAGCCGATAGGGCAGAGCGAGTACGTAAAAAAGAAGAGGGCCGGGGTGGTTCCATCCGTATCGCGAATACACGCCAACAATTGGCGTTTCTGAACCACCAACATCGGCAACGCGCAGTTGGAGTGTGCGGTAATCGCCGATCGGACGCCAGTCAGAGGTTAGAAGGCGATAGAGCAACCAGCAGAAGATGATGGCCACCAACGCGAGAACGAAGACAACAAGTCTTCGATCAACAGGCGGTTGTACGTCGTCAGTATCCTCGCTGGTATACGGATCCGAAAACGTTGTTTCCCCCGGCGGTAACGACACGGTGTGGATTCTACGACGGTCCCCGGGGAGGAAGGAATCTGGCCACGAAGTGATCGCTCTGTTTCGTTGCAGCGCCCTGCTCTAGGCCTTGGAAGGTACGGTTAATGGGTCGAACGTTAATTGGGAGTAGCCGTGAAAGATTTCTCAGGACGCACCGGAACCGCAGTTGTTACCGGAGGGAGCGGCGGTATTGGTGCCGCAATCGTTCAAATGCTTGCTGAACGCGGAAGCAATGTGCTCTTCACCTATCGCTCAAACAAGGTTGCAGCCGACGAAATCATCGTTGGACTCGCATCAGCGAATGTTCGCGTGGTTGCTGTGCCCGCAGACCTAGTAAATGAGGCCGCTGCCTTTGAAGTTATTGCTGCCGCTGTCTCGGATTTTGGTGGTATTCACACTCTTGTTCACGCTGCGGGGCCACATGTTGAACAACTTCATCTGAGTCGGGTCCCGCCTTCTGTCTATCGAGCTCAGATCGAAGGTGAGGCCGTTGCGTTTTTCAATGTGGTGCAGCCGGCACTTAACCATCTGCGCAGCAGCAGTGGCAACATTGTTGCTGTCACCACCGCAGCGACTCGTCGCTATCCCGTACGCGATGGTTTGTCCTCTGGAACAAAGGGAGCAGTTGAGGCGGTTGTGCGCGCCCTCGCTGCCGAGGAGGGGCGTTTTGGGGTTCGCGCGAATTGCGTCGGACCGGGGATGCTTACCGACGGTATGGCAGCCCGACTTATGGCTTCGGGAGATCTTGATGAAGCAGCCCTTGAGGTAACGATGCGGAATATTCCCCTGCGTAAATTCGGTGACGCCGTCGATATTGCCGAGGCAGTGTGTTTTCTTGCTTCTGATCGCGCAGATTTCATTACTGGCCAAATGATCGATGTTGACGGCGGCTACGGCGTCTAACGATTGTTACTAATTGTTTGGTTGTTCAGGCCGCTTCGGCTTCGATGACACCGGTGATGGCCCACGTGAGGGTGCGAATAAGGGCGCGAGCTGCAGGTTGAACCACCACAGGATCAAGAGCCTGCACATAGGGAAGCTTCAGCTGTTCGCGCATCCAATTGGGAAGTAGCCCGACCGCAGCGGGGGCAATAACGCCGTAGGCCGGTCGAGCAGTCAGCGGAAGTGGGGCAAGCATGAGCCACCGAGCGGCATCTCGAGCTTGCTGACCGGCTTCGAGTTCGGGGCGAATCGATTGCATCCAATCTTCAAGTTCGGCAACGGAATGGGCGGCGTAGTCACCACCGAGTCGATCGTTGATTACCGACATTTCATCTACGTATTTATCTGCCTCGGCGGAAGTCAGCGGCGAAGCTCCGTAGCGCTGATAGGTGCGCAGAAAGGAATCAACTTCGGCATGGTGAACCCATGACAAAAGATGAGGATCGTTGGCGGAGTACTCGCGGCCATCGGGGGCAAGACCAACCACCCGTTCGTGGACGCGACGCACGAGTGCAAACGCAGCGTCGGCTTGCTCAGTGGTTCCAAACGTGGTGGCAGCAACAAATTGACTCGTATTGGCGAGCCGATCAAGTGGGTGGCGGCGGTAATCAGAATGATCGGCAACACCTGCCATGGCGAGGGGATGCATGGTTTGTACGAGAATGGCTCGTACCCCCGCAATGAGCATCGAGCCGTCGGAATGAACCTTCCAGGTGACGCTGTCGGGCCCGAAGAGTCCGGGATCTCCGTCGATCGGTAGTGAGAGATCTCGAACCGGCGGGTTGTCGCCGGCAATGAGGTTGCGCAGCTCTCGACCTAGCCGCAATCGAACATCGCCAAGAGCAGAACCGAGCGCTTCGGCGAGAAAGACCAGCCCTTGAGGCAACGGTTGCGGGGAGCTAGAGGTCGAAGCCATGACGAAAGGCTACGGGCAAGCTCCGCCAAACGGCTGATCGGGGCAGTTCAGTGTGGAGTGATTGACGCCGGGGGGCCTGTATGGTGGGGCGCTAGTACAACTTGACCCGCCAAAGCAGGGGAAGCCGGTCTGATTCCGGCGCTGACCCGCAACCGTAGGTGGCCACCAAAGAGATTCTTTGGGCGGCCACAAGCCGGACTGCCTGCTTCGGGGGAAATGCTCCATCACAGACCGTCGTCGGAATACGGGGGGTGGGGCTCGGTTCGGTCGGCGGCCTTGGTCCGTGGTCCGGTCGGGTCTCGCACCCTTTGACCGGCCTAATTCCAATCGAGTGATTCAGATTCTGATCCTCCGAAGTTCACGAGCAGGTTTGCGCCACACGCCTCATTGGCGCCTGAGTCGCGCTCCTCTCGTGGCGGGCCTGGCGATATCGGCGCTGCTGGGTTTGGGGCTTGTTTTTGCTGAACGGGCCGAGGCCTCGTCATGCGCTGGCCCACTTGCTGCGGGAGAGATTCGTGTCGTGCTTGTTGTTGATGGGTCCGATTTGGGCAAGGGTTCTTCGGCCACATGTCTGGTTGTTCCTGCGGGAACCACTGGCTCGCAACTGCTCGCTCGGCGTGGTTCGGAACTTGGAACGGGACCTCCTCGCTATGGATCGAGTGGTTTGTTATGTGCAATTGACGGAGCGCCGGCTCTAGGTTGCGGTGACCGGAGTGCCGGCGGATTTGCGTACTGGGCGTATTTCAATGGTTCCTCTGGCTCGTGGACCTACGGAACGATCAACCCGTTTATCAAACGGCTCGTTGATGGCGATATTGAGGGCTGGCGTTATGTGCAGGGCGCTGGCAACGGCCAAGACCCACCTCCCCAACTTTCACCTTCTCGTTCCCTTTTTCCGGAACTCATAACAGAAGTGGCTCTGCCACCAGCGCCCCTAGCGCCTGCGAGTTCTGCGCCGACAACCTCAACCACCGTTAGTGAGCAGGTTGCGGTTGAAATTCCAACCACAAGTGCGGCAGTTGTCATCACTGAGGAAACCGTGGTCGTTGGTGATGTTGCATTGGCTTCTGCCACCTCAGAGTCGTCGGCCGGTCAATGGTTTGGAATTTTCGGGGGAGCAATCATCACCCTTGCTCTGGCGGGTGGCGCGTGGGCACGGACTCGGCGGTCGCAGTGAGAGTTCAGCGTCTCTTGCACCCGGGGGCATGGTGGATTTGGGCACTCGGGCTTTCGGCGTGCGCGCTGCGCACGACAAACCCGGTGTTGCTTTGTCTGATCGTTGCTGTAGCGGGTTGGGTGGTGGCATCGCGAAAGGCCGATGTTCCATGGGCTCGTTCTTTTTCAAGTTTTCTGCGTCTAGGCGCCATCGTGATTGTTATTCGTGTGGTTTTTCAAATTGTCTTTGGCCTACGCGTTTCGGGTACCACGCTATTTTCGATTCCCGAATTGACGCTTCCGGACTGGGCTGCGGGAGTCAGCATCGGTGGTCCGGTGACCCTTGAATCGCTCGTAGCAGCCCTGTATCAGGGCCTTCGCCTCGCTGCTGTGCTGGCGTGCTTTGGTGCGGCAACTTCGCTGTGCAGTCCCTATCGGATGCTGCGGGCGCTGCCATCAGTGCTGTACGAGGCCGGGGTTGCGGTCACTATTGCCTTCACGTTTGCTCCCCAAGCGATCGTGGCATCACGACAGGTACGAGAAGCGCGTCGGTTGCGGGGACGTTCTGATCGGGGCATCCGTGCATGGTCTGCATCAGCCTTGCCTGTTCTTGAAGGTGCACTTGATCGCGCTGTTGCGCTTGCGGCGTCAATGGATAGCCGCGGGTATGGCAGGCGCGGTGGGGTTTCACCCGCCGTTCGACGTCGATCCGTCGTACTTATTTTGTTGGGTTTGATCGCCCTTTCGGTGGGCTCCTACGGGTTGCTCGACCCTGGGGCACCGGCATTCTTTCGACTCCCGGCGCTTGCTTTCGGAGCCGTTGCCCTCGTAGGTGCACTTGTTGCTGGCGGGGCAACCGCACTGCGGACCCGTTATCGCCCAGACCCTTGGGTGGTGCCTGAATGGTTCGTTTCGATTGCTGGAGTGATTGTTGTTTTGTCCTTTGCGGCGGTTAGCCGCTCCGGCGATGCGCTCCAGCCCTCAACGAATCCGCTTGAAGTGCCATCGGTGCCGCTCCTTGCAGTAGCTGGCCTTTTGGTAGCTGCGCTTCCGGCGTGGATTGCGCCACAGCCCCCAACGCCTAGCGCAACTGCGGCATCTGTGGCGGTGGCGGCATGATCAAATTCGAACACGTCACCATTACCTATCCGGGCGCTGAATCACCCACGTTGGTCGATGTGTCTTTTGAGGTTCCAGAAGGTGAACTGTGCGTGGTTGTGGGTGTCACCGGTTCGGGGAAATCGACGTTACTGCGGGCAGTCAACGGTCTTGTCCCGCGATTTTCTGGCGGCGTTCTCGCAGGCTCAGTGGCGATCAACGGGCGCAGCACAGCAGAATTGCCGCCACGAGAACTGGCCGATGTCGTCGGTGTCGTAGGGCAAGACCCGGCGGCCGGTTTTGTCACTGATTATGTCGAAGACGAATTGGCCTATGCCATGGAGAACCTTGGGATCGAACCCGAGATCATGCGTCGGCGCGTCGAAGACATTCTGGATTTGCTCGGCCTGCACGAACTGCGTCACCGACCACTCTCTTCACTGTCTGGTGGCCAGCAGCAGCGGGTCGCAATCGGTTCCGTTCTTACCGCCGGCCCCCGAGTGCTGGTACTCGATGAACCAACCTCTGCACTTGATCCAGCGGCGGCCGAAGAGGTGCTCGCCGCCCTCACGCGTCTAGTGCACGATCTCGGAATCACAGTGCTTGTTGCAGAACACAGACTGGAGCGAGTTGTGCAGTACGCCGACCGCATCGTGATGATTCCTGGTAATGGACTTCCAGTTGTTGTGGGTACGCCGGCCGAGGTGTTTACGCGATCATCAGTTGCTCCGCCCGTGGTTGAACTTGGCCGTTTGGCTGGTTGGAATCCGCTGCCACTTTCGGTTCGCGACGCCCGTCGTTTGGCGACTCCGTTGCGCGATCACCTCAAAACGGTTTCTCTGAGTTCCTTTGGTCGCCCCGAACGTTCCGGCGGCGATGTGGTCGCCGTTACCAGTGGCCTCCAGGCTTCGTACGGACCGATTACCGCGCTTCGGGGAGTCGACCTTCAGTTCCGCTCGGGCGAAGTCGTGGCCCTCATGGGTCGCAACGGTGCTGGAAAATCGACACTGCTGAATCATCTCGTTGGTTTGCGAGAACCCGCCCTCGGCGCTGTGCGGGTCATGGGCTCAGAACCACACCGACTTTCCGCTCGAGACGTAGTTCGTGTTGCAGGACTTGTTCCTCAGGACAGTGGAGTGTTGCTCTATCACGACACCGTCGGTGCAGAGTGTGGTGCCTCTGATCGAGATGCAGGGCTTGTGCCAGGCACGACGCGTGTGGTTCTCGATCGCATTGTTCCCGACATTGACGCCGTCACCCACCCACGAGATCTCTCCGAAGGTCAGCGTTTGGGTCTTGCTCTTTCGATTGTGCTGGCCTCGGAACCCCCGTTGCTCTTGCTTGATGAACCAACTCGAGGTCTCGACTACGGGGCGAAACAGCGTCTCGTTGAGGTGCTTCGCCGTCTTGCCGAAGACGGCCATGCGGTGATCATTGCGACCCACGATGTCGAGGTTGTTGCTGCGGTTGCCGATCGTTGCATTGTTCTTGCTGAAGGTGAGGTCGTTGCCGACGGGCCCGCACGTGATGTCGTCGTGCACTCGCCGGTGTTTGCCCCACAGGTTGCAAAGGTGCTTGCGCCGTTGCCGCTACTGACGGTGCATGAGGTGGAGCTTGCCCTCGCTGCTGCGGGTGACAGTTCGTTGTCATGGCAGTGATATCGCCACATCGAGTGAACGCAGTTCGGCTGGGGCTGACTGCGTGGGTGCTTCTTTTGGCTGCGTTTGGGCTCGGAATCGTCGCCTTTTCTTGGCCACTTTTTGCTTCCGTGAGTTCTTCGCTAGATGCGTCGCATAGTTCTGATGCTCCGTGGGTTTTTGTGATCCTGATGCTGCTGCTAATGGGTGTGATCTTGGCGGAGCTGGCTGACGGTTCTCTCGACTCAAAGTCCGTTGCTCTGTTAGGTGTTCTTGCTGCGAGCGGTGCAGTTTTACGACTTCCTAGTGGTGGTATGGCTGGGTTCGAACCGGTGTTCTTTTTGCTCGTACCCGCTGGTCGTGTTTTTGGCCGAGGATTTGGGTTCGTGCTCGGCGCACTCACACTGTTTGTTAGCGCGCTTCTCACTGGTGGAGTTGGGCCTTGGCTACCGTTTCAGATGTTTGGCGCCGCATGGATCGGATTCTTTGCCGGCTGCCTACCGCCGTCACGTGGACGCCGCGAGATCGCCCTTCTGGCTGTCTACGGGGCCGTTGCCGCATTGGCCTATGGGTTGGTTATGAATCTTTGGTTCTGGCCATTTTTGAGTTCTGGAGAAACCAGCATTTCCTATGTCGCAGGAGACTCGCTTGCGGAGAATCTTCGGCGATTTTGGGGATTCCACATCACGACATCGTTTGGATTCGATATTCCTCGAGCCTGTTTTACTGCGCTATTTCTTCTCGTGGCCGGTAGGCCGGTTCTCGGAGCGCTTCGCCGTGTGGCGCGCCGCGCCGCCTTCGAAGCGCCAGTGATTTTTTCCTCACGCAGCGAAAGCGTCACCACCGACTGACCTAGATGTGCCACGGTTTGGTATGAATCCGGTCGTTTTTGTCACGCGTTTATTGCCGTCTCCTGGTACCGATCTTCTCGGCGACAGTGGTCTAGACGTTCGATGCAATTTAGAGGATCGGCCTTTGTCTCGTCAGGAACTACTTGAGGGCATCGGCGATGCTGATGCGCTGTTGTGCATGCTCAGCGATCAAGTTGATGCTGAGATACTGGATTCAGCTCCCAATCTCAAAGTTGTCTCAAATTTTGCGGTCGGATTCGACAACATCGACGTCGTCGGTGCTCGAAGTCGTGGGATTGAGGTGACGACAACGCCAGGTGTGCTTACCGAAGCAACCGCTGACCTGGCATGGGCACTGCTGTTGTCGGCAGCGCGAAATCTTGGCGCTGGTGAGCGGATGATTCGAGCGGATCTTTGGTCTGGCTGGGCGCCTACGCAACTCTTGGGCGAGCCGGTCCATGGTCAAGTCTTGGGCATCGTCGGGATGGGTGCGATAGGTCAGGCGGTCGCACGTCGAGCCAGTGGATTCGGTATGGAAATCCTGTACTGCAATCGCAATCCGGTCGCGCCCGAGGTAGAGGCTGGCCTCGGTGCCCGGTTGGTTTCATTCGAGGAGTTGCTGCTTCGTTCGGATTTCGTTTCGCTCCACGCGCCGCTAAACACGCAAAGTAGACATCTTTTTAATGCGTCTGCATTTGAGATAATGAAGGAAACTGCTGTCCTCGTGAACACCGCACGTGGGGCATTGATCGAGGAGGCAGCGTTAGTGAGCGCGCTTCGCAATCGTCTGATCGCTGCCGCCGGGCTTGATGTCTATGAGTATGAACCAGAGATCACGGAGGGGCTGTTAAAACTCGACAATGTTGTACTCGCCCCTCACCTTGGTTCGGCCTCAACGGCGGCCCGCAGCGATATGGTCCGACTGTGCTGCGCAAACATTAGTGAAGTTCTTGCAGGCCGAGAAGCAGTAACCCCAGCCCCGGGATGAATCCGGTCGGGTCATTCCCGGCTTGTTAATCGTTAGGAGGTTGCTGAACTCTTTAACGAAGCAATGGAATTGAATGCTTCAAGCATCGCATCAGCAGATGTCGTGATGGCGTCGGCATGAGCTGTCCGAGCTTTCTCGCCGATGCCGTTACCGCCGATCACGATGGGGCACCCAACAAGTTGACGAACGGCATCTGCAGTGGCGATGACGGCGTCGTCAATGCCGCCTTTGGTGGAACTGATGCCAACCGCAACGAGACGATCCGCAAGTTGTGCTGCATCCACAAAAGATTGGGGCGGACTGTCGGCGCCGAGGTCCATGACGCTAAAGCCCTGACCGCGAATGAGGTCGGCAGCCATTGCAATGGGAACGGCATGATGATCGCCGGCGACTGCACCGATGACGATTGTCCCTCGGGTGCGGCCTGCGCGATTAAAGCGTGGCCCCAGGCGGCCGATGAGGCGGTTGGTCACTGTTGTGGCTCGGTGCTCCTCAGCAATTGTGACTTCGCCGATAGCCCATCCTGCGCCTATCGCAGCGAGAGCAGGGGCAAGTACCTCGAGATAAATTTCGGTTGGTGTCACTCCTGAAGCCATCGATGCTTCGATAACTGACCAAGCCCCGGCTTCATCTCCGACAACGAGCCGGTCGCCGAGTCGGGCTGACCAGTCGACATGGCGATGGGTTGGGCCCGAAGCTTGCGCATCATTGGAAGATGATGCAACAAAAGCATCAAGATCACGATTGTCGACGACCCAACCGCCTCCCACCTTGGTAGCGGCGAGGCGTCCTGTGCGCACGTACTTGTAAACCGTCATGTAATGCACGCCGAGATGATCGGCGGCCTCGGTGAGTGTGCTCGTACTTTCGGAGGGGGGAGGGTGATCTGCTGCTTTGATCATCGTTGATTCCCCCGAGAGTTTGTATCGCCTCGTGAACAGTACCGGTGGAGGAGGAAAAGGGCCTGATCGAAGTCGGTATTACGTCGGAGTTATTCGTGCCACAACGGCAGGAACGCTTGAAAGAACTTCAACGTCAAGGTGTGATGCGAGCCATTCACGATTTCGCTGGTGGAGGTCATCGGCGGGGTCGAACTGATTGAGTACAACGATTGGGGTGGCAACGTGTGCCCCGCTATTGATGGCTTCAAGACTCAGGGTGACTTCGTTAATTGTTCCAAGGCGGGCATCGGCAACAAGAATGACGATATCGGGCTGCAGCAGTTCAATAAGTGTGATTGCGTCACCATCGGCTGCCATTGGAGATCGCACGCCGCCAACACCTTCGACGAAAGCAATGTCTGGAGCCGGGAGGGGCCACTGAATTTCCGAAACAAGATCCTCGACGGAAAACGATGGTCGAGCAAGTGCCTCGGCCGCCATGGGGGGTGCCATAGCGACGGGATACCAGCGGTGGTGAGGGCAGACCTCATTTGGTGTTTCGCCTGTCGCGTCGGCGAGAAAATGGGCATCAGTGAGTGCATCGTCGAACTCAAAGGACTGCACTGGTTTACGAGCGGCGACATCAAAGCCGTTGGCTCGGAGATCGCGCAGGAGCCGTGCAGAGACCCAAGTTTTTCCGATCTCGGTTCGCGTCCCTACAACCACGATTAACCGTTGCGGGCGTAACCCGTCGAATGCCATCAGGATCCTTGTGTTTCTATTGAGTCGAGAGCGTGAAGAAGTGCGTCAATCTGCTCATCAGTATGGACCGCAGAAAGAGCGACGCGTAGTCGGCTTGAGCCAACAGCAACAGTGGGAGGACGAATCGCCGGTACGAGAAGGCCTTGATCGAGAAGTCGATGGGACGCGTTGAGAGCGGTGGCTTCGTCTCCAAGAATGATTGGTAAAATCGGCGACCGATGGCCCGGATGCACGCGTTCAATTATTGAGCGAAGCCGATCGCGAAGAGCTTCTCCCTCAGGGGACTGCAAAATGTTGAGAGCGGCCAAGGCAGCAGCCGCATCAGCGGGACTTAGCGCTGTTGTGAAGATGTACGTGCGTGCTCGATTCACAAGAAGATCGATAAGTGTTTGAGGACCGGCGACAAATCCTCCTAAAGCGCCAAGAGTTTTCGAAAGCGTCCCCACCTGCACGATCGTCGCCCCATTGAGATTTGCGGCTGGGGTCGGCTCGAGTACGGAATGAGCCTCATCGAGAACAAGTAGAGCGCGAAATCGGGCACATAATGTTGCCAGTGCAGCGACGGGAGCAACATCGCCATCCATAGAAAAAACCGAGTCAGTAACGACTACTTGTTGCGCGCCGCGATTGTCTTCGAGATGTTCTGAGAGTTGTAGAAGATCAAGATGGGGATAGGTGCGGATTGATGCACCGTTGGAACGGGCCATTCGGCATCCGTCGATTATCGACGCATGATTGAGCTCATCGGAATGAATCACCACATTGGGCCCACCAAGTGTCGCTAGTAGGCCGAGGTTGGCGGCAAAGCCAGTGGGGAAGAGCACTGCAGCTTCAGCCTTGCGCCAACGGGCAATCGCCGACTCGAGTTCGTGATGGACGGGTCGTGAGCCAACGACGAGCCGTGAGGCCCCCGAGCCCGTTCCCCAGCGTTCTATGGCAGCGATCGCCGCCATTTTCACGTTTGGGTGAAAAGTAAGACCGAGATAGTCATTTGAGGCAAACGAAACGACATCTTTGCCTTCAAGTGAACCAACCTGTCCGGTTGCATCGAACGACCGAGGTGCTCGCCAGCGGCCACTTTGTTTGATTGATGCAGTTTCTGTATCGCACCAAGTTGACCATTCGGAAGAATCCTGCTCACTCACGAATTGCAAACCTCCAAAATTGATGCGTCCAAAACTTCGACGATCCGATCAATCTCTGCAGCTGTTGAGGTGAGAATCGGCATGATCACAACGACATCGCCGAGCGGACGCAGCAACACACCGCGTTCAACGGACGCGGCACACACTCGCCTACCCCAACGAAGACCGTCAGTCTGAGGATCAAGTTCAACTCCGACCATGAGCCCTTGTTGGCGGATCATCTTGATGGCAGGAGTACGAAGTGCGAGGGCAGCAAGAAGTTCCTGAAGTTGCGCCGAACGTTCACGAACGTTCACGAGCACCTCGAGTTCCTCGAATAACTGAAGATGGCGCAATGCAACGGCGGCAGCAAGAGCATTGCCCGAAAAGGAGTGCCCGTGATAGAGGGTCATCTCGCTCAGGTCGGGCCCCAAAAATGCTTCGTAAACCCGTCGAGATGCCACGGTTGCGGCCATCGCGAGATAGCCCCCTGTAAGTCCCTTACCAATACACATAAGGTCGGGGCGTAGACGGCACTGTTCGGTGGCAAACAACGTTCCAGTCCGACCAAAACCAGTTGCAACCTCGTCAGCAATCAACAACACATCGTGATCGCGGCAGGCATCGCCAACTCGTTCGATAGACGCAGGATCGGTAATCCACATACCTGCGGCACCCTGGACCAGCGGTTCGAGCACGACTGCAGCGAGTTCGTGGGCATGAGCGTGAATGAGTGCAACCGCCTCATCGGCCCAAGCGGCATCGTCGTATCCTGGCGCACGAAGCACGTTGAATCGGAGGGGGTCGAAAACGTCGGTCCCGAAGCCGCCGGCGCCAATTGAGATCGCACCGATTGTGTCACCGTGGTATGCGCCGCCAAGAGCGAGGTAGCGATTTCGAGTCGTGACGCCCTGGTTAGTCCAGTACTGAAACGCAATCTTGATGGCTTGTTCCACTGCTGCAGCGCCGTCGGAAGCAAAAAGAAAGTGGGGCTCGCTCACGGGAATTTTGGGAGCTAACGCTTCTGCAAGTTCAATTGTTACGCAGTTACCGTTGCCAAGCATGGTGGAGTGAGCGACGCGATCGAGTTGCTCGCGGGCTGCAGTATCAAGTTCAGGCACTCGGTGGCCCAGAGTTGTAACCCACAGCGACGAAATAGCGTCTAGGTAACGAGTGCCATCCACATCGATGAGTTCGCGCCCCTCGGCAGACTTCACAATGATCGGCCTATTCGCACCGTATGAAGACATCTGTGTGAATCCGTGCCACAGGACTGCGGCATCCCGATCGACCCAGCGATCGTGATTGCTGGAAAAGGGTTCGCGATCAGCGTTTGTCACGGGGCCAGCATCGCACTCTGAGGCTTGGGTTGGCCATGTTGCGCCCAACGCTCAATTTCGCGGCCCATGGGGGTGGAGGGCGGTCCGTCGACGAAAGGCCAAATCTCCTCGGCTAATCGACGCCAGTTGCCCGTCGCATTGAGTTCCCCAAACATCGAATACAGACCCAAATTAATGCGCTGAATCACCACAAAACTTGGTGGAACGTTGGCAGCTTTCTGGATCTTGGTGAAGGGTCCGGTGGTGTCGAAGATGCGTCGAATCGACTCTGATCCAAATTCAGGGGTGATTGTGTAGATGCCATCCTCGTGCACAAAGTCGTAGAAATGTTTGAGATAATCGAAGACATCAGCGTCGGGTACATCAAGACCTACAGGCAAGAGCCCAATGCGCTCGACGATGGCCCTGAACTCAGCCGGATCAGGATCGAGTACAACGCTCTTGATCATGTCACCAAAATCAGCGACCTCGATGGCGGTAAATCGCTTGACAAGGCCGTAATCCAAAAACGTAATTTGTCCGCCGTGACGAAAGAGGTAATTGCCGGGATGAGGGTCGCCATTGAATGCGGCAAGTCGGAACAAACTTCCAAACGCAAACCGGTACAGCGTTTCTGCAGCAAGATTTTTTTCTTCCTGACTCCACGACAACATTTCGTTCCAGTGCACACCATCGGCGAGTTCCGTAGTCAGAACTTTGTTCGTTGAGTACTCGTGAAATACCTGCGGGACGTGAATAGTGGGATGGCCCAAATAAGCATCTCGAAAAAGATCTTGATTGTGGGCTTCCAGTATGTAGTCAAGTTCCTCAATCAGTCGCTGTCGTAACTCGGCAACAATTGCTTCTTGTTGAAGCCCGGGAAAGAGAAAACCAAGTCCAGCGAAAATTAGACTGGCATTATCGAGGTCGGCCGCAATGGCTTCGGCAACACCGGGATATTGCACTTTTACTGCTACCGCGCGACCGTCATGCGTCATTGCCCGATGGACTTGACCGATAGAAGCCGAAGCAATCGGCACGGGATCCCATTCGGCAAAAATCGACTGGGGCTGAGCGCCTAATTCTTCGAGGATGACTCCGGCAGCGAGTTCGGCCGACATCGGGGGAGCGTTGTGCTGGAGTTCTGCGAGGACTGCTCGCACGTGGTCGGGTAGGCCTTGGTCGAGGTAGCTGGCCATCTGTCCGATTTTCATGAGTGCGCCTTTCATCTCGCCGAGTGACTCGGTGATTTGAGCGGCAGTTTTCAGTTCGAAACGTAAATCGATTTCGCGTCTAGTTCCAGCATCTGCAAAGACCCGACGTGTTTGCCAAGTTGCCCACGAGCCTCCTGTGCGGGCAGCAAGCCGAGCGACCTGCAGATTCCTTGTCCACCGACGCGAGAATCGAACGGGACCCATGTTCCGTTTGCTCAGAATCGCCGTGACACGAACTGCTGCGAAGGCTGCAAGGATTGCAGCGAGGAAAAAATTGATCCGGCGCAATCGTTTGGGGCTTTTCACGAGCAAATCCTAGGCCTCGGACTGATTGGTTCCCTGATCGGCGATGCACAGTCAGATCGCCTCAGCAAATTGCGAGATTTGGGCCGGCATGAACGATTCGTTCACGGTTAGCGTTTTGGTTTCACTCGGCTAGGGGAGTATGAATGGAAATTGCAAAGGTCACCATTGCTCAAGGTGCTCTTCAGGGCGTTGAGAACGATGGTGTTTTTCAGTTTCGAGCGATTCCTTATGCTGCCGCTCCAATTGGCGATCGGCGTTTTCTCGCCCCGGCGCCGCCCGAGTCTTGGGAGGGCGTACGTGATGCCACCGCCTTCGGGTCAATGTCGGTTCAGGAATCAGGCGGGATAACGGCGTTTCTGGGAGACGCCGCTGATGGGAACAACGAGGATTGCCTCTTTCTCAATGTCACCACTCCTGGTTGTGATGATTCATCTCGGCCGGTGATGGTCTGGATACACGGCGGTGGATTTATAAACGGATCCTCATCAACTCCTTGGTACGACGGAACGAGGTTGGCAAAGCGCGGAGACGTTGTTGTCGTCACGCTCAATTACCGTCTCGGTGCCCTCGGATTTTTGTGGCTTGGTGACCTTGATGATCGCTACCGCTCAAGTGGCGTCAACGGTTTACTAGATCAGGCTGCCGCACTCGCATGGGTTCGTGACAACATCGCGATCTTTGGAGGCGATCCAAAGAACGTCACGATCTTCGGTGAGTCGGCAGGAGCAATGAGCATTTCGACGTTGCTCGCACTGCCCGCAGCACATGGAACATTTCACAAGGCGATTGCGCAAAGCGGCGCTGCTCACAACACGTTGACGCCAACTATGGCCGCCGCCATGACTGAGCAGTTCATGGCGAAACTCGGAGTAACGGATTTGCAAGGGGTGTTAAGTGCCTCGGCCGATGAGATCGGTGCAGCAGCAACAAAAGTAGAAGCAAAACTGTTCGACGATCCATCGGGTTTGGGCGGTTCAACGGGTATTGCACTGGCCATGGCCTTCCAGCCCGTAGTTGACGGTATCTATCTGCCCGAGAATCCGTTGGTGGCAATCGCGAATGGTGATGCTGCCGACGTGCCGCTCATGACGGGTACGAACCTCGACGAGTGGAACCTCTTTGCAATGATGAGCCCGGGCAGTCTCGACGACTCAAAGTTGCTTCGACGCCTTGAGCGGATTTTTGGCACAGGCCACTCCGTACGTGACGCGTACGCCTCCGATCGGCCCCACGCGTCGCCGGATGATCTCTGGAATGCCGTGCTCACTGATGCGACATTCAGAATTCCTGCTATTCGAATGATCGAAGCAAGAGGTGCGGCGACATCATCAACGTGGCAATATCTTTTTACGTGGGCAACTCCCGCATTCGGTGGCATTGTGAAATCCTGTCATGCCCTCGAAATTCCATTTGTTTTTGGTGTGCTCGACAACCAAGGGGCTGAACTTTTTCTTGGTGGTCCTGCCAGCGAGGATCTGTGGACGCTGTCAGAAACGATGCAAGATGCGTGGCTTTCCTTTGCCCGCATGGGCGAACCCGGCTGGCCAGCATGGAATGCTGAGTTTCGCCCATCCCAGCGGTTCGATGTGACCTGCGAGGTACTCAACGACCCGATGTCTGTTGAACGTTTGGTATGGGAAGACATTTTGTGAGTAGACCAATTGCCATTGTGTTGCTTTCTGGTGGTTTGGATTCCACGACCTGCCTCGCCATTGCGAAAGACGAAGGCTTTACTCCCATTGCACTCAGCTTTCGCTATGGGCAACGACACACGGGTGAGCTCACTTGTGCTGCTGCGGCAGCCGCATCTGTCGGCGCCGAACACATCATCGCTGACATTGATCCTGCGGTATTTGGTGGATCAGCACTCGTTGATTCATCAATTGACATACCCAAACATGCGTCTGTTGAAGAACTCAGCACTGAGGTAGTCCCTGTCACCTATGTTCCGGCGCGAAACACCAT
Source organism: Acidimicrobiales bacterium (assembly GCA_040882655.1). Lineage (GTDB taxonomy): Bacteria > Actinomycetota > Acidimicrobiia > Acidimicrobiales > Acidimicrobilacustridaceae > Acidimicrobilacustris. Next base: position 78,231 of record JBBEAV010000027.1, read on the forward strand.
CTTTCTTAGTTTCGCGATTGCGATTGCGGAAACCCGAGGCGCTCATGATGTCTTCATCGGTGTGAATGCCGTTGATTACTCGGGCTATCCCGATTGTCGCCCAGAGTTCATTGTGGCGTTTGAAGAGATGGCCAACCTCGCAACATGCGTGGGTGATCAGGGCGGACGGCTGCGCATCCGCACGCCCCTTATCAACCTCACCAAAACGCAGATCATCGAACTCGGCATTTCGTTGGGCGTCGACTTCAGCGCAACAATGTCTTGCTATGACCCTGCAACCGACGGCGGAGCCTGCGGTGGATGCGATGCGTGTTTGCTCCGCGCCCGTGGCTTTGCCTCCGCCGGCGTTGTCGACCCAACTCGGTATGCAGTCACTCGTTGATCACCGACTAACTGGCGTTAGTTGTACCGATAACCGCTAGCGCTTCATCAATGTGCTTCTTGGGTTTGAATTGCGAAGAAAACACTTTGCGCACGATACCATTTGGGTCGATTACGTAGGTGACCCGACCCGGTAGCAAGCCGAGTGTCTTCGTGACACCAAATTGTTTCCGCACCTCTCCTTTGGTGTCGGCGAGCAATGTAAACGGCAGGTTGTGCTTTTGTGCGAACGCTTTATGCGATTCAACAGAATCAGAACTGATGCCAACCACTCTTGCGCCCGCATCGGTAAACGCCTCGAAGTTGTCGCGGAAGGAGCAGGATTCGGCGGTGCAACCGGGGGTGTCATCTTTTGGATAGAAGTAGACAACGACCCAGCCTCCCCGCAGTTGCGATGTTGTGACGGTGGTGCCGTTCTGATCAGAGAGCGAGAACTCGGGAACGCTTTGTCCTTCGGAAATGGTCATGCTCCGGCTCAGCACCGTTTTCGTGCTCATTATTCCGTATTTTGCATTCTTTTTGTCGCCGGTATCGCCCGAACGGCAGTCCTCGCCGCGTAGCGTTAGGCCATGCCGATAGTCGCCGTTGTAAATCAAAAGGGTGGGGTAGGCAAGACCACCGTTACTCTGGGTCTTGCTTCTGCTGCTGCCAAGCGGGGCAAAAAGGTCCTTGTGGTTGACCTCGATCCGCAGGCCAATGCCACTTCTGGCCTCGGAATTTGGGATGCTGCGACCACCGTCGATCTCGCCCTCGAGGCCGACCGTCCGGGTTCTGCCGGCTGGCTCGCCGTGCCCACCGCCTGGGTTCTTGATGGGGGCCGCGCCCCCGATGTTTTAGCCAGCACCCCGGCGTTGTCCGCTCGAGAACCACAATTAGCGAATGATCCGGTCGGGGCACAAGACCGTTTACAGCTGGCCCTTGAAGGCCATGACTACGACCTTGTGGTTGTTGATTGTCCGCCATCGTTGGGTCTACTCACGATTAACGGATTATTTGCCGCCGACCGTGCGCTGATCGTTACCGAACCTGGCGCTTGGGCATCTGATGGAG
>JBBEAV010000028.1:0-54543 GCA_040882655.1 Acidimicrobiales bacterium
CGGCGGCCCCCACCGGACCAACTGACAGCGAAATCAGAGCCCTGGGAAGAAAAGAGCTATCTCTCGCTTCGCCGCCTCAGCACTATCGCTGCCATGTATGAGGTTTTCGGTGAAGAGGATGCCTAGATCTCCACGAATGGTGCCAGGAACGGCATCGCGAGGATTTGTTGCTCCAATCATGGTGCGAGCAACTTTCCATGTGTCCTCTGGGCCCTCTATCACGGCAACCACTACAGGGCTACGAGTGATGAAATCAACCAGCTCGCCGAAAAAGGGCTTATCGGCATGTTCTCCGTAATGCTTTTCCGCCGTGACCCTGTCAATAGTTCGCATTTCGGCGGCAATGATCGAGAGATTACGCCGTTCAAACCGAGAAAGAATTTCCCCGACAAGTCCTCGTTCAACAGCATCCGGCTTGCAGATAATAAACGTGCGGTCCATCACCAAAAGATAGACCACCTAAGAACTCGAAAGCGATTCGCCCGCAGAGGCGCTTCAACGGATCAGTCGCCTCGACGAATTCTCTCCTCTACTGCGGTTCGCGCAGCGCCTACGACATAGAGCGAACCAGCAACCAAAATCACATCATCTTCCGTTGAAATGTCAACGGCTCTTTGTACTGCAGTCGCGACATCGTCAATCTGTTCAACCATCACGCCCATTGCCTGCACTACAGCAGCGATATCAGCGGCGGGTATGGCACGAGGGCTTTGCGGAGTGCACGCAATGACTAGATCAGCTTGGCGCGCTTCAAACATCTCAAGCATTTCAACCACATCGCGACCACCGAGCATTCCGATGACGAGCACGCGTCGACCAGCAATATCGAACTCGTCACGGAGCGTTCGAGCGGCAGCCTTTGCTCCATCAGGATTATGGGCACCGTCAAGGATCAGCAAAGGCGAGTGGGAAACCACCTCAAATCTTCCCGGCATAGTTACGGACCGAAAAGCATTACTGATGATGGTCTCATCAAGAGCTCGATCAAAAAATGATTCAACGGCAACAATCGCAGTGATCGCATTGTCAGATTGATGCTCGCCGTGAAAGGGCACGAGAACATCCTCGTAGAGCCCAAAGGGGGTGCGTAGATCGACGAGATGTCCACCCACCGCATAAAGGTCATTGACTAGGTCGAAATCCGATTCTCTGGCAAACATCCGATCTGGTCCCTCGGCACGAAAGATCGTTTGCAGCGTCGAGTCAGTCACACCGGTTACCAAGGTTGACCGCTCGGTGATGATTCCGGCCTTCTCCATCGCAATATTTTGCTCCCACGCTCCTTCGCCATCGGTGTGATCACGACCAATATTTGTAATTACCGCTACGTCGGCTTCACAAACATTGGTGGCGTCATAGCGGCCGAGAAGGCCAACTTCGATTACGACAACATCGACGGCTGACTCGGCGAACCAGAGCAAAGCCGCTGCGGTGAGTAGTTCGAAATAGGAGGGAGTTACGCCTGAGAGCGGTGCCACCCGCGCCACATCAGTCAGAACCGAGGCGAATTGCTCGTCAGAAATCTGCTGGCCATTCCAACAGATTCTCTCGTTGATCCGTTGCAAGTGAGGGCTGCTGTAGGTGCCAACAGCTAAACCATGTTCCACTAGGAGCGCAGTAATCATGCGTGCGGTGGAGCCCTTGCCATTTGTCCCCGTGACGTGAATGACACGATAAGAATCTTGGGGATCGCCGAGAACCCTGACCAAGTTGTTCATGTGGTCAAGCGAGAGACCGTGAATTAACCCCGCCGACGCTTCTAAATTGATGTGGCTGTCTAAATACGCCAACGACTCTTGGAAGTTCAAGGCGTCGCTCGTGTTCGAATGTCTTCGCTCAATTTAAGATGCTGCTCGACGGGGTCGACTAGTTCGCGGCGTGCTCGCCCGAGTAATGAAAACGGGTTCCGTTTTTTCGAGCACAACCTCTGCGCCGATAATCACCTTCGCAATATCTTCCCGACTGGGAAGGTCGTACATGATCTCGAGGAGCACTTCCTCGAGGATGGCCCGCAGCCCACGAGCGCCCGTACCCCGTCCGAGCGCCTGATCAGCTACAGCGTTGAGCGCCTCGGGGGTGAACTCAAGTTCAACTTCTTCGAACTCAAAGAACTTTTGGTACTGCTTCACAAGGGCATTGCGAGGCTCGACGAGAATCTCAACTAGCGCTTCACGATCAAGGTTTGCCACTGCCCCAATGACTGGCAGTCGGCCGATGAATTCCGGAATCAGACCAAACTTGAGAAGATCTTCGGGGAGAATACTTTTGTAAAGGGCCCCGACATCAGGTTTTGCCGATCTCAGTTCAGCAGAGAACCCGATGCCCTTCTTGCCGATTCGGCTTTCGATGATCGAATCAATTCCGGCAAATGCCCCACCACAGATGAACAGAATATTCGTGGTGTCAATTTGGATAAATTCCTGATGAGGATGCTTGCGTCCACCCTGAGGCGGAACTGATGCTGTTGTTCCTTCGAGAATCTTCAGCAGTGCCTGTTGCACACCCTCACCAGAAACATCACGCGTGATTGATGGGTTCTCGGCTTTGCGGGCAACTTTGTCTATTTCGTCGATGTAGATGATGCCGGTCTCGGCTTTTTTTACGTCGTAATCTGCGGCCTGAATAAGTTTGAGAAGAATGTTCTCAACATCTTCACCGACGTAACCCGCTTCAGTAAGGGCCGTGGCGTCGGCAATCGCAAACGGCACATTCAGCAGTCGGGCAAGCGTCTGGGCTAAGAGTGTTTTGCCGCAACCAGTTGGACCGATAAGCAAAATATTTGATTTAGCGAGTTCAACATCGTCGCGTTGTTGCGCCCCGTACTGAACCCGCCGGTAATGATTGTAAACAGCCACCGAGAGGATTCTCTTGGCCTGTTCTTGGCCCACGATGTAATCGTTCAGGAACTCGAAGATCTCGACCGGCTTTGGAAGTTCCTCAAGTGAGAGCTCCCCTGTTTCAGAAAGTTCCTCTTCAATAATCTCGTTGCAGAGATCAATGCACTCATCACAGATGTAGACGCCTGGACCAGCGATCAATTTCTTGACTTGCTTCTGGGACTTGCCACAAAAGGAGCACTTCAGAAGTTCGCCACCATCTCCGAACTTGGCCACGTTGAGGATCCCCTTGGTCTATTGAGTATCAGCGAACGGCCGTAATCGGGCCACTCGTGTCGGCGAGTTCCCGAATCGAGATCACCTCATCGATGATTCCGTAGTCCTTCGCTTCCTCTGCAGACATTACAAAGTCCCGGTCGGTATCACGGTGGATCTTCTCTTGGGTCTGCCCTGTATGGAAAGAAAGGACCTCTTCGAGAAGAGAACGGATCCGCAGAATCTCTCGAGCGGCCAATTCGATGTCAGTGGCCTGCCCTTGAGCACCGGCGTAGGGCTGGTGGATGAGAACACGAGCGTGAGGAAGAGCAAGGCGCTTTCCCGGCGTGCCGGCGGCCAAAAGCACCGCAGCAGCCGAGGCCGCCTGGCCAAAGCAGATGGTCATGATGTCCGGCTTCACGAACTGCATCGTGTCGTAGATAGCCATGAGAGCAAGGACGTCGCCGCCAGGGCTATTGATGTAAATATTGATGTCCTTATCCGGATTCTCCGATTCAAGGTGCAACAACTGCGCACAGATGAGATTGGCAACCGTGTCATCGATCGGCGTACCAATGAAGATGATGTTTTCCTTCAAAAGCCGGGAGTAAAGGTCGGCGGTGATGGTTTGTCCCCGACTGGTCTCGTAGATGACCGTGGGGTTCGGGATGTAATTGCTGATCTTGAAATTAGCCAAGCCGCTGGATTCGGTCACTCGGAATCGTCCTCCTCGGACGCTGGGGTTTCACTGAAGGTATCTTCTTCTTCTTCTTCTGCCACTGCCAGATCGGCAAAATTGATTGCGTTTCCGGATTCGTCGGTAATCGAAACCGACTCGGTCAACCAATCCAGCGCCTTACGCTTCGTGATGTCGACCTTCAGAGCTGGCATGTGACCAGCTTCAGTCAACTGAGCTCGAACGACATCACTTTTCTGTTCTACGCGTGCAGCGACGGCCTCAAATTCGAGATCGAGATCAACTTCGAGAGCCTCAATGGACTCCGCCAGTGCGATCGCTCGGAGGGCAAGGTCCACTCGGGCTGAGCGATCAGCCGTGGTCTTCAGATCGTCAAGAAACTGATCGGTTTCGGTACCGGAAAATTGCAGCCATTGTTCAAGAGACATCCCCTGAGCTTGAAGGCGCATCGCCATATCTTGGAGGCGCTCATTCATTTCGGCGGCCACAAGTGGTTCGGGGAGATCCTCGGACACAAGTTCGGCTAACGCTTCTCCAATTTTTTCGCGCACCATCATCTGGGATTGTGCTTTGCGGACCTCGGTCATGCGGGTGACGATGTCGTCACGCCATGCGGACATGGTCTCGAACTCTGAGGCAAGTACAGCGAACTCATCGTTGAGTTCCGGGAGAACTTTGGCTTTCACTTCGGTCACTGAGACCTCAAAATGAAGTGGGTCTTCTTCTTCACCATTGGGGTGAGGGGCGTCGAAGGCTCGGGTGTCGCCGGCACTTACTCCGGTCATCTGCTCATCAAGTTCAGGGACAATTCCGGCCGAACCAACCTCGTAGAGGTAGGCACTCGCAACTAAGCCCTCTAAGACCTCGTCGTTTTGTGAACCCTCAATATCGACAGTGACATAATCGCCCAATTCGGCGGCGCGCTCGACAATTTCGAGTTCGCCGTATTGACTGCGAAAACGCTCGAGTTGGGCGTTGATCTCTTCATCCGAAGGGCTCGGAGACGGGATTTCAACAGTGAGATCGCCATAACCACTCACGGTGATCACGGGACGAATCTCCACAATTGCATCGAATTTCACCGGACCCGATTCCTCGCCGCCGGTGATCTCGATGTCAGGCGGGGCAATTACATCAACCTCGTTGGCAAGCACCGCTTCGGAGTAGTAGTTCGGCAATGCATCATTCAGTGCTTGAGCCCGCCCGGCGCCTGCGCCGATATGGGACTCAAGAACCCGACGAGGCGCCTTCCCCGGACGGAACCCGGGCACGCGCACATCACGAGCGATTTTCTTGAACGCCGCATCCACGGCTGATTCGAATTCCTGCTCGTCGACTTCGACGGACAGCTTGACCTTGTTGCCCTCGAGGGCTTCGACAGTTGCTTTCACAGATCAGAGATACTACCGGTCCATTTCAACACCACGTCCACCCGGGAAATCTCGTCCAATTGGGCATCCAAAACGGTGAGGTATCGAACTACCTGTACAGTACCTATGCCGGGGAATGGCGCAGCTTGGTAGCGCGCCTGCTTTGGGAGCAGGAGGCCGGGAGTTCGAATCTCCCTTCCCCGACTCATTTATTGTTGTAGAATCTGGTCGAAATCGTTACGTCTGGAGCGACCATGGCTTCTCGAGTCACCAATGAATCCGCGTCGGATAGCGGAGCGGACATCTCGCAGACTGCTAAAGCCGCAGACGCACGTTCAGGCGAAGTCGACCGAGACCAAACCGTTCGTTGGCTGGTTGCGGCTCTCTCACTCTCGGTTGGTGCGATCCACATTGGTTATGCGCCCCATCACCTCACTGAAGATTGGGCCCATGGTTGGTTTTTCTTGGTCGTGGCGGCCTACCAGTGCCTCTTCGCCTTGCTTATTGTTGCGCGCCCTCGGCGGTGGGTTTGGGCCTCGGCGGTGGCGGTCAACCTCTTGGTCATCATCACGTGGTTGATCACCCGCACGGTCGGTCTCCCCGTCGGACCTGAGGCTCTTCGATCGGAGTCTCTCTCCGCCCCCGACATTGTGTGCGCAGCGATTGAGGCGGTCATTGTCTTGATCGCAGCTGCGGCGCTCCTCTTTCCTCACCTCCTTGAACGCGAGTCAAAGGAACGCACATCATTCCGATTGGCAGCCCTCGCGCTTGGCACCGTTGCCGTCACACTCGGTGCGCTCATGCTCACGCCCTCTTACACCTCTGCGCACGAGGCAGACGGGCATGGTCACGGATCAGAAAGCGCCGAAACGACCACTCCTTGTGAGCTTTCTGGCCCGCCGGCTTCGCCCGGACAGGTCGCCATTAATGCTGAGGGGCACGCCCACCGCGGTCCGACACCGCAGATTGTGCTCACACGCGAGGAACGTGATTTGCTCATTGCTCAACAAGAGCAGGCAAGAACTGTCACCTACAAGTTCCCCACTGTGGCAGCCGCCGAGGCCGGTGGCTACAAAAAATCAACAGCATTCGTTCCGTGCATTGGGGCTCATTACACGAATGTCCGACTGGCTTTTACTTTTGATGCAGCACGTCCCTCGGAGTTGCTTTTCGATGGCACTGCACCTGATTCTAAGATCGTGGGCTTGAGCTACCTGGTCTGGAGCGCCGGCGGCGCCCCTGGTGGTTTTGCTGGAGCAAATGATGTGTGGCATCAACACAACAACAACGGCGGACTCTGCCAAAAAGGTGGGCTTGTCATCGGTGGTGAAGCAATGAACGCCGAGGATTGCACTGCTATGGGAGGTCGTAAAGTCGCTCTTGACGATGTGTGGATGCTTCACAATTGGATTGTCCCCGGCTGGGAATGTTCCTGGGGCGTCTTCGCGGGCGAATGTCCTGAGCTCGGTGGAAAGACCGGCGGAAACGCTTGGGATGAACCCGCTCCCGGGTCGCTCGGCGCCAAACTTATTGCGACGAACTAGACGCCCACCGCGCTGCGATAACGTTGTCGTTCTTGCGGGTGTAGCTCAATGGTAGAGCACCGTCCTTCCAAGTCGGCTATGCGGTTTCGATTACCGTCACCCGCTCCACAAGACGATGGACCCCGTTGGGGTCCATCGACGCGTTGGAGTCGCAGTCAGAAGTTCAGAAGGCGACATGGCCTTTCACACCGGTTGGACCCATGGCCACTGGGGATCTCATCGCTAGTGTGAGTGAGATGAAGGCAACCTCGACCGGCCATGCCGGGATCTTTATTGAGACCGAGGATGTCTCAATCTTGTGTGATCCATGGTTTCTGCCTGCCTTCCAAGGATCATGGTGCGTCTTCCCTCGAAACGACCGCTTGAGCCCAGAACTGATGGCCAAGGTCGAGTCTCCGGATTATCTCTATATCTCCCACATCCATGGCGATCATCTCGACGAGTTGTGGCTGACCGACCATGTTGAACGTTCCGCAACTGTTCTTCTCCCGGACTTCCCCACCGATGAACTTGAGACTCGACTTCGTGCCCTCGGTTTCGTGCATTTTGTCCACACTGTTGACGGCCGTGAGATCGATTTGCTCGGGAACACTCGTGCTGCGATTCATTGTGAAACTTCAATTACCGACGGTCCGGGTGGCGATTCTGCGCTTGTTATTTCCGATTCCAGCGGCCGACTCGTCAATCAAAATGATTGCCGGACTCATGATCTTGCCGCTCTTGCATCTCACGGACCAATCGACCTTCATTGGTTGCAGTACAGCGGTGCGATCTGGTACCCGATGGTTTACGAGGAGCCGATCGAGGCCATGCGCGAACTTGTTGCTGCAAAAGTCGAAAGTCAGTTCGCCCGAGCCGAACGCTACGTTGAGGTTCTCGACGCGCGCGTCATCATTCCGAGTGCAGGCCCTCCGGTATTTCTTGATCCTGACCTTTTTCACCTGAACGTCATCAATGGCGACGAGCTCAGTATCTTCCCCGACCAAATCACGTTCTTGGATCGACTAGCAACTGCAGATCGCACGGGAGTACTCGCCATTCCCGGAACCTGTATTGATGTCACCGCAACCCGTATTGACGTAACCCACCCATGTACCTCAGATGAACTGAGGTCAATCTTTACCAATAAAGAGACCTATCTGCGGGAGTACCAACACGACTGGCTCCCGTTCATTGACGAGCAAAAATCGTGCTGGCGCGAACCCACGTCGAACCTTGTTCAGGTGCTCCAAGATTGGTGGGAGCCCCTTCTCAGCAGTGCTCCAAACCTTCGCAACGGGGTCGGAGCAACATGTGTCATCGATATGGGAGACCTGAAGATCGCTATTGATTTCCCTAATGGAACCGTGACGGAATGGAACGGGACGGAGCACAGTTTTCGTTTTACGATCGACCGCCGCCTGGTTGAGACCGTTACCGCCGAACGATCAGTCGACTGGAGCAATTCACTCTTTCTCTCGTGCAGATTCTCAGCGTGGCGAAATGGTCCATTCAACGAGTACGTCTACAACTTCTTTAAGTCGCTTTCAGAAGAACGCATGGTGCGAGCCGAGGCTGAAGCACTACGAAAAGCCAATCCCGATCCGGACGGAATCGCTGGTGAGGAAATCCAGATTGGCGACTGGATCGTCCAGCGCACTTGCCCGCATCGCAACGCAGACCTCGCTGTGTTTGGAAACATTGATGGCGATGAGTTGGTATGCACACTGCACGGATGGCGTTTCGATTGCGCTACTGGGCGCTGTCTGAGCGCCGAGGAACGCACCCTACGAATCCGTCCTGCTCTCTAGACCGAATCAGCAGCAACAACCTTCGCGTCAATTTCCACCCAGCGGTCATCAAGCCAACTCTCGAACTCAAGACCTTCAGGAACAGAGGCTCGTTCGTGTGACTCAAGGACTACTAGCGCCTGCGGTGCGGCGTCTGCCAGGCGTCGGCGTATGCCCTTAAAGGTATCCAATCCATCGAATCCCACGTGCCACAGGATCACAACGTCAGCCTCGCTAACCTCCCCGAGTAGCGCCGTTGCCCCCGCAGACCTTGGTGGAAGCAGGCGCTGAAGAGCAAGCATCTTGCGATAACGATCTGGAGATCGACGCTCTAAACGACTCACGAGGGCGTTGCGTTTTTCGTCGTTGGTTCGCGTGCCTTCAGGGAAAATTACTGCGACATCATGAGTCGACATCCCCGAGGCCATTGCTTGAATACCAGCGATCTCTTGGCGAATTGCCGCAGACCCGCGATCGACGAAGTAGTTCGGGATCCGCTGGCCGACGACATCAAGACAAGGGTCAAGAAGAAGTTCGCGCTTCATGACATAGCGAGGAAACCGGTGGGCAAGCGAGCCAAAAATCCAGGCGCTCACGAGCGCGTCGCCCAGACTGGCGTGCCTTCCCAAACAGACCAACGGCCCCTCCGGAAGCGCGTCAACCCCTTTGACCGTGATCTTGAAACCGCAGGTCACCCGAAGTGACCCGATTAATTTCTTGGCCCACCACCGTTGTAAGGCGTAATTCGCACGCTGATTGCTGGCCTGACCTGTCACCCAGAGAACAGCAGCGACAGTGATGCCAATGAGTTCCAACCAAAGCCAACACCATGCAAAACCAATCAGCCTCAAGGTTGGCATTCGCCTTTTGGCACTGGCGACATCGAAAAGCAAAGTAACGAGAAGCCAAATCGGCGAAAAGATTGTAAGAAACAGGGCCCCGAAGAAAACACCGAACACGACGATCGGCCGACGGACCCATGCTTTGCTCACTCCCGTATCGTAGCGAAACGATCTTTAACCGCCGCCGATTTACACGTCTATCCGATCAGTCTTGCTAATCTGAGTAGCACTCTTGAGATAGGAGGCCAGTGCGTGGCCGAGCAGCTCGTTCCGAAGAAAGATCCGAGCGCATACTTGGGAGCAACACGGCGCTCACTTTTGGGAGGCTTGCTCGTTGGTCCAGCGACGCACCTCGCCGCCGACCGCGAGCGCTTGGCCGCCCTCACGTGGACCAATTTTGAGGTTCTACAAGTCGGCTCAACACTCGGTGCCGAACTATCGGGTATCGATCTACGCGAGGATCTGAGCAGTGCGGTGGTGGCAGATCTTCAGCGGGCCCTCGACCACTACAAAGTGATCTTTTTTCGCGATCAACCACTGTCCTCTGAACAACATGTCGCTTTTGCTCAGCGATTCGGAATGTTAGAGGTTCACCCTTTCATCCCATCCAATACCGGCATTCCAGAACTTGTTCGTTTTGAGAAAACCGCCGAAGTAGCCGGTTATGAAAATTCGTGGCATCACGATGTCACATGGCGGGCCACTCCATCGATGGGCGCAATTCTTCACGGTATCGAAGTTCCTCCGGTTGGAGGCGACACGTTGTTTTCCGATATGGGAGCGGCCTACGACGGCCTTCCAGACGAGGTGAAAGACAAGATCGAGGGGTGCACCGCGCAGCATGATTATATGAAAAGTTTCGGTCACGCTGTCCCGAAAGATCGCCGAGAAGAAACACGACAGATGTTTCCGATGGTTGACCATCCTGTGGCGATCACCCATGAACGCACGGGACGCAAACTTCTCTACGTCAATCGTAATTTTGTTAACAAGATCAATGATCTGCCCGATGACGATGCAGCAACACTTCTCGGGTATCTGTGCGATCAGGCAGCCACTTGTGAATACCAGATTCGATTCAGTTGGAAAAAGGACTCAATCGCATTTTGGGACAATCGCTCGGTTCAACACTATGCATCAAGTGATTACTGGCCGCAACGGCGTGTGATGGAACGAGCCAGCATCATTGGAGTTCGTCCTACCGCCTAATTCACAGGACGGATGCAGCACCTTCGGCCAATGGAATTTCTTGTGGCCTTTCGCGCAAGCGGTTACGGATTCGTTTCGCCGGGAGAAAAGCAGTGACGACTACGCCGATAATCATGACCGGGATCATCGCCGCAAAGCCATTGGCAAGTGCATCAGCAAATGACTCTTGGATCTGCTGACCAACACTTGCTGGAAGCGCGGCAATTTCTTGGGGCACGCCCTGAATTGAATCGGTCGGGAAGCCCGGAAGACGCTCCTCTACTCCCGCTATGAGGCTGTTGGTGAAGATTGTTCCGACGATTGCTACACCAAGCGAGTTACCGAGCAGTCGGGCAAGCATGATCGTCGAAGTTGCCATACCGATATCAGCCGGAGCGGTGAAACGTTGAATTACATAAAGGAGCGTTTGCATTACGAAACCGATACCCACGCCCACCAACATCGCTGAACCCACCACGAAGGCAGCTGAAGTTGACGCATTGATCGATGACAGTAAAACCATCCCAAGGGTTGATGCGATCATTCCGACAAAGGGAACAGCAACGTGACCACCTCTTCGATCAGTGATTTGTCCGGCGATAATCGTGAACATCCCGGAAGTTACGGCAAATGGCGCTAGCAGCAGCCCCGCCTGCGTTGCACTTATGCCTCGAACTGCCTCAAAGAACAAGGGCGGATACACAATCGCGCTCCCAAAAGCGAGACCAGCGATGAGATTGGCTGAAATTGCTAGCGCTTTCACTCGGCCAGCAATGACACGCAGCGCAAGAATTGGCTCGTCAGTTCTGCGCTCATGGAGAACATAAAGCACTATGAGTGCGACGGAGAGTGTCGCCAGACCAAACGTTCGAAAGCTAACGAAGTAAACCTCCCCCCCTGTGCCACCAATAGCAAGCAATAATGAGGAAACTGCTCCAGCGATAAGCACCGCTCCGAGTACATCAATACGATGAGTAACTCGATTTAATGATTTGGGAACCAAAAGCAGTGTCAACAAGCAAATGATTCCACTTGGGATGTTGACGAAGAATGCCCATCGCCAAGAGAAATTATCGGTGAAGAATCCGCCGGCCCAAGGCCCAAGAACAGATGCGACCGCAAATACCACGCCGGTGTAGCCAAGATATCGGCCCAATTTGTCCGCAGGCATCACATCAGCGATCAATGCCATTGCCAATGCAGTAATACCGCCAGCGCCAACCCCTTGTAGAACTCGTGTTGCGATGAGCATTGGCATTGATTGCGCAAGTCCGCAAAACATTGAGCCCACCATGAACGTGGAAATCGCGATGACGAACACGCGCCTGCGGCCGTAAATGTCACCAAGCTTTCCGTAGACCGCCATGGTGGTCACTTGCGCAAGTAAGTAGCTAGTCGTAAGCCATGGCAAAAGTGAGACGCTTCCGAGTTCGCTCAGAATGGTCGGCGCCGCTGTTGCCACGATTGCACCATCGAGACCTGAAAGTGTTGCTCCGAGAAGAATCCCGAAAAAGATGATGAGTAGACGTTTACGCGACAGATTCACCCTCGTACCGCTTGCGGTTGTTGAGCCCGCTTCTGTCACTTAGGGGACCGGCGCCGCTCGCGTGCCTCACGCCGATCAGCATCAGCGGCGTTGTGCTGCTTCATTGATCCCAACGGATCAGCCTTGAAAACCTCTACTGATGCTTGATGCCCAGCGAGGGCCTGAAACTCCGAACCGGCGCGGATTGCCGCTCTCACCCCCATAATTTCTGCTTGTCGGTGCACCATTCGCTTATTGATTTGGGCGAGATCGGTTGCGACTGCAGCAATCTGACTGGCCACATCGAGAACCTCTTCATCGAGGTCAGCGGCAGCAAACGACCGATTGGCCCAGCCGATTTGTGCAGCCTCCGGGCCGAGCATTTCGCCACCGGTCAGCATCATCTCCATCGCCCGTCGCATTCCAAGAAGCGGTTCGTGATACTGACAGTCGGGAGGCGACGCAACCCGCACAATTGGATACGAGATTCGCGCGTCATCGGCGACGTAGACAAGATCGCAGGCCTGCACAAGTTCAGTTGCTCCAGCAATTGCGTAACCGTGTACCTGCGCAATCACAGGTTTGGCGAGATCCCAAAACCGAAACCAATTGTCGGTCACCTGTCGCGCCCACGCGCCATCGCCGGGTGCCGTATGAAACGGTGGCGAGGTCATGAGATCTCCCCCGAGGTCGTATCCCGAGGAAAAACAGGGGCCTCCGCCTCGAATAATCGTGACACGGACATCGGCGTTGTAGTCATTCGCTTCAAGGGCCAATAATAATTCTGTTCGCATCTCGGTTGAGATGGCGTTGCGTTTTTCTGGTCGATTGAGGGTTATTCGGCAGATGCCCTCGCCCGGCGCGTCAAGAACGATGGTGGAGAACGCTGTCATGTCATAACCCTTGTGTGTCGCGGGTGCCGGCGAGATCCGCCAAAAGTTCAAGACCCTCGTTTGATTCTGAACGGACAATCAACCCCGTAAGGCCAATCTTGGTCCATGCCTCCCAGCGTTCGCGAATACGCGACGGCGAACCTATGAGCGAGCCATCGTCGTGATACTCGTCGGGAACCGCCGCAATCGCTTCCTCACGCTTACCAGCCATCCAGCATTCGTGAATTTTCTGCGCAGCTTCGGGAAAACCTCGGCGAGCCATCGACTCACGATGATAATTGTGGGTCGCTGATCCCATACCGCCGACGTACATGGCCGTGAGCGGTTTCATCGCATCGATAGCACCCCGCACATCTTCGGTTAGCACCACACTGACACCACTGAAGATCTCAAAATTCTCAGGCCGTTTACCCCTCTTCGCAAACCCCGCATCGAGGTGAGGGCCATAGACCGTAGGTCCTTCACTCCCCCATCCCATCGGCAACATTCCGTCGCTGATTTCTGCACTTAGTTCTGTGTTCTTTGGTCCGCCGGCGGCAAGCCAAAGTTCGATCTCTCCCGCTGGATGCAAAATAGATCGCAGAGGTTTGCCCTGGCCTAGTGCACCCAAACCGGCATAGGGAAGAGGGAACTCAGGTCCATCGTTTGTGAGCGGCTCACGGGCAAATACTTTTTTCATAATGGTGACGTATTCACGCAACCGCTGATTGGGACTTCCCCATGGTTGTCCGTACCAACCTTCAACAATCTGAGGGCCGGAAACACCAAGACCGATGATCACCCGACTTCCACCGGCCAAAGCATCAATCGTAAGAGCATGCATTGCCGTCGCAGCCGGAGTACGCGCCGCAATCTGTACAACGCCAGTGCCGAGTTTGATCCGTTTCGTAACCGCAGCCAAATACGCCAACGGCGAAAGCGCATCTGAACCGTAGGCCTCAGCGGTCCACACCGAGTGATACCCAAGATCCTCGGCGAACCGAACTTGGCCCACAGGAACGTCGAGAGTGGCGCCCCTGTAGAGATCGAGGCCAAGGCCGAGTTTCATCGTCTAGCCCCTTCGAAACCCCTAGCGGTCAAACGAGGAACACTGCCCCTCTGTGGCTCCATGAGTTGTCCCCCTCGTCTTTGTACTTCCTCAAACTAGTGCGCTGCCCCGAGGCACTCGGGTGCCGAGAAACGCCCCTGTCAGCGTAACTGCCACTGCCAAGCCGAAGGTCAGTACTAATCCGGTTGTCTCAGAGCCGGCAAGCACCCCAACGGAAGAAACCAGCACACCGGCGATTCCAATTCCGATTGCAGCACCAAGGGTGTCGCACAGTTGAAGGGCCGTTGTGGCCTTCCCCTCCTGACCAATCTCAGCAAGTTCCATAGTGACATGAGCGAGGGGGGAAAACGCAAGGCCCATTCCGAAACCAGCCACGCCCCAAGCAACGAGACCCAACCAACCCGGGATCCACGGCAGGAGTATCGACGCCATCCCCAATGTCCCTAGGGCAATAACCACCATCCCCACAACCACTAACACCGTTGCACCACGAGTTGTAATCCAACGCGCCTGCAGCCATGACGCCACTGTCCACGTCACGGAGGCTGTTGTCATCGCTAGACCGCCATAGATCGGCGGAAGACCACGGATCGACGTGATTGCGAACGGGACGAAGACGTCAGCGGAATAAAATCCGAAGTTGAGTAACCCGCGAACCGCAATGGTTGCGGGTAGACCCGCCCTCGCTCGAAGCAGTCCGGGCGGAGTGAGACGAAGGAACGGCGGAATCATGATCGCCACGCCCAAAATTGAGACAGTAAAAAAGATAACCAATTGATGAGACCCAAGCCCTAAGAGAAGGAGCCCGGCACCGAACGCAACAAGTACGGCGTTGAGAATGTTGCGTTCATTGGAGGGCTCCGCCGGAGCTTGTACTGACTTGATACCAATAAGCGCCATGAGTCCAATGAGCGCTACGAGGGGAAGTAGACCGAGAAATACCCAGCGCCAACCGACAACTGCTCCGATCCATGCGGCAAGCACTGGTCCGATCACCGATGGGATCATCCATGCGCTTGACACCAGCGCAAACATTTTTGGACGTTGGTCAAGCCGATAACTCCTACCAATACAAACGTATGACGTCGCCGGCATAGCTCCGGCACCGAGTCCTTGGAGAAACCTTCCCAGCACTAGGACGAACATTGACGGAGCGAGGCCGCCCACAAGAAGTCCAAGGGCAAAGATCACCAGACCGACAACGAAGGGAATCGCAGGCCGCATTCGGTCTGACGCAGTCGCAGCAACAACAACGCCAACGAGAGTGCCTAAGAAAAACGCACTAAAGACCCAGCCATAGAGCGCTAAATCCCCAAGGTCAGTTTCGACCAATGGCATGACAGTCGCTATCGACATTGACTCAAAGGCAACAAGCGTGACGATTAGAACAAGACCCGAGGTGAGAAGACGACGCCCTGGAGCGAAGACACCCCCCGGCAAACCGAGGGCCTCTTGTGAGCCGCTTTGCTGATTCGGAACGGTGGTCACATGGAAAGGATACGACCAGCGCCCCCGCCAGGATTCGAACCCGGAACCTGCCGGGTAGAAACCGGCTGCTCTATCCAGTTGAGCTACGGAGGCAGAACGAGTTCGAAGCGTACGCGCAACACGCCTACCTGTTCGTCACAGACAACCAAGTTCGGACAGAGCTCACGCCTGTCCTATGCTGATCGTTCTCATGGTGGCCGTAGCTCAGCTCGGTTAGAGCGCCAGGTTGTGGCCCTGGAGGTCGGGGGTTCAAGTCCCCTCGGTCACCCCATTGTGGTGATGGTCGCCCGTCGAGAGGCGGGTGACCATCACAGTAAAAACTTGTTGCAGACGCCCTGAGAGTTCGAAACGAAACGGCCGTCGCTAATGAGTCAGAGTGGTAGATTGATCTCCATCAAGCGCCTCTAGCTCAATTGGCAGAGCATCGGACTCTTAATCCGCAGGTTCTGGGTTCAAGTCCCAGGGGGCGTACCAAGACACTGAGCATCACGACCGTCATACAGAGGGTTAAGGCCGTCACTTGGTCGCCCGCACAGTGCAATAGCAAAGAAGGCCCGGGCAGAAGCCCGAGCCTTCTTTCGCTACTTCGGTGCGATCAGAGCAGATCTGATCAGAACCAACGTTCAGCATTGAGATAAAGCGATTCTCAGCGACGACGCGCCGCGGTCTTCTTGGCCGGAGCCTTACGAGCCGGAGCCTTACGAGCCGGAGCCTTGCGAGCCGGAGCCTTCTTGGCGACAGCCTTCTTCTTTGCCGGGGCTTTCTTGGCCGGAGCTTTCTTCGCTACGGCTTTCTTCTTTGCTGGGGCCTTCTTACCTGCGATAACGGCATCCTTGAAGGCTTTGAGCGGGGTAATTTTCGCAGCCTTCTTGGCCGGAACCTTCACCGTTGCGCCAGTCTGCGGGTTACGGGCAAGACGCGGCCCGCGCTGCACCCGACGGAACTTGGCAAAGCCCGTAAGAACGACGTCTTCACCAGTAGCGACCGTATCGGTGATCGTGGTGATGAACTCTTCGACAAAGGCGACTGCTTGCTTTTTGTCGATGTCGAGTCGCTCGGCGAGTTCAACGGCTAGATCTCGTTTGTTCACGCTTTTCTCCTTGATTCCCGACGGCCACCATCGGTGGTGGCTCGTAATGATCGGGTTTCTAAGCGTCGCGCACTCTTCCGCCTTCATCGCGGCAATTGCGCAAAAAACTCGGAAATTTTCTGATCAGAATGTGTCTCTTGTCTCCTCCGGCGAAATTGGCAGTCGACTCTGCAAAATTGAAAAGCGATGCAGTTGAGTCAAATGGTGATGAGAAGCTTGCCAAAGTGATCGCCATGCAGCAGATCCTCGAAGGCAGACCTGGCCTCAACGAGTGGCCTCACCGAGTCAATCGCTGGTCGGATAGCGCTGGAATCGACCATTGAAATCAATCGTTGCAACTCGCCCCGTGTCCCCATTGTTGAACCAATAACCGATCGCTGAAGAAAGAACACTTGGGTCAGGTCGGCCGATGGATCATCTCCTGTAGTTGCACCTGACACCACGATGACTCCGCCTGGTCGCACCGCTCTGATCGAATGAGCCCAAGTCGCCTTCCCCACCGTCTCGATCACTGCATCGACCCGTTCAGGGAGCCGCTCCTCAGGCGCAAAGGCGGCATGAGCCCCAAGTTGTTGCGCTTTGAATCGCTTCTCCTCCGACCGGCTTGTCGCCCATACCCTCAGCCCAGCGGCTCGAGCCAGCATGATGGCCGCCGTCGAAACACCCCCGCCGGCCCCCTGCACAAGCACTGTGTCTCCGGGACGCAACGCCGCGCGTGTAAATAACATTCGGTACGCCGTCAACCACGAAGTGGGTAAACACGCCGCTTCCTCAAAGGAAAGTGACGGTGGTTTGGGTACGAGGTTGCGGCGAGGAACGGCAATCTTCTCTGCCAGCGTGCCTGGAAATCGTTCGGAAAGTAACGAACGACGGGGGTCGAGGGTTTCGTCGCCATCGCCGGCATCAGGGTCAGCGATAACGGCGTGAATAATGACCTCGTTGCCGTCGGAATCAACACCAGCCCCATCGCAGCCAAGCACCATCGGTAGCTGCTCTTGACGAAGACCTACTCCTCTAAGGCTCCATAGGTCGTGGTGATTCAGTGCCGCCGCCCGAAGAGTAACGAGCACCCATCCCTCGGGAACTTCAGGCTCGGGGACACCGCCAAGAGTGAGTCCGACGAGCGGATTCTCAGCATCAAACGAGGTAGCGGTAACTGCGAACATCTAGCGGACAGCAGCGGTCTCATGCCGAACCGCATTGAGTTCAGCACGTACAGAATCAGCCCCAGAAAGTCGCACAATCACCGTGCCATCGGATTCGGCACGTAGAACAGTTGGAGCGCGCCGAACCTTGTACACACTGGCAAGCTTGAGATGAGTAGCAACGTCGAGCACAACAACAGAGTCGTCTGGTTGTTGACTTGCAATCTGTGCAATAAGCCGAGGGCACACGGCACAGAATTCAGTCGTGAATACCAACCACAGAGGTTTACCGGTGAGATGCTCGGCGGGAACCGAAGGCAGGTCTCCCTTTCGGGCCGGACGGTGAGCAACAACTTCTTCGCTCACATCTCGCTCAATTGTCACAATTCGCACGCCGCCTCGCAGACGAACGAAAGCCACATACATTTCGCAACCGATACAAACTCCGGTGAGTGCCGCAAGAGCGGCAAGAGCGGCAACAATCAACGCAAGCGTCCAGCCCAGAGCCGAGAGCCCAAAGACGAACGCCATCGTTGACGAGGCAAGAAAAAGAACACCTACAGCGGCGGCAAAACGCGGAGGACGAGGGTCTTCGAGTTCATGGGGTGCACCAAGACGAGGTCGAAGAACTGCTGAGTACAGCCGGAGAACCGGGCCCCATTTCGGGCCAAAGGCTGCGCCGAGAAAAAGAATGACACCGAACAGCGGTACGAAGAACCACTGACCACTCAGGAAGCCAACGCCTAGAGCAACCGCTAACACTGCTTGATTGGTGCGAGGACCTCGGGGGTCAATCGGTGTGGGTGCATCTGCCATGACATCAGTCTAAACCCGACCTATTCGGTCAGCAATAGGAACCTAGGAATTTTTAACTCGGTCGAGCCGCGTCACAACCTCGACATGGTGAGTGTGCGGAAACATGTCGATCACCACCGATTCCACCGGTCGATATCCCTCAGAAGCTAAAAACGCGCAATCTCGACCCGCTGCGGCCGGATCGCAACTCACCAGGAGGAACCGATCTGCCTCAGCGGCAGCAAGCACTTTCACGGCCTTCCGACCCAACCCAGCTCGTGACGGATCAGCGATCACAAGCTGCGCGTCGGGCACCCGGAAACGCTCAACTGAGGTACCGACTACCCGAACGTCGAGGTCGGCAAGATTCACCTTGGCATCGGCCACCGAGGACCGACCACGCTCGGCAGCCACTCCCCTCCAATTTTCCCTGCCGGCCATCAAACTGCCAGCAAAAAGACCCACTCCGCAGTAGGCGTCGACCAACGTCGGCGTTTCAGAGGAGGGGTTGTTCAGAACCTCGGCCGCCATTTCCGAAACGACATGGACCAATGCGGCGGCACCGTCGGGACGGGTTTGGAAAAACGATTCTGCCGAAATTCGCCACATCCGGTCGGCAACTTCTTCGTGAATCCACGCCCGTCTGCCGCTCTTCAGTTCATCGACACCAATGACGAGGACATCGGATGGCAAGCGCACGCCCTCATCTGTTGGGGTCACCACCGCTATTCGGTCGCCGGTAGCAGTACCCACTCGCAGTGTTACCTCGGTTGCATTTCCAAAATCTCCGTCACTAAGGAGTTCCTCTAGTTGCGGGTGTGTCACCCCACACGAAGAGAGGTCCAATACCTCATGACTTGACGCCATACGAAGACCGGCACGACCCCCAACCACCGCCGCTCGAATCGTCGTACGAAAGCCCCATGGATCGAGTGCTGGCCCAACCCGAACAACTGGTTCTTTCCATTTCCCCAACCTTCTCAATGCGTCAGCGACAATCTCAACCTTGGAATCAAGTTGCGCAGAGTGCGCGAAATGGGCGAGGTCGCAACCTCCACATCCTTCGATGACATGGGGACACACAGGGTCGATTCGCCCGGGCGAAGCATCGATCACTTTCAGAATCCTGCCGTGCTCGCTACCTTGACGCACGATCACTGAGACCTGAAGACGCTCGCCGGGAAGACCGCCGTCGACCAGCACAACCCGCCCATCCTCGCGACGAGCTAAACCAACCCCGCCCGCAACCAGACGCTCAACGTTGACAACCACGGAACGGTCGGGCAAACGATCAATTCGGTCCGAGGATCGATCAGGTCCAAAAAGGTCGGTCACTTGGTCAGCGTAGGCGGGTATCGTCTCGGCACCGACCACTCGACGAAAGCCCTCCATGTCGACAACGCATTCCCCCCGGCCACTTGAAATTTCACCATCAGTCCTCACCGCCGATTATGCGCGGCTCGGCCAGGTATGCATCGAACTCGAACAAGGAGGCGCCGATCTCATTCATTGGGATGTTATGGACGGCAATTTTGTTCCGAACCTTTCCTTCGGTGCCGAGGTAATTGCGTCGATTCGACCACTGCTTTCCATTCCGTTCGAAGCGCACCTCATGGTCACTGAACCCACCTGGATTCTCAAGGCCATGGTTGACGCTGGATGCAGCACCGTTATGGTCCATGCCGAAGCGTGCCTGCACCTTCATCGGACACTTGGACGTATCCGTGAACTTGGAGCAACTCCCGCCGTCGTCATCAACCCTGCGACACCACTAGAAGACATCATTGAGGTTCTCGATTTGGTTGGCCTTGTTCTCGTCATGTCCGTGAATCCCGGTTTTGGCGGCCAGTCCTATCTTTCCTCAGTCGAAACAAAAATGCGCAGGCTTCGAGACATCGTTGTAGAGCGCGAACTTGCGATCGATATCGAAATCGATGGGGGCATTGCCCCTTCGACAATTTCTGCTGCCGCCAGCGCTGGTGCCAACAGATTCGTCGTGGGTAGTGCGATGTTCCGGGACCCCGAAGGTTTCGGGCACGCAACCAACGAATTGCGCTCCCTCGCCTCCGCCGCTCAAAGATAAACCCATGGGCGCTGCTCGTGTTCGCCGCTTCGCCGCTATCGCCAGTGGCATCATTGCTGTGGTTTCACTTGCCGGCTTCGGCGGTTGGTTCTTCATTCAAAGACCTGATACTCGTTCGGCGGAAAAACTTTGTGAGCGTCTCGGCACCGTGGATTCGTTATCGGCCTCATTCATTTCCCTTGACCCCACCACGCTTGGGCCACAGGTTGCAGAGTTGCAACGAGCGGCGGCCGTTGCCCCCTCTGATATACAGGCCCAAATCACCGCATTGACGGCGTTCGTTCAGGAAATAGCAGAAGCCGTCCGAGCCTCTCCCACCAATAAAAAAGCCGCCCTCACTGCGGCGTTGGCTGAAAAGCAGAACCAAGTCGATGAAGTGTCTCAAGCGGGACAGGCAGTGGAAGCGTGGTCACTTACAAACTGCGGAACACCACTTCGGGCTACGACTACGACATCAACAAAAAAGTAAAAAACGCACCTACGCCCGTGGACACAACTAAAAGTGCTACAACTCGCCGCGCTTCAAAATGACATTGTCGACAATTCCGTAGGCCTTCGCCTGTTCTGCGGTAAACCAACGATCTCGCTCGGAGTCAGTCTGAATCTGATCGGCGTTTTGACCGGTATGGAACGAGATGCGTTCGGCCATGAGCCGTTTGATGTACGCCATCTGCTCGGCCTGAATGGCAATATCGGAGGCTTGGCCCTGAACGCCACCGAGAGGCTGATGCATCATGATGCGAGCGTGAGGAAGCGTGTAGCGCTTTCCTGCTGCGCCGGCGCAAAGAAGGAACTGACCCATTGATGCCGCAAGACCCATGCAGATGGTGCCGACATCGGGAGTGATGAACTGCATCGTGTCGTAAATGGCCATGCCTGCGGTGATCGAACCGCCTGGAGAGTTGATGTAGAGCCAAATGTCCTTACCGGGATCTTCGCCCTCAAGGTAAAGCAACTGAGCCACAATCTGATTGGCCACCGCATCGTTCACGTCGCTACCAAGCACCACGATGCGGTCTTTGAGCAACATGCGGAAGATATCTGCTCCCGGGTCGGCAATGGATGCGGCCATGGCCACCTGAGGGGCGATGGAAGAATTCGACATCGGGGCTCCTTGCAACAGATGTGGTGCCGGTCAACACGTCCCGGCTCTCACACGATACAGGGCCGATCGACACCACCCACACACCGGGGGGACTTCCATGGGACCTCATCGCTTCGTGCAACGGAGGAGGAACCCTCTAGAGATAGAGAGCGCCGAGTACCCCAACTGCATTTACGCACATGTGAGCGACGATAGATGGCCCCAGCCGCCCGTTGGCTCGAACTACCAGCAGGGCAAACATCGCTCCGTAGGAGGCGGTCACAACGACAATGAACCCCATCTGCGCCCAAGACGCACCCTGAGCGTGGAACAGTCCGAAAACCAGAGAAGAGATGATGACGGCAACCGAGAGGTTCCACCTTCGTCCCAACGAGCGCAGAAACAAACCCCGGAAAAACAGTTCTTCAACAACCGGCGTACAAACTGCTACGAGGAAAAAAATGACCAACGCAGTCAGTGCCGAAGGTTTTGTCGGCAAAAAATCGGTGTTTGAAGGCGATGATTCATTTGAGAGCAGCGCCCAAAGCACTCCCCCTGCCGCGGAAAGGACAAGAGCGGCCACTCCCCCGAGAAGCCCCCATCCAATATCAACGGCCCGAATCTCGAGGCCAAAATCTTGACGAAGGCTTCGTTGACCCTTCCAATAACTGGCCACAATCGGCCACCCGAGAAATCCTGGCCACCCGCACGCAAGGCTAATGAACAATGCACCGAGACTGAGTTCGGTAAACGAACTGTCGTCCACTGAGCCCGTGGCTACGAGAAGAATTGTGCCGATGACGCCGCCTAGGACCCAAATCCCTAGTCCGATCATCACATCGCCGAGGCCCCATCGGATTTCCGAACCAACTCGCGGTGCCTCGTGCGGTGTCGGCGAAGGATGCGATACCGGCGTGGTCGGGGGTTGCGCAATTGGACCCGTGGGCGGTTCAGTGGGATAACTCAAAGAAGCGCCTTGGCGAGGGCGCGCAATGCGCGACCTCTGTGACTAATCGCATCTTTTTCCGTGGCGCTCATCTCGGCAAACGTTCGGCCATCAGCCTCATCAGGAATGAACACCGAGTCATAGCCAAAACCGGCCTGTCCCTTTCTCTGCGTTGCGATGTGACCCTTAACAATTCCCTCGGACTGGTTCTCAGTTCCGTCTGGCCATCGAACAAGCACCACGGTGCGGAATTGCGCGCTTCGTTGTTCCGCCGACAGCGCCCCGGCTGCCTCCAGTTCAAAGAGGAGTTTTGCGATGTTGGCAGAGGCAAGCGAATGTTCACCGGCATAACGAGCGGAACGCACACCTGGCCGACCTCCCAACGCATCAACTTCTAGACCTGTGTCGTCAGCAAGTGCTGCGTTACCAGTGGCAGCAGCAATGGCGACGGCCTTGAGTCGGGCATTGCCCTCGAGTGTGTCGGAATCTTCCTCGACATCGGGAATCGAATTTGGTCGCGGCTCAAGAACAACGCCACAGTCCGAAAGAATCGATGTGATCTCACGAACCTTGTCGGGGTTTGCGCTTGCGCAAATCAAGCGCCGATTAATCACGAGTCTCAATCTCGTTTCGGAGGAGGATCGGAGAGCAAGAGATTCTGCATCTCAAAAAGGTCCCGAATGCCACCTTCAGCGAGTCCCAAGAGTTGGTCGAGTTCATCACGACTGAAACTCATGCCCTCTGCGGTTCCCTGAACTTCAAGAAATTTCCCGCTTTCGGTCATGACCACATTCATATCGACCTCAGCAGCGGAATCTTCGACATAGGGAAGATCAAGAACAGGAGTTCCGTTCACAATGCCAACCGAAATCGCTGCACATGCTTCGGTAAGAGGATGAGCGGAGATACCGCCGCTTTGCACGAGGCGCGTAAGAGCATCATGCAAAGCCAGATAGCCGCCAGTAATAGCGGCCGTGCGCGTGCCACCGTCGGCCTGAAGAACATCGCAGTCAACAACAACCTGGCGCTCGCCAAGAGCGACCATGTCACATACACCACGAAGCGAACGTCCGATGAGTCGTTGAATTTCATGTGTACGCCCAGAAGGCGATCCCTTACTGACCTCGCGGCGCACTCGTTCAGGCGATGCCCCCGGAAGCATGGAGTACTCGGCAGTAACCCAACCCTTGCCAGAACCCTTCATCCATCGGGGAACGCTTTCGTCTACTGAAGCGGTACAAAGGACGATCGTGCGACCACAGCGAATGAGCGCCGAGCCCGAAGCTGCGTCGGTGAAATCACGCTCAATGGTGATGTCGCGAAGTTCATCAGGGTTTCTTCCGTCTGGTCTCATAGCTGGTACCTCTCATGGGGGGATGCGATTGCAACCGGCGAACCGTAGGCCGATTCTCCGTTTCGGACGTGTACGGAAAGATCTGACTCGGGCCAGAAGTGAGTCAGGACGCAGCGTTTTGCTCCGGCGGCTTTGGCCATGTCTCCAGCAGCGCGGGCCGAAAGGTGCTTCATTCCCTCTGCCTCAGCATCGGTGCCATAGGTGGCCTCAACTAACGCTAGGTCTACACCACTCCCGAGTTTTTCAATGGACCATTCCGGTCCGGTATCTGCTGAATAGACCATCGATCCGCCATGGAGTGATTCGATTCGCATTGCGTGGGTCTCGACGTAGTGGTCGGTCTGTTCGAGTGTGAACCGAAGGGGCCCGATCGCAAATTGGTCGCCATCTCCGGTGATATTCCACTCAAACGTGGGTTCAAGATTTCCCGGAATCAACGATGCAATTTCGTACGTCTCAGCAGTTCCCCAAACAGGAATGCCTGATCGCTCATACCGGTAACGCGAAGCGACATGAAAACCGGCAAGATCACTCCAGTGATCGGCGTGGGAGTGTGAGAGGACAACGGCCGAAACCGAATCAAGAGGAATATGACGTTGGAGGGATGCAAGACAACCCGGACCAAGGTCGATCAAGACATTGAACTCGCCCTCTTGCACCAGATACCCACTACACGGGCATTCGGGCCCCGGGTAACTCCCTGAACAGCCAAGAACGGTTAAGTCCATCGCTAGACGCTAGTGCCCGTATGACACTCATCAACCTCGGAGAGCTCACAACCCACCCTCGTCCATGAAAGAATAAGAGCATGCGCATTCCCGCCAGTGTCGACTATGCAATTCGAGCAATGGCCGAACTAGCGAACGCAGGACCGGGGCCAGTGACTGCAGAAGAGTTGGCGAAAGCCCAGGGGATCCCGTTGAAATTCCTCCGGGGCATCATGACTGAACTCAAGCGCTCACGTTTGGTGACGAGCCAACGAGGTCCCGATGGCGGATTTGTCCTTACGAGATCGGCCAAGGAGATTTCACTTGCCGATATTTTCCGCGCTATCGATGGCCCCCTCGCAACCGTCCGCGATCAAAGCCTCAGTTCTATGACTCACGTTGGTGCCGCCTCTGATCTACCGGTGGTGTGGATGGCCGTGCGCGCCAGCCTTCGCCGAGTGCTCGAGGTCGTTACTATTGCTGATCTCGCCGATGGCTCACTGCCACCCTCGGTGGCGAAACTCGCTTCCGAATACCGATCCGAAACTGAATCTCGTCACCCCTAAACTTTCCCGCTAGCGAGGTTCTTTGGACATCGGCTTAACCAAGGAACCCGTGGCTTCGCAGGTGCGCTATCACGAGGTCGGCGGCCGCTTCCGGAGACATCTCCGTCGTGTCCACGATGATTTCGGGAGTCTCGGGTTCTTCATACGGGGAATCAATACCGGTGAAATTTGCCAGCTCTCCGTTACGAGCTTTGAGGTAGAGACCTTTCGGATCACGTTGCTCTGCAACTTCCAAGGGCGTGCTGACGTACACCTCGACGAACTCACCTGCTGCAACTCGTTCGCGTGCCATCTGTCGTTCGGCGAGAAATGGCGAGATGAACGACACCAGAACGATAAGGCCCGCATCGACCATTAACCCCGATACCTCGGAAACTCGGCGAATGTTTTCCACGCGATCGGCATCGGTGAACCCAAGGTCTTTGTTGAGTCCGTGACGAACATTGTCACCGTCGAGCAGATACGAGTGACGACCTTGCTCAAGCAGTTTCTGCTCAACAATGTTGGCAATTGTGGACTTGCCGGAGCCTGAGAGGCCGGTAAACCAAACCACACACGGCTTTTGGTTTTTTTGCTGCGAATGAGCCGCTTTGTCGACCTCAATTGCTTGCCAATGCACGTTATCGGAACGGCGCAGCGCGAAGTGCAACAGGCCGGCTGCGACCGTTGCGCTCGTGAAACGATCGATCAAAATGAATCCCCCCATATCGCGATTCGCCTCATAGGGGTCGAAGGGAATTGATTGATCGAGGTTGATGTTGCACACGCCGATTTCATTGAGCTCAAGCGTTCGAGCGGCAACATGCTCGAGCGTATTGACGTTCACCTTGTACTTCGGCTGAGCAAGTGTCGCACTTACGGTTCGAGAACCGATCTTCAAAAGATACGGACGACCGGGGAGCATTTCTTGCTCATCCATCCAAATGATATGCGCCTCAAATTGATCGGCTACTGCAGGCGGCGCAAGTGATGTGGCGATGACATCGCCACGACTGATATCAACTTCATCAGTCAGCGTGAGTGTGACTGACTGCTCGGCTACCGCCACTTCGAGGTCGCCATCGAATGTCACGATCCGATCGATTGTGCTCACTCGACCCGAGGGAAGTACCCGTATTTCGTCGCCAGGACGGACGGTACCGCCCGAAATCTGCCCAGAGAAGCCACGGAAGTCGAGATCAGGACGATTCACCCATTGCACTGCCATCCTGAAAGGCTTCGACTGCAGTTCATCGTCGATCTGAATATTTTCGAGAACCGATATCAGTGGCAATCCGTCGTACCACGGCAGGTTTGAACCAACTTCGGCGATGTTGTCGCCTTGCAACGCCGACATTGGGATGCACGTGATGTTCTCCAAACCAATCTGAGCGGCAAACTCGCGGTAGTCAGCTTCGATCTGGTTGAACACCTCTTGGGAATAGTCGACAAGATCAATTTTGTTGATTGCGAGTACAACGTGGCGAATTCCGAGTAGCGACACCAAGTAACTGTGACGCCTTGTCTGAGTAAGCACGCCTTTACGAGCGTCAATGAGCACTACAGCGAGGTCAGCAGTCGAGGCCCCGGTGACCATATTGCGTGTGTACTGCTCGTGCCCCGGCGTGTCAGCGACGATGAACTTGCTTCGTTCGGTTGAAAAGAACCGATAGGCAACATCGATCGTGATGCCTTGCTCACGTTCAGCGGCTAAGCCGTCGACAAGAAGCGCGAAATCAAGTTCTCCGCCTTGGGTCCCGACTTTTTTCGAATCGACTTCGAGAGTGGCTAAGTGGTCCTCGAAGACAAGTTTTGAGTCATAGAGCAAACGACCGATCAGTGTGCTTTTACCGTCGTCAACGCTTCCGCACGTGATGAAGCGGAGCATTGACTTGTGCTCCTGGCGCTCAAGGTACGTTTCGATCCCAACTGCAAGTATCTCATCATGAGCGTGGGGCATCAGAAATGACCTTCCTGCTTCTTTTTTTCGAGAGACCCTGCCGATTCATGATCGACTGTCCTTCCCATACGTTCAGATGTTGTCGTGATGAGCATCTCTCGAATGATCTCGGGAAGCGTGGTCGCTTCACTTTCGATTGCCCCGGTGAGCGGGTAACAACCGAGAGTTCGAAAGCGAACGTTACGGATTTCGGGTTGCTCGCCCGGTTCCAGACGCATCCGCTCATCGTCGACCATGATCCACAGTCCGTCTCTTTTGACCACGGGACGCGGAGCGGAAAAGTAAAGGGGCACGATCGGAATTTGTTCGGTGTGGATGTACTGCCAAATGTCGAGTTCAGTCCAGTTCGATAATGGAAAAACGCGCAGGCTTTCCCCGGGAGCTTTTCGCGCGTTATAGAGATGCCACAACTCAGGCCGTTGTTGTTTGGGATCCCATCGATGCTGCGCTGACCGCAGTGAGAACACTCGCTCCTTCGCCCGGGACTTCTCTTCGTCTCGTCGCGCACCGCCAAAGCCAAGATCGAATCCATATTTTTCTACAGCCTGTTTGAGACCCTCCGTCTTCCAAAGATCCACATGAAGCGATGTTCCGTGATCGAAAGGATTGATATTTTTTTCGATGCACTCGGCGTTGTGATACTCGATCAGTTCCAAGCCGTTTTCTTTTACGATCCGATCGCGAAACTCATACATCGCCCGGAATTTCCATGTCGTGTCCACATGAAGCAAAGGGAATGGCACTTTCGAGGGGGCGAAGGCTTTCATTGCCAAGTGGAGCATGACCGTGCTGTCTTTCCCCACCGAGTAGAGCATCACAGGACGTTCGCTTTCCGAAAAAGCCTCACGAAAAATCTGAATGCTCTCGGCCTCAAGTCGTTGCAGATGGGTGAGTGTCGTCACTCGTCAACCTCTTCGGGTTTGGATGGCCAAGTTCGGTTAAACACTACCTTTTCCACTGGAGTGGTAGACAATAAAGAGAAACCGGGCATCTGACCCCCCACCACACATTCGACTAGGCCCAAAAAAGTGGAGTGACCTCATCGAGTTCTGGTCCTAGGAGTTGTCTTCCCAAAGCCCGAAACGCTTCAACGTCTCCGGAGGATTCAAATTTATGGACTCCCCCTTGTTCACTAGCCGCTTGGGCCGAATCAGATGCGGCGAGCATTTCGCGGACGCGAAATGCGGTGGCGTCAGCCGAGTCAACTAAGACCACATCACGACCCATAACGTCGGAGATCGTGCGGGCCAGAAAGGGATAGTGGGTGCAACCGAGTAAGAGTGAGTCAACTTCAGCATGCAAAAGCGGCGCGAGTAACCGTTCAGCCAGCACGTGAACTTGCTCTGAATCGGTTTCACCACGCTCAACGAATTCGACAAAACCGGGACAAGCCGCACAAGTCAAAACAGCCTCGCTGGCCAGTTCCGCGATTGCGCGTTGATAGGCCCCAGACCCAATTGTGCCCACGGTGCCGATTACCCCGACTCGCTGACTCCGTGTGGCTTCTAGTAGCGCCGATGCGCCGGGCTCAATGACACCGATAACGGGTACTGGTATGGCCTGTTGTAAATCTTCGAGAGCTGCAGCCGATGCCGTATTGCATGCGATAACCACGATCTTTACATCGTGGTTCGATAGCAAGTGTTGGGTTATTTCAAGGGCGAATTTTCGCACCTCTCCAAGGTCGCGCGGGCCATAGGGATAACGGCCGGTATCGCCAACGTAAACAAGGTTTTCGTTCGGCAAGAGGTCAATAAGGGCCCTAGCGACAGTGAGTCCACCAAAACCGCTGTCGAACATGCCAATCGGACGCGAATCCACAAGCAGAGGATAGTCCGACATCTTTAGGCGAGATTCGAAACCAGAAGTTGCTAAAAGTAAATGATCTTTGCGGCGCGTTCGGTTACGGCGTCAATGTCATCAGTCCAGGCGCCGGTTGAGAGGTACTTCCAACCGCCATCGCAAACAATGAACACGATGGTTCCGGATTCGATTTGAGATGCGACGCGAACCGAACCAGCGAGTGCTGCGCCTGCCGAGATACCCGAGAAAATCCCGCACTTTTCTGTGAGTAGCCGCGTGTACTCAATCGACTCTCGAGGACGAACGATTCTCTTACCGTCGAGGAGTTGCGGCCCACCCCACTTCTCGTACACCGGCGGGATGTAACCCTCATCGAGATTGCGCAGGCCTTCGACGCTTTCACCCAACGGGGGCTCAACCGCAAGAATCTTGATAGCGGGATTCTTTTCTTTGAGGAAGGTTCCGACACCCATGAGCGTTCCTGAAGTCCCGAGGCCCGCAACGAAATGGGTGATATCGGGAGCGTCGGCCCAAATCTCTGGGCCGGTGGTGTCGTAGTGAACCTGGGGATTTGCCTCGTTTGCGTACTGATAGAGAAACGCCCATTCAGGATGCTGCTCGGCGAGTTCAATCGCCCGCTTTACTGCACCGTTCGAGCCTTCTGCCCCCGGAGACAAAATGATTTCAGCGCCAAAAATCTCGAGCAGTTGACGACGTTCGATCGATACGTTTTCCGGAAGCACAATTTTGATGGGATAACCCTTGATACGAGCGATCATCGCCAATGCGATACCGGTATTGCCCGAGGATGGTTCGATAATCGTCTTGCCTGGTGTCAGCGTGCCATCAGCTTCTGCGTCTTCAACCATGGCTAGTGCGATGCGGTCTTTGACCGAACCAGCGGGATTTTGACTTTCCATCTTCCCGAGAATTCGCACATTGGGATTCGGGCTGAGTATGGAGACGTCGACCATCGGCGTGTTACCGATGATGTCGAGAACCGAGGAATAAATAGCCATCAGAAACCTCACGGGGCTATACGGCAGATTGGGGGTTGTAACCGGCCCTCCATTGTGGACGACCCCGGGCCAAATGTCGACCCAATAGGTCTGGATTCTAGCTCTCTAAGACGGAAACGGCTTCCTCGAGGATCTGACCCTCGATAATTCGATAAGACCGCACCATGGGTTGCCCTAATCGGAACGAGACGATGACGTAGTGC
This sequence comes from Acidimicrobiales bacterium, assembly GCA_040882655.1. GTDB lineage: Bacteria > Actinomycetota > Acidimicrobiia > Acidimicrobiales > Acidimicrobilacustridaceae > Acidimicrobilacustris. Next base: position 30,191 of record JBBEAV010000028.1, read on the forward strand.
CATGCCGGGTCAGGAGCCTGCGCCACATCGGTCGGTGACGGATAGGGCTCTGAGTGAGTATGGGAGTGGACCACACCAACAAGTTCGCCACCACGATCCTCAGCATCTCGATCAGCCCTCAGATGCACCTTGGGATCGATGGTGTACACCCGACTTGATTTTGCTTGGTTGGAACTCGGGTACCACCCGTCGACGACACACGGAGCGTCGCCATTTGCGAGGTGGCCACTGAGCAAACCGCATGCCTCATCAGGGAGACCATCGACCAAATGGGCAAGGAGATCCGAGAGGACTGAGGCCGGGAGAAGAAGCATCGGTTAAGGCTATCGCCGGGGCACTTCTGAAAGCAGCCTTGTCTTCAGCGTTCTAGCGTGAAGGTATGCCTCGTATTTCTGTGCCCCAAGGTTCTGATCCGCTCATGCATGTGTGGACTGCAGCCGCACCCGGCCTTTCGCTACCTGCAGCCCAGTTCTCGGCTGCGGTTTATGAGAAGTCTGCGCTCCCCCTTCGTGAATTCGAGGCGGCAAGAATTCGCATCGCACAAATCAACGATTGTCAGTTGTGTCTCGGATGGCGCTCCGGTCGCGATGCGCCTGCACGCGCCCAAGAAGCTGACCTGCTCGACGAGGAGTTCTACGCTCAGGTTGGCAACGCGAATTGGGACGGGTTTTCTGAACGCGAAGTCCTCGCCGCTGAATTTGCCGAACGATTCGCGCTTGATCACCTTTCCATGGATGATTCGTTTTGGTCGCGTCTACGAGGAGCGTTCACCGATTCAGAAATCGTTGATCTCGGACTTTGCGTCGGCATGTGGGTATCGCAGGGCCGTCTGAACCAAATCCTTGATGTTGATGGCGGTTGTCGGGTCCCGTCACCAGACGCACCACTTATGGGCGGCTGATCTCGCAGCGATTTCGACCGGTAACCTGAAGGTTTCCTATGGCAGCTAACGACGAGCCGAATGCAAAAAAGATTGTGGCGACCAATCGGTCGGCTCGTCATGACTACGAGGTCCTCGACACTGTTGAGGCCGGACTGGTGTTGCGGGGTTCAGAGGTTAAATCCTTGCGCGAAGCACAGGTACAAATTAGGGAGGCATTCGCTCGTTTCGATCAAGGCGAAGCGTGGCTTATCGGCATGCATGTCGCCCCTTGGGGAACGAGCGGCATTCATGACCTTGCCGAACCCGACCGTAAACGCAAACTGCTTTTGCACCGTGAACAAATCGAACGCTGGCGCATGAGGGTCGATCTAGAACGACTTTCGATCGTCCCGTTGTCGTTGTATTTTTTTGGCGGCAGAGCAAAAGTCGAACTTGGACTTGCTCGAGGTCGAACAAAAGGAGACCGTCGCCAAGCCATTGCCGAACGCGAGGCAAAGCGAGAGGCCGATCAAGCGCTCGGGCGCTCCCGCAAACGTGGCGAGGACTGATATGGCCAAACGCATCTTGTCGGCAACACTTGTGCTGTTGTGCATGTTTCTTCTCAACTCATGCGGTTCCGAAACTCGTTCAACACCGTCGACTGAGCCTTCAGCAGCTACAGAACTCGCACCGCCGGTAACGCCAGCACCCGTTCCTCCCCCAAGCCCAACCTCCAGCGTGCTGTTTGAGTTCTCTAGTCCCCAGTCAGTCACGGGGTGGTCAAGTGTCGATGATTCCGTCATGGGCGGCATCTCTGCGAGTACGACGACATGGGTAGAAACCAGTGGTTCGGGTGCGCTGTTGTTTTCCGGAAGGATGACAACCGAACAAAACGGGGGCTTCACGTCCACCCTCGGCCCAGCCGACCAACGACTTGGTGGACTTGCGGCAGAAGCCAACGCTTTGGGGGTTACTGCAATCGGCGATGGGCGCACTTATGTCCTGCAACTTCGGGCGGGTACATCCGGACAGGAGCGCTGGATTGCCCGATTTACACCTACGAGTACTTCTGGCGGGAGCGGAAATCTCGTTGCGATTCCCATCGAATCGTTTGCGCCAGTGAGTCGCTTCCTCAGCCCGATCACACCGAGTGCCCCGCTTGATCCAGCCACAATCGAGCAGATCGGCTTTTACCTCATCGACAACCAAGTCGGAAATTTTCGTCTCGCCATAGAACAGATCACAGCGATTCGTTAATTCGATTCTTGTTTGATCCGCTCTGCTTCGCGCGCTGCGCCAGTGGCGAAGCTGCGCACCATCTTGGTGAGGAAACTAGAGACACCCGGCACCCGTGTTGACCAAGAACCCTTCCACGAGATGTGAGTTCCCCCTTCGGGGGTTGACTTAAGGCGCACATCGGCCCGGTAACCCTTTACTGGCATCGGACCCGACACGATCACATATGCCTGATGAGTAGGGAAATCAAGTTCGATGATGCGCTCTCGAGACAACGGTCCAACCCTTAAACCGAGCGCCCTCACCGCCCCTACGCCCCAGGGCGCAGGATCACCCTCAATCTCCCAGGATGCTCGGCCAATTGACTTGTTCCAGCGCGACCAACCAGGAGCATCGGCAACGACTTCGAAGACAAGTTCGATTGGCGCAGATGAAACTGCCTCGATGTCGTAGCCATGCTTGCTCATGTAAAACCCTTACCACCGAATTGGTGAGTATCCTCGCAGTACTTTCGCAGTGAGGTTGAACATGCGCTTCAAAATCCCATTCTTGATGACCATTGTCCTCACGGCGCTTGTCCTTGTTTCCTGCGGAACGAAGACAACGAACTCATTCAGCCCGTCGTTTTACAACACGCCTTCTGCCGTTCCAGCGACTACACCCGGCACGATCATTCGATTTGAAACAATGGATGCGCCGTTTCCTGAGTCAGAGGCGTGGCGAGTGCTCTACACATCAACCGGAATCAACGGCGAGCCGATCCTCGTGAGCGGAATGGTGTTTGCGCCAACAGGCCCGGCGCCCTCTACTGGGCGACCCGTGGTGAGTTGGTCTCACCCGACCACCGGAATTGAAGATGAGTGCGCGCCATCGCGTTCGCCAAAGCCTTACGACGATGTGCAGGGTCTCGCTGAATTCCTCAACCTTGGCTGGGTCGTTGTCGCAACCGACTACCAAGGACTCGGTACCGACGGTATGCACCCCTACCTCGTTGGCGCGAGTGAGGCGCAAGGAACGATCGATATCGTTCGTGCAGCGCGCAACATGAACGAAACCAACGCATCTTCCCAGTTCTTCGTATTTGGACATTCGCAAGGGGGTCAGGCGGCGCTCTTTGCTGGCCAGATAGCCCCGGCCTACGCGCCGGAGTTGCAATTACTTGGCGTTGCTGCTGCAGCGCCGGCCGGTTTGCTGGTACCGCTCTTTCAGGCGGACGAGAACACCGCTGCCGGAGCTGTCCTTGGCTCCTATGCGGTCGTTTCGTGGTCCGCCATCTTTGGCTACGACGAAGCAACCGTTGTGAAGCCCTCGCTCAGCGAACGGGTTCACGCGGTGAGTGAGAAGTGCGTGGTTGGCGGATCTCGTCTGAGCGATATCGAGTTGGGCATCGACGACCTCATCCTTAAGGGACGGATGTGGAGTGCTGACCCAGCGACCACCGCCCCATGGTCGAGTCAATTCGTACTCAACACTGCAGCTCAATCACCAATCACCGTTCCACTGCTTCTCACCCAGGGAACCGCAGACAAAATCATCACTCCCTCAACAACGACTGAACTGACTGCGATGTATGTCGCAATGGGAAACGATCAGGCAACAGAACAAGTCATGGATGGGGTTGATCACATGAAGGCCGGAAAGGCGTCAGTCCCGTATGTGGTTCCGTTTTTTCAGCGCCTCGTAAAATGAAGCGTCTAATCACGCTTCTTCCGCTAATCACCATTTTGTTGATTATTTCTTCATGTTCTTCAAAATATCAATCACCCGATAGCGACTCGTTTTATCGCTCTCCGTTCCCAACCCCAAATGGTGCGCCAGGAACCCTTATCCGATCCGAATCGATTTCGCCTCCTAATCCGAAATCAGAGGCCTGGCGGGTGATGTACACCTCACGAGGCGAAGTGAATCAGCCAATTGTGGTGACCGGATTGGTCATTGTTCCTGTTGCTCCTGCACCTACTGGCGGTCGACCCGTGGTTGCTTGGGCGCACCCCACGACCGGAATCGAAGATCATTGTGCCCCATCGCTTCAGCAGAATCCCTACGGCTCAATTATGGGAATCGAAGAATTCCTCGCCAAAGGTTGGGCAGTCGTAGCCACCGACTATGAGGGCCTCGGCGTGGCCGGTCCCCATCCCTACCTTGTTGGAACGAGCGAAGCTCGCAGCGTTCTCGACAGTGTTCGCGCATTGCGAGCGTTTCCCAATGCGAACGTATCGGGACAATTCGCTGTCTTTGGTCACTCGCAGGGTGGACAAGCTGCGTTATTTACTGGCGAACTAGCGACCACCTATGCACCTGACTTGCAACTTGTTGCTGTCGCTGCTGCGGCGCCATCTGGCCTGATCAACGAGCAAATACGACAAACGTGGATGACGGAAGCCTCTAGCTATATCAACTCCTATCTCGTGACTTCATGGCAACAGATCTTTCTTTATGACCCAGCCACAGTCACCTCCAGTGGTTCGCAAACCTCGATACAACAAATCGCAGCGCAATGTGTTCTCGGCGGGTCAGCGGCTGCCGATGCGCGACTGAAACAGATTTTTGACACGAACCCCAAGGTAACGAACCCACTAGTGAATCAGAGGATTACCGCCGAGGAGCCCTGGCGTCGTGCTCTCGAGACCAACTCGCCCATCGGAAAAATTGGAGCACCGGTACTGCTATTGCAGGGCACTGCCGACAGTGTTATTCCGCCTGCAATCTCCGAGGAACTCGCCAGTATTTACAAAAAAAATGGGACATCAATCAGCCTGAAACTTCTCGAAGGAGTACCACACACTTTGGCCGGATACGACTCTGTTCCTTTTGTGGTTCCCTTTTTCTCAAGTGCATTCCGATAAATAGAGACACGACCAACTCCGTTGGCCGATAGGATAAGGGCTTGCACACAGTTGGGTGCCCCGGCATTTAACAGTTGGCATCATGATCAAGGGGCTGATCGGTTTCGACGTCGGGACCGAAGGCTGGATCGTGCGACCGGAGTGGCCTCAGACTCCTTAAACGGGGGCACAAAATCAACCGCCGATGAGCAGTTGACTCTCGCCGCCTGATCACTCAGACGGTAGAGAGAAATCGTGACCAGTAATGGCGCACGGGGCCTGCTCTCCGCAGCCCGGCAACAGAAGCGGAGGGTGACAGCCTGAAAGAAGGCTGACGACGGGAAAGACCGTTGACATCGGAGAAAGATCCGGCGGCGAGGTTTCGGCCTCAATCGACCCGGCGGTGTGGTTGCCGTAAGCCACTGACTCGGGAATGGTCGTAACGCGGACAGTTCTCACCAGACGGACGGGGGTTCGATTCCCCCCAGCTCCACCAACGAGGTTTTTTGGCAGGCATCCCCACTGGTCCACGTACCAAGGGATGGATACACAACATCGCCAATGCGCAGTCGTCTATTTGCCGTGCTGCCGATAGCGTCCAAAGTCCAATGGGTAACGCAATCAACAGATCTGATGTCAGTCAAGTATGAGCACTCCAAGGAGTATTCCTATCGGCGCAGCCAGTCGACAACGACTACAGAAAAGTCCACTCAGACTCTTCTTTCTTGCGCTCCCACTTTACATTTTCTCCGTTATTACCGCCAGTTGCAGTCAATCGAAATCTTCTCAGATTGCCAAAACCTCAACTATTTCTCAATCAATCACCAGTGCACTTGTGGCCGATATCGACTCCCCAACTGCGTTCGCCACAAGACCCGGAGATTCTCCTTCAATCGTCTACGTCGCCTCACAGAACGGCGAAGTGCATCGCATCGAACTCGCCAGCAACACTGTCTCTAACTACGTTTCCTTTCGTAACCAAACGACAGCCAAAGGCGAACGAGGTTTACTCGGCCTTGCATTCTCTCTTGATGGGAACGAGCTTTACGCCCACTTCACTGACATCAATGGCAACACCAACATCGTCGCCGTCGAGATCAAAAATGGTCGCCCCGATCTCACAACAACGCGATTGCTGTTGTTTATCGAACAGCCCTTTTCGAACCATAATGGCGGACAGCTACTCGTCGACGATTCTGGCAACCTGCTGATTGGTCTCGGCGATGGCGGCCCAAGTGGAGATCCACTTGGAAACGGCCAAAACCCGAGGAGTCTCCTCGGCAAAATTCTTCGAATCACACCGACTCCCCCCGGTTCGACCACCCCGTATCTCATACCCGCAGACAATCCGTTCGCCCAATCAGATGTGGTCGCACCGGAAATCGCATTTCTTGGCCTCCGCAACCCATGGAGATTCTCTCTTGATCGAGTCACCAGAGATTTCTGGATCGCCGACGTCGGTGAGAACTCAAAAGAGGAAATAAACAGAGTTCCAGAGAGCGAATTGGGTTCGAACTTTGGATGGAACATTAAAGAGGGCACCGCAGGGTTTCGGGGCGCAACCGTCGCCACACTCACTGACCCAATCCACGAATGGGAAAACCTTGGCGGCTCTTCCGCCATCGGTGGTTTTGTTTACCGAGGCTCCGCCATCGAGGAATTGCAGGGTCTGTACCTCTTCGCTGACTTTGCCGAATCTGGCATCTTCTTCTTCGATCCAGCCACCCAAGAGACCACCTTCATGGACTTACCTATCAATGCAATTGTGGGATTTGGGGAGGACTCAAACGGTGAATTGTTCCTTTTGTCGCTCACTTCAGGCGTCTTTGCGCTCTTGCCGGCATCTCCGGAGCCAACTAAATAAACCGATGAGTGCAGTGCCAATGGCCTCGTAATCCGATGAAACACAAGCAACTACGAAGTGCAACTTAGATGCGGGCGAACCGATCAACCTCTGCGCCGAATCGCTCACAGATTTCCGCCGAAACTGAAGGACTTGTGCGCTCGACTGCTGCTTCCAAGTCCCCCGCCGTAATGAAAGCCGGCTCTTCACCTCCACGGATGCGATCGAAGGCTGCAGAGGCCGCTCTTTGGGCAGCAAGTTCGATATCACCGGGGGTGAACCCTCCGGTCTCCTGCGCAATTTTCTCCTGATCGATATCTCGATGATCGAGGGAACTCAAAGCAGACTCCCAAAGAGCACGACGAGCCGAAAGATCCGGAGGTCCAATTGGAATAACGAGATCAAATCTCCCTGGACGCAACACTGCCGAGTCGATGTCGGCAACAAAGTTTGTGGCGCACACCAAAAGCCGGCCTGGGCAGGTTCGAAATGACGGGATCAACTTCAACAATTCGTTGACCACACCCTTCGTTGCCGCGTTATGTTCACGAGCCGATGCAATTTCATCGAACTCGTCGATGAATACGACGACCTGATCCAGTTGGAGAAGGTCGGTCATGGCCGTTCTTAGTTCCGCCGACATCGAATCGTTGCCACTTTCCAATTTCGACGGCAACAGTTCGATGAAAGGCCACCCCAGCCGACCAGCAATCGCTTTCGCAAATGTGGTCTTGCCCGTGCCCGGGGGACCGAAAAGTAACACCGTGGAAGGTGCTTTCACTCCTACCCTGCTGGCAGTGTCAGGGTCGGCAAGCGGCGCAACCACGCGACTATCAATAATCTTTTTTTCTTCCTGCATCCCAGCGACGCGATCCCAAAGCTGTGGCGACAAAAGTTCGCCGCCGTAATGATCAACGATAAGCATCGCTACCGGTGCAATTGGTTCAAGTTTTTCATACAGGACCAAATCATTTGTTGCAACGAAACCCCTGTTGACAAGAGCAACCTCTCCCGCTTGGGAGTTCCCCATCAGTGCCGAGATTTTTCTCACTCCCAGATGAAGCAATTTTTCTTCAAGTCGCTGCAACATTGCTGAGCCAAGGCCGGCCCGCCGAGCAGCCGGATCAATCATCACGACGTTGATCCATGCGTCGTCCGACATAACCCGAGCCTGAACCACCCCAACCACTCGACCGCTCTCAGTGGCCACAACCCCAGGAGCGCCTGAGGATGCGTCATTGACAAACTGGGCAACGTCAACTGGTTTTGTGTCCTCAAGTCCTCGACAGTCGTCGAACAAACGAACAACTGCCGCTATGTCAGAAGAAAGAAGATCCCGAATGATTGGCTTCATGGCCTAAGCGTACGCGGGCTGCCCCCATTGCCGCATCAATGAGGCAATATTCTGCTGACGGGCTTTTCTAGACCGATACTTTGACTCTTCAGCAGCCAGGCCAGCGATGGAGTGGCAGCCCTGCTTGGGTGCGAACTACGAAATCACCGTTGGGCATTTAGAAGTTCGTGGACGGCATCAGAGGCAGCGATTCCGGAAAGGGCGGCGCCTTCGACCTTGGCACCACCAAATGCGTCGCCAGCAAACACCAGCGGCGGAAGATGTTCGGCTACCAGACATCGATCGGGATGTATGACCGAGGGGCGCGCGTAGCGCCAACGCTGCAGTTGCACACTGCCTTTCACACTTCGATCGATCAAGCCCGCAGCCGTCAAAAGTTTGTCAGCAATGGCATCGTCAGCGAGATCCCACGCAGCACGACTGAAATCTGCGCTGGCGTGAATCGTGACAGCAGAAACTGGGGAGATGCCCTTCATCTGATTATCCGCAATCCAATCGATTGGTCCTTCAGACGGTGCAATCGCTCCCGGCGCGGCGATACCCGATGGCCCATCAAGTACAGCCATCACTGCGATGCAGGGTTCGTATTCGATTGTTCCAAGAGCAATCGTGTCAGCAGGAGAGAGCTCGGTTTTCCCGGCTTCTAAAAGTGCAAGGGCCTGCGGAACTGGTGCTGTCGAAACGACTGCATCAGCAGTGAGCGAGGTCTCATCTGACAATTGAAGTTTCCACCCTGACCCATTCTGTTCTATTGATGTGATCTGACTCGAGGTTCGAATATCAAGGCCGCTTGCCAGCGTCTTCGCAATTGCGTTCATCGAGACCACGCCCCTGTAGCGCACGTGCCCATCGCTGCTCTTTGCCCCGTTTGGTCCCACCTGACCGTGAAACCAATCGGCGACAACGCCCTTTTTGACGAGTCCGTTAATAATTTCTGCGAATTCCAGGCTATGGGTCGTAATGAACTGCGCTCCGTGGTCGAACGTGGCATCGCCTATGCGTCGAGTTGCGAGCCGACCACCAACACCCCGCCCTTTGTCAAGAACCACCAAGTCGGCTGAGCCGGCTAGGCGCGTGGCGACAATGAGGCCAGCCATACCTGCTCCGATAACAGCCACTCTCGAACGGCTCATCTCACTCTTCGATCTTCTATTTCCCCTCGGAACGACATCTAACGCTCCTGCGGGGTCAGGTTCCATGAATGGTAAGACGGGATCTGAGGGTTGAGGCAAAACTGATGCCAATTTCTGCGAAACTCGTCTATTGTTGGGATCTAGCGAGGTTCTAGGGCGGGAGTTGTCTTGAAAATTTACCTCAATGAACAGAAGTGTCAGGGCCACGGCCGCTGCTACAGCCTCGCTCCTGAACTTTTCGATTGCGACGATCTCGGGACTGCAATTGTTTTAGAAACAGGCGACCTAGATGAGGCTCAGTTAGCAAAAGCCAATGTTGCTGCCGGAAATTGTCCCGAGTTTGCGATTGTGATTGGTGACTGAAATGGACAAGCCGCTGGTAACCGACTTCGCAGTTGACTTCGATCACACCGATCCAACTTGGGTAGACAACCCGTATCCCATCATGGACGACCTTCGTGAGCGTTGCCCTATTGCTCACAGCGATCGCTACGGCGGCATGTGGGCGCCGATGACACACGAAACTGTTTCCGCAATCGCCAATGACACCGTTCACTTCACATCGCGCACCGTCGTCATTAACAATGGCCGTCCGGGTGACGGTGACGAGGCACCACCTGCTCCGATCGGTGTCGCTCCTCCGATTACCTCCGATCCACCATTTCACGAAATCGCTCGACGTCTATTTCTTCCAGCTTTTGCGCCCCGTCCCATCAATGCACTCGAGCCGTATACCCGGGAGCTTTGCGCCGGCCTGCTCGACGCAATGGGAGATGCCGACACTATTGAGGTCAGCACTCAGTACACCCAACACATACCAGTTGGCCTCATTGCGAAACTCTGTGGCCTCCCACCTGAAGATGGCGATCTTTTTCGATCTTTTGTGCATGATGTCATCGAAGCCGTTGATCTTCCCACCGAAGAGCGTATTGAGCGGTTCGAGCCGATTCGGGACTACATCGGTGCGGCTATGCAGAAACGCAAGGAAAGTCCTAGCGATGACCTCATTAGTTACTTGCTTGACTCGGAAATCGCCGGCAACAAACTTTCTGATGAACATGTCTTCGGTTCAATCCTGTTGCTCATCATCGCCGGTATCGACACAACTTGGTCGGCTATCGGTTCTTCCATCTGGCATTTGGCCGACAACCCAGACGATTTGGCCCGCCTTGTGGCCCATCCCGAGTTGTTACCCTCGGCAGTTGAAGAATTTCTTCGTGCCTATGCACCAGTTTCCATGGCTCGACTGGTTATAGAAGACTTCGAATTTGCAGGTTGCCCCATGAAGAAAGATGACTGGATTTTTCTCAGTTTCCCGGCGGCCAACCGAGATCCAAAGGCGTTCGATAACGCCAACGACGTGCTCATTGATCGTGAAATCAACCGACACAGCGCGTTCGGGCTCGGCATCCACCGTTGCCTAGGTTCCAATCTTGCTCGCATGGAGATGACAGTTGCACTCGAGGAATTCCTCAAGCGCTACACAAAGTTTGAACTCATCCCATCGGATCCAACCAAGTTTTCTCAGGGACAAGTGCGTGGCCCGCGCCGACTGCCAATCCGAATCCTCGAACGCGCCTGATTCGTTTTGTGATTTTGGGCAGTTCGGTGCCTCCTTGCATCTCGACTTGGGACATTCGATGAATAACGGCAACACGCAATGAGATTCGTTCGTGTTCCGAGCCGTACATCTGCGGAATTCGCTGTAAAAGCCGGCATCGCAACGATTATTGCTATCGGGACCGCCCGAGTGATCGGCCTAAACTCGCCTTACTGGGCCGGCATCTCTGCGGTGGTCGCTACAGCGGGAACCCTTGGGGCATCAATCAATGCCGCCGTAATGCGAATCGTTGCAACGGTTATCGCCCTCCTCATCGCCATTGGAGTTGTCTTGCTTCCCGTCGACGGACTGGCAGTCGCGGGCATCACCGTCTCCGTCACCCTTCTCATAATGTCGAGTCTCAACCTTGAGGCAGGAGCCAAACTCGCCGGGGCAAGCACGCTCCTTCTCACCGCAATCCCCCAAGGAGACCCCCTTTCGACCGCAATTGGTCGTGGATTGAATGTGCCTCTGGGTTGCATCGTGGCAGTTGCAGTTGGACTCGTCATCTTTCCTCGCAGAGCAGTCACCGGATTACGGATTGGCATGACTGAGGACTTCGTCGGCTCGTTCCGACTCACCGCAGAGGCGCTTGAGCACTGGCTCGACTCAACCACTTCGCCACAGTTGACCCATCGACTCAACGCACTTTTAGATGACGTAGCAAAGCGCGAGACGGCTTATGCCGAAGCCTCCTACGAGCCGAGTGGAATCGGCGATCGATCCGCAGATCTTCTTCAGGCTCTTTTCCTTACCGCTCGATTATCTCGAATTTGTCGCTCTGTCCTCATCGTTACAGAGAAATTTTCCGAGGATTCGATCCAGCGTCTTCTCGAATCTGAATTTCGCACGGTCATCGAAGCACTCCATACAGCCATCTCAGATATTGACGAGCAGATCTGGCTCAATACGGCAAAGTTTTCGCTTGAAGTTGCAGCAGTTCTTAAACCGGCCACCACTCGCCTTGATCAAGGATTTCGTCGTTTGCGTTCTGGCAGGGAAACCGCTCCGTTTTCCGATTCCGAGGTTGAGCACCTTCTTCATGTCATGTGGTGCATCCACCGATTGAGCGAGGCTCTTCACGAAGCTTCAGATGGCAATGGACCTATTGGATCTAATTCTGGAAGACCGCTCTAACCCGTTCTGCAAGACTGTTGGAAGGGGCATTTCCGGCTATTACTGAATCCTTTAATGCCAAAGTTTCATTAATTGTCCGTCGAGCATCTTCGATAGTGATCTTTCCATCAAGATTTGCACGCAGGAGCGAGCACTCAAACTGCGAGCAGGCTGAGGGGCGGTGAAGGGAATGGATAGTACAGATACCCTCACACACCGCCGGACAGGGCAGCGCAAACACGGGAGGGTCAGACGCGAAAATGATTTCAACACCGAGACTTTGAAGCGGTTGACCCAAATCGCTTTCATCGCGCACCGCTAGATGGGTTACTACAGTGCCATCACAACACAGCCCACATCCAATGCAGATTGACTCTTCACTTTGCGTCATCAAAGGCTCGCTCATAGCGCCGACATGCGTATTGGATAATGGAGCCAGCCGGCAAACTGGTTGGCCCGCAGTCGCTGCGGCGCACTAACCGGCTCCACCGAGCCGATACGTGTCAGCAGTTCGCTGAAAACTATTTTGAGGTCCATTCGAGCCAGCTGAGCACCGATACAAAAATGCGGTCCTCCCCCACCGAATGCAACATGATCAAGAGGGTCGCGTGTCGGATCAAAGAGTTCCGGTTCGTTGAAATGCCGATCATCGTGATTTGCTGATGCAAAGGAGAGCAGCACCTTGTCACCACGCTTGATAATCGAGTCATGCAGTTGGTGATCGGCAGTCGCTGTTCGGCGAAACGACATTACCGGTCCGCGCCAACGCAGAAACTCTTCAACAAAAGAAGTAGGACACTCGTTGCCGAGCCAACCATCGAAGGTCTTCGGCATTGTCGCCCACGTATGAATCATCTCAGTCATTGCGTGTGCTGTCGTGCTGAGACCACCGACGAGTACAGCAGGAAAAAAACCGACGATCTCTGCATCTGTCAATCGGTGCGTTCCGCCTTCATCGACTACCTCTGCATTTACAAGGTCTGCGACAACTCCGGAGTGACTTTTGCGATCAGATCGCACTGCAGCGATTAGGCCAAGCGCATAGTTAGCGATATCTCTTTGCATCTCTGGTCTTGGTGCCAAACCTGGGTTCACCTCGGGGTCCTGAAAATCCGCCATAGTCCGGGTGATTTCGATGAGTCCCGGCCAGTCTGTCTCTGGTACTCCAAAAAGTGTTGCCACCATCTGAAACGAAAGCTCCTCGGCGATAGGCACAAAATCCTGCTCAGTACCGTCAAGCAGTCGATCGACGAGTCGGCTGCAGGTTTGTTGAATGAGCGGCACCATTCGTCGGATCTGCCCTGGGGTGAAGGCAGCACTCACCAGTTTCCGATAGCGAGTGTGCTGCGGAGGATCTTGATTCACAAACATTCGACGTCTTGCGATCAATTCCTCGTCGGATCGCGCTTCTTCAATTGACGAACCCTTCAATGAGTTCGAATACAACTCCCAATTCCGATTCGCAGCGACAACGTCATCAAACCGAGTCAGCACCCAATAGCCGGGGCCATCAGGCTCGTCATGCCACGCAACCGGCTCATTGTCACGAAGCCATCGGAAATACTCGCGAGGCACTCCTTCGAGGTAGAGATCGGGATCAACGAGATTGAGACGATTCACCGGTAGTCCTCAGAGTTTCGGAGTGCTGGCCATTTGGCCACCGTCGATGGTGAGATCAAGACCACTGACCCACGCGGAATCATCACTAGCAAGAAACAACGCGGCCGCAGCAACATCCGTCGGTTCACCAATGCGGCCCAGGGGCAACCCAGCCGCCAAACGCTCCTCGTATTGATCGACAATGTACGAAACCATCGGGGTTCGAATAACCCCAGGGAGGATTGCATTCACACGGATTCCCAAAGGCCCGAGATCAAGCGCAGCCGACTTCGTCAATCCTCGCAGCGCAAACTTTGATGTTGTGTAGGCCGAGGTATTTTCGTTTGCCGCCAAACCATTCAAAGATGAAACGTTGATAATCGAACTCCCACGCGGCATGTGCGGAACAACAGCTTGAATTCCTAGCAATGGCCCCATGAGATTGATGTCAAGCACGCGCTGAAACTCAGCTGGTGGCATTTCGTGCACAGGTGCTACCGCACGAATTCCTGCGTTGTTTACCAAAATGTCGACGCGCCCAAAAGTTTTCAGGGCTAGCGAAACCGCCGCCGCCCAACTCTCCGAAGACGTCACATCTAAAAAGATGCCCTCGTGATCGAGGACATCGCCGGCAACAACCTGCGCCCCCTCGGAAGCAAAGAGCTGAGCTTCAGCAAGCCCCTGCCCTCGGGCTGCCCCCGTGATGATCGCTACTTTCCCTTCAAGACGACCGCCCATAACTTCCCTTCGATACGAAACTGAAATATTAGTTCGATGTGAGATTGACTCTGAGAGAGGCCGGTCCGAGGGCCCAAAATACTTCCACGGCGTCGAACTTTTTTTGCAACAACGTTGCGCTCTCTACACGATCTAGGAAAACATCCAACGCCACTCGTGCTTCAAGTCGGGCAAGGGTGGCGCCTGGACAGACATGAGGGCCGCCCCCGAAGGAAAGATGCGAGCGCGGTTCGGGTCGATCAAGCCGAAACGCGTCAGCGTCTTCGAATTGATTTTCATCACGATTTGCTGAGCCCAATCCGAAAACGACCTTCTCTCCTGCCGCTATAGCAACGCGCGCAACCTCTGTCTCAGCCATGCAGTTACGCATTAGGAACTTCACCGGAGGGTCAAGACGCAAACTTTCTTCTACCGCCATCGGAAGCAAAGATCTGTCTGCTTTCAGAGTCGCAAACAACAGTGGATCGTCAATCACACGCCACAGAAGGTTTCCAATTAGGTGACGAGTGGTTTCATTTCCTGAAATGAAAAGAAAGACCAGTTGAGAGCGGGCTTCGATATCGGTGAGTTTGCGTCCATTGACTTCGGTGGAAACAAGTCGGGTGATGAAATCATCGGTTGGTCGTAATCGGCGCTCGGCGATAAGCGCATCGACGTACTCGACAAATTCTGGATGCGCTCCTGCGAGCCCTTCTCCCCTTTCGTTGCGATTCTGGGTGGGATAGGTGCCCTGGACGACCTCATCTGACCACTGCGCCCACAGATGAAAATCCTCTGCCGGCGCTCCCAAGAGATGTGCAATCACGTTATTAGGAACGGGCATTACGTACTCGGATACGAGATCTATTGGTTCTGCTCTTCCAACGAAGCCATCAAGCAACGAGTTACAGAGTTCAAAACAAAATGGCTCGACACGACCTATGCGATGCGCAGCGATTGCCGAATTTATGATCTTACGGATCTGACCATGGCGAGGCTCAGGGATTTCACTGACAAGTTGTTCCTCATCCGGGACGACCACCCCCGGTTCGCGGAAACTCGCAACGTACCGACTGACGTCCTTGGATCCCGCAACTGAATCCGCATATCGAGCGAAATACAACGGGCCCATCTCGGTTCGAGAAACAGGACACTGCTCTCGTAGTTCTCGAAACCCGGGATTATCAAACGAAGCTGAAAGCGGATCGAAACTCATAGTTACCCCCCGAAGGCAACGTAGCCCGATTCTCCGTCATAACTGACAAACCCGACCCACGAGCGAGGAGAGGATGCCAGCGCTATGGGCGTAGAACCTATGTCAGCCAACGACTGAGCCACAGGGGTTATCCCGGCAGCCCCTGCAAAATCGCAGTACTGTTTTGAATGTTCAGGAATGCTCTAAACCCAACGTAAGGGAGATTCTCATGAGGCCAATCGGCAAGGTACGTAGTCCAATAGTTGTCGTTCTTTTAACCATCATTACGCTTGGTATTTACGGTTTGTATTGGCACTATGCGATGTTTAAGGAAACAAACGACTTCGATAAGGAAGGTATCAACGGCATCGTCGGCCTCTTGATCTCTCTGATTTGCACCATCATTACGTGGTTCCTTCTTCCTGCTCAGGTTGGAGCGTCTCGTGAACGGCTGGGAATGGCAAGAGGGGTTTCCGCGGTCTATGGATTAGTCGTCCTCATCCCCTTTATTGGCATATTCATCTGGTACTTCCTTATTCAGAAAGCCGCCAACGAACTTTGGGAATCACAGGGCGCATCCGCAGCCTGAGCCATCCCCTGCGGTCATACAAATGCCCCGGCTCGCCCGGGGCATTTGTCATTGTGACGGCCGGCAAATTACGCGAACGTCGGATTGAATGCGATATTCCACACCCAAGATGCGCAGATCACTGCGATACAGGCCACTGCAGGAACACGCAAAACTTTGACTGATCGGGTCTTGGGGAGTGCCCACGTGCCGAGGATGAGAACACCGGCGATCAGAGCTGGAAGACCGAAAGGTTGAAATGTCAGTGACTGGCCAAGGTCGAAGCGCATGGCAGATCGAACAGAACGAGTCATACCGCACAGTGGACACGGGACGCCGGTAATTGTCAGCAGTGGGCATGGAGGAATCGGTGAAAACGGAAGTACAAAGCCGAGAAAAGCTAGCCCTGCGCAACCAACTACCAACCACCGCAAAGGCTCAAGCGGAACCTGAAACGTTTTGGCAAGGCGCTTTCTTAATGGTGCGCGGCCGTTTCTAAAACGATCGGGGCAGATCGAATCACCGGCAGAGTGTTGGTGCTCTGCTTCCATGATGGCCTGAATCAGGCTTTCTCACAGATGACCAGCGGAATCTCACGATCGGTGGCTGACTGATAATCGTCATAAGCCGGCCATGCCGCCGTGGCGATTGGCCAGTACTTCACTTTTTCTTCGGGGGTTGCAACACGAGCTACTAGTTCGTGAACTTCGGCACGATCCTGAACCGTAACTGGAGCGTTAGCGACCATATTGTGGAACCACTGAGGATTAGTGGGTGCGCCACCCATTGATGCGACGCAGAAATAGCGCTCGCCATCAGTAACCCGAATGAGCGGAGTTCGGCGCAGCTTTCCGGACTTTGCTCCGGTGGTGGTCAAAATGATGACCTCGCCGCCCTCCCATAGGAACCCATCCTCGCCGTTGGTGGCAAGGTAACGCTCGACGTGATCAGCAATTGGTTCCCAGGGACTTGGTTCATACTCGGCCATATCGAAATCGTACCGCCCCGACCGGCCTTCGGTCAGAGCAGGGCATCCCTAATGACTCTGCGTGAAAAGAATAGCGTTTTGATTCATGAGTTCTGCCGCAGTGTTCTTTTCCGTTGTAACAGGTCTTGCCATGCTGGCCAGTTCGGCTCTTGACTTCACCATGTCGCCAAAAGCAGTTGCGATTGTTACCCGGCTCGGGAAGCGCCCTGAGTTCGTTCGATTTCTGGGTCTGATCAAGGGTCTAGGGGGACTCGGCCTTCTCATTGGCCTCGTCATCAACCCGATCGGTGTTCTTGCGGCCCTCGGACTCGTTATTTATTTCATTTTGGCGATTCGAGCGCACTCCAAACTTGGTGACTCTGGGACAGAAACCCTGCCTGCTGCCGCCATGTTTCTCCTAAGTGCTGTCACCCTTTTGACCAAACTTTTTTCGTAGCAGCCACTTGCCCCGTCTTCTCACCCACCTGACAATTCACAATAAAGGAGTAGTTATGAACAAATATTTTCCCCTTGCTGCCTGTTTGATTAGTGCCGGACTTCTTTTCACTGCATGCTCAAGCGACAAGAAGAGCGACTCCGCAACAACCACGACAGCTAAAGGTTCTTCATCCACGACTGCGGCTGCGGCGGTAGCAACGACGACCCCGGCAGCAGCTACCTCACCCACCATCCCCGGCCTCACGAAAACCGGAACCAAGTCACTCAGCGACGGCGGAACGATGACCACCTACACGACTGCCGCAGCGGGTAATAGCATTTCAGGGGCCTACGAGCCAGTAGTGAAAGCTGCCGGTTGGACAGTCACGAGCTCGGGAGGCGGCGGCGGCCGCTGGGGTGGTAGCGGACTTTCCGCAACAAAGGGCTCTGAGTACCTGGTCGTTTCGGCGGGTGGCGGCGGCGGCACTACCTATGTTGATGTGTGCACTTGGCCCTCGAAACCAAAGAGCGACGACTGCGGCGATAACGACAACCAGAACTAAGAATCACAAGCAGTCGTTCGAAGACCGAAAAAGGCCCCCGGATTTACCGGGGGCCTTCTCGCGTGCTTCAGTCTGAAATCTCAGACCACCTTCATAATCAGTATCAACCGGCCTTTGAAAGCTGAGCCGCTGAACGCTCGAGGGCCTGGTTAGCGCCATCGGGAAGCGAAGTTAGCGGCTTTGCAATCTCTGCAACGGTGGGGCCGTACTTATCAGCGAACGGCTGCAAAGCGGCAAGGTCGAAGTTGTAGAACTCAGCAGCATTGCCAGCAAGAATCTGCTGAATTTGGGTGGGTTCAAGATGACCGAGCACCTGACGAAGATGTTCACGCGTGAATGGGTAGGTGCCCTCTTCGTGGGGGTAGTCATTACCCCACATCATCTTTTCAATACCCAGCACTTCCATGCCCGCATTGATGTCAGCTGGCGTTGGCTGACTGATGCCAACAAAGCAACTTTGCTCGAAGTACTCAGATGCAGAACGAGGAGGAACCGTCTCACCCTCAAATCGCATCTCGCCAACTTTGTTGCCACGCATACCGTTAAGAAGGCTGTCCATCGACTCAAGCAGCGGCGGTATCCAAGAACAACCTGATTCGGTCAGAGTGAACCTGAGCTTGGGGTGACGCTCGAATACGCCGGCCAGAATCATGTGCACCAACGGACGCTGCGAGTAGTACGGAATTTCAATGAAATGCACAAGTGGCATCGCCGGTGCGGGATGATACTTAGGGCCGCCGGTTCCGCTATGAGCATTAACGGGGATGTTGTTTTCAGCACATGCCGCCCACAACTCATCATGGTCGGGGTGGTAGAGCGGCTTTATCCAGTCGGCGGTCGGAGGAACTGCTCCGATGAGTACGCCACCACGAAGGCCGTTTTCCTTGCACCAAATGGCATCGGCGATCGCGTCGTCGATGTCGTTCAGGAAAATCTGGCCGATACCTGCTCGGCGCTCTGGAGCACGACTGCAGTAGTCGGCCATCCACCGGTTGTGAGCCAAAACTCCCTGATGACGGTGCTCGTACTCATCCGGGGTTGGCGGCTGAGCGAACAGCACGAAGTTGGGGAAGAACGGCGGGACGGTATTGGGGTAAATAACTTCTGCGATAACACCGTCAGCAAACATGTCACCGTCGCGGCGATCATCGTCCCAGTTGCGAATACGAAGATCGGTGTCCTTTAAATCTTTGAAAGGGTTCTTGTACTTTTCGCGCCAAGCATCGAAATCGTCTCGGTACTTGGGATCGAGAAACTCCCGGTACTGAACATGGCTTCCACCCGCATGGGTGTCGGCGGAGATGATGATGTAGTGATCATCTGGTCCGAGCATGATGTCTCCTGGGGTCAGTGCATTCGGGGTGAATGCATCAAAGATCGCCGGCTGGCGAAGGTGTTGACTCAATCATAGGTAAGACAACAAAAGCGGGCCGGATCGGAAACTGTGACATTCGACCAGCAACCAAAGGATCTATAAACCAAGTGGACGATTGGTGAATCCTCCCTCTTTCGGGGAATAAAACCAACCACCGCCAGCCTTTGTGCCGCCGTCTACCGGAATGTTGTGACCGGTTATGAACGATGAGAGGTCCGAGGCAAGAAACAACGCAGCACGAGCCTGGTCCTCTGGCCAGCCCATTCTTCCTACCGGCGCCCACGCCTCCCACAGTTGTTCCGAACCCTCGGACCGAGCGATGTAGTCGACCTGCGGGGTTTGCGTGAGGTCGGGTCCGATGCCATTGACTCGAATGCCATTGCGCCCCATTGATAACGCAAGGTCAGTGCTGAACTTTGCCCCTGCTGCTTTCATTGCTCCGTAAATTGGATCACCGGGGTACCCACGCATGCCCTCCACGGAATGAACATTCACGATCGACCCTCCCCCGCCCGCGATCATTGATTCAAGAAAACACTTTGTCGACGCCACCATTGAAAAGAAATTGATGTCGTACATCGCCTTCCAAGAATCAGGGGAAGAGGTGCGAAAACGCTCGAGCGGTCGGTAGTCGCCCACATTGTTCACCAACACATTCACCGTCGGATGCTCAAGCAGAATTGCGTCGGCTGCGTCCTGTACTTGTTCCCAGTCACGACAATCGGCGATGCGACAACGAGCCGAGCCTCCTGCGGCCACGATGTCGTTGACTGCCGCAGTCGCAACCTCCGAGTCGATGTCGATGATTTCAACAATTGCTCCATGCTGGGCAAACAAACGAGAAATCGAACCGCCAATCCCCGTGCCACCGCCGGTTACGACAGCGACTCGACCATCAAGAAGTCGGTTCCAGTTCTGAATCGGTACTGGCTGCTTGTAGTCAAAATCAGTCATGTTCGAATCATTCCACGGTGAGCACCCACTTGCCCGATTCCGCACTTGCCTTCTCATTCGGTCAGAATGACTTTGTGCGAATTCTCACCTGGAATCTCCAAGGCCGTGTTGGAGAATGGGAACATCGCCATCACGCGATTCAAACAGTGCTCAAAGAACACACCCCGGATGTGGCCCTCTTCCAAGAGTCATGGGTCGAACCGGACGGATCAACCCAAGCGGCGCTGTTCGCCGAACAACTTGGCCTCCACTGTTCAACCGCAGCGGAACTTGCCGGTTTCACGACCTATCCGCAAGCCACCTACTGGGTGGTGAATGCAATAATTACCCGTTGGCCAAATCGCATTGTTCGGGCGCAGGCCCTTGTCGATGAAAACGGTGCGCCCACTTGGCGTCATATGTTGGCCGTTGTAGTAGAGCGTCCCCAAGAGGATGGCGGATCATTCCTTGCTGTCGGCACACACCTTGAGCACGGCATCGACCGCTCCCCCACAAGATCAGCGCAACTCCAACATCTCGTGACCGAAACCGCCGCGCTTCTCGGAGGAACAGAAACATGGCGCCAGTCACTCCCGGCAATTATCGCCGGTGATTTCAATGCAGTCCCGTGGTCCGAAGAGATCCGTCGAGCGACAGGGGCTGCCACTCCCTTCGTCGAAGGTTTCGTTTTGATAGATGCATGGGAAGCTTGCGGCAACACCGACCGCGGCGATACATGGGCAACGGCAAACGAACTCGTTCCCCGTCGTGCGGTATTTCCGAACCGTCGACTCGATTACGTCACAACGACTGCTCCACGAATGCGCAACCGAGGCTCATTCGACTCTTGCACGCTGGCTGGTGTGGAGCCCATCAATGGGGTCCAGCCTTCAGATCATTACGCAGTAGTGGCAGAGGTAGACCTTTGAACGAAACATTGGCCACCGCTGTCCTGATTGCGCAGGTTGTCGGATCAGTGGGAATGTTCGGTGTGATCTGGACGATCCAACTCGTCCACTACCCGCTCATGCGCCACGTGCCAGCGACGGCCTTTATCGAATACGAGCGTCGTCATACCAAATCAATCACGATGGTTGTTGGGCCGCTCATGGCAATCGAGGGCCTGTGCGTTCTGGCGGTCTTCTTCGCCCGGCCTGCAGCTATTCCGATCTGGTCGGTCTGGCTTGGCTGCGCACTTGAGGCGCTAGCCATCGGTACAACAGCTCTGGTGAGTGCACCGCTGCACGGCCGACTTGAGGCCGGTTTCGATGCAACGCTTCTCAACCGACTTATTCGCACCAATTGGATGCGTACTGCGGCTTGGACAGGCCGAGCAGCCGTAGCAATTTTCATGCTCGTACAATTTTTGTAGAACTACCGACACTCACCTGTTTACGGCGTCTGTAGCGAAAGCAGCCCCACTTTCAAGAGAACACTTGACCTAAACCAAGGCGTGTGCACGCCGCTTCAAGTTGGATCTTGAAATGTTCTAGATCACCGTGGATCTGGTCAAGATCTTCGGGAGAGAGCACAATAACAATGCCGTTTGTATCGGTTTTCGCTACGACAATCGGAAAGCGCCCATCGACTGCTTCGAGAACATCTTGCGGGGCGTCGTCTCGATGAAAAGAACTGAATTCAATCGCCATCTGTTGACGACAGTCTCGCCAATCTGATCGCTCCCGAAAGGACCCATGGGTGAGTTCGCATAAAGAACAGTGGTTGCGACCCAGACGGGCGCCAATCCAATAGCGAATTTCGCCGATAGTTGTTCCATCGGCGTCGTAGACACCCACGAGTTCGAAACCAGACGCCATAGTTACTTGGAGCCGTCGAGAATGTCGGTAAAACCGAATTGCGTGTGCGGGCCGATGATGATTTGTTCGAAAATACCGATACCGACTTTCTCACCCATTCGCGCCCGAACGACATGATGCATATGTTGGTGAGTGAAATCCTCAGGACTGATATCGGAGAAATTCCATTCCTCACGACCAATTTCTAGTTCGCCATGCCAAACCCCATGACCCCACTCGGGATTCATGTAGCCAAGGGCGCGCATATCAAATCGGGCGATCGGCTCAAGTTCAAGAACGATTTCTTGGCCACCATCACCGAGGAGATCAATCTCAACGGCGGTGACCCAACGCGTTCCGGGTTGGAAGGTCAGGCGCTGACCAACTGGATCGAAGCGGCGCACTGAGTCATCTTCAATTGAGACTGTGGCCGGAACCGGGTCGATCACACCAATGCGATGGCCATCGGGACGCCAAAACACTCCACCGGGCCGTTGGAACCAACCGGCCACGACGCACTCATCTTCAAAGTGGAGAGGTGACCATAGCCACGCGTTTGGCGGGCCACTTGAGGGTCGTCCCGGAGCCGGTGAACCAACTGGTCTCACTCCCCAAGAACGATCTCGAATTCCCACAACCTCATCGTGAGTGAATTCGACTCGATCACCATCTACATCAACAAAGCCTTCCCACGTACCGAACTGCATGTAGCGAGCCATATCGATGATGGTGTGGGGTCCATCGATCATCGTGGTGTGGTCTTCAAGGAGCGCTCCTACCCGAGAACGCCATCGCATATCGCAAGTAATTCCGGTTTCGTTCGGGCCGACTGAATACCGAAGTTGACGGAATGGCTCGGTGATTTCGAGTTGCGCCGGACCGATAGTCAGTTCGGTGGGATCAAGAGAGGCACGTCGCGACGCGTGAAATGCGTATTGGGCCCCACCACGAGAGATCGACAGTGATGTGTCTTGAACCTGAAGGTTGTTGTAGCGACCAAAGGCGATCTCGATCTGAAACTCACCGCCACGATGGGTTGCGCCAAACCAGTAGCGGCCATACGAGTTTCGGTCAGTGCTACCCGAAACTGCAATCGGTTTGGGCACCTGGTGAATGGGGTATTCATCAAACGGAGTGAGGGTCATCGATTGCTCCTAAAGACCTGTCAGAACGGATCGGGCTTCGCATCAGCGATATCGCGCAACTGATTTTTTGCAATTTTTTCTAAGGTGGCGCGCGGAAAGTCATCAACAAAGTACGCAGCTCGCGGCACCTTGAAGTCGGAAAGGTTCTTTGCACAAGTCTCAAGAATCAACGCTTCAAGTTCAGCATCTTCGGGGGCGTTTGCTGCCTTGACGATGAAAGCAACAGGAACCACATCGAGCATTGGATGTGAACGGCCAACAATCGCAACGTCGCCTACGCCTGGAATCGTGCGACAAAGGTCTTCCACCTCTTTGGATGAGACATTTTCGCCTCCAACTTTCAACATATCCTTATCTCGCTCGGTGTAGAAGATTGCTCCTCCTTCACCCATGCGCACCATGTCTCCAGTTTTGAACCAACCCTCGTCGGTAAAACTGTTTGCATTGGCTTCATCGTTATCGTGATATTCAAGGAACAGTTGAATTCCACGAGTTCCCCGCAACCAAAGCTCACCGACTTGACCATCGTCTAAAACATCACCGGTTTCAGGATCGACAATGAGCGTCTCGTAACCCGGCGTGGCTTTGCCCAATGATCCTGGCGGAATATCGCCGTGCAAACCTGAGCGGGTTGCGTGCGTAACTGTTTCGGTCATCCCGTAGGCAGCAAGAACTTGACAACCAATGAGTTGCTCTAACGGAGGGGCAATGGCACCGAAGACCGCCGCCCTTAACTTGTTTTCCGGCCGGGGCTGGCCCTGCACGGCAAGATAGACAAACGGAATCAAAGAGATATGAGTGACCTCATGTTTGACCACGACCTCCCAGAACCGGCTAGCGGAGAATTTAGGCTGAAGCACGACGGTGCCGCCCACCCCCAGAATTGACCACATCGACCAAGATTGTGCGTTCACATGAAAGAAGGGAAGAAAGATCAGGTACACCGAATCGGGGTCGGCACCGATGTTGTCAGGACCGACTCTCGTTCCCCACAACGTATTTGCGTGAGTATGCACAACTGCTTTGGGTCGCGAGGTGGTGCCCGAGGTGAACATAATTCCCACCGGGAGCATCGGCTCGGCCGGTCG
>JBBEAV010000028.1:54643-60890 GCA_040882655.1 Acidimicrobiales bacterium
GTATTGGTCGTGACTCCGGCAGCCCCAACCGTCGCACACGCGTACCAAGCAAGAACCATCTCGGGGCAGTTATCCGAGTGGATGATGACCTTGTCGCCTTTTTGCACTCCGTTTCGCTGCAAACCAGTGGCGAGACGCCGCACCTCAGACCAAAACTGCGAATAGGTCCAAGTTGAAACATCACCGTTTCGTGGTTCCCACACGAGCACCGGATGATCGGGGCGGCGCTCGGCCAACCGAGCCAATAACCACGGGACATCCTGCCCGGTCATCTGAAATGTGGAAACAACATCTGCGTTCATACATCCCCCAAAACGACATGTCCCGTGAGGGACGAACCGCCACATCTTGGCGCAGTTCTTTGCCCTCGGCATCCCTGAAACAATTCACGGCGGCCAATAGCCTCTGCCTATGAAAAAACTTCTTTTCATCGCAGCCACGGCAATCGCCATTTCTCTTACTCTTTCTTCCTGCGGTTCAGGAAATAACTCCTCTTCCTCGTCAAGCACCTCTCAAGCCTCCGGGTCTTCGACCACGGCCACTGGACCAGCAACCACGTCAACGCTCTCCAGTACTCACTGTTCAACGGCGCAACTTCGCGGTTCACTAGGTGAAACTCAATCAGGGGCGGGACAGCGCTACACCGCCCTGATTCTCACCAACACCGGCACAAAGGCCTGTGACCTACGAGGGTTCCCCGGCGTCTCGCTTCTTGATGCCAGTGCCAAAGAGATCGGACAACCGGCCTCACGCGAAGGTTCAGAGGGCCCATTAGTTTCAATCGCTCCCGGACAAAGCGCTAGCGCCTCTTTGCACACAAGCGCTGCGGGGCTGGGCGCAACCTGTGAACCCACCGCAACGCAGATCAAGGTCTATCCGCCTGACAACACTGCATCACTTTCCATTCAGGCCGCCTACAGCGCCTGCGGAGGCTTCCGGGTCACTACTCTCATCCCAGGAAGCACGGGCAACTGACGTCCGGCTTTGTCAATAGTTGAGGGGATGAATTGAGCAGCGGATCAAGTGACGGCTATGCAGGATTCGGCGGAAACGTCGGAAGGGTGTTTGCTACCTCCGAACCATGGTGGCCTGATCGACCAACAGCACCCGAGGGTGCCCCCAACGTCGTGATCATCCTTTGCGACGACCTCGGCTATGCCGATACTTCGCCCTATGGAAGCGAAATCGCCACCCCGAACATTGAAACGCTTGCTCGTAATGGCCTGCAGTACACAGACTTTCATTCGACGCCAATGTGTTCACCTACACGTGCAGCCCTCCTTACCGGAATGAATCCTCACGCCGCAGGGGTCGGAACGGTCGCACACTCCGATCCTGGTTTTCCTGGCTACGCCATGGAACTCGCTCCCGATGTGGTCACCCTTCCCGAAACGCTTCAGGCGAACGGCTACGCAACGTACATGGTCGGCAAGTGGCACCTTGCGAAGGATTCTGACCAGTCAGATGCGGGGCCACGCCACTCATGGCCATGCCAGCGTGGCTTTGATCAGTACTACGGGTTCCTTGATGGGTTTACCAATCTTCATCAACCCCATCGACTCGTGCGCGACAACACTCCCGTGGAGACCGATACCTATCCCGAGGACTACTACTTCACCGACGACATCACTGACGCCGCGATTGCCATGATCAAGGCGGGCAAAGCCTCGGCCCCTGACCAGCCATTTTTTTTGTATGTGGCCCATGGAGCAATTCACGCTCCGCTCCATGCCAAGAGCAAGGACATTGCTGAACAAAAGGGGAACTACGCCGAGGGGTGGGACGAACTTCGTCTGCGTCGATTTGCAAAACAACGGGAACTCAACATTGTCGGAGACGAAGTCGTTCTTGCTCCACGCAACACCGAACCCAACAACGACGTCGAGCCTTGGGATGAATTGAGCAGCACCCAAAAAGAGCTTTACGCGCGTTACATGGAAGTTTTTGCGGCGATGGTTACGAATGTCGACCACAACACCGGTCGCCTGCTCGATGCAATTGATGAGATTGGCGAACTTGATAACACCATCGTCATCTTTACCTCCGATAACGGTGCATCGCGCGAGGGCGAAATGGTGGGGACCAGCGCTTATATGGTGCACCTCGTAGCCGGCGATGACATTGACGCCGACTACGCACGCCTAGATCTCATAGGCGGTCCACAAACCTCGCCCCACTATCCGCGCGGATGGGCCATGGCCGGCAATACGCCATTTCGTCTCTACAAAATTAATACCCATGCGGGGGGCCATACCGTTCCGTTTTTCTTTTCATGGAAAGCCGGAAACCTCACCGCTGGTGAGTTGCGCAGCCAATATGCGCATGTCTCAGATATTTTTCCGACGCTCCTCGAACTCATTGGAATCACTGCTCTGTCGGAACGTAACGGTGAGGCTGTGAAGCCAATCACTGGTTCGAGCATGGCCCCCACGCTGCACTCTGCCAATGCGCCAGCCCAGAGAACCGAAGCACTGTACGAAATGATCGGTCATCGAGGTTTCTACCGAGATGGATGGGAAATTGTCACGTTGCATCAGCCATTCACGCCCTTTAGCGATAGCGAATGGGAGCTGTACAACCTCACAAGCGACCGTACCGAACTTACAAACCTCGCCGATCAAGAACCCGAGTTATTGACTGAATTGATCGCAGCCTGGGAACAAGCTGCATGGGATGGTCAGGTATTTCCTCTTGATGAGGGCACTGGGCTGAAGTACATGATTCGGCCACCGCGTACCGAAATTTTTTATGAACCACTTTCGGTCTGGCCCAACACCCCGACACTCGAACGATGGCGCTCACTTCAACTCATTTGGCTGCGCTCGTTCCGAATCGAAGCGCCTATCAGCGTCGACGACCAAACAATCGGAACCATTGCTGCCCACGGAGACCAAAGCGGCGGGTATGCGCTCTACGTACTCGAAGGCCTACAACCAACACTCGCTTACAACAATGGCCGCGGAGGACTCACCACCGTGATGGGCCCCGCCCTCACCCACGGCGAACACACCCTCGCCTGCGACTTCGAGGCCATTGGCAACAACACATGGCGGCTTTCGCTGAGCATCGATGGCACCGTTGTTGACGACCACCCCGAGGTTCCGATGCACTATGCGATGGCGCCATTTGAGGGCATCAGCGTTGGGCGCGACCCCCGATCTCCGGTGTGGTGGGATCGCTATGAAACACACGGATCATTTCATTGGCAGGGCAAACAGGGACCAGTCAGATGGATTCCTGGCGCCAAAGTTCCTGATCAACCCGAGGATCTCGTGGGTTTGCTTCGCAGTATCGGCGCCAAGTTCGAATGATTGATGCCCACTAACTAGAGGTTTCCCAAACCACTGGTTCACATCGGCGGCGCGATGGAATCCCATTCAATCGGCACATGAGCAAACCCATCGATGAGGTTCGAGTGCACCCGTTGATAGCCATAAGGGTCACCCACGTATCGAAGACCTTGGAACCGAGTGAGAATCTCCTCGAACATGATTCGACCCTCGATGCGGGCAAGATTTGCTCCTAGACAAAAATGAGGTCCGCCAGCACCGAAGGCAACATGATCGTTTGGTGTTCGTCGGACATCAAGAAAATCAGGATTAGAAAAAGCACGCTCATCGCGATTTGCCGATGCATAGACCATGAGAACTCTCTCGCCCGCCTTGATCTGCCTTCCACCGATTTCGGTGTCGATAGCAGCCGTGCGGGTGAAGTGAATCACTGGTGTCGTATACCGAAGTAGTTCCTCAATCGCAGTCGGAACTATCGACAAGTCACTGCGGAGAACCTCGTACTGGTCTGGGTGTTGAAGCAGGGCAAGTGTGCCCGTGGTAATCAGGTTTCGAGTGGTCTCGGAACCGGCGTTCTGCAAGAGCATGAAAAACAATTCAATCTGGAAGGCGGTGAGTTTTTCGCCCTCGACTTCTGCATGGAGCAAAACGCTCATCAAATCATCACGAGGAGCATCAGCACGCTCTGCGCACATCGCATCGGCATACATGAACATATCTGTCGCAGCTTGTGCCCGATCTTCTGCACTCACATCTGGATCGAATCCAAAAGTTTTCTCTGTCCAATCAAAGACTTGGGCGCGATCTTCTTCAGGTACCCCCACCATGTCGGCAATAACATGGAGGGGAAGCCAGAGGGCAAGGTCGTGAACGAGATCGGCACTCGACTGCCCACTTAACCCATCGATGATTTCATTGGTTCGGGTGCGCAACATCTCACCAAGTTGAGCAACGCGTTTGGGCGTGAAGCCTTTGTTGATCAGTTTCCGAAGTTTCATGTGATCGGGAGCATCCAGGCTGATCATCAACTGGTCAGAACCACCAGACGCCGAAGCACTCAACCCATCGCTCATAAACGGATCGGGAGCATTTCGATACGTGGTGGCATCACGTGAGACCTGTTGCACGTCTGCGAATCGAGAGATCACCCATAACTTCTCACCGGGATACGAGGGGTGGTCAAGACACGCAACCGGATCATTGTCACGCAACCACCGGTAATAGTCATACGGCACACCATGCGCGTACGTCGACGCATCGTGCAGTTTTGGTGCATCAACAGTGAGGTCTGACATGGGGACTCCTTTGAGAACTGCGTCCAATCCGATGGCGTAATCGGGGATTCTTTTGTCATAGCGTTCGACAAAATGCGACATAATTAGTATATATTGGTTTGTTATGTATCATGACAGTAGTGCTTCTGAGAGTGAAGACTGTGTCGTCTGGCACGTTGTTACGTCAACAAGGCCTAGATTGCTACGACAGTTAAAAAATTTACCGCTTCCAAGGAGTTCCCATGAGGACACGAGCCGCTGTTTTGTACGCCCCCCATACCGAGTACAAGATCGAGGAAATTGAACTCGATGAACCAAAAAGTAACGAGGTTCTGGTTCGTTTCGTGGCCAGTGGGATGTGCCACTCCGATGAGCACATGGTCACCGGCGATATGGCCATGGACCCCGCCATCATTGAGATGCTCGGTTGGCAGCAGTACCCGATCATTTTGGGCCACGAGGGCGGCGGCGTTGTCGAGAAAGTTGGCCCTGGTGTCACCGAACTCGCTGTCGGCGACCACGTTGTCACCTCCTTTGTGCCTTCCTGTGGGCGCTGTCCATCATGTGCAAAGGGACAACAAAATCTTTGTGACAGGGGGGCGCACCTTCTTTCTGGACGCCAAGAAGACGGAACCTCGCGCCACCACCTCCTTGACGGAACCGACCTCGCAACCATGTGCTGTCTCGGCACGTTTGCCGAACATTCGGTTATGAATATCAACTCGCTTGTGAAGGTCGAACAAGACCTCCCCCTTGATAAAGCCTGCCTTGTTGCTTGTGGCGTCACAACAGGATGGGGCTCCGCTACCTATGCAGCGGAAGTAGCACCGGGCGACACTGTTGTCGTTATCGGTACTGGTGGCGTCGGCATGAACGCTGTGCAGGGCGCTCACCTTGCTGGAGCCCGTTATGTCATCGCTCTCGACCCTGTGGAATTCAAACGCGAACAGGCACAAAACTTTGGCGCTACCCATGTGGCATCTGATGTTGCTGAAGCCCAGGCGCTCCTTGGTGAACTCACATGGGGCCGCATGGCCGACAAAGTCATCGTCACTGTCGGCGAAGGCAAAGGCGCTGATCTTGAGTCGTATATGAGCATGGTTGGAAAAGGCGGAAGGCTTGTATTTACCGCAGTCGCGAACATGAACGAGAACGATGTTCAACTCAATCTGTTTGCATTTGCCATGCAACAAAAGCAGCTCGTCGGTACGATTTTTGGTAGCGCAAATCCGCGATATGACATTCCAAAGCTCCTCGGCCTCTATCGCAGCGGCCACCTGAAGCTTGATGAACTCGTCACGCGTACTTATACCCTCGACCAAATTAATGAGGGCTACCAAGATATGCGTGACGGCAAGAACATTCGCGGCGTCATCGTCTACTGATCACGCACTACAACTGAATTTTCTCCGCAATTGGCGGGTTTGTCTGACCGCAGGGTTAGCGAACCCGCCGCTGCATTGGCGCCGCATGACATATGCAATCGGATCGTTGGTCACATGGCCCCGAGCGTCCAATGGGAGCGAACCGATCAGGGTAGGCAACTCCCCCGTCGACCCGACCCAAAAACAAACAACCGCACTCACTACAGGCCCAGCCCGATCGATTGATCGAAACGAGTTCCGTGCCTGCGATACCGAATGATGATGCGACTGAGTCTGTGTCACGCGCCCACCGACCGAT
>JBBEAV010000028.1:60990-62880 GCA_040882655.1 Acidimicrobiales bacterium
GTCTCAGGATCCTCTGAGGGCATCCCTATCTGAGCGGCAAGAAACGCCTGCCGAACAACAGCTGCGGCTCGTTCTCGGTTCGCATCATCGAAAACAAAATCAACGGACGGCCCAATAGAACTCACCTAGAGAGTCTTACCCAGCAGCGGGTCCACTCCGGTCATCAAGCGGGACAACATTCACTTTGGCCGCTAAGGAACAGTAGCCGAGCCGATCTAGGCTTTTAGGGTGGAAACTACAGAGACGACGATCGAAATCAATGGGACCACGACTTCGACGCTTATCGGCCCGAATGGCACGGCACCTGGCCTTAATTTCATTGAACAACAGCAAAAACCGTTAAACGACTCAAGTGCTGGGCGCGCCGCGGCGCTTCCTCTACTTTTTGGTGCCATTGTGCTACTTGTGGTTTTTACTGCTGTGCTGGTGAGAGCATGGCGCCGCAAACAGCGAGGCCTGACCGTTTCCTAGTTTGTCGCCGTTGCGAATTTCAGTTACGTAAAAGCGAGAACAGTCGCAAAATCTCGAGGTACAGCCAGACGATGGTGACAGTGACGCCGAGGGCGGCAAGCCATTCCATTCTCCGCGGCGTGTTCCCCGCCTTTACCGACTGCTCAATAAAGGCAAAATCCAGAGCCAAGTTCATAGCAGCAACAATGCAGATGACGACACTGATACCAATACCGAGCGGTGTGGGCTGGTTCCAAAACGTGATGTTGGCGCCGAAAATCGAAAAGATCCACGACATCAAGTACATCACCATGATGCCACCGGTTGCTGCCAACGTGATGAGCACAAACTTCGGTGTGACCTTCACAATGCGAGTGACATAGAGAAACAGCATCACCAGCACGACGCTGAGCGTCGCTAAAACGGCCTGCACAACAATCCCGTCATAAAGCAGGTTGTAATAGGCGGAGATTGCGCCGAGGAAAACTCCCTGAAGAAGCGCATAAAGCGGAGCAGTTACTGGGCCCCAATTCGGTTTGAAAATGGTGGCAAAAGCAAAACCCATGGCCAAGAGGGCCGCAAAAATCGTCCAGGTGGGAAACGATGTAGTGGACACGGTAACTGTTTGACGCGTGGCCGTATCGAAGACATCTTGAGTCGTCTGGTCAACCTGCGACCAACCTACCCAGCCAGAAACACAAATAAGAGCAAACAACACGCCTAAGGCCGAAAGCGTGCCCCCAAGCGTCATGGTTCGGGCCGGCGGCGCCGTGCCGTAACCATCGGCAATAACCTTCTCGAAGCGTTTATCATTTAAAACGGGATTTGCGGGCATATCTGTCCTTTCAAGACTTCAGATCCATTCTAGGAACCGCCGAGGTGTAGGAAGCGTCATCAACAAGGATTACTAAACTCGAGGATCTCAAGTCTTCCGTTGATTTCCCGAACCGCCACAGTTTTCACTGGACTTTTCTCGTCTCGGCGCCCATGAGCAGCGAGTTTTGACCCAGCCCCTTCTTGACTAAAGCGCCAAAAATGGCTCCGACACACGAGCTCATCACCGTCGACTGCGCCTGTCGAACCGAGGTGAGCCCACTGATGAGGGCATCGGGCAGCACAGGCAACCGCTGTGCCACCGGCGGTACGCCAGAGGACGAGATCGCCGCTTTCACGCTCCACAGTCACGATCTGCCCGGGCTCAAGTTTGCTCGTCGCCATGACGTCATTCCACTGCATGCAGCACAGTATCTCCGATGGTCAAGATACTGAACTCTGACTCCAGACGCTCAAAACTTCCAATTTTTCGCATTAAAGAAGTGCCGTGAAACCGTTCCGAGAGTTTATTGAGTGCTGGAGTAGGAATTGGTTCACACCACTGGTCACACCACTGGTCACACTTCGATCGCTGAACCAGTCTTCCCACTGGGCAACCTGCAAGCT
>JBBEAV010000028.1:62980-78235 GCA_040882655.1 Acidimicrobiales bacterium
CACTGGTCACACTTCGATCGCTGAACCAGTCTTCCCACTGGGCAACCTGCAAGCTTTGGACTATTGCTTACACATCCAAGAAGCGAGAGACCGCCACACCGGCGCCAATAGCGCCGATAGCAACCCCTACAACGCCAAGCGATAGAAAAATCACTGTCATCTCGGCACCGCTCACCTGGAATCCACCCACTAGGGGAATGTCCTGAGCACTCGGTAGCCATTGCTGGAAAAACGGTTTAAATGCTGCCAAGGCGCCAATGGCGACAAATGCTCCAATCAGCCCTTGAACGAGGCCTTCGAGCATGAATGGGACTCGAATAAACCAATTCGTAGCGCCGACAAGTTTCATAACCTCAATCTCGCGACGGCGAGCAAACATTGCCATCCTGATCGTATTGAGAATGAGTAGACCCGCAGCGCCTAGAAGGAATGCAGCGATAACAAAAATACCGACCGTTAGCCGGCTGGAGAGTTGCTGAATCAATCGGATGGTTTTCGATGCGAACACAACCTGATCGACGCCGGAGCGCCCCTCATAGGTGAGGCCTAAAGATTCAACTGCATCGACTTCTTTGTTCACCGGTTCGATTCGAAACGAGGGTGGAAGATCCTCAGCCGTGACACTGTCAATCAGTTCAGGAGAATCGGCGAAAAGGTTCTTAAATTCGCTGTAGGCCTGTTCTTTATCAACAAAAACAACCTTCGAAACCTCGGGGCTTTGGTCGAGATCGTTCTGAAGTGAGTCGATCTGTTGCTGCGTTGCGTCGCTCCGAAGAAACACCACGAACTCGATGCCGCCCTGCCAGCGTTGCGTAGCGTTCTCGACGCCCGATCGCAACATGAGCGATGCGCCCACGAGGGCGAGCGAAACCGCAACCGTCATAACCGAGGCAAGTGTGATCGTGACATTGCGACCAAGGTTTGAAGTGGTCTCTCGAAGGAGATAGTCAAGCTTGACAGGCATCGAGTTCTCCTATTCGTAGACGCCGCGGGCTTGATCGCGAACGATGGAGCCACGATCTATTTCAATTACTCGACGGCGCATTGTGTCGACGATGCCTCGATCATGAGTGGCCATAACAACGGTTGTACCGGTCTTATTAATGCGGTCAAGGAGTTTCATTATTCCGACCGATGTAGCGGGATCGAGGTTTCCTGTGGGTTCGTCGGCCAAGAGGATGAGGGGTCGATTGACGAAAGCCCGGGCGACAGAAACGCGTTGCTGTTCGCCACCGGAGAGCTCGGTAGGGAAACTCTCTGACTTATGCCCAAGACCAACAAGATCGAGGATTGCGGGCACTTGACTCTCGATCACGCTTCGAGGGCGTCCAATTACCTCGAGTGCGAAAGCCACATTCTCAAAGACGGTCTTCGAAGGGAGCAGTTTGAAATCCTGGAAGATGCAGCCGATATTGCGGCGCAAAAACGGAACTTTCCATGCCGACAGTTGACCTATGTCTTTACCCGCCACATAGATATGTCCCTGTTCAGGCGATTCTTCTTTGTTGAGCAGACGAATAAACGTCGACTTACCCGAGCCAGAGGCACCAACCAGAAAAACGAATTCGCCTTTGGCGATCTCTACGTTGGCATCTCGTAGAGCGACGGTTGAGTTCTTATAGGTCTTCGTTACGTTTTCGAGAGTGATCATAAGGGCGCGTTCTTAGGTTGCGAACACTTGAAAGGTTAGACGGACAAACCTGCCAAATGGTGCCACTCCCCCGTTCCGCACCAGGACAACGATCGTGCCGGTCTGACACTCAGTCGTCGTCAGCCTCATAAAGGGCAGCAGCAACATTGGGCTCAAGGGTCCACTGCGAAGAGGGAAGATGATGTTCTTTGGTCCAGACCACCGTAAGGGGGTCGCTTCCCGCTTTCATTAGATCCGCCGCACCGAGTTCAGGGTGCGATCGATAACGACCGATAGCCCGCTTTGCACTTGACGAGGACTGTGCCCATTCCGCCACCGCTTCCGGTGTAGTCATAATCGTTGCCGCAATTACCGTGGCGACTACTCGTCCTGGTGTCCTCAAACCCGAGTGCAACTTTCCGCAATCATGAAGGAGGGCGGCGGCAAGGATCGGTCTTGAGGCTTCTGAACCGAGCCTCTGTTCTACCCGCCGAGCCACCGCCGCAGAGTGGCGACGGTCAGGACCGGAGAGGCTGCACCAAATCACTCGCTCAGAATCAAGGAGTTGGCGCTCGGCCCATTGCCGATCACTCAAAGAGGGACCACCGGGACGGAGACTCCCCACAAACCGACGCGCCAAATGGCTGCTGTTGGCCATAGTCAAGTTGTAACGCTTAGACGAGATGAGCGCTGCAGGAGCGCGCCTGAGGAATCTCGGCTAGGAGAGCGTCATCGATTGGGTTTCCGCAGGTCTCGCACATTCCGTACGTGCCAGCGTCAAGACGGTCGAGCGCAAGTTCAACACCATCAAGTTCCTCACGGAATATCGCCGCCCGCAGACGATCATCAGGCTCTGTGCCGTCGCTGATGGTCACCGAATCAATCACGACGACATCGCCTTGCGCGTCGGCAAGGATCAGATGCTCTTCAACCATTACATCACCTTCGGCATCAGCGATGGTGAGAATTTCGTCAACGAGAACGTCGCCATCCTCGGTCAATACTGCAACGATTTCGTCGATCATCATGTCGCCCTCATCATCATTCACAATGGTGACGTCATCAATGACCACAACGCCCTGGCCGTCGACCTCTAGAAGGTCAATGGTTTCGATATGTTCGCCGATAACCTCGCCCGCCTCGTCGAGGATGTCCTCAGAAAGAACGATTTCATCGATGAGTTCGACCTCACTTTCCGGGAAATAGTCAGGAGTGGAGCGATCATTGTTTTCGGCCATAACGAAAGGTTAGCGGCGGGTGGCATGCGCTCGCGGATGAGCAGACTCGTAGACGGCAAACAAACGATCGTTCGAAACCATCGTGTAAACCTGCGTCGTTGCGATCGATGCGTGACCTAACAACTCCTGAACCGCTCGGATATCAGCACCGTGATCGAGCATATGGGTGGCACAGGAATGTCTCAGCACATGCGGTGTCAACCGATTCCCTAGGCCAGCAGCATCGCCATATTTACGGACAATCGCCCATGCACCTTGCCGGCTCAGACGTCCGCCTCTTGAATTAAGAAACACAGCGTCGGCGTCAGTTCTCTTGGCGAACTGATCCGGGGAAAACACTCCGCGCCCTTCCTCGTCAAGCCATTGCGCAATAGCGACTCGGGCAAACCTCCCGATCGGCACGACGCGCTCCTTGGAGCCTTTACCGAATAATCGAAGCAAACCGCCATCGAGGTCAACATCGCCTAATCCGAGAGCACAAACCTCAGAGATTCGGGCTCCAGTTCCGTACAACACTTCGAGAATCGCACGATCACGACGCGCAACCGCTGAATCGCCATCGACCTGTTCCAATAACTTCAACACATCTTGCTCGGTCAATGCTTTTGGGAGACCTGCAGGAACGCGTGGAGTTTCGATACCTGAGGAGGGGTCGATCTCTGAAAGTCCCTCATCTGATCGAAACCGATGCAGGGAACGCACTGCGACCGTCGCTCGCTTTACTGAAGATGGCGCAAGCCCTCGCTCACGTAACACCCCAACGTAAGCATCCAGGTCTGAAGCTCGAATGCTGGCAAGAGACCGGTTCGAAGTCGCTATCCAGCGGCAGTAGGAAATGAGGTCTCTGCGATAGGCGGCAAGAGTATTTACCGATCTTCCGCGCTCGGCCGAAAGCCAGATGAGAAAGTCCTCAACGTCAAGAGGAAGCTCGAACTCATCGGAGAGATCAGCCACCGCCAACCCGAGAGGCTGCTAAGAACAGACCAACGATTGTCTTTGTGTCGATCAGCAAGCCATTCGCAATCATGGCAAACGCTTCGCTGAAGGAAAATTTTTCGACAATGAGATGTGACTCTTCGATCCCCTGAACATCTCGGGGAACAATTTCAAGATCTTGCCCCAAATAAATCCAGGAAAGTTCATCGCTGAAACCGGGGGCGTTAGCAAAGCTGCCAAGCAATTCGAGCGAACCGGCGTACCGGCCAATTTCCTCTCCCAACTCCCGCTGGGCGGTGAGCTCAGGGGGCTCGCCAGCAACATCGCGCTTGCCGGCAGGGATTTCGAGCAAAACACGATCGAGTGCCGGCCGATACTGACGAACCATAATCACCCGTCCATCAGCATCGATAGGGACAACAGAAACTGCGCCGGGATGACGAACTATGTCACGACGAAACAACTCACCCTCTGGTGAACGGAACTCTGCCCGAACAAGGTCGAAGATGAAACCACCATGAAGAACAACCTCATCGACTCTTTCGAACTGCCCGCTCACGCTGAGAGGGACGGCGATTCGAGGTCGTGGTCAAAGTCGGGAAGATGAGGGTTGCGATCTTCAGACCTTGCGAGCGCTACCCGAATGAATTCGCGGAATAACGGCGCCGGCCGCTCGGGACGACTTTTGAACTCAGGATGCGCCTGGGTGCCGATCCAAAAAGGATGATTCTTCAACTCGATGAACTCGACAAGCCGACCATCGGGTGAAGTTCCAGAACAGACGAAGTCTGATTCGTCGAACCTGGACCGGAATTTTGAATTGAATTCGTAGCGATGCCGGTGTCGCTCAGACACCACCTCGGATTCGTAAATCTCTGCGACACGAGAACCGGGTTGCAACTGCGCAACGTAGGCACCAAGGCGCATGGTGCCGCCCATATCGGTGATGTCCCGTTGCGTTTCCATGAGATCAATAACGGGAAACTGAGTTTGGGCATCGAACTCACTGGAATGAGCACCTCGTAGGCCAAGCACGTTACGAGCGAATTCAATGGTCATGACTTGCATGCCCAGGCAAAGCCCTAAACAAGGAACATCGTTTTCACGCGCGTACTGCGCCGCTGCGATCTTGCCTTCGACGCCCCGTTCACCAAAGCCGCCGGGGATAACAATGCCATCAAGTTCACCCAATCGGCCGTCGGCAGTCATCGACTCAACGTCTTCCGCTTGCACCCACTCAACCGAAACGTCGGCACCATGGGCAAAGCCCCCATGCTTCAGCGATTCAACAACCGACAGATAGGCATCTGGAAGGGCGACGTACTTTCCGATAATGCCGATTCGAACCGGAATAGTTGAGTTCTCGACTCTGTCAACAAGAATCTCCCACTCGGAAAGATCAATATCTAGATCTGAAAATCCGAACATCTTGCAGACGTAAACATCGAGTCCTTCTTCATGCATGACGAGCGGTACTTCATACAGGTTGCGCGCATCAGCAGCATTGACAACTGCTTCAACGGGAACATCGCAAAGATTTGAGATCTTACGTTTGAGATCAGGCATCAGTGCCGCCTCGCTTCGACACACGATAATATCGGGCTGAATTCCACGACTACGCAACTCGGTAACCGAGTGTTGTGTCGGTTTGGTCTTTTGTTCGCTGGATGGACCGATAAACGGTACCAATGTGACATGCACATAACAGACGTTCTCTCGACCGACATCGAGCCGGAACTGTCGAATGGCTTCGAGGAAGGGAAGAATTTCGATATCACCAACGGTGCCACCAATTTCAGTGATGACCACGTCGACGGAATCATCAGCTAGCCGAGTGATCCGGCGCTTTATTTCGTCAGTGATATGCGGAATGACCTGTACGGTCTTGCCCAGATAGTCACCACGACGCTCTGCGGCAATCACCGCTGAATAAATTGAGCCCGTTGTTGCATTTGAATCCCGGCTGAGAGGTTCGTCGATGAAGCGCTCGTAATGCCCTAGGTCAAGATCGGTCTCTCCGCCATCATCAGTTACGAAAACCTCGCCGTGTTCGAATGGGTTCATCGTTCCGGGATCAACATTGAGGTACGGATCGAGTTTTTGCATGGTCACTCGAAGCCCACGGCTCTTCAATAGCCGACCCAACGACGAAGCGGTGATGCCTTTGCCGAGCGAAGAGGCCACACCCCCTGTAACGAAGATGTGCTTGGTCATCGAAGGGGCCTCCCGGCGGTAATGAACACGTCGGGATTGCATCGTAGCCCCGTTATGTCTCACTCGCGGCCGATGGCGGCGTGACCTCAGACTCTTTGCGCAGTGGCCGTCAACGCGTTGAGCTTTCAAGCAACTCTCGGGCATGCTGGCGAGCCGTTGTCGATTCAGGTGTGCCCGAGAGCATCCGGGCCAGCTCGGTGATGCGCTCCTCAGCGGCCACGACCGCAATGGTTGTCACCGTCGTTGCGCCAGAGACAACTTTGTCGACCACGATATGAGAATCAGCCCACCCCGCGACCTGCGCCAGATGGGTCACGACCAGCACCTGATGGTCGGAACCAAGACTCGCAAGCGAACGACCAACAGCGACTGCAGCAGCCCCGCCGATACCTGCGTCAACCTCGTCAAAAACTAAAACTGGCGGTCCCTCGGTAAGCACCATTCGGAGCGCAAGCATGGCACGAGCAAGTTCGCCCCCCGAGGCCACCTTGGCTAAAGGTTGCAGTTCCATTCCTGGGTTCGCCGCAAATCGGAAGGTGACCTCACGGCCCGCGACTCCGGCAACATCAACTTCAAGTCTGGCCTTAGGCAGTGCGAGTTCGGGGAGGTGACCGACAACTGCCTTTGCTAGGGCGGGCGCTGCTTTCGAACGGGCGGCCCCCACCTTCGACTCGATGTTTCTAAGTGCGTCGAGAGCAACAACCAGCTCCGCGTCGAGAGCAGCTGCGTTTGTGTCGTGGGCTTCGAGTTCCCCTAGTCGCCGAAATGCCTCGTCACGCCAAACAATGACCTCGCTAACCGAATCTCCATACTTTCGGCGAAGGTCCTGCAAAAGTTTTCGTCGGTCACCAATTGTGGCCAAGCGCTCTGGATCACTTTCTATCGACTCTGCCATTGCCCGAAGTTCTCGAACTACATCGCCGATTTCGGCCTGTACCTCCCTAAGGCGACCAGCGAGAGCAGAGAACAATGCCCTATCACCCAGCGATACAAGCGCAATACCGATGGAATCAGCAGAGCCCCCATCCTCGCCGAGCGAACGAAGTGCCGCCGAGGCTGCGTCACGAAATCCGGTCGCATCGGAAAGAAGTTCTGATTCTTTCCGCAATGCGTCATCTTCTTGTGGGTCATCAAGACCCGCATCGAGAAGTTCATTTACTTGAAAACGCAACAGATCGATTTCGCGGGCACGGTCACGAGGATCACCACCCAACGATGCTCGGCGGGCCTCAATTTCAGCCACCGATCGGCGAGCAATTCGAAGGGGCTCAAGATCGATACCACCGAATCGATCAAGCGCATTTCGCTGCACTGAAGGAGTCAGCAACGACTGGTGATCGTGCTGTCCATGCAGGTCGACAAGGCGAGCACCGACTGCGGAAAGTTCCGCAATTGTTACGAGGGCACCATCGATGTATCCGCGCGATCGGCCCTTCGCCGGAATCACCCGTCGGATGATGCATTCGCCATCTTCCGTATCGAATCGTCCCTCGACTATCGCTTCGGTGGCGCCAGAACGAACCATTGTCACTTCTGCCTTGCCGCCAACCAGCAACTCGATCGCGGTGACGACCAGCGTCTTTCCGGCACCGGTTTCTCCGGTAACCGCGGTCATGCCCCCAGAGAGGAGAAGCGACAGTTCTTCAATCACACCGAGATTGCAGACCCGCAGTTCGCTCAGCATCGAAGACTTTCGTTTAGCGATCGGAAAGACCGAATTTGGCCTTGAGGATGGCGTGGAAATCGCGAGGGCCTGAAAGTACAAGACGGGCAACATGAGAGGATGCTCGACAACGAACAATATCGCCGGGCTGCAAGTCGCCGAGGTGGCGACCGTCGACCACGAGCGCAGCATCGCGGTGTCCGGCAACGGTGAGGCAAACATCGGAATCCTCGTCGAGAATCAACGTGCGATCGAACAACATGTGCGGGCTCACCGGGGTGAGCAAAACGGCTCTATGGGTTGGCTCCACGATTGGACCGCGTGCAGAAAATGCGTAGGCCGTCGAGCCCGTAGCCGTCGCCACAATGAGTCCGTCGGCGGCATACGGAGTGAAAAATGCGCCGTCGAGGGCGACATCAAGCCGGATGGTGTGGCCCGATCCGGTTTTTTCGAGCACTGCCTCATTTAGAGCGAGAACATTGGTTTCAGAGGTGACCCCGGACGGTGCTTCGATTTCGATTTCGAGAAGCATCCGTTCTTCGATGACATGCTCGCCAGCAAAGACGCGCTCGAGGGCGGGGCGCAGACCATCTGGTTCGATATCGGTGAGATAACCAAGCGTGCCCAAGTTGACGCCTAGCACCGGAACCTCATGGCGAGCCACCAGCGCCACCGTTCGCAACATCGTGCCGTCGCCTCCAAGACTCACCGCGATATCAAGCCCGTTCGCAAGTGCTGCATCTGCAACCCCAAGTTCGGCGCGACCGAGTCGGGCCGCATCTTCGAGAGGCAACACCACCCGGTGGCCATCGCTACGCAGCCAATCGATGGTGTCAATGGCGACCGAAGCAGCTTCGGCTCGATCTGGATGAACAACAAAAAGCAATGAGGCCATCGTTAAAGATCCCCATCAAACGGCACCGAACGTCCATTGCAGCCGGTAACTACCTCGAACATATCGCGCAGAGAAGCGGCATCGAGGGGGCTGTGACCTGCGATGGGGTCAACTGATCCGTCGAAGCGACCTAGAAGGATGAATTCAACGTTGCCGTCTGTACCGGTGATGGGTGAAACCATGACCCCCATGATGGCCGCATTCCGCTCGAGGAGCGCAGCCGATACTTCAGACAACACCCGATGCCAAATATCCGGGCTGTCGATGATGCCTTTGCCCTTGCTCACTTCAGTACGACCGGCCTCGAACTGGGGTTTCACCAACAACACATAGATCGCTCCCGGAACCGAAGCCGCCATCAGAGTGTCAAGCACGAGGGCTAGGGAGATAAAGGACAAATCGCCAACAACGATGTCGACTAGCGGGCCCAGGGCACTTCCGTCGACCGTTCGCAGGTTTGTGCGTTCGATGGAACGCACTCGGGGATCGGCGCCAAGACGTTCATGAAGTTGGTTGTGGCCAACGTCAACGGCAAGCACATCGGCGGCGCCGTAGTGCAGGACGCAATCGGTGAACCCACCGGTAGATGCACCGGCGTCGAGCACCCGGGAGCCCCGAATGATCGGTTCCAGCCCAAACGCTAAGACGGCTCCCTCGAGTTTTGCCCCCGCCCTGCTCACAAACTTCGGCGGCGGTCCGTGCACGAGAACCGCCTCTGAAGCATCGACCATTCGCGATGCTTTCGTGGCCGGCGCTCCACCAACGGTAACGCGACCTTCGGTGATATCGGCCTGCGCTCGCTCGCGCGATGACGCCAAACCCCGACGTACAAGTTCGGTATCGAGCCGTCTACGGGCACCCATGAGCGGAGACGTTACCGACCGAGGCCATTGTTTGACAGGGTCGCAGAGACCAGTGATTCCAGCGAGTCCGAAACCACATCAGGAGTCGGATTCACAGGGAGATCACTGCGTTGGGTTACCCCAGTGAGCACAAGCCCAAATTTCCAGCCCAGCGTTCGAGCAAAGAGTCCGTCGGTATCGGGACGATCGCCGACCATAATTCCGTCGGGCCCCAAGAGAGCATGCACCATGTCCGCAATGGGCTGATGCGGTTTTCCCGCTACCTCAGGGGTGACGCCGGAAGCCACCACAATTGAGGCCAGCAGTGCCCCACCCCCCGGAAGCGGTCCCGCTGCAGTGGGGTAGGTGGCATCGTCGTTTGTGCCAAGCAGGCGGGCGCCAGCGCGTACAGCTACGGCTGCCGCAGTCATCCGTTGATAATCAAAGGAAGGGTGGTAACCAACAACAACAACATCAACCGCAGCGCCAAGCGCTTGCGGGTCGCTGGCATCAATCGTGTCGATATCGCGGCGTTGAAGTTCATCAACGACCCCCGGCCCCGCACACACAAGCGCTCGTGCTCCTTTTGGAACAAGTGCTGCTGCAGCCATTGCCGAGGTAATGACGCCATCGGACGCGTCAATCCCGTGACGTTCCAGTTTCTGAGCGAGTTCATCGCGCAAGCTAAATGAGAAGTTGGTGACAAACCCCACGTGTTCTCCTGCGGCTCGCAATCGCGCAATCGCGCCAGCAGCGCCAGGGATCGGATCGTCTTCAAGCCACATCACTCCGTCGAGATCAAGGGCCCATGCCATAACTGTCAGTCTCCCACTGTGGGCTCCCGATCGCGACCACTTCCTTTTTACGTGGCCAAAAAGGTCCAATTGATCTGATAGGACTACACGGTGCCACGCTTCGAACCGTTCATTGGTATCCGTTATGACACGACAACGCTAGATCCTGCGTTGGTCACTGCACCTCCGTACGACGTCATCAGCGATGCTGACCGCACTGAACTTGTGGCCAGTGCGCCCGCCAATGTGGTTCGTATTGACCTTCCCGTTGATGGCGCGGACCCCTACGGC
Source organism: Acidimicrobiales bacterium (assembly GCA_040882655.1). Lineage (GTDB taxonomy): Bacteria > Actinomycetota > Acidimicrobiia > Acidimicrobiales > Acidimicrobilacustridaceae > Acidimicrobilacustris. The sequence continues at coordinate 73,484 of JBBEAV010000028.1, forward strand.
GACGCAGCAGCGCTACTTAAAGCATGGAGAAACGACTCCATTTTGGTCGATGATCCGCAGCCTTCCTTTACCGTTTACCGCATGGATGCAGCCGACGAAAACGGCATTGTCCGCCGTACCACCGGAGTTATCGGCGCTCTAGAACTCAGCCGTCCTGGTGAGGGAGACATCCTTCCCCACGAATTCACCACCCCAAAGGCGAAAAGCGACCGGCTGGATCTGCTTCGCGCAACAAGATCAAATCTCTCGGCGGTCTGGGGTCTGTCCCCCGCTCGCGGCCTCACCGATCTCCTTGAGACAACTGAAGTTCCGCTCAGTCGATTTGAAGCCGATGGCGTGATCCACTCGGTTTGGCGCATCACTGACGTAGAACGAGTCGAAGCTATTCGGACACTGGTTGGTTCTGCCCCAATCGTGATCGCTGACGGCCACCATCGTTACGAAACCTCCCTTGCCTACCGAGACGAACGGCGCGCCGCCGATGGCGCCGGCGGACAAGCCGACGCAGTTATGACCTTCATCGTCGAATTAGTTGAAGAGGAACTCACAGTCGGCCCCATTCATCGATTGATCGCTGGACTGCCCGAAACATTCGATATTCGCGAGGCGATGACCCCGCATTTTGAAATTGAACCATTTGCGTTTAGTGACGAACCCACCATTCAACGGTTACAAAGCGATGGTGGCCTCGTTCTCGTACTTAAAGACAGTGCATGGTTGCTGCGACCACGACCGGAAACGATCGCCGCTACTCGTGATCTTGATTCAAGTCGACTCGATATCGCTCTTGCCGAACTCCCCGATCATTCCCTTGTCTACCAACACGGAGTCGGTCACATCAGAACTGCAGTTGCTTCGGGAGTTGCTCAGGCCGGCGTATTGTTGCGCCCGGTTACCATCGATCAAATCGTTGGTATTGCTGATGGGGGCGAAAAAATGCCGCCAAAGTCGACTTTTTTCGCGCCAAAACCACGGACCGGTGTTGTGTTCCGGTCACTCGACTGACGATCCTCGTTTAGGCAATAGTGATTGTCGTATCGAGGTAGACGTCTTGGACAGCATTCAGTAGTTCAATACCTTCGGCCATCGGACGTTGGAATGCTTTGCGACCCGAAATGAGCCCGGTACCACCGCCACGCTTGTTTATAACGGCGGTACGGACAGCGTCGGCGAGATCGGAAGAACCCTTTGATTCGCCACCAGAGTTGATCAGGCCGATGCGGCCCATATAGCAATTCGCAACCTGCCAGCGGGTGTAGTCAATGGGGTGGTCGGTAACCAGGCCGCCATAGACGAGCTCGGAGGTCTTGCCGTAACCCTTCAGCGCGTTGTAACCACCATTCTTGGTGGCCATCTTTTGTTTGATGATATCGGCTTCGATCGTGACGCCAAGATGGTTTGCCTGCGCGGTGAGGTCGGCGGAGTCGTGATAGTCGACGCCGTCAACTTTGAACGCGTTATTGCGGAGGTAGCACCAAAGCACGGTGAACATGCCAAGTTCATGGGCGCGACTGAACGCTTCGGCGACTTCAATGATCTGGTGGTGAGATTCTGGGGAACCGAAGTAGATGGTTGCGCCGACTCCGGCGGCACCGAGCTCGTAGGCCTCTTCCACTGTGCCAAACATGATCTGATCAAACTCATTGGGATAGGTCATGAGTTCGTTGTGGTTGATTTTCACGATGAATGGAATCTTGTGCGCGTACTTGCGCGACATCGTGCCGAGAACGCCGAAGGTGGTAGCAACGGCATTGCACCCACCCTCAACTGCGAGCTTGATGATATTTTCGGGATCGAAGTACATCGGATTCGGAGCAAAGGAAGCTGCACCGGAATGCTCAATGCCTTGGTCGACAGGAAGAATAGAGACGTACCCAGTATCGGCAAGACGACCGTGGCCAAACATCGATTGAAGATTGCGTAAGACCTGCGGTGAACGGTCTGACTGCAGATACACACGATCGACAATGTCGCCGCCGGGTTGAGTCAATTGATCTGCGGTAATGCCTTTGCATGTGAAACTGAGCAACTCTTCGGCCTCTTCGCCGAGTAGTCCTTTAATGTCGGTCATACCTCTCCTCGGTCATTTGATGCGCCGATGCCCACCAAATCTGTGAATGCGCCTGAACGCACTGGTCTGTCTGATGGGGCAAAGACTAGGCCAGTCAGGCCGGCTGATTTCCCGGTTTGGGTCATGGCCCCGAACCTTTCCTGACGACTACTCGAGGTTGATCGCCTCGAGTCGGGGAACAAGCAGTGTGCGGATACGCGCGGCAGCACGGGCGCTCACGACTCGTTCTGCAATCACTTCCGTTCGACTGGAGGTGGCCCCGCCGGTGCGGAAAAAACGTCGACGTATCCTTCCGATCACAACAATTTCGTCGCCCTCGGCCAACGATGCCGCCGCGGCGGTTGGGTTGTGCCACACCACAGGCACCGACTCATTCGGCATGTCACGACCTTGAATAGTGAGATCGAGTGAAAGCGCTTCGTCTCCTGACGGAAGGACCCGAAACTCGGGATCTCGACGAATACAACCACGCAATATCACGAGATTGGTCCCGATTGGCAGAACCTCGGTGACCTCTTTGGCTGACCGCGATGTGACAGACCGCGATGTGACAGACCTTGTTGCAACAGACCCTGATGTAACTGAGGTCGAAGGAGATACGGAACGTGCAGAAATGGGCATTTGCCCTCCCAGTGTGAGGCCAGCGAGAGCTGGCCATTTGCGAACTGGGGGAAGTGAAAGTGAACTTAGGGAACTCGTGAGACAGTTCAGTGCCTGCCAGATTCGACAAAGGTCAACGAAGAGCTCGAATCCGATGTCGAACGTCGGCAAATTCCGGCTCAATGGCATCAATGCGACCGAACAATGTTCTGGCTTTCGGCACGTCACCCACTCGCTCGTACAAGTCAGCCAAAACGTACGCCCGGCGGAGATGATGAGGCATTGGGCGCTTCGGGAATGTAAAACTCTGCTCCAGAAGCGCTATGGCTCCGGCAAGATCATCTCGATCGGCGAGTGAACCAGCCATCACAATGCGGCCTTCGGTCACCAGTTCGGCACTCGGAGAGGCCTCGCGTAATTCATTCCACAACTCGCTCACTTGTGGCCACTGTTGCAACGCTCGATAACAGTCAGCGAGTACAGGATGCTGATCGGTGGATTTACTTAGCAAACGGAACGCCTCAAGTTCTCGAGCGGCCGTTTTCCACTTTTCCTGCCGATACAACGTGAGTCCGTAGAGTTCGTGCACCGCAGCAACTGTCGGTGCCTCATCAACAAGTTTCTTCAGGATCCGCGCAGCATCGCCGTAGCGTTCTGCCTCGAAATGCTCTGCGGCCTCGGCGAGACGACGTTCAACCCGTTCAGAGCGGGCGCTACCGACGGCACGACTCAGTTGCTCGCGAACCTCGCCCGCGAGATCAACGGGAATCGATTCCCGACGACGAGAGGTTCCCCGAGAGGCCGATTGCCCTTTTGCCTTCGCATCGGTGCGAACGGGCTTTTCTTCCGGGCCCCGAGAATCGTTCTGAGCACGACGCTTGGCGTCGGTCTCCTCGTCAGGAATCGAACCGGGAGCGGCACGACGAGCCGAATCTGGACGACGCTGAGGCTTGGCGGCTTCCACCGCATCTCGCCAGGCCCGAGACGCACCAACCACGCGTCGACCGGTAGCAGCGCCGGCACCTCGCCGGGCCACGCCACCCCAAGTACGAGGGGTTTCGAGGGCGGGGCCGTCGGCCCAACCATCTTCGGATGTCGAGCGTCGAGTGGCTCGGTCATCGGCCCCACTTCTGGCTCTACTACTGGAAGAGCCGTTCGATCGAGAGCCATTGGGGGCCCCAGAGCGACCGGTCCCACCTGAACGGGCGGGTGCGCCGGATCGGCTGGACCCAGAGGAACCAGAGGAGTTACCTGATCGGGGCGGGGATCCCGACCTCGAGGGGGGTTTTGCGCCCGAGGAACCGGCAGTCCGTCCTGTGCTAGCCCCCTTCGCTGATCCGCCTTTACCCGCCGAACGGGAGTTGCCCCGGGGCCCAGAGGGCTTACCCGAGCGCGACGAATTGGATGAAGAGGGACTGACCATGAAATCAATCTACCGGCACAGCGTCTCGCTGGGGAAAACGACCAAAAGGGATGCAGAGACCGATCGGCGAGTCTCACTGGCGCAGAACGAGAAAAGGACCCCCAAAAGGGGGCCCTTTTCTTTATGAGAAATCCGGCGGCGTCCTACTCTCCCAGGGAGTCTACTCCCAAGTACCATCGGCGCTGGTGGGCTTAACTTCCGTGTTCGGAATGGGAACGGGTGTGACCCCACCGCCATAGCCACCGAAACCTTTGTCAAAAGGGTGCGCCAGAACTGACCAAAGGTCAGACCTGTCGCGGCCCCTTCAGAACTCCATAGCGAGCACGAACATCTGTGTCGATCCAAGCCCTCGGCCGATTAGTACCGGTCGGCTGAATGCGTTACCGCACGTACACCTCCGGCCTATCAACGTGGTGGTCTTCCACGGGCCTTACCAGATTAACTCTGTGGGAGATCTCATCTTGGAACGGGTTTCCCACTTAGATGCTTTCAGCGGTTATCCCTTCCGTAGGTCGCTAACCAGCCATGCCCTTGGCAGGACAACTGGCACACGAGAGCTACGTCCATCCCGGTCCTCTCGTACTAGGGATAGCCTTCCTCAAATCTCCTCCGGCTGCAGAGGATAGGGACCGAACTGTCTCACGACGTTCTAAACCCA
>JBBEAV010000029.1:0-14803 GCA_040882655.1 Acidimicrobiales bacterium
TAACCGTTTGCACCCGGGTCGGTACGAGGGCAAAAGCGTTGCCGCCACATCGGGGTCGGGAAACGAGGCTTCAATGAGCGCCTTCGTTTCCTGCTTAATTCGCGCTGTCATGCCTCGTGCCACTTTGCCCTTCCCAAGAAAAGCGAGGGCAAGGAATTCTTGGCGGACATAGATCCTCCAGCGGTGAAGACGCTGCAGAATCGGGAGAAGCTTGTACAGACGCTTCCGAAGCGGTGGTGCCGGCCGATCATCCCTGGGCAATACCCAGGGCGGGGTTCGCTGGAACACAACAAGTCGCTCAACTGAGTCCGCTATTGCCGGAACAAGTTGGATCGCCGAAGCCCCCGTGCCAAGGACGCCGACGCGCTTGCCTACAAGTTCGACGTCGTGACGCCATGATGCGGAATGAAATATCTCACCCCTAAAGTCTTCAAGGCCAGCAATGTTCGGCTTCGACGGCTGGCTCAAAGGCCCAGTGGCCGAGATCACGGCCGATGCGAAAACTACGTCGCCGGCTACTGACGTGATCGTCCAGTAACCATCAGAATCGCTCCAAGCGATTTTCGCTACATCAAAGCCAAAGCGTACTCTCGTACGTAATCGGTAGTCATCGGTAACACGCTCTAAGTACTCCTCGATCTCCGGTTGCGCTGGATAGCTACGAGACCAATCGGGATTCTGCGCGAATGAAAATGAGTAAAGGTGACTCGGTATGTCGCAGGCACAACCGGGATAGGTGTTGTCCCGCCAAGTGCCGCCCACGGCGTCTGACCGCTCAAGGATGAGAAACGAATCGATTCCCGAATCCAGCGCCATCACGCCTGCGCCTAAACCCCCAAAACCGCTACCGATTATTGCGAGTTCGACGGTGGTCAGGTTCTTCGTCATTGGAAGAACCACGCTATGCCCTGAACCGCACGCCATCCAAGATAAAGACCGGCAGCGACCACAAGTATCCAAAAATGCCATGGCACCTTCTGGACCAACGGGGGGTCACCGATCAACCGTCCGCAGGCCGGGCAGGTTCCGTCTGGTGGCATTGAATTTGGGTTCCAAAATTTGGAACATTCTTCGCACCATGGCATTGCTCAGTCCCTCTTTCGGACTCTCATCTTGATAGGTGTGGCTCCCATATCAAACGCCTCACGCAGGGAACGCTCCAAGTAACGAAGATACGAGGGCGGGATCTCCTTGTTAGCAAAAAGGGTGAATGTCGGAGGATCGGTAGCACCCTGCGTTGCGTATAAAACACGAGCGCCATGCGGTCCGGGCTGTGCCGCCTGAGCGGCTCTAAGAACGACATTGACTTTCCGTGTCGGGACACGCCGGTGATAGTCCTCGATTGTTCCCGAAAGGGCAGGCAGTAGTCGATGAACACCCTTGCCTGAGAGTGCACTTATTTTCAGCACGGGCGACTCACCAATGAAATGGAGTCGTTGGCTTATTTGATAGCCGACGTCATCGCGTCCCTCGGCGTCGAGCAGTTCCCACTTGTTCAGTAACACAACCACTGGGCAACCTGCTGCGTCGATACGTTCAGCAAGACGCTGATCTTGGGCAGTCACACCAACCGTGGCGTCGATCACCAGAAGTGCGACGTCGGAGCGATCGATTGCCTGAAGGGCCCGCACGAGCGAGTAGTACTCGGTCGCCTCGTCAACCTTGCTACGTCGGCGCATACCCGCAGTGTCAACGAAACGGATAGGGCCGTCCTCGGTGTCGACGATTGTGTCCACGGCATCACGTGTCGTTCCCGGCATGTCGTGAACGACAGACCGTTCATCGCCAATGAGACGATTGAAGAGCGTTGATTTTCCCACATTTGGTCGGCCCACGATCGAGACGGAGAAGATCTTGTCGGCCTCTGCTTCGTTTTCATCCACCGCAATCTCAGGTTCGGGCGGAAACTCAAGCATCAGGGATTCAAGAAGATCGCCAGTTCCGCGACCGTGAAGTGCGCTAACAGGAAACGGATCGCCCACGCCAAGATTCAGAAGATCCCAAATCGCTGACTCTCGATTGGTGTCATCGACTTTGTTGGCTACGAGCAGTACTGGTCGTCCGTTTCTGCGCAGAATCTGCGCCACGCGACTGTCCTCCTCTGTAATACCAACAGTCACATCAACCACAAAAAGCACAACATCAGCTTCAAAAATTGCCTTCTCGCTTTGTTTCGAAACTTTTTCATCGAGTTCGTTGCCGCCCGGCATCCAGCCACCAGTGTCGACCAGTCGAAACTCTCGTGCCTGCCACTCTGCAATAACTTCTTTTCGATCACGAGTAACTCCAGGCATCTCCTGAACAATTGCCTCGCGACGGCCAACAATGCGATTGAAGAGTGTGGACTTGCCCACGTTGGGTCGACCAACAACTGCAACGAGGGGCAGCTCGGGAATTTGCGTACTCATTTCAACTCCAATGCCCTGCGCAGGGCGATGCCATCGGTCGGAAGGATCTCAACCGGTCTCGGCAGATCTTCAGGGGTGAGTCCGTCGAGGAAACGTCCCTGAGACAAACACACATCGGGTAAGAGGTAACGGTGACCCTCTGGTTCTGCAGAAAGAACTCTTGATAGATCGGCCCCCGTGAGGAGGCCAGCAACTCCAGTGTTGCCGCCAAAGAAGTCATTGCCCACTTCGAGGACCCGAATGTCAGTTCGGGAGAACGTTTCTACAAGGGGAGCCAAAATCTTAGCGCCGTAGGCACCAGTGAGAATCGCCACTGGCGCACTCGCCCTCGGACGCAACGAGACCGCTCCTCCGCCCCTTGGCGCGCGGTAACCCTCAGGCGGGGCGCCATCAACCCAGGCAAAAAAACCCGTCGCTACGCCCGTGGGGGAATCAACAAGCCCGAGAAACTCGCGTTCGAATGTCCGGGCCATCCCGATGCCATCCTCGTGCATTGGAAAGTCTTCATAAACATCGTGATCAGGGAACTCACGGCCAGCGATCAAATAATACTCATCAGCGGCATGGACAATGCGTCGTCCGAGGGCAGTGAGGTACGTCTCCTGCCATTCATGTACGACGTCGAGAACATCGCTCGCTTCGGCCTCCGTATGCGGTCGCATTGTTTCTTCAGTATTGAAACGGCTTACTCCGAGCGGAACAACGCTAAGCGTCGCTAATTCTGGGTAAAGGTCGAGCACCGTTGCCAGCGTTTCGTCGAGGGCACGGCCATCGTTGCGTCCTGGACAGACAACGATCTGACCGTGGACTTCGATACCATTAGCGAGTAGCGCCCCTAGCCATCGGAGGCTTGTACCGCCACGGCGATTTCGCAGCATTGAGGAACGCAATTCGGGGTCAGTCGCGTGGATTGAAACATGAAGGGGAGAGAGTCGCTCGGTCACAACCCGTTCAAGATCTAATTCCGTGAAACGCGTCAGCGTTGTGAAGTTTCCGTAAAGGAAAGAAAGTCGATAATCATCGTCCTTTAGATACAGCGATTCTCGGAGATTCGGAGGCAGTTGGTAGATGAAACAGAACTCGCAGTGGTTGTCGCAGGTTCGCACTTGATCGAAGAGAGCAGACTGGATTTCTGCACCCAGGGCCTCGCCCGGCAGTTTCTCCACCTCTAAAGAAAGCTGGAGTCCGCCTCGATCAATATCCAGAGTTAACTCTCCCTCGTCGGCAAGAAGCCGATAGGCGATGATGTCTCGAGGAGCCTCTCCGTTAAGCCGGAGGATGAGATCTCCGGCCACGAGTCCCGCCTTTTCGGCTGGCGAGGCTGAAGCGACGCTAACAACCTGCGGAGAGGACATAGTCAGTGAGGCTAGTGCCGGTATCCTCAGGAACCATGAACGAGCAAGCTCGCACCGCCCCCGACAAAGTGTCCTCGCCCGTCGTTACAAAGGTTCTTCTTGCCGCGCCGCGTGGCTTTTGTGCAGGGGTCGAGATGGCGATTAAGGCACTCGCTTGGATGGTTCGATCCTTTGATGCGCCCGTGTACTGCTACCACGAGATCGTGCACAATCAACGGGTCGTCGATCGCTTTCGGGATCTCGGAGTCGTATTTGTTGACGATATCTCCGAGGTCCCGCCGGGAAGTCCCATCATGCTTTCGGCCCATGGTTCTGCCCCTGAGGTAGTTGCCGCTGCACAAGTAAATGGCGGCTACGTCGTTGACGCCGTTTGTCCGCTCGTGACAAAGGTTCATCACGAGGTGAAGGTCCGAGCAGGCAAGGGATATCAGATCGTGTACATCGGACACGAGGGCCACGAGGAAGCCGTTGGCACCATGGCAGTCGCTCCCGACAATATTCATCGCGTCGAATCTGTCGAGGAGGTTTCTCGGCTTCCGAAGTTCACTGAGCCAGTTGCTCTACTTGCTCAAACAACCCTGAGCCACCGAGATTGGGCCGATGTACTCGAAGCAACGCGTGAGCGATTTCCCGAGATGTGGGTCCCTGGTCGTTCTGATCTTTGCTTCGCCACGACTAACCGCCAATCGGCACTTTTAGAAATAGCTCCCCGATGCGACGCACTTGTTGTCATCGGCTCAGCGAATTCGTCAAATACACGTGCACTCGAGAGCCTCGCCCAACAAGCGGGATGTGCGCGAGTCTTTCGTATTAACGAAGCTGAGGAATTGCCCGATGACCTTTACGGTGTTGTTGGGGTTACCGCCGGTGCATCGGCTCCAGAGGAGCTCGTTGAGTCTGTCATCAAACGCCTCGCTCCTCTTGAGGGCGTCGAAGTTGTACAGGTCACAGAAGAAGACGAGTACTTCCCTCCCCCACGAAATTTGCGCGACCTGATCACGACAATCGATGCCGCAGCGACACTGGCATTCGGCGGTCCTGTCTCCGCTCGCCCACCTACCCAGGATCGCTTGCTCCATGCCAGCGACGTTCTCGCCTCCCTGACGTGATTCGGCGGTTTCGCTTCAAACCCCCAATTGCCATAGAGACGACAATTACCCCTCTTTAAGCACCCAGTTGCGGTCAGACCCGTCGACCCACTTCTGGTCGCTCTCAAGAATTTCCGCCCCAGCGCGCTCAACTTCGGGCAGACTTAGGAGATGACTACGTCGTTTACTCGCATGGATGAATCAACTCAGGAGCAGTGGCTTCACATCGGGGCGGAAAGTGCGGCGAATCAGGGCCGTGTCGCTGATCGAATGCTGATGCTGCTGACGTCACTTGGCGACATTACAGACGGCTTCAACGCTGACCAACTCACGCACTGTTTGCAGACCGCCACACTCGCCGAACGAGCCGGAGCTGATGAGCAGGTTGTTTTTGCCTCCCTAATGCACGACGTTGGAAAAGCCATCACTGTGTCAAATCATGGTGCCATCGCCGCCGAAATGATTAGGCCCTACGTTCGCGACGACGTTTATCAAATGATTCGCGTCCATCAAGACTTCCAGGGCAAGCACTATTATCAACACTTTGGTGCTGACCCAAATGCTCGCGAAAAGCACCGTGATGAACTGACTCCCGAACAGTTTTCGCTTGCTGCTCAATTTGCCGACGAGTGGGATCAGATCGCGTTCGATACCGAGTACGACACCCTCCCGCTCTCGCATTTCGAACCGCTTGTTCGCAAACTCACCTCCACCGCAGCATTCGCTGGCTGAGAGCCAATCAATCTTTGTTCGGACAGCCGGCAAGAAACTGCGCTTCATCAAAGAGTTCTTGTAGACGTTCACCGAGTTCAAGCGTCATCTGACGGACCCCGTTACGTGAGACTCTGCCACTTTCTTTCTTTGGTGGCGGTGTGATCGGCGCACCGATAACTACGACCATTTTTACTGGCCAAATAAACTTCTTTCCCTTGGGCATCGCCCGCTCAGTTCCGCCTATCCCTACCGGGATGATTACCGCACCTGTGCGACATGCCACGTAGGCGGGTCCATCGAACATCTCGCTCACCCGAGAACCGTTTTGACGGGTTCCCTCCGGGAACATCACCAAAGGTTCTCCTCGTTCAACCACCATGAGAGCTGCTTTCAGCGCTTCTCGATCGGCTGATCCCCGTTGCACGGGAAAGCCTCCCATGGCCGTGAGAAACCAGCCGAGTTGCCGATTAGTCCACATTTTTTCGGCGCCCATGTAACGCATGAGACGCCGAATACTCGCTCCGATTACTGGCGTATCAAGGTAAGAGCGGTGAATAGGCGCAATGAGAAACGGCCCCTTTCTGGGTATGTTCTCGCGACCGTGCACTTCGAGTCTGAAATACAACCTTGCGATTATCTCCAGAAGAGTTCGTACGACATGGTGCATCAGTTTCTGCGGAAAGGTCAGAATCTCTCCGTTGTCATGTCCCTCGGGAATGAAGATCTCTCGTCGGCTCACAGAAGAAATTCCATGATCTGATCGACTATCTGGTCCACCGACAGATCACTGGTGTCAATGACCACAGCATCGCTGGCTGTGCGCAGAGGGTCGTGAATTCTGTTTTGGTCGAGGGCGTCGCGTCGGGCGAGATCGGTTGCGACAGTTTCGTAGGCCAGATCCGCAACCTCCTTAGAGCGACGAGCAGCTCGCACTTCCGGGCTTGCATCGAGATACACCTTCAGCCGAGCATCGGGGAACACCACGGTCCCGATATCCCGACCCTCCATGACTCCCCCGCCACGCTTCTGCACCCATTGTCTTTGACGAGCCCGCATTTCTCCACGGACCACTGGATTTGCAGCGACGATGCTGACTGCACGGGTTACCTCTGGCCCTCGAATCTCTATCGAGGCATCAACTCCGTCAACCACTACCGAACCATCTGCGCTGATTGAAAACTCGATGTTTTGTGAGAGGTTGCCCACTACCTCATCGTCCTCAGGGTCAACGCCGCCTCGGAGTGCGGCAAAGGCAACCGACCGATACATCGCTCCGGTATCTAGATAATCAAGCCCGAGGCGAAGAGCGACCGCTTTTGCAACCGTCGACTTGCCAGAGCCCGCAGGCCCGTCAATTGCGATCACCATCGTTTGATTCATCACTCGTTGGCCTCCGGGCGAAGTTCTTCCATGGATTGGAAGTATGTCGGAAAGGTTTTGTTGACACAGTCAGGGTCAAGGATTGAGACGCCGGAACGAGCAAAACCGATAAGCGCCATACTCATCGCCATTCGGTGATCGTCATAGGTTTCTATAGCGGCGGGCTCAGTGGGACCAGGGATCACTGTGAAACCGTCAGGATTTTCTCTCGCATCGACCCCTAAACGTTGAAGCTCGCGCACGACAGCGGCAATCCGATTGGTTTCCTTCTTCCGAATAAAACCGATTCCTGTAATCGTCGTCGGACTATCAGCAAACACTGCGACCGCAGCAATGGTTTGGGCGGTATCGGAGATCTGGCTGAAATCAACGGTCACACCATGAAGTGCAGCGCCGGTGACGGTAACCGAACTTTCGTCAATCTTTACCTGTGCCCCCATCGATGCGAGGACATCAACGAAACGAAGATCGCCCTGAATCGACTGCGAACCCAAACCTTCAACTTGGATGCTTCCTCCGCAGATAGCGGCGGCTGCGAAGTAGTAAGACGCCGCCGATGCATCGGGTTCTATTACAAACTCGGTTGAAGAGTACGCACCAGGTTCAACCACAAACTCGTTCTCCGATGGTTGCCTAACTACAGCCCCAAAGGCACGCATAACGTCAACTGTCATCTCGAGATACGGACGTGACACAACCTCGGAGCCGAGAACAACCGACAATCCATTGGGCATCGAGGGCGCTGCTAACAGCAGGCCGGAGGTGAACTGGCTAGAGACGGACCCATCGATAGCCACTGTGGGCATTTCTGATCGTGACTTCACCGGTCCGCGAATTGTCAAAGGCAAACAACCTCTTTCTCCGTCCTCGGAGACTTCAACGCCAAGTGATCGAAGGCACTCGATGGCATCAGCCATCGGCCTGCGACGCATCGCATCCTCGGCGTCAAGACGTAAAGGGGTAGCTCCTAAGCCAAGTACGGGAAGCATAAATCGGGCTGTAGTCCCTGACTGACGCGCAAAAAAATCAAAACCGGAAGAGGAAAGATCACCGCCAATGCCGTCGACCACAATTTTCGTGCCCTCATCACTCAGAGTCACCCGCGCCCCAAGGTTTCTGACACAATCGATCATCGCCTGTGTATCGTCAGCGAGCAGTGCCCCTCGCAAAACACTCTGACCGCGAGCAAGCGCAGCAATTAGTAGCGCACGATTCGTGATGCTCTTCGACCCAGGAGGCGTCACCTTCGCATTGATCGGGCCAGTAAATGGCACAACATGGCGAGCTGCGATCCTCAACGCTCTTCAGCCCCATCGAGTGATCGAAGTACCGCTTTATAGCCATCAGCTACGAGACCTTCACGTAATCGCAAACCATTAGAAGCTTCGACTAAAAGAATGACAACACCTTCATCGCCTTCTACGGAATGAGCAATCTCAATATCGGCGATACTGATATCGAGTTCCGTCGCAATCATGGTGATGCCAGCAAGCGCTCCCTTTTGATCCGCTACTGGAATGCGCAACTCGGCGAGGTCCTCGGCACGCGCAAAACGCGCGGGCAAGGCAAGACGAGCTGACCGGGCCCGATCGAGTAACTCCACGAGCGCTTCGCGGTCACTTGTGGCGACGATCTTGCGTACCTCAGAAAGGGCTCCGACAAGTCGGTCAAGCTCTGAAACAATTGCCTCTTTATTTTCATTACAAATATCTGGCCAAATTCCGGGGTGACTTGCGGCAATTCTTGTCATGTCGCGAAATCCTCCCGCCGCTAAGCGCATCAGCCCTCGATGCTCGCTCGAGCGCTCATCAGCCAAGCCCATCAAACTCGCAGCCGTGAGGTGAGGAACATGAGAAACAATTGCCACCATTGAATCGTGTCGCTCAGGGGGCAGCGACACCACTTCTGCGCCGAAACCCGTGATGACTGCGCGAATGGTGGCCAGCGCGTCGTCATTCGTCATCGCAACTGGGGTGAGCACCCAAGTCCGCCCTTCGAAAAGGTCAGATCGCGCGCCGTCCACCCCTTCCTGTTCAGATCCAGCCATGGGATGACCGCCGATGAATCTTGGATCGTTCATAAGTGGCAACAGCGGCGTTTTCACACTGCCTACATCGGTAACCAACCCATCGGTATCAACTAACGCAGCCATGACCTCAGCCGGAATTGAACCAACCGGCGTTGCCACAAACGTGAGGTCAATACTCTGCAAGGTCCCGGCGGGGGCAACTGCGTCGATCGCCCCGAGCTCAATCGCTCGCTGGAGTCGCGAATCAGAGTGATCTCTCCCCAGCACAAGCCAACCGGATTCACGAAGAGAGATTCCGATTGAACCTCCGATAAGTCCAACCCCAACAATGAGGGCGGTGCGTGTCTTCGGTATCGGGCCCATAGCGCTCACTCCGGAAGATCGTCACGGAGGCCGCTGGCGCCCTCAAGGTACACGTGGCGAAGATCTGATCTTGAGATGGTGGTGTTGAGATGCATCAGAACACGGATGCACAGTGGCGTGGCTCCGGTGATATCAAGCTCACGCGCACAAATGAGAGGGACATCGCCGAATCCAATATCTCGGGCTGCGGAAGCCGGAAAGAGCGCGTGGATATCCTCCGTGGCAGTGAACAACACACTAATGATGTCCTCGTGAGCGACTGCATTCCGCTCAATCATCTGCTCAAGCAAAGAAATCGTCTTGGTCCGAATCTCAGTCTCTATATCGGAGTCAACGGTGGTTGCTCCACGCAGGGCCCGCACTGAAAGAGTCACCTCCTGATCCTAGAGGGCAGCAGTCATTTCGCTGAGCGAGTTTCATCCGATCGCAAAACGGCCGCTCGTTCGAGTGCTCTCAGTTCGTCACCAGTCAAAGGCCGCCACTCGCCTGGTTTCAGTTTTCGGTCGGCTAGGGGCCCAATACGGGTTCGAATCAGCCGCTTGACGGGATGACCAACCGATTCACACATCCGACGGATTTGCCGATTTCTTCCTTCGTGAATCGTCAGCCGCAAAATTCCCGGACCTACCAACGCCGCTTTTGCAGGAGCAGTGACACCATCTTCGAGCTCCACCCCTTCGCGCAACATCCTTAGCTCCCCACGAGTTGGCTCACCCTCGACATGTGCGATGTATTCCTTCTCGACTCCAAAGGAGGGGTGCGTGAGGCGATGTGCCAGATCGCCATCATTTGTAAGCAGCAAGAGGCCTTCCGTCTCCATATCGAGACGCCCAACAGGGAACACGCGGGGATCCTCAGGCACAAGTTCGACAACTGTCGGACGTCCCTGAGGGTCATCAGCAGTCGTCACTACACCCGTTGGCTTATTAAGAAGAAGATGGACGAGCCCCGGGCGAACGCCGATGATGACCCCATTGACCGCCACAACATCGGTAGTGGCGTCAACCCGCCGCCCTAGCTCGGCGACTTCTCCGTTCACGGTGATCGCACCATCAGCTATGAGTTCTTCGCAGACTCTGCGACTTCCGAAACCAATTCGGGCCAAAACTTTTTGGAGGCGCTCACCATCTCGTTCAGCGTTGGTCACCCTGCGCCATCCCCGTCAAGCAAATCGCCCAACGAAGGTCTGGTTGTTTGATTCTGTGGGTCAGCGTTGTTGTCGTCTGAGTCTGCATACGAAGCGGCGGCGTCAATGCGCAATCCGTTCTCCAAAGCCTCTACAACATCGGCACCGGGCACAAAATCGACAATAGAAGGAAGTTGGGAGAGCGAATCAAGACCCATCTTCATAAGAAATTCCGGCGTTGTTCCAAACATCACTGCTTGACCGGGCCCAGGGTCACGCGCAACTTCCCCGATGTAACTTCTCTGTTCCAGTGTGCGAACAACACTGTCCACTCCCACCCCACGAATTGAAGCAATCTGCGCCCGACTAATCGGCTGCTTGTAGGCGACGATTGCGAGGGTTTCAAGGGCGGCAGCAGAGAGCTTTGCCGACTGACCCTCTAAAACGAACCGCTCAATGTAAGGGGCTTGATCGGGGTGACTTTGGTAGCGCCAACCACCGGCCACGCGAAGAAGTTGGAACCCGCGCTGATCAGCCGCATACTCAGCACCGAGTTCAACCAGCATTGCCTCGACATGAACACTGTCGATACCGGTGAGCTGCGCCAGCATTTCGGTGGACACAGGAGTTTCAGCAACCATGACAATTGCCTCGAGGGCTCGTTTTATCTCTGCAGACATAGATGACCTTCTAACCGTTGTAGTTGTCGATACCGGCGAGGTCGGTGACGCCGATGGCCGGTGAACCAACCCAAATAATGTCAATATCGCCAAACGCTGCCGGTTGATCTAGTTCGATAAATCCCTGTTTAAATAATTCGAGAACAGCAAGGAAGCGCACCACAATTTCGAGACGCTCAACCAATGTTTCGGTTAGACGACGAAACGACACTCGTCCGAACCTTGGTAACTCGTCGAGCAGTTCTTCAACGGCCTCCCCGACACTGACCCGCACGCTGTGAATGTGCTCAATGCTCACAACTGGTATGGGCTTCGGGGTCATTGCTCTGATGTAGGCGGCCCGCACATCGTCGATATCGACACCTTCAAGAATATCGGGGGCGAGTTCGAGGTATCGCTCATCAAGCCCAGCACGACGAGGAACACAGAGCGCAGCATTGTCGAACAAGTTCGAAAGAATGTGGGCAACGTCTTTGAATGTCTTGCAATCGAGGAGTTTGGCAATCAATAAATCTCGCTCTTCCCAAAGCGAGAATTCATCGTCAAGATCAAAGTCGGAGTCCTCGGGCAAAAGACGCTTACACTTGAGTTCCACCAACGTTGATGCGATAAGTAAAAACTCCGTCGTGATGTCGAGGTCGAGATACTCCATTTTCTCGATCTCAACCAAATACGCATCGATAATTCGAGCGAGAGAAATCTCATAGAGGTCCACTTGCTCACGAAGAATCAAGTGAAGCAGGAGGTCAAAGGGACCTTCGAAGACATCTGTCTGGACCTCGTATGGCACAGCCCCACGTTAGAGGCGTCTGAGGGGTCTTGGTGCAAACCTTCTCCGATCAGCCTCGCTGCCCTCTAACATCAGACCTCTATGACTCGCGTGTTTTCCGGTATTAAGCCCACTGGTCCGGTCCAGCTTGGAAATCTTCTCGGTGCTCTTCGGCATTGGGTCACCGATCAAGATGAGGCAGACACGCTTTTCTGCGTTGTGGATCTTCATGCGCTCACTGTCCCGCAGGATCCGCTCGAGCTCAGAAACCGGACCCTCGAACTCGCACAATTACTCATCGCAATCGGCATCGATCCTTCAAGGGCCACACTCTTCGTTCAAAGTCACGTCCCGGAACATTCAGAGCTCTCTTGGCTCATGGAGTGCACAGCTTCGTTTGGCGAACTTCGACGCATGACTCAATTTAAAGACAAAAGCGACACAAGCGAGTTTGTCTCCGCTGGCCTCTTTACCTATCCAGCCCTTATGGCTGCCGATATTTTGCTGTACGACACCGATCGGGTCCCCGTAGGTGACGACCAACGCCAACACCTTGAACTTTCGCGAGATCTTGCAATCCGATTCAACAGTCGATTCGGCGAAACATTCGTAGTTCCGGAGGCTGCGATCGCAAAAGTTGGTGCACGAGTAATGGACCTACAGCACCCGACCAAAAAAATGTCGAAATCGGAACAATCGCCGATCGGTACAATTTTAGTTCTTGAAGATCTCGATGCTGTAGCAAAGAAGATTAAGCGTGCAGTAACCGATACCGACACTGCTGTTCGGTTCGATCCCATAGAGAAACCGGGAGTCTCAAACCTTCTGACGATCCTCAGCGCCTGCACCGCTATCGATCCAGAAACTTTGGCTGACTCGTACTCCCGCTACGGAGATCTCAAAGCTGCCGTGGCCGAAGCGGTAGTGGAAACTCTTCGCCCTATTCAAGAACGTTTTGCTGAACTCAATGCTGACCCCACTGGCACAGCAGCCCTTCTGGCTGCTGGAGCCGATAAAGCACGGGCAATTGCGGTGCCGGTACTGGCACGCGCCCGCACGAACATCGGCTTGTTGCCGCCGCAATAATTCGCGACAGCAACTCTGTGCGATTTTCGGAAGCGACCTCAGGGAGCCATCGAAGCACCGTCGGCAAATCCGGAGGGCGTATGGCGTCCCGCGCAGGCATGCTCGAAGAGTCCGAAACCAACTTTTCCGTCGAGCGTGGCCTTTCCGACATGATCAAGGATGCTGTACTGCGTAGCAATCAGGATGCCCGGATCTGCCTGATCCGTGAGGTCGTAGGTAGCCGTCTCGACCCAATCTCGGCCGCGCCACAGCCCATGGGTCCACTGCGGATCGGGCCCGTAGCCGCAACCGGCAGAAAGGGCAACATGTCCGAGACACTCAATGTTGACAACAAGTGGTGAACCATCGGCCGCTTGCGCAGTAATTTTCGCAGATTCTGGGATCCGAGTTCCGGGTAAATAGTTGATTTCGTACTTTGGATACCCCAGTGGCTCGACGCGACCATCAGGCCACACCCTGAGTGCATCGTTCAGGTTGCGGAGGCCGTCTGCGTCTTCTTGAGCAATAAAGACGATTGCAAAGTCCTCGAAACGCAGCGGAGCGTACACCCAGTAAAAACCACCATTGGCATTCGGCTCGGCCACCCACCGGCCCGCGGGTTCAGGTTCACCGACCGGTCGGATGCCCCACGAGCGATCACGGGTGCCCACCCATGTCTCGGGATTGACTGGAATCTCTTCGCCTTTCACCCGAATGACCCCTTCCCAGGTACCAACCTGAGCAAAGCGCTGGGCGTCAAGGATGATTTTTGCGCCATTACGAGAGATATGGGGCGACTCGTCAACCGCCGGGAACGAACCCCTCCAATGGAGATCAAGCTCGAAACCCTCATCCTTGGCATCACAGGTAATACGAAGTTCATTCAGAGGATCGATAACTTCAATTCGATAGGGACCAACCTGCTGATTCATCCGATCTGGACCAAGAACGTCAGACATCCGGATGGTGTGCTGCAGATCGCCACGACGGATACAGGCAAATGCGTCGGTGATACCAAGGTTGGGATATTGACCGAGTCCGGTGATCAAAAAAACTTCGCCGGTTCTGTCATGAGCATTCCAATAGGACCGATCGTAAAAATTTCTATCGCTTGATGCCGCATGGGCTAACGAATATGGGGCCTGATGTATCGGAAATTCATCAGCAGGAATTGGCATGGTTTTTCCCTTGGCTTTCTTTGCGTCACGTTCAAAATGTAAAGAGCAGACCTTAGGGCGTTGGCTGGTGTGATCTCAACGGAGCCGACGCGCAATGCCCCATGTCTCAACCTTTGGGAACTTCGGGACCTCGCCACAGGTGGACTACGATTCGACATTGCGGGGCGATTAGCTCAGTTGGCTAGAGCACTGCCTTCACACGGCAGGGGTCGCTGGTTCGAGTCCAGTATCGCCCACCATCAAAAACGCATAACGGGTCCGCAATTCAAGCGGTCCCGTTCTTTATTGCTGCCGACCCAAAGTCGACGCGGTACACAACGGGTACACAATCAACTACGCGCCGCGCTTTGCTCCGAACTGCACAACGTCGCCTTGTGGCTTCGATGCGGGCGCCGCTGGCGATTGGCAGCAACGACCTCACCCACTCGACGCCGCTGGGTTATCGGCTGTATCTGACTAGCGGGGTAATCTTCCGAAGGGTCAATGATCTCATGGCGATCCGTTCTCTAAGGGAGGTTCTGAATAGGGATATGGCGCGGAACGTGGCGCGAAACCCGGCGCAACGGCTCTCAAGCCATGGGGGAAGGCTCGTCGGGGTTCTGGGGCGGTCGAACGTTCAGCCGGTGAACACGGGAACTACAAGATCAG
>JBBEAV010000030.1:0-14786 GCA_040882655.1 Acidimicrobiales bacterium
AGCGCCATGAAGAAGCCGGCCGAGTTGTACATGCGTGAGCGCATGCAGATTTCTTTGCCCAGTGGAGTCCGCAGTTCCGACGATCAGGTTGGTTTGTGGCCCGGCACCCGCGAGTACTCAATGATCGGTTCCGACCTTGTGAAAGCGGCCCGTTCGGGGGCCGATTTACGCGACCAGCGCCACCTCCGACAGCTCATGGGCGGTGTGCCCATTGGTGCGGTCGGCGATCGATTCTGGACGAAGATCGAATCTGAAGTTGCGGCGATGCTTGCCACGCTTGACGTGGATTTCGCTGGCGAGGTCTCTCATCTAATAGAAGTTGAAATTGATGGTGCTTGGGTTATCGACACGATTGATGCAACCGACACCCAAGTCCTCGAGATCGCGTTTTCGGGGGCTCATGGCCGACATCGAACGCGACCGTGGTTGCGCCTCGCATTGTTGGCCCTGAGTGAGCCCTCGAAGATTCGCTCAGCGGTTGTCCTCACACGCTTAGACAAAAAAGCAGAAGAGAATCTGAAGAAGAAGGTCGATGGCGGCGGAGAACTCCTTGATGCAGATCGTGTGGCGGTAGAGCGGTTTGTTTTGGCGGGGGAGTCCGAAACTGACCGGAGCCGTTCTGCAAACACAATTGTTCAGTTCGCCCTTGGTGTTCATCAACGAGCGCTGTGCTCGCCGCTTCCGTTGTTTGAGTACGCATCGTGGGCTGATCTCACAAAGTCGTCCCACGTCAACACCGGGCTGAACTCCGACCTCAAGAATCCCTCCGCTGCAGCCATTTTTGGTCGCCGTACGTTCGCCGATTTCACCAACCCCGCCGATGTATTCGGCCCCTTGCATCCGATAGATCAGGACTTCGCCACAACTGGCACGCGCTTCCAGGCCTATGCCCGTGCGTTGCAGGACTGTTTCAAGGAAACGACGATGACGAGATGAGTGCCGCCAACGTCTTCGAACTCACACACGCCCTGCCATCTCGCGAATGGTTGTTGCTCGAGGCCAGCGCCGGAACCGGCAAGACCTACTCACTCACGGCGCTTGTTGCGCGTTATGTGGCTGAAGAAGGCCTTCGTGCCGATGAACTCCTTATGGTCACGTTCACTCGGGCTGCTGCTGCGGAAATGAAACAAGAGGTTCGCGAGCAACTGCTGCGCGCGCTCAATGCAGTGAATACGCCCGATTCCGAGAAACTCGACCCGTGGTTGGCCAATCTGCGCAAGTGCACGGGCGACGAACTAGTTCTGCGCCGTGAGCGCCTCGAAACCGCAATCTCCAACATCGATTCGGCGACTATCTCCACAATCCATGGCTTCTTTCAGCAAGCGCTCGGCGATCTTGGTATTCGTTCTGGCGACGCGAAGACTCCCGCACCAGCGGAAAGCGATGCCGTTGTTTCTCAGAAGGTCATTCGCGATGTCCTAGTCAATCGCTTTGCTGAAAATGCGCTCGCACTCGATCCGACTGGTGCGAAAAATCCGACAAGCATCGAGAGGTCGGTAGCAAAAGTCCTGAAGTCCACTTCGAGCAACTTGGCGGCCGAACTCGCGCCCGCTCCAGATGCATCACCAGCGGGTCAGTGGTCATCGATTATTCAGGAACTTCGCAAGGCGATCAAAGAAGAACGCATTGCGCAGGGCGTAGTGGCTTTCGACGATCTCATCGTCGATCTCGTCGAGAAACTCGATGACCCAACGCTTGGTGGAGAAATCATTCGTGTGTTGCGGTCTCGCTATCGCCTAGTGCTCATCGACGAGTTCCAAGACACCGACACGTTCCAGTGGCGCTTGTTCTCAAGGGTGTTCGACTTGGCCGGAGTTCCCGACGAGTTTCTTGCCCTCATCGTGGTGGGCGATCCCAAGCAGGCCATTTACCGGTTCCGAGGAGCCGATATCGATGCGTATCTCGAGGCCGCAGCCGATGGTTCCATGTCAAAGCGACAAATGACGACGAATTATCGCTCCGACCGGCCATTGGTCGAGGTGCTGAATTCCTGGCTTACCGGCGTGACGTTCGGCGACGAGGACATTGCCTATGTTCCCGTCACCACACCTGACTCCCACGCCGATGCACGACTCACCGGGGGCGGTCAGCCTTTGCAGTTCCGGTTCCTTGCCAATCCCAATAAAGAAAACGCCGATCCGGTTCGCGCTGCCATTTCCATCGATGTCGCTGACCACATCGAGAAACTGCTGAAGGACGGCAAGATCGCGCCGGCGCTCGGCTCGAACGCCGAACCGCGTCCGGTGAAACTCGGCGACATCTGCATCCTTGTTCGCGGCCACAACGATGCGGAGCCCTTAGTCGAGGAACTGCGCAAGCGACATATTCCTGCGGTTCGCAGTCGTATTGGTTCCGTGCTCGAGTCCGAGGCCATGGAGCAATTGCGCCTGTTGCTCACCGCAATGGCGAACCCAGCTGATGTTCGTCGCGTTCGTGCAGTGCAACTGAGCTGGTTTGCGCTCAACCCAGTAGTCGACGCGCCGAGTGCCGAAGCCACCATCACGGTGCAGGATCCAATCGAAGTGCTGCAAACCAAATGCCGGATTTGGGCGAATGAACTCGAAGCGCGCGGACTTGTTGGTTGGTATCAGGTGCTTCGCTTTGATGATGGCGTCATCAAAGAGATCTCTTCCGACTTCGAGGCAGAGCGACGACTCACTGATCTCGAACATGTCATTGAACTGCTCAATGGTCAACTTGGTGGTCGACGCGCACCGGTAAGTGCGGTGTTACGAGCGCTTGATGAGCTCAAAGAAACAATGAATACCGAGGCCGAGGCGCAGAAGCGTCGTATCGACACCGATCGTGATGTCATCCAGATCACCACGATGCATTCTTCGAAAGGCCTTGAGTACCCGATTGTTCTCATGCCGTTCCCGAAGGGCATCACCAAGTCATCGGAATCGGTCTATGAAGACGAAGGCGTTCGTTATGTCGATGCCGCACCCAGTATCGATTGGGTCAACGACGATCTTGATCAGGCTGAACGGCAGCGACGCGACAAGATCGAAGCGGAAGGTGATGAGCTTCGCCTTCTCTATGTGGCAGTGACTCGTGCGCAGCATCAACTCGTCATTTGGTGGGGACGCGCACCGAAGGACTATGCGCTGAAGGGTCCGTTGGCCCGAGTCCTTTTCGGCTCCACCGACAATCTCGAACAAGAACCCAAAGTCGACGACGAAACTGCTCACGAGAAACTCACCGAACTCGTGAAACGTCTGGGCCCGAACGTCTCATTCGATGAACTCACGAAGTGGGAAGACAACCGTCATTGGGATGCACCCACGCCTGAAGTAACTGGTGTGCTGACAGCCGAACCGTTCCCTGAGCACGACATTGAGCGTGACGCTTGGTATCGCTGGTCGTATTCCTCGCTGTCAAAGGGTGCGCGCGCAAACAACGAAGGCTCCGCCCGTGGTGGCAACGACGAAACTCCTGGCGAGCCTGAACTCGGAGAAGACGGAAGTCCCCAAACCTTCGAAGGGCCGCTTCTCGGCATGCAGGCCAGTGCTGACTTCGGCACCTTCGTGCACGAGTTGTTTGAGTTGTTCGACCTTTCGCTACCCGATGTCGACGCCGAGGTTCGCACAGTCATCGAAACCTCGGGCCGCGCCGCGTCGTTCGATGCCGATCCCGAGGCGTTGGCTCAAGGCCTCGTGTTGGCCATCGATACACCGCTCACTGCAGCCGCTGAGGGCCCAACGTTGCGTTCGATCGGCGCAGACTGCCTGAACGAATTGGTCTTCCACTTCCCGTTGGCCGATGGCAATTCACCCGTAACTCCGAGCGCCCTGTTCGAACTCGCTGCCGGAGATGAGGACGATCAGTTCTCCGACTATTTCAAGGTATTGGCCTCGGGCAATCGCATGTCGGCCATGGCTGGTCTCATGACCGGCAGCATCGACTCGGTGATTCGTCTTGGCGACCCGTCAAACGGCACCTACGGCGTCGTTGACTACAAAACCAATCGCCTGCACACCCCGGGAAACGTCGCTCCGGTATCTGCCTATGGCTACGAATCCATGAAGCACGCGATGGAACATGGCGACTATCCGCTGCAGATCCTCGTCTACAACATCGCCCTGCATCGGATGCTGCAACTGCGTTTGGCCGAGTACGACATCGATCGCCACATCGGCGACACGAACTATCTGTTTGTGCGCGGAATGATTGGCCCCAACACCGCAGTCATCGATGGTCAACGCAACGGCGTGTTTGCCTGGCGTCCGTCGAGCGAATTGATTATGGCTGCGAGCAAACTGCTGGGAGGTCAGTCATGACCGAACCGATTGATGTCCTCAATGCATTACGATTCGACCCCGAAACTGGAACCGGTCTCTTTGAGAACGCCGACATCGTCACGGCGGCGATGCTTGCTCGTCGAGCTAACTGCACCGACGAAACGGTGCTGTTTGCTTTTGGCCTTGCGGTCTGGGCCCATCGAAACGGTCATGCGTGTCTCAATCTCGACACGTTGACCGAAGATCTCGGCCGAGCAATTTCTCGATCAGGCCAAGAGTGGGTGCTGCCAACGTTGCCGACGGCCAAGCAGTTCGACAAAGCACTGCGGGCTTCACCATTGGTGCGAGTGCTTGATGTTCCAGGAACCTCGGCCGAAGCGTTGGCCGACACTCGGCCGTTGGTGCTGATTGAGAATCGTTTCAGTTCACAGCGACAGTTTGCCGACGAAGTGTTGGTGGCCGAGTCGGTGCAGGCGCTCATTGCTCATTCCGACGATGTCACCTCGTCTGCCGCACTCGCACTCATCGACCGGGAACTGGAAGTATCAGACGACGACGCCCGTCAGAATGAACTGGCCAAATCGGTGCTCGTTCGTTCATTCAATGTGCTCACCGGCGGCCCAGGAACGGGCAAGACTTACACGCTTACCCGTTGTTTGTTGGCCTTTTTTGTGGATGCTGAAGAACAGGGTCAAGAGGTGTCGGTGGCTGTTGCCGCACCCACGGGAAAGGCCGCGACTCGGGCAAAGGAATTGCTTGACGAGTTTGCCGACACGCTTGAAAAGAGCGAGAGCCGTCCGTCCGATGCGGTATTGACGCAATTGCGGGCGATCAAGCCCACAACAATTCACGGGATGCTGGGCAGTAAGCGGGGCATGAACACACGTTTCGCCCACGACCGAGAGCGTCCGCTCAATCACGACCTTGTCATCATCGACGAAACCTCCATGGTTCCGTTGCAACTCATGGCCCGGCTGTTCGAAGCACTGGGTACGCGGTCACGGTTGCTGTTGGTGGGCGACGATGCGCAGCTTGAAAGTGTTGAATCGGGATCAGTGCTGCGCGACCTCGTTTCGTCTGCAGCATTGCTTGATGGCAGCGTGTTCGAATTGCAAAAAGTACGTCGCATCACCGGCGATAATCCGATTGCAACTGTTGCACCGATGATTCGTAAGGGCGAGGCAGAGACTGCACTGGCCGCAATTCGGAACTCTGGCTCACGGCTCACGTTTATCGAGACGACCGCGGGCGCCAAGCCGTCGAGTTCGATCATCGATGCGTTGATTAGCACGTACCGAGATGTCCGCGATCTCGCTCGTTCCACCGAGCCTGCTGATCATGCAAAGGCACTGGATAAAATTGCGGGCAGTCGCTTGCTGTGTGGCATGCGTCGCGGTCCACTGGGTATTGATCAGTGGAATGACATCATCGACCGTCGCTTGCAGTTGCGATCAGGAGACCTGATGGTGCTTGGCCGCGCGTTGCTGGTGACGGTGAACTCGCCTCGCGTTGGTCTGGTCAATGGCGACATTGGTGTTGTTGTTGAAACACAAGATGGCCCCAAGGTGTGCTTCGGCACCAACGAGAAGACCCGTTACATCTCGACGGTTGATCTGCCCCCAGTCGAGCGGGCCTTCGCCATGACCGTGCACAAGAGCCAAGGTTCGGAATACAAAGAGCTTGTGATACTGATGCTGCCGAAGGAAGGTTCGCCGCTTCTCACTCGTGAGCTTCTCTACACGGGCCTCACCCGAGCAGGGGGTAATGCGGTCGTTATCGGTTCGGCCGAAGCATTCACGAGCGCAGTGGAAAACCCCTCAGTGCGAGTGTCGGGCCTGGCGTCGTTGTTTACCCACGCTCAGTAGCGAGAGCGAACGGTCAGAGAACGCTGACGACCTCGTCATAGTTGAGTCGGGGCAGGCGTTGACCGTAGGCGTCGGGTCCGGGCTTGCCGATGAGTACAACGGTGATGCAGCGCAGATCTGAGTCGGCGAACAGGTCAGCATCGAGACCAGGGCGGTCGAGGCCAAGCATCGGGCACGCATCAAGGCCGATGGCCCGCACACCCATGACGAAGTAACCGGCTTGCATCCACGCCTGACTATCGGCGATGGGCTCACGAAATCCGTCGTTCTCGTACATCTTCGCCATATGGGGCATGTCCGGGAAGATGCGTTCGATATGGCGATTGAATTTCATATCGGCAGCCAGCACGGCGATAAGCGGCGCGCTTGCGGTTTTGTCAGCGTTGCTGGGCAGCATGTGGCTCACGACGCGTGCTCGTGCATCATCTGAACGGGCCAACACAATGCGCAGGGGCTGCGAGTTCGTCATAGTTGGTCCCCACTTAATGAGGTCGTAGATGGCGGCAACCTGTTGGTCAGTGACTGGTTCGTTGGTAAAGGTTTTCGCCGTATGCGCTTCACGAAACAGCAGGTTTTGAGCGGGCGCTTCAAGGGCATAGAGGTCGGTGGTCATGGGTCAGGCCTCGTTCAGTGATGTGGTGGGGAGGGGGAGATGAGCATTGATAACGGCGATATGCGCGTCGGTGCCCCCGAGGGCCCGCAACTCATTGGCAGTGCGGCGACTGAATAACGCGCGGGTGGCTTCCCACGGCGTTGTTTCGATTACCCAGGTGGGTTCGGCATCATGTGATCGCCAGGTTTGGCCGTTGGCTCGAACTTCGATGCTGCCAAGTCCGGCCTCAGTCAGACCCGGTGCAACCGATGCAGCGGCGCCGGGCACGGCCAAATCGATATCGAGCGCATCGTGATCGGGAATACCAAGTGCGCCACGCAGGTCGTGTTCGTGCACTGAGAGATCGTCGAGCAAAAGCGTCATGCCGCCATTCAGCATGCCGGCAACGGTGTCATCGGCACCGAGCCAGAGCGTTTGGATTTCCTCCAGCGAACGGCCGTCGTGGCTTTGAACTAGGCCGTCGATCCAGCCGTTGGGATCGCCCGAGGGAAGATCACCGGCACCGATAGCAACCGGTAACGACATGCAGTGCAGCAGTAACTGCGTGGCCGTCCAGTCAGGGCAGGCCGGCACGGTGGTGGTGAGCGCGCTGGCATTGTCGAACGCAATGGCCATCATGCGGTCGCGGATGGCGTTGTACGAAGCCAGTGGTTCGGTCATGGGGTCTCCTGATCAGGAATGAACGTAGCCAGTGCGGGCCAGCAGGATCTGCTGCACATCGATGCTTTTTTCGGCGAAACCGGTTTCACAGTAGGACAAATAGAAATCCCAAAGCCGAATAAATGAATCGTCAAGGCCGAGGGCGGTAATAGCCGATGTATTGCGATTCATAGAGTCGCGCCATCGTTGGAGCGTGGTCACGTATGAGGAACCGAAACGATCAGCGCTTTGAACTTTAAGTGACGTGGCTGCCGAAGTGGAACGAACAATTGACTCATAAGAAGGAAGGCAGCCACCGGGAAAGATGAACGATTTAATGAAGTCGTTGGTAGCTTTAGCCCGCTCGTAGCGATCGTCGTTGATAGTGATTGCTTGCAAACCCATAACGCCATCGGGCTTGAGAAGCGTTTCACATTTGGCGAAATAGGTTTCGTGTTCGCGCCAGTCCACTGCTTCAATCATTTCGATTGAAACGAGGCGATCGAAGGTGCCTGAAAGATCACGGTAATCCTCGTTCAGCACAGTGATCTGCTCGCTTAGGCCGGCCCGGTTTACTCGCTCGGTGGCGTAGTCGAACTGTTCATTGGAAATCGTGGTGGTGGTGACATGCACACCAAACTTTGATGCCGCGTGCATGGCGAAGCCGCCCCAACCCGTGCCGATTTCCATGAGTCGGTGCCCGGCCCGCAGGCCGAGTGAACGACAGAGCCGATCATTTTTGGCGTTGGATGCTTCTTCCATTGACACATCAGGCGTGGAGAAGTAACCGCTTGAATACATCAACGTTGGGTCAAGCAGGAGTTTGAAGAACTCGTTGCCGATGTCGTAGTGGGCGATGATGTTGCGACGGTCGCGAGCTTTGTCGGCCGAACGAAGTTTGCGCACGCGTTCGGTGAGCGGGGCAAAGAATCGGTGCACGCCAGTGCGCTGCGCTTCGGTGCGGGCCAGCGCCCGCAGTAGTGCCCGCAGCACACCGGTGAGATCGTTGGTGGTCCACCAATTGCGGATGTAGGCCTCGCCTAAACCGGCGCTGCCGCCGGTGAGCACCATTGACCAGGCCCGCTTATCGAGAATGGTCAACGTGGGACACGGCCCGGTGCCAGAAGTGAAAACGGCGTCGTTGTGTTCGTCGCGGATCTCAAATGGATCGGTGACATAACGCTTGGCTAAGCCGATGAGCAACATTTTGGCTGGACGCGAACCAAGCAGAGCCCGTCTCGGCGGGGTGTGGACTGTTTCAACAATGGAATCGGAAGTTTTTGTCATTGTCGTTTGGGGTGGGGCTGAATGGGAACTTTCTTTAGCCAAAGACGGAGGGCCTGGCGGTGAATTGCCAGCCACACCCGTTGAGTCAAGAAGGGCAAAGTGTTACGGGTATCGCGCCGCAATGAGAGATCAGCACAGAAGATTCGGGTACCAGAAGCGTCGAAGTTTTCCAGTCGGAGCCAAATGGCGGCCTCGGGGCCTGAACAGGAGAAACCGTAGGTTTCGTCCATGCGGCCGAATGGAGAGACGTGCAGTTCCTTGGCGAACCGTGCTGGGCTGGTGACGGCGTAAAAGTGCCGCTCATTCCACGGCGTATTGGTGACTTCGAGGACCATCGATTCGACCTGCGTGCCTTCGGGGGTCATGACCCAATGCACGGTAAGCGGATTAAATACATAACCGTTGGCCCGGGCCAGACACAGCGTGCGCACCGGGCCGGTGCAGGTGGTGTCATTTTGTTGATTCACAAATGCGCGCACGGCATCGCCGAGTGTTGTTGTGGTGTCGCCGTCGAACAGATCAGCACGATCGACGCGCTGGCGTTTAGCGGCTTGTAGCGATGGCGGCTTGGCTCCACCGAGTTGATCGGCATCGAAAAGCACCATCTCGAGGTTGAAAGAAAACTCGTGGCTCTTAGGGGTGAAGCGACGATGACGGGTGTGACCCGAATACAACGCGATCACAGAGTTACGCCCAGCCGAGCACAGACGTCGAGCGCAGACTGCACCCCATCCTCGTGAAAGCCGAAGCCCCACCACGCGCCGGCGAAGTATGTGTTGTTGATGCCCTGTATTTCATCGCGTCGCAATTGCGCGGCCATGGCGGCCTGATCGAATACGGGGTGGGCGTAGTTGAATTCGGCGAGCACTTTTGAGCGGTCGATTTCATTGGCACGATTAAGCGTGACCAACAGTTCATGCGAAGAAGTAATGGACTGCAGTTCGTTCATCCAGTAGGAAAGCGTGGCGGTATCGCTGCCGCGCTGATCAATGTGGTAGTTCCAGCTGGCTCGGCAACGCTTGTTACGAGGAAGGAATCGTTCGTCGGTGTGCAGGGTGGCGATATTTGGTTGAAAACGAATAGCGCCGAGGATTGACTGTTCGGCATCGGTGGCATCGCTCAGAGTTTTGAGGGATTGGTCGGAATGACCAGCGAGCACAATCGCGTCGAAGTGTTCGGTGCCGTTGTCGGTACGCAGACCAATGCCACCAGTGGATGAACGGTGCACAGAGCGAACCGGTGTGGCCAGCCGAACGGTGCCGCTGAATTTCTCGATAAGCGCTTTTACATAGGTCGAGGAACCACCAACGATTGTGCGCCACTTCGGCAGTCCGGCAACGTTTAAAAGCCCGTGATTGTTCATGAAGTGGGCATAGGAACTTGCGGGGAAATCAAGAAACTGGCGAGGATCGGCGGACCAGATCGACGCGCCGAGTGGAATCAAAAACTCTTCACGAAACCGCTGGGAAAAACGGTGGTTGCTGACGAACTCATCAAGGGAGATACCCGATTGATCATGTAAGAGTTGCGTGCGGGCGAGACGGTTAAATCGCAGAATCTCAATCAGCATGCGATGAAAGGAGGGTTTGAGGAGATTGGATCGTTGGGCATAGAGCGTATTGAGATTGGTGCCGCGATATTCGGTGTTTGAGACCGCTGAACTGACCGAGAAACTCATAGTGCTGGGCTGACTAGCCACACCCAGTTGGTCGAGCAGCGTGATGAATCCGGGGTAGTTGTGTTCGTTGAACACAATGAAGCCGGTGTCGACATTGTGGTGCTCGGGCCCGGGCAGCGTGACGGGCACGGTATTGGTGTGGCCCCCCAAACGATCATCGGCCTCAAATAGGGTGACTGTGTAGTGAGGCCCAAGCAAATGGGCGCAGGTAAGGCCAGAGATGCCGGAGCCGATGATGGCAACCGATGTTGGTTTGGTATCGGTCATGGCGATTCGGAGAGTGCTCCTTTCGCAAACAGGTAGTGAGCGACAAACCACTCGTTGCCACGATCAAAATCAAAGAGTGCCGCACAGGCCAAATAAAACATACGCCAGCGTTGAAACCATCGCCGGCTCTCTTCGCCGTAGGTAGCAATCATTACATCCATAACGTCGTGGTCGAGCGTGTCTTGTTTTTTCAGCCAATCGCGCAGTGTGCGGGCGTAGTGCGTGCCATCGACTTTCCAGCGTTCGACCAGCGGCAGCACACCGAGATCGGGTAAGCGATCCCAGGACGGCATCATTCCGCCCGTGAAGAAATAGGTGGACATCCAATCAGCTTCGCCCCGAGTCACAAACGGATAGCAAAGCGTTTGATTCACAAAGATGTGCACGAACAATTGGCCATCAGGTGCCAGCCAGCGGTCGATGCGTTCGAACAGTCCGCGATGATTACGAACGTGTTCCATCATCTCGACACTCACAATGCGGTCGAATTGGCCTTCGGGTTCGAACTGGTTGATGTCGGCGGTGATGACCTGCACATTGGTGATGCCCTCGCGCCGGCAACGGGCCTCGATATCGGTGCGTTGCGAGTGTGAGTTAGAGACGGCAACAACCTGGCAGCGGGGAAACTGGCGGGCGATCCAGAGCGAAAGTGAGCCCCAGCCGCATCCGATGTCGAGCACGCGCATGCCGTCGACAATGCCGGCGCGTTGGCAAGTGAGGGTGAGCATGGCTTCCTCGGCCTGGGCCAGCGATTCGTTGCCGGTGGGGTAGTAGGCCGAGCTGTATTTGAGGTTGGGCCCGAGCACAAGATTGAAGTACTCGGCCGGAACCTCGTAGTGCTGTTCGTTGGCCGCTTCGGTTTGCACGGCAATGGGGCCCACATCGCAGGATTGAATGAACTTGAGTTGTTCGCCGTTGCGCAGGGCCCGGCGAGCAGTAGTTCGGCGCCTCCGGCAGAGGCCCGACATGGCAAGAGTGAGAACGCCATCGGGAATTCGGCCCCGTTCGGCCAAATCGATGAGCCGGTTAAGCATGACGTCTCCGGGAGTGAGATTGCGGAATTTCTAACGATACTGAGGACTGACCGAAAGGCACGCACCATGGAACTCATTGCACTGGCATGGGGAAGAAGAGTTGGTCGGGTCGGTCGGGCACGGTGGATCGGCGCCAGCCTCGAGATGAGGACACGGTGAAGGTGCCATCCTCTGAAAACTCCATTTTGTAGCCCGGTTTATGAAACTCTCGATGGTGCGTGCCGCAGAGTAAAACCATTCTGTCGACATCGGTTCTGCCACCCAACGCCCAGTGGTCGATGTGGTGCACTTGGCAAAATCTCGGTTTTGTTTGACATCCGGGAGCTCGACAATGGCGATCTCTGACAATGATTGCTCTTCGTTGACCGGGGCTAGCGGTTCGAACTTCAGTGCCAAGGTTCAACACTTTTGAGCCCGAGACAAGCACACGCTGAAGAACTGAATCGCAGGAGAGCACATTGAGGGCATTGTGTGTGACACATGTGCCGTCGGCGGTGGTGGCTTGACCGTGATGGGCGAGGGCTTCGGTGAACCAGGCCCGCTCGATGTTGTTCCAGTTCTTTGCAGTGGCGACACGATCGAGATCGGCGATTGTTGCCACCCCGGCACCGCGCAACGCCGCAGCCCGAGCTTCGGTGATGTCGACAACCAATGAAACATGGGGTTGAAAGCGACCAATTTCGCCTGGGCCGTTGCGGTGATCGAGCGCGCACTGGGCCATCGCAACCAGTGCAGCGGCAGTACGTTCAGAAAATGATCGGTAAGCGCCGGTGGGCTGACCGTTTTCATCGACCGAGTCGGGCACAGCGAACACGCGAAGGGCGGCCTCGACAAGTGCGGCGTCGGCCCCTTGGAGTTGACCGCTGATGGCCAAACTTCCGTCGAGATAGGTGGAGGCGTGCAGGGTTGAGGATGGACCAGTGAAATCTTCAGGCCCATCGCCCGCTTCGGCCATGTGTACCCATTGACGAAGCACTTTCTCGGTGGAGTTCACACACAATGACGCAACAGCTGGGATAACTCCCGGTGCGTGTTCGGAAAACAGCGCAACGAACCGAGGCGGAATAATGGCAACCATGGCCTCGACCTTGGCGCCGACAAGGTGGCCAGAGCGCCAGGCTGACGCAACATCAGGCCAGGCAGACATTCGCTGGGCAAGGCGCGCGTGTTGCGATGCCGACCGACGACTAAGAGTGCATTCGTGCGCAAGCCAACCGCGCAATGAGCCCGCCCCTTGATGACGCCAAAGTTCGTACTGGTCAAAACGGGTTTGAGCTTCAGTTAGCAGTGATTGCAAATGATCAAGTTGTCGGTGCACCTCGACGAGTTCGCCAGCATCGGCGGCGATACCACTGCGAGAAAGGTGTTGCACGGCGGCGATGAGTTCGGCCACCGCCGGACTGTACCCGAGCGACCCCGAAGCGCCACCAACCTCAGTAACGCCGGGCATCGCAGCATCAAAAACAGGGGCATCAAAAACAGGGGCATCAACAGACGAGGGGGTCGGCATCGCGAACGATGATGAGCGGTGTGATGCTTCGTACATACGTTCGATAATACGGATCAGTGCAGGCGAAGTGAATAGGCCGAATGAACTAATTCAGGCCCCGGCCCAGGCCCCGGCCCCGGCCCCGGCTGAAGCTCAAGCCCAGGCGGCCAATTCCATGGTCCAGCGGCGCGGAAGGCGAATTTCGGCAGCGCCTCGCAGGATAGAAGCGATGTAGATCGAAGACCGAGATCCGACCCCGTTGTAGCTCGCTCTCGCCCGCTCTTACCCTCTCTATATATAGAGAGAGAGTTTTGGTGGCGATCTGACCGTTGAGCGGGAATCGGTTGATGATGCCAGCCTCGGAGGACATCGTCGCAACATGTGGCCTTGTCACGTCGTCGATGAGAAACTGAGGACTGCTCAGTGCGTGAAGATCGGCGCTACTGGATCGAGCACGACCGTTGTAGGCACGACCGTTGTGGAAACGACCGGCTCGGGCACGACCGGCGGAGGAACCACTGCGAAATCAAGGAACCACGCGATCAACGCCTGAGGATCGCTAAGCGCAACGGTGGGAGTGAAAACACCAGTGTGGGGGTCAATCGTGCCGAGGGTTGCATCATTGCGCACCTTGGGTTCTAGCGAGTTGGCGGTCATCCCGAACGAGGAGGTGGAAAGCGCATAGACAGTGTCGCCCGTTGCGAGGCAGTCGTATCCAGTAATTTCCGAACCGATGCCGCCAGGGGTGGGAATGGCGGTTGTTGGGTCGAGAGCAAACCAAGGAATCGCAACGGTCGCTGGTTGATTGTCGCCCGCAGGTTGGAACATGCCGGGACTGATCGTCCACATTGTCGAAGCACATGAGGTGAGTCCTAGAACTGCTGCGTTGGGTGCGAAACCTTCACCGATTTGGGTGAGTGCACCAGTTGCGAGATTCACGGTGAACAAACAGTGGAACGCATAGGTATCGGAAGGGTCGAATGATTCTGGGGCGCTGAGTCGAGGATCACAGGTGGTTTCGTTGATGGCGATGACATAAACCACACCAGCTGCGTTCACCGCAATACTTCCGCTGCTGACTCCCGAAATCGGCAGATCATCAACGGTGAGCGACGTGCCGCTCGGCGTTCCGTCGGCCGAGAACGTGACGAGTTCTGCGCCACCGAGGGAATCTGCTGAACCCGTCAAGGAACCAGTATTGAAAAAGCGCCTTCCGGTGATGCCGTAGACGATTCCATTCGGTGCAACGGCAAGATCGAAGACGCATGCAGCGTCAGACGATGCAGCAGGAAGATTGGTCAGCAGGCCAGTTGCAAGTTCAATGGAGTAGAGATCGCACAGGCCTTGACCGTCGTCGATGATCGTGAAAGCGGTAACGGGTTCAGCGGGGGCGGTGACCGCATTTGCGTCGGAGTTCGATGACGATCCAAACGGGAGCACGAACGCTGCAGCGACAAGGGCCAGCGCTGCGAAGGTGAGAACAATGCGTCGAGCAGTCAAAGGAATCTCATTTCATGGGGGCTACTGCGCATAGTACCGAAAAATGCAATGCGCCATACGGGGACGGCATCGAGATCGTCAATGCAGGCCTAGGGAAGGTCGAACTACCGGGCCCCGGCGATGATGCGATCGAGGTAGTCAGGCCGGGGCATTCCGTGGTCTTCGTAGTTCTC
>JBBEAV010000031.1:0-1160 GCA_040882655.1 Acidimicrobiales bacterium
AATTACGGCAGGACGGTGTAGGTGTCTTTGCCGCTCTTGAGCACGGTGCCGGGTGTGGCGCCGGTGAATTCTCCGTCCACGATTACTGCAGTTCCATTCACGAGAACTCGTTCGATTCCGTAGGAATCAGCAGTGAGCCGTGAACAGTCACCGGGGAGGTCGGCGACCATATGTGCATTCTCCGAACCAATGGTGGTCGGGTCGAAAATAACGATATCGGCGTTGTTGCCCTCAATCAGTGTGCCCCGATCAACAAGTCCCATTAACTGCGCAGGTTTTTCGGTGATGAGTTGCACCGCACGCTCAATGGGAATCAACTTGCGGCCGTTGAGCATGTCGCCCAAGAAACGGGTGGGGAATGTTGCGCCACACATGCGGTCGAGGTGAGCGCCTGCATCAGAACCGCCGATCATGACCCGCTCGTCGTTCCAGGCCTCGACGCGCATGCGCCACGACTCTGGGTCCTTGTCTTTGGGTGCTGGCCAAAGCACGGTTTGAGTCTCGTCGGCAATCACGATGTCGAGAAGCGTGTCAAACGGGGTGGTCCCGCGTTCGGCGGCGATATCGCCAACGGTGCGGTTCGAGAGTCCGGCGTTTTCTTCCGAGAACGTGTCGCCAATGACGTAGTCCTCCCAGTCGGCGATGCGACGGTAGATGCCAGCCTCCTCGGACTTTGATGCAGCGAGAAGTCGAGCACGCACCTCGGGATCGGAGAGTCGAGCGATACGTTCTGGAATTTCGCAACGCAGCGTTTCTTCCCATCCTGGGAGCAACCAAATACCGCAGAAGGTCGCGAAGTTCATGTTCATCGGCACGAGAACCGGCATTGTGAGAGCGACCACGCGGCCGCCTAGTTCTTTGGCTCGGTCGTAGGCCTCGACCTGGCGACCGACTCGGTCGGGCTCGCGGCTGTCGATAGTGAGCACGTTCCAATTCATGACTCGTTTGGCGGCAGCGCTCAGTGTTGCGAGAAGTTCGATCTCTTCGTCGGCGAAACGATCGAGACAACCAGGAACGATCCCTTCAAGGGTTGTGCCCTCGTGCTTGCCAACCTCGGTCGCCATTGCAATCATTTCTTCTTCACTGGCCCAGCGGCTGGGAACTGGCTGTCCGTCCCCATCGCTGTGACTTCCTGAGGTGGTGAAAGACCAACCGAGCGC